>NZ_JAPEIE010000009.1:0-285 GCF_028823805.1 Halocynthiibacter sp. C4 | reverse complement strand
AAAATTCGGTCTTTGGCTGTGGGATTTCCCCATCAGATTTCGACGACATCGTCATACCTCATTTTTGATCCGATATGGGTTGAAGAACGCCTTCAATCGTCAATCCAGTTCCTGTCGGGATCAGCTCGATATGCGATCCGACCGACATGACTTCGAAACATCCGCCGTCCGGCTCCGGAAGATCGAGACAAAGAGTGTTCGCACGCACGAACCATTTTCCCGTCCTCTTCCTTCCCATCGAATAGGTCCTCAGTGCTCCATCGCGTTCGTACACGTCACGCCAAT
>NZ_JAPEIE010000008.1:0-578 GCF_028823805.1 Halocynthiibacter sp. C4 | reverse complement strand
AAATCTAAAGCGAGCAAGGCCAAGGCGCGGCTGGATGCTGTCTCCAACAATGATTTGCCGGCACGAGTTGAGGCTGCAAAAGATTTGTTTGCAGAAGGAAGTGGGCCGTCGATAGTTCTTTCACCTTTTACTATCCAGTACGGACGACACGTAAAGATTGGAAAGTGGTCTTTCGTAAATTATGGCGCCACATTTCTCGACTCAAATATCATAACATTAGGTGATTTTGTTGCAGTTGGGCCCAATGTCCAGTTCATTACAGACACCCATCCCGTTCGGCCCGAAGACCGGTTTCAACCCCCAAAGGAGGGCGACCCCTTTCCGTTCAGAGTTGTAAACTACGCGTTACCAATTACGGTCGAAAATCATGCTTGGATCGGTGCAGGAGCAATCATCATGCCAGGAGTTACGATTGGAGAGGGCGCGGTCGTCGCTGCTGGCTCGATTGTTACGAAAGATGTCCCGTCGCGGATGATCGTTGCGGGCAACCCGGCGCGTGAACTTCGTTCGGTAGACGATTAATTTCACGTACACCGGCCGCCAACACTAAAGCGTAAAAGATGTCCGGTATGGGCTCA
>NZ_JAPEIE010000007.1:0-42500 GCF_028823805.1 Halocynthiibacter sp. C4 | reverse complement strand
GCTTAGGATGCATTTATTGCATGGTAGCAGAGCGTAGTGTGACATAGTTCCCATCCTCTTTAGCTTTCTTCGGAAAGCCTTGGAGGATAAGGAGCTTTCTGTGAAGCCGGCGCGTGAGCGATCCGGTGGAGAGATCACTAGTGAGAATGATGACATGAGTAGCGACAAACAGGGTGAGAGACCCTGTCGCCGAAAGTCCAAGGGTTCCTGCTTAAAGTTAATCTGAGCAGGGTAAGCCGACCCCTAAGGCGAGGCCGAAAGGCGTAGTCGATGGGAACCAGGTTAATATTCCTGGGCCAGGAGGATGTGACGGATCTCGAAGGTAGTTCATCCTTATTGGATTGAATGGGCTGCTTAGAGGTTCCTGGAAATAGCCCTCCATTAGATCGTACCCTAAACCAACACAGGTGGACTGGTAGAGAATACCAAGGCGCTTGAGAGAACCACATTTAAGGAACTCGGCAAAATACCTCCGTAAGTTCGCGAGAAGGAGGCCCGATTAGGACGCAAGTCTTGGTCGGGGGCACAAACCAGGGGGTGGCGACTGTTTACTAAAAACACAGGGCTCTGCGAAGTCGCAAGACGACGTATAGGGTCTGACGCCTGCCCGGTGCCTGAAGGTTAAAAGGAGGAGTGAGAGCTCCGAATTGAAGCCCAGGTAAACGGCGGCCGTAACTATAACGGTCCTAAGGTAGCGAAATTCCTTGTCGGGTAAGTTCCGACCTGCACGAATGGCGTAACGACTTCCCCGCTGTCTCAAATGTGGACTCAGCGAAATTGAATTGCCTGTCAAGATGCAGGCTTCCCGCGGTTAGACGGAAAGACCCCGTGCACCTTTACTACAGCTTCACACTGGCATCAGACACAATTTGTGCAGGATAGGTGGTGGGCTTTGAAACCGGAACGCCAGTTTCGGTGGAGCCTCCCTTGAGATACCACCCTAATTCTGTTTGATGTCTAACCGCGGTCCGTTATCCGGATCCGGGACCCTGTGTGGCGGGTAGTTTGACTGGGGCGGTCGCCTCCCAAAGAGTAACGGAGGCGCGCGAAGGTTGGCTCAGAGCGGTCGGAAATCGCTCGTTGAGTGCAATGGCAGAAGCCAGCCTGACTGCGAGACTGACAAGTCGAGCAGAGTCGAAAGACGGCCATAGTGATCCGGTGGTCCCGAGTGGAAGGGCCATCGCTCAACGGATAAAAGGTACGCCGGGGATAACAGGCTGATACTGCCCAAGAGCTCATATCGACGGCAGTGTTTGGCACCTCGATGTCGGCTCATCTCATCCTGGGGCTGGAGCAGGTCCCAAGGGTACGGCTGTTCGCCGTTTAAAGAGGTACGTGAGCTGGGTTTAGAACGTCGTGAGACAGTTCGGTCCCTATCTGCCGTGGGTGTAGGAGATTTGAGAAGAGTTGCCCCTAGTACGAGAGGACCGGGGTGAACGATCCACTGGTGGACCAGTTGTCATGCCAATGGCAGTGCTGGGTAGCTATGATCGGACAGGATAACCGCTGAAGGCATCTAAGCGGGAAGCCCCCTTCAAAACAAGATCTCCCTGAGAGCCGAGGTAGACCACCTCGTCGATAGGCCAGAGATGTAAGCGCGGTAACGCGTTCAGTTGACTGGTACTAATTGCTCGATAGGCTTGATTTGATCCAGTAGAAGCGAGACATCGCTAATACTGACAAAATCAAAAGCATACACTTTTACACAAACAGCGGAAAACACTTGGAAAACTGATGTACAGCGTGCTTCAAAAAAGCACGCTGGTGTTTCTTTCTCGGTTTGGTGGTCATGGCACAAGTGAAACACCCGATCCCATCCCGAACTCGGCAGTTAAGCACTGTTGCGCCGATGGTACTGCGTCTTAAGGCGTGGGAGAGTAGGTCGCCGCCAAACCTAGTAAGAAACACAAACAATATCGTATCTCTCAAACGAGAAAAGCCCCGCAAAACTTAAAACGCCGGGGCGCGTAACTTGGCAAATACGCCAAAGTGGCGCGGGATGGAGCAGCCCGGTAGCTCGTCAGGCTCATAACCTGAAGGTCGTAGGTTCAAATCCTACTCCCGCAACCAAACAAATAACTATATTTTGCAGTGACTTGCACGCCACCTCTGGGCGGTCGCTAGTGTTGCCTGCAACTCTTGTGGAAGCAATGTGGAAGCGATTGTGGCGCATATTCGCCCTTGCATAGCGGATACAGATCGAATTTCTTTGTTATAAACAGTTAGCAAAAAAATTGGTTGAAATGCCCTTTTCTCAAGAACGTACTGAGCTCATTCAGAATCGGTTGACTGAACGACTTTCGAGAGATGATCTAAACGATTGGGAGCGGTCCTTTCTTACCGATATGGAGAAACGATTTTCCCTGTATGGCGCGCGAACACGTCTTAGTGCCCGCCAATATCAAAAGCTGCACTCGTTGTTAAGTTTATCGGATGAAGTACAAAAGTCCCTAGGTGCGAATGCCTTACGCGGGCCAGAGTACAAACCACCTAAGCGTCAACTTAATAGCACCTCAAAAACAACCCAAAATCAATCTAGTCATAGGTCTAAGCATTATCGGTGGCCTACCTCGCCAATAAAATCAATCTACGCACCAAGACGGGCGATTAGAAGAATAGAAAGAAAATTCGTTCTGCCTATTTTCATTGTTGTGGGGGCAATTGGATTGTTTGGTGGGTTATCTGATATCTCCCCGAACAAAACAACTACTACTTTGCAGAACCACAGGACTCAGAGCTTTAAGATAGGCAATCCAACACTTTATGTAACAGGTTTTGCAGTGAACCAGCGGGTTGGGCCAAGTACGAGTAATCAAGTGATGGGAACCCTTTCAAGGGGAACCGACGTCAAAAAAATCGGCACACAAGGAGGGTGGACGCAAATTCAGTCGTCGCTCGGTATCGGTTGGATGACCTCCCAATATCTTTCCACTCAACCTCCGAAGACTGGTTATAAATCGGTTGCCGCGAATGGTAGATTGATCGGTGCGGGGGCGGTAAAGGTGATTGATGGTGATACAGTAACTATTCGCGGGGTAGACGCTAACGTTCGCCTTGTCGGGTTTAATACTCCCGAAGTTGGTTCGGCAGCCTGCAATCAAGAATATGTTCAAGGTCAACGTGCTACCGCTAGACTCAATGAAATTGTTCGGAGTGGGCAGAGAATAGAATTTCAACGTGTGGCTTGTGCTTGTCGTCCGGGAACCGAAGGGACGAAAGCATGCAACTATGGGCGTGAATGTGGCATCCTCTATGTGGATGGAAAAGACGTAGGAAAAACATTAATCTCTGAGGGCCTTGCTGTTCGCTATATTTGCGGACGGACGAGTTGTCCTCCAAGGCCCGGAAATTGGTGCCAATGATATGAAAAACCCAGATTGGACAAGAGACGAACTCATTCTTGCAACGCAGTTCTACAAGCAGCACAGGCCTTCTATTCCCGGAAAATCTCACCCAGAATTGATTGCACTATCTGAAGAGATAAGAGCAGTCGCTAGCTGCTTGAATTTGAGAGGTGGAGAAACCTTCCGCAACGCTGCTGGCGTATACATGAAGTTAATGGAGCTACGTAAGTACGACCCTGGGTATCTAGGGAAAGGATTAGGGCGCAAGCAGCGTAGGATTGAAAAGGAATGTTGGGATTTGAGTGATCTCGTACTAAGACAAGCGGCCCAGCGTATTCGCGAAACAATGGACCTGTTCAACCTTGAAGGCATCACTGTTGAAGAACTCAATGGTGGCGATGATGACGAAACGGAAGCGCTAGAGGGTAGATTGGCTTCGCGAGTACATCGATATCGCGAACGAAGTCAGAAAATCGTGCATGAAAAAAAGCGCTCCTTTCATGCAAAACACGGGGCGTTGTTCTGTGAAGCTTGCGGGTTCAATTTTGAAACCGTCTATGGTGCGCGGGGCGAGCACTTCATTGAATGTCACCATACCTTACCAGTTTCTGAGATGGAGGCGGCCGCCAAGACAAAGCTAAATGAGTTGGCCTTGCTTTGTGCGAATTGCCATCGAATGGTTCATGCTAAAAGACCTTGGCTCTCGGTAGAGGAGTTGCGGGAAATACTCAGTAGATAAAAGCGTTTCTATTAAGCTGCTGCTATAGAATGCGTTCAACTTGAATATGTTTACGTGTGATTAGCTAGTAGTTTAGCGAGACTTGTTTGTTCGATTTGAAATCACTTTTCTTTGGCAAAGCTGATAGCTCAGGGAACTAGTACTAATCGGAGTAAGCAGCACCAAAAATCAAATGGCACTGTTTTATAACCATTGTCAGTACTAGAACCAAGTGAACAGTGAGCGATATTACTATAGCACTCACAAGCGCGTTTGCGGCTTCAGCAATGGCTGAAAATATTAGAATACTTAACAATACCACGGAGGTAAGTATTAAGTATGATATATTTGCATTTATGTCTTTGAACGCCATTTTAAGGTCGGAAATCCTCTGTGTAGCATCAGCCTCAACAGAAGCTTTCAAAACTTGATCTGGCTCATCCTGTTCGATTCTTGATTTCTGATAATCCGTCATGCTGCTGAAAATGGAGAATGCAGAAATTTGTGCCCCAAAAAGAAGGGCTGAGAATATTGCGTATGTTGAGATCAAAGAGGAAAATTGCTCCGCGGGAATAGTAATACAAAGTTCGTGAGTAATTACTCCAACGCCGATAGGGGCAACGAAAAATGAAACAACAACTAAAAGAAACTGCAATTTTGACAAATTCCGAGCAAGTGCTGCCCAAAAATCGTTATAAATGCAAACTATGTTGAGGTGTCCTTTCATTTTAGTAGTCTTGCAAAGTCAATAATTTGAACATGTGTTACATTGCTTATACTATCAAAAGTCGGGTGTTTGTTTGCGTCCAATACAACATCGTCCGTTAAGTCAATGACACCTGCGGTACTGGAAACCCCAATAATACCGATCTTCTTAAATGAGGACCCGACTTTTACACTTGCGTAGGCGCCAGAAAATCCCATTCCCCCAATTTCCAGATGGTCAGCAATCTTTTTATTAATATCTTTCAATTTTCCGAAGCTTCCCTTCCCTTTTGCTCTCAAAGAAAACTCGAGATCAATTTTAGTTTCAGAATCTGTGGGCCGTAATGCTTTTTCTATAAGATTTTGGTCAGTATTCCTTGCAACCATCTGAATCGAGCGGACGTCTTTGTCGCCGTACAATTTGACGTCATTGGGCATCACCTTCGCCATCGTCAATTGCCAGTCTTCGTACATTTGTTTGTGCGCTTCAACCAATGCTCGGTTCACGATATCGACACAGGAGTTTCCACCAAAAGATTGCAGCGCCAAGAGACCATAGGATTTTCCCGGAGCAAACCAAAAGCGATAGTATAACGGGATAGTGTCTGCCTGATCCACTGTTCGCGTATGTTGAATTATGCCGGAAGTACGATCTTCTACCTGTGAACCATACCCGTACTTCCCGTACTTCAGCAGGCCGTGAGCGCCGTTGGTGCAATCCGGTTTTGGCTCAAACCGCACTACTTTTGAAGTCCCATCATCCAACTGGTTAGTTGAGAAAGCACTACAACAAACTTTGACGAAATTTAGCAGATCAGCGGGACCGCTGTCAGAAGTTAGTACTTCGGAATTATGGTTGTGGTAAACTTGAACTTTGTAAATGCGTAGGCCGATTTGCACACTAAACCTCTTAATTCGCTGTGTTTCCGGAAGAATTTGCTGCTTTGGGTTGTATAATGCAAGTGGGCGTTTAGCTCTGCGCGACTTTTTCTTTGAAACTTTGCTATCTCGGCTTAAATGAAATGATTTGAAACTAATTTTTCCATGGATGTCCAAAGAACCCTGCAGTAGCAATCTTAGGATGGATAAACTCGGGCCGAAATATCAATGGCAACAACTGAAGCATCGAGTAATTAGCATTTAGTGCACAACCTTCGCCTAGGTTACTCTAACCGATACCTCGCCCTTGCCTTGCTAATCCTCTCTGCCACTGGTGACTTATGCTCGCTCACAAAGCGCTCTATGGTTTGCACATGCTGCTCTAAGAAGTCTCCGAACTCATCGCCCGTCACATAGGATATCGCTGCGCGGGTCACGAACAACCCTGCGATTTGCGCGTCCAGCTCTCGCTGTTTGGCAATGCGGTTGGCAAAGATCACATCACTTGGCTCGACACCGGATTGGTAGAAATAAATCCTATCCTTGATTGCGCGCACAACCAGCACCCAAAGCTCGTGAGCGGGCCAGCGAGCGCGATTGGAGTCTAATGTGGGGATTGTGTAGCGAATACGTCCTAACGCGTCTGTGAAGGCGTCTCCGATCATGTCGCGTACATCCTTCCAGTTCCGCATCTCGTAGCGTGTGCGCAACTGTCTTGAGCCGAGGCGCAATTCAAAACGCCAAACTTGGCTGGCCTCTCTATCGGTTAAGTCTAATGGCGGTTTGTCGAGTTTTTCCCGTGCGGCATTCCAAATCGTAAGCCACCCCATTTTGTTTGTTTGAAGCACTTCCGCGCGTTTGTCATAGATTGCAAGCTGTCGGTTGGCCACGGCTCCGGCGCGCAGTCCTGTCACTCTTGCGCCGCTTGCGACTGTCGCAGTTTCATCAACGCCTGTGTATTCAGTAATTTTAGTCTTAGGGGGAACTACAAGAGCGGAGCGGTTCGGTTCAAACCACGGTGCGAGGATATCCACGGCAAAATCCGCGCGGGCAACGCGCAGCTGGGTTTCAACATAGGGAATGGCAAATGCTTCCATACATTCCCGAAAGTGCTTTTCTGCCCCCTCAAGGCCACCCGTTGCCAATCCAAAGGCGCGGAAGTCTACTGTTATGTTGGGATTATTCGGAATCGGGTCTTCTGGGTCTTGGAACAGCCAAACCGCACCATGATCCCCCGTATGGCAAGTAAAGCCCCGCGCGCCTTTGTGGGTAACGCTTAGAGCCACGTCGCCATATTTGACGATGCAGTCGCTATGCGTGTCCTTTGCGTAATGTTTCGCGGAAGCCAATTCCCTGCGCAGTTCCGCCGGAATATCGGTTTGAACAGTGAACTTCAGCCCATCAAAGCCCGCATGAAGGATATCTGCTGTCATCTACTCTCTCTTACGTTTTCGTATTCGTAGAGGGGGGTGTTACAAGACCCCCCTAGGCTCCGCAGTCTTTTGCGGCGGTTGGATTCAGATTGTTTGGAGATTTGCCAGAAGTGGTGCCTCCGGCGGGGCAGCTTATATTTTGGGGCCGGACAGTGATGTCCAACCCCATGTGATCTTAGCGCGTTGCATGTTGGCGGCTGATCCATATTTCCGCCCGCTCCGCACATTTGGCGGCATTTAGAAGGTCGGAATGGAACAGGCTTGAGGTGTTGTTCCACTCTCCCTGCCCGTCCCGATAGGACCGTGTGATGTCGACGGAGTAATTTCCATCATTGTTCCAAATCGTTGCTGTCGTTAGCCCAAGCTTGATCTTGTGCGCTGGCTGATTGCTCATAGTGGTTATCCATTTCCAAAGTGTTTGAAGCTGGGGCGCAGAACTGTTTCGCCTGCGCCCCGTTTGTGAGCCATCCGGCCCCAAAATCCCGCATGGTGCTGCCAAGCCCAAACGGGCAAAACTCAAATCTGAGAGGTGTTGCGACGCATCCGGCTTTCGGCCCAATCGCGCAGATCGCGGCGACGATAGCGCACGGAGCGCCCCGGTTTGTAGAACTGCGGCCCAAAGCCCGTGACGCGCCATTTCTGCAATGTGCGAATGCTCTGGCAGAGATAATCCGCCGCGTCTGTTTCTGTAATGAACCCGTCCCAAAAGGTTGAGGTGGGTTTGCTTTGCGTTTCCGCAAGTACCTGTGTTTGCATGTTAATTTCCATCATCGTTGATTGTTGTCGATGGAATATGTCTAGCAACGCTCACCTGCGAAATGCGAGCGAAAGCGCTGGCAAACTTAGGGAGTCATTTTTTCCCTAAGTTTGCCAGTAGCTTCTTTGCGGCGTTTTGTTATGAACTTTTTCATGCCATTGAGAATGCGAGACTCAGTGTAATTCGGGTCTATTTTTTGAAACGCAAGAACACAGAAACGGCTCGCATTTGTAATTGGTTCGCCCGTGCTGGTGATATCTCTGGAAAAAGGATCGGAGCTAATTTCGCACCAAAGCTTTTCGATGTTTGAGAACCATAGCATTAACGCGTAGTCAGGTATTTTCCCGGTTGGGAGTTTTGAAGTGCGACCTTTTCCGCGCGTCGCGGCATTTTCTAAGCCTCCCAAGAGTGCAACGAAGGTTGGGAGTTCAACGTCACAACCAATTGTGCCTTCTTCGGTCTCGTTGTCGCAAAGGTCGTCAAATGCAAGGAAAGTGGAGGGGTGTTTGGGAGCGCCTTCTCCTTTTGTGATCATCCGAGCGCCATCGCCAATCATTTGATTAACCAAAGCTTGGCGCGCCACGGGATCGAGAGTCTCAAGAGAATCCGCAAGTCGACGCGCCTGCTTTGCAATCTTGGTTAGCTCAGTCGCGGTTTCCTTCGATTTTTGCCTTGGTTTGAATTGGTCGTTTTGCTTGCGAAAGATTGCGGCGCAAACCTCAAGACTGGATCGAAGCGCAGCCTTATCTGGCGGCGTGACGCTGGTAAGTAAACACAGTTGGTCAATATCAGTGTCAGAGTAGGTCTCTTTGTAGAGCGATTTGTGTAAACCGTGCCGATAGTCTTCGGAGCGCATTACATGTGCTTTCTCATCTATTCTCCAAAGATAACCTTAGCTAATACCTATACCTTACGTAAGGGGCGATAGGCTCAAATATCAAGCCGCCGCCCCTTATGTAAGGTTACGGGACGTTACACGCGTATTGTTCGGTTTGAACGCCCTTGATGTTAGTGGCAGTGATACGGCTTTGAGCCGGCGTGGCAGCACTGGCCGCGTGGAGAGTCTTTGCGGCAACCGCCACCGTGTTGTACTTCTTGAGATGAGAAGACAGGTGAAGTTGTAAATGCCACACCCGCAAAGCTTGGTGTTGCAAGTGCGAGTGCTAACGCGGGCAATAGCCCTTTGATAAGTTTCATATTAAAATCCCTCGTTAATGATTTGTTAATGTAGGTTAACAAAACGTTAACGAATAACATATGCAAGGGAATGCGCTCATTTACTATCAAAGTGATAGTAAACGGTGCGGATTGGACACTTTGTTTCCATTAAGTGAAATTAATCTTGCGAACCGAATAGGTGTTTTCCTATAGCTTAGCCAAAGAGGCCGAATGCCCAACTTTGGGCTGTGTCGTCGCTAAGGTTACATATAAGGGGTTTCGGCCCTACGTAACGCCCCTCAAAACCTTCCCTGTTTGTCCGCCATTCACCAAGGCTTCCAAGCGTGCGGCGTTCTCCTCGGCAGCACGTTTGACCGGATCATCCGCAAGATGCGCGTAGCGCATTGTGGTTTGCAGTTGCGTGTGTCCAAGCAAGCGCCCCACCATTTGAATGGGCATCCCAGAGGAAACCGCATTTGAGGCGTAGGTATGTCGAAGGTCGTGAATGCGCACATCTGGAAGTCCAGCCAGTTTCCGGATGCGCCGCCAAGGGCGCTGCAAATCCGTGGCAAATCCGCCCTCAACCTTACCTATGATAACGTAAGGGTTGCCAGCAACGCGGGGAAGGGCGCTTAGCACGGCTCGGGCCGCATCAGGTAACGGTATGCGCCGAGCGCCTGTTTTGGTGTCAGGAAGCTCCATTCCGTCATCGGTGATAAAGGACCATTGCAGCGTTTGGATTTCTCCAAGACGGCATCCAGTCAGGATCAACAAGCGGAAGGCCGCGATCACATATCGGCTTTCTGATCCATCGGCGTCACATGCGGTTAGAACATCGCCCAATCGATGCAGTTCATCGCGGCTTAGGTATCGCTCGCGCTTCACTTCCCGATACTTCGGAACATGGCGGCATGGGTTGGAGCCATCAGGGCGCAAGCCCCAAACCTCGGCCAAGTTGAACATCTTGGACAGAACGCCAAGTGTACGGTTGGCTTGATAGGGTTTGTCACGGAACTTGTGATGTAGCTCGGCAATGTCTTTCCTTTCCACATCAACAACCTTAAAGCTGCCGAGCGCAGGATTGATAAACAGATCAATCGCTCGGCGATACTCCCCTTGGGTCGTGGGTTTGCAGCGTTCCTTCACATGGCTTTCAAAGAACCGTTCACAGAGAGCCGCAACAGTTGGTGCTTTGCGGTGCTGTGATATCTCTTCGGCGGGATTCTCACCCTTTGCCACGTCGCCAAGAACCTCTTTGGCTATAAGCCGAGCTTGATCGACCGTTATCGTGCCATGCCGCCCCAAGGAAATGCGCCGTGTGCGACCGCCCTTGCGATACTGCACTTGATAAGTCTTAGTTCCGGAAGGCATCACCCGCACGCCAAAGCCCTTCACATCTCGATCCCAAAGGAAATAGCTTTTCTCTTTGGGTAAAAGCGTATCGACGCTGCGTTTGGTGAGTTTTGTCATTGTCTTACCCTTTCATTTTGCCGCTACGTGAAACCTTTGTGGAAGCACTGTGGAAGCAACTGGAAGCAAATCTTAGGGTAAGCGATAGAAAGAGAGTGCAGGTTGCGTCAAGAATAAATGTTGTGAATCAATAAGATAGGGTAGTGTGGCGCAACATGGCGTAGATCATGCAAGCTCCCTGAGCCTCTCTCATAACCTGAAGGTCGTAGGTTCAAATCCTACTCCCGCAACCATTGTTACAGAACGGCCCGAAGCAAATGCTTCAGAGGCCGTTTTTGTTTGGCCTAATGCCAACAACCCCGCCAACTCGCCAACAAGTTCTATATCAAGACTGTCGCTTTCTGGGATCAGACGTATCTCCGTGAGAAGGCTGCGAATGAGAGTGGTTGCCTCGGCTTTGCTTGAAGCATCATTCAGCGATTCTGTTAGATTGGCGACTTTTGTACTGTAGAGTTCTGCAAGCCCCGGATGCAGCATAACCGGATTGTCCGGTTCTGCAGTGGCCAGTTCGGCTTCAAGCTTTAGTTTGCGGTCTTCAAGCTCATCCATCTTGGCCTTCATACTTGGGTGAAACATCCCCTCAGTGATCGCATCTATGATCTTGTCGATTTGTTTAGAAACCCTGTTCAATTCCTGTTTTGTCTGTGATCTGGTTTTTGAGGACTCGTTTGCGAGGCGGTTGAACTCTGCTTGAAAAGCGGAAACGAACTCGGCGATCAGATCAGGGTGAAGCAATTGATCTTTGAGCCCCAAGAGCACACGCGCTTCAAGGTCTTCCCGTTTGATTGTGAGGCGGTTGGTACAGGTGCCTTTGTTGCGGGTATTGGCGCAGCCGTACCGTGTTTTGCCGACAATGGTATAGCCACCGCCACAAGCTCCGCAGATCAACATTCCGGAGAACAGGTGTTTGGCTCGGTGCGCGCGTTCTGGACGGTTGAGCCCATCACGGATCATGTCGTTACGGGTCGCCTTCTGCCGGGCCTTCACCGCCTCCCAGAGGTCTTGATCAATGAACCGGAGTTGCGGAACCTCTTCAATGATCCAGTCTTCTGTTGGGTTCATACGCGCTTGTCGTTTGCCCGTTGTCGGGTCTTTGACAAAGCGCTGTCGGTTCCAGACGAGACGTCCAATATAGAGTTCATTGTTGAGGATACCTGCGCCACGTTTGTGATTGCCGTAAATGGTAGACGATCCCCAACTCGTGCCGCGTGGCCCTGCGATCCCGTCGTTGTTTAAGGCGGATGCGATGGCGCGAGGGCTGAGGCCGTTCGCATAATCCTTGAAGATGCCCCGCACTGTCGCGGCCTGCGCTTTATTGATGATCCGTTCCCCTGTGGACATCTCGCCACCAGCCAGAACCTGACGCACCACGTCATAGCCATATGTGATGCCGCCTGCGGATTTGCCTTTGCGGATACGCCCTTCAAGGCCGCGGTGGGTCTTCTGCGCAAGGTCTTTAAGAAAGAGGCTACTCATGGTCCCTTTGAGGCCAATGTGCAGTTCGAACACTTCTCCCTCTGCCACTGTGACAATCGGTATCCCCAAAAACCGCATCTGTTTATAGAAGGCTGCAATATGCTCCTGGTCCCTGCTGAGGCGATCAAGGCCTTCTGCAACAACCACGTCGAACGTCCCATCCCGCGCGTCTTGTAGCAGGTGTTGATAGGAGGGGCGAAGAAGGGTGGCGCCGCTTAAACCGCGATCGGCGTAGATTTTGGATTCACTCCAGCCGTTGGCCTCAATGAGACGTCCGCAAAGGCGGTGTTGATCTTCAATCGAAGCATCGCTTTGCAGGTCTGTTGAATATCTTGCGTAGATAGCAGCGCGTGTCATTTTGTACCCTTTCTGATGTCCTCAAGCAGGCTGACGTATGTGCGCCCGTCATTGATGGCGCGGGCCTGGTTGTAATGACGCTCTGCGGTGCGGAAGGTTGAATGCCCGAGCAGAGCGCGGATAAGGCGGGCGGCGTCTGGTGAATCGTAAGCCAAAGTTGTTGCCGCACAGTCGCGGAACAAATGCGGGCAGACGCGCGCCCCGACGTACTTCTCTGTAAGGCGCGTTATCCGTGCTCCGAGATGTATGGCGCAATACGGACGACCACTGTCGTTGGACCAAAGCCGCATGTGTTGGGTGTCGCTCCGCGTCAAAAACCATGGGCGCACGTCTCGTATATAGCTAAGAAGCGGAGACGCGAGATTTGCGGGAACTTCCGTCTCCCAAACGCGATGGTTTTTTGTATCTGGCGTCTCAAGAACAACCGAAATGCGATCGCCAGATACAATCAGGGTCTGATCCAGTTCAAGAGCCACAAAGGATCTGCGTCGCATGGGAAGTACCGCCAACATCATGATCATGACGCCATCGCGGCGTTGCTGCGCTTCTTTGAGGCTGGCGGGGGCGCCGCCGGAATTAAGATCCTCGACGAGAGATAATCCCGCTTGGAACAGTACATCACTTGCAATGATCCGCCCTCGCTTGCGTGTACTTGGCGAGGTGTGAAGCTCATGGCGTAGGAGAGACGCTAACCTGATCTGCATTGTCCATTCGTGGTCAGGCGCATAGGCTTTAAGGACACGCAGGGCCTTTTCCAAGCGTGCAAGGCGTGTATCAGGCCTGAGATGCGATGCACTTGCCATCCAAGCAGTTACACGTTCTGGCGTGGCCCGTTCCACCGGCGATTCAACGAAGGCCCCGGGATGATTGGCATTAAGCCAGCCCAGCCAATAGCCATAGCTAGTGACAAGGTTCCCGCGCGAGGGCTCCTCCAAATGGCTGAGCGCGCCACGCGGATCGAGTGGGCCAGATTTGGTGGTGAGTTCTGCCCACATGGTGCGATCCGCTTCAGGCCATTCTTCAAAACGCAGTGATAACCGTCTCATTTTGAACCTCGCTTTTGCTCAATAATGTTTGCAAACAACTGTGAGGCGGTGCCCGCTTCGAAGCCGGCATAAGCATTAAGGGTAGATGAGAGTTCAGCGTGGCCCAAAATGCGGCGCAGCGCTTCATATTGTCCGGGGTATCGCTCTAGCCAAAGCTTGGCGGCGAAGTGGCGGAATAAATGGACGTTCATATCGACACCGACTTCCTTGCGAATAGCCTTGCTGACCCTTTTTGAGAGATCGGACGTGCTTACCGAACGCGCGACGCGTCGTTGCGAGAACAACCACGGCGTTCCAGCAGGGCACATAATCGGAGAGCGTATAGCAAGGTAGTGTTCGATCTTCTTGATGAGCGATGCGGGGAGCTCAAACTCAATCATTCGGCGGTTCTTCACGTCTGCGCTGTCATAGACCAAAAACACCCGCTCATCGCCAATACGCTTGAGATTGGTCTCGAGGTGCAGTTCCGCGAGGTTGCGCAGGCGGATGGGGCAGGCGAGCAAGATGTCGATCGCAATTGCGACCTCCATCTTAAGCAGAGCCGTTTTGAGTTTGGTCATTGGGTTTGCAGCTGCAAACAAGGTATCAGGCAGCACCACGAGTTTGCGCATGGCATTGGCATCATCAAACTGACGAAGGCGGGTCCGGTTTTTAGGGGTCATGCCTCGGTTCTGCTCAGGCGTCAGACGCCGCGCAAGTTCTGCAGTCTCTTCGAGCTGCGCGTCAGGGACCTGAAGGTGATACTTGGCGAGGGCTTTGAGCATGAGAGCGGTGTTGAAAATGCTGGGGGAGGATTGCCCATTATTGCGCTTCAGCATCCATGTGAGACCTTGCCGTGCATTGCCGGGATTGACCAACACATCAAGAGACGTCATCTCTTCAATTGGGAAGCCGGACAAAACAAGAGCCGTGGCAAACCGAAGGAGTTGGGCGCGATGATGGCGAATGGTTGCAGGCCGCAAGGGTGCGCGTAAGGCCTTGGGGTCAAGTGGGTCTGGGTTTTGCATTCTGTTGATGAATGTGGCGACGCCCTGTTGGAAGGTGAGCGGAAAATCTTCCAGCGCATAGGCGTAGCCCTTGCTCTTGTTAACCATGGTGAGCTTCTGCTTGGGCCACGCCTCCAGGCGCCCCACCGCATGGTTCCAGCCATAGATGGCTTGACGCATGGCGTCTTCGGGGTTCTTGCGCAGTTCATTGATGGCGAGCGCCTGACGATAGGCCTCGGTGTGTGCATCGCAAACCTCCGCGGGGGCAACTCCGAGGCGGTTGAGGAAATGTACGAACCGGCCCAAAGCAGGCGCGAGGGATTGGCTCTTCGTGGCGAGGACGTCTTCCCAGATTGTGCGCCAAGGGGGCGAAAGGTCGGAGCGTCGACTATCCCGCTTCTGCACGATGCCGCAGCGCACAAGCGCTGCGCGGGCATTGCTGACGGTGTTGCTCCAAGACTTGGGTGACAGGCTGAGGGCGGCAGGTTCAATGCGGCCAAGGCGGGGTTGCAGCCACATCGGATCTGCGGGGATCTCGTTGAGAGGACGGTTGAGGGCTTTGCCAATGCCGCGCAGGCCCGAGGCTAAATCCCGCGCTCTGGTGGGAGATAGCTCGGCGTCATGTTGCAGCCGTTCCAAGCAGTCCGACAGCATTGGCGTTCCTGGTTTTACAAATGCGGTTTCCAGTGTTTTGCGCTCGAAATAAGCCATCGGGTTACGGTCCTTTGTGCATAAATGGTCTCGGGTGGACACCGTGAGACAGGGGGGTCGAATCGGGATTACATCGCCACAGTATAGTTTGCTGTTGCAGGGCAGAGGTGTTCCCGACATATTGATAAAGTATTGATTTAGTGGACTATTTGTGACGCCTGAGGTCAGGAGGACATCAGGTGGCGATAGCGCTCATGGGCGCTTTTTGTGATGCGGATGGAGCGCCGTCCCGGGCCAACTCTGATAGCCTTGAGATAGCCAATGGCGATGGCGCGTCGCACAGTCTTCTGTGAGCACCGATCACGCTCTGCGATCTCGGCCACGGTAAAGAGCGGGTCATTTGGAATGCGGGGTTTGGTCTTGGTCTGCATGGTCTGAGCTATCCTCTTGTTGAGAGAGACCAGAGGCCATAGCGTCTCGCGCAGCTTGGCGAGCAAGAAGCCGAACCAGAGCCTGTAACCCCACATGAGGAGGCTTCTTGCTGAAGGCATTGGCAGGGGTATGTTGGGGCTTCCGGTCCATACAGGAACCCTGAAGGACACTCCGCCCAAAAGCTAAATGGTCAGCGCAGAAACTTTTGTATCTGCCGTGACCCCGCGCCGCTGTGCTCGATTTTGCTGGCCTCACCTCTACGCGCATCACGACACAAACGCGCTTCAGGCAGACCTTGTCTTGGCTTCACGAATCCACCTGACAAAGGTCTCATCTGAAGGGGACTGATTTGGAATATGGTTAAAGCAAGCGCGCAAAAAACGAATGAGTGGACCTGAGGGCTTGCCATCGATTGAGCTTTTAGAAACGCCAGGTGAACGCGCGAACAGGTCGACATAAACCTTAATCAGCTCGAAGGTGAATTTTGCATTTGCGATTTGGTTGGTATCTGCATCAGGGCTCTCGTCGCCTGCATTGTCTGGGTCTGCGTCAGTTTGGTTCTGCTTAAGCTGATAGGTCGCAGCCTCCGCAAGAAGGGCGCAATGCTCTGACAGTTGAAGTAGGATCTCTGCTGGGGAACGCGCTCCGAAGAGTTCCTCGGCGCTCACCGTTCCCGCTTGCTCATTATTGATAGCGACAAGGCGGTTCTTAGGCTAGGCTCCAGCAACCGTGCTATGCCGTCGGATACACACGGGTTGCAAGCGTCCTCCGTAAACCCGCCTTCATCAGACACTATGGGGAGAAGGCTGTGGAGCGATTGTGTGACCCGCGCGACTTGCTTAAGAACGCGTTCATTCATGTGATCGGTTGGCTCAGAGGCCCGGTCCAACTCAAATCGATGCAGAGTCGCAGCGGCGTTGAGGCGGGTGATGATACCATCCAGATACGCCCGTTCAGCATTCGAGGCCGGGAACCCCACCTGCTTGATGATCTCCTGCAGGATGCTGCTATACGGTGCGAAGTCTAGGTCAAGGCCCGGGGTGGTATAAGTGGTTGGTGGCGTTCGTTTGGCCATACTCTGTTCCTTTGTGAAAAACAAAAACAGCGTAAATGGCGAAAACACACTTGTGCGGCGAAATAGGAAAACGAGGGAAGATTATTTTGCCCATGTGAGGTGTCTGGATTCCTATCAATCCTGATGAGCACGGCGAAAGGTACCGAACGCTCGCCGCGCTGAGCGCCCGAAGTGGCAATAAAATGAAACTGATAAATTATGGGCGGAAAGCGGACATTCGCTGCATAAGTCTTCAATGTCTGCTTTGATAGTCGAAGTAGAAGTTCATGGTTGCCAGGTCCAAGAGGATCGGTAAAATGTTCGTCCATTCTAAATCGCTTTGGTCCACATCTTGCACATCGGGTTTCCGCTGATCTTCGATTTCTCGTTTAATTTCTTATAGACAGCTGGTGTTTAAACTGTTGTGAAGACGATAGAGTAGAGTTCATTATTGCAGGATGGTTGGCTGACTTTCTTCCCATACGAGATCATTTTTGTTGCGAATGCCGCTCCTCACAGCACGCATACTCTAAAGTATCGATGTCAGTGGTATGGCGAAGAGATAATTTGGTTGACGTGTATTGGGCTTTCAGTGCCGGGTTAATGATCTTCTTCGCCGAATAGATGATTTGAAGACCAGTCTTGGCGGTGCCTGAATTTTTGCTTTCCCCGATCAAGATACGCCTGACACGATCACCGTCGAATGATCGAACTTCCGCTCCGTTGCCTCGGATCGTTCCGTCGCGCACAGCAAGAAAGCATTGTTGGCTGAGGTGCCTATAGCTTTGTAGGCGCTTTACTTTCCGTACTTTGGGGGCCCCATTTTGCTTGGATACTGGCGCTTCCAATCGCGATTGAAGAATGGATGGGGGGGAGTTTCCTTTACTTCGTTCACCAATAAGTCGGAGTGTCCTGCAGCGATGCTATCGACTAAGGATGAAGTGAGGTAATTGAAAAGCTGCGTCGCTACTTTTGGTTCTTCATTAATTAAGTTCGTTTGCTCTGTTGGGTCGGCACCCAAATCAAATAGGGCGGTTGTGCCGTTGGTGTAACTCACGAGTTTCCATCTGGCGTTTCGAACCATTGAGCCTTGGCTGGTGGTGCCGACAATTGTTCGTCCTTCGGTTGCTTCTCCAAGCGCAACGCCGCGCGCATTCGGATCTGGGTTTGCCCCTGCCCAACGCAGAATTGAAGGATAGATATCAATTAGGCTCGTCAACTCATTGGAGACATCACCGGCTGTCTTGCGAAAATCTGTGACAATCATGGGGACACGTATCGAAGGTTCGTGAAATGTTGCCTTTCCGACTTTGTCGAAATCTCCGAGATAGTCGCCGTGGTCCGAAGTGAAAATGACAATGGTGTTGTCGAGCTCGCCTTGCTCCTCAAAGGCAGAAAGTATAGCGGCAACATCGGCATCAATGCGTTCGACGGCGGCAGCATAATATTGTCTGATGGTCTTGACGTGGGAAGCGTTGAAACCTTCGTAATCAAGTGCGGCCCATTCGCGTTTGTAAGCCGCCAAAAAATCTGCCTGATGCGTTTTGCTTTCAGCTGTTTCGGGGATCGCTTCTGGAAGCTGATCAGGGTTTATACTGCGAATTGCTTCTTTGGGTGGGTCATACGGGCAATGCGGCCCCGGAAAGCCAACCATAAGGGCGAGGGGCTGATCAAATGTATGATTCCGCACGTAATTGGCGGATTGTTTCCCCACCCAGCGATCAACCTGAAGGTCGTCGGGCAGGTCGGAAAAACACGCCCCTTTGTTCTCATGATATCCCTCAAGGGTAGACGCGTGTTGTTTGGCACGGCCAGAGTCGACCAATGCATCGTGGTAGTCATCCTTGATATGAATATGCCGTTTGTCTTCGGCGATTATCCGGTCTTGAAATCCTTCCGAGGCGTCCCAAGGATAAAAGTGCATCTTGCCAATTGCACTGGTGCGATATCCGGCATCGTTCAGGTGTTCAGGCCATGATTTTACGCCCATTTCCTTCCGGTCGGGCCGTAGCCATTGAAGATTGTGAACGACGCCGCTCACATGCGCATCTAATCCCGTCAACATCGACGCCCGTGCGGGCACACAGATTGGTGACGCAGAGATACAGGTCTCGAACCGTGTTCCTTGTTCCGCCAAACTGTCAATTGTCGGAGTTTTTAGGAAGCGGGCACCATAGCAGCCGAGAAAATCATACCGGAGCTGATCTGTAAGAATGAAAAGTATGTTTGGTTTCTTGGTCATCCTATTGGTCCTTTAGGAAAGTTGCTGCTTCGGCCAGCCTTGAAAATCAAGAGCACCGAAAAAGAGATGATAGCTATGCCGAGCCACGCAAGTGGATCAGGAACAAAGCCCCAAACGAGCCAGTCAAATGCAAGCGCCCATAAGATGCTCGTAAAGCGTAAGGGGGCAAGTTTTGACACCGGCGCCAATTGGTGCGCACGCAAGATGATGACACCCGCCCCCGTTGCCGCCAGACCCGAAAGCAAGAGCATCACAACATTTCCAAGATCAGGCGCTTGCCAAACGGCAGCCGGCACTAGAAGCAAAGACAATATCGCTACGATTGTGTTCGAAACAGCGACAGAAACGCCGGCATCCAAGTTGGCGGCGTATTTCCGTGTGTAAATGTCGCGCGCTGCATAGAAGAAAATGGCGCAGAGCAAGAGCGCGCCACCTAATGCCGATACCTCTATGGCAGGCTTGATAATGAGTATGCAGCCACCGAACGCCCCTGCAACGCCAATCCAAGCGGTGCGGTTTGTTTGTTCGCCCAAAAGTTTCACCGCCCCGAATGTTGAAAACGCAGGCAGTGCGGCAAGGGCGGCCATGATGAGGCTGATTGGAAGCTGGAAAAAGGTTAGGGCCAGCGTAAGGATCGCCGCCGCCTCAAGGCACGACCGCAGGAACATTTTACGGTTCAAAGCCCTCGTAAACCTCTCACGGTTCCAAACTGCGAAAGGGAAAACAAGACATACGACGATGATCGAGCGCAGTGCGACTGCGAGAGCGTTTGAGTTGGTCCCGGCGAGCTTGAGGGTCACGCCGCCCGCTACGCCGCAGAAGATCGAAATTGCGGCGAGTAGAGAGCCATTTTTTGTTAAGGCGTGCATCATTTGGATGCTGGAGTTTTTTCGGGTGGTGGTGAGTATGCGCGGGTTTGCGTTTTTGCCATGATCTTGTCATAGCCACCTTGTGCCTGAACGCGCGCTTCTTGAGAGGTTCGGCAGGCCTGATCGATTGCTGTCGTATCAACCATGTCATGCAACAGCGTTCGCAGACGTTCTACCTCTTTTGCGTATTCTGGTTGGTCTGCGAGATTGTCCCGCTCGGCTGCGTCTTTTACAAGGTCAAATAGAAGTGGCGGGAAATCGAGATGATGAACATATTTTAAGCGACCATTCGTCAGTGTGAATGTCGCCGTTTCAGCGCCAGCACAATGGTTCTGTATCAATATCCAACGATCGGTTGTGAGCGCGCTGGCGATCTTGATCAAGGACTCTCCTTTTCGGGCAGTATCAGACGGTTTGGGAGAGGCGCCGACCGCGTCGAGTACCGTAGGGTAGATATCGGTGAGTTGTGCAGGTGTTTGACAAACACTTTCGGCGGCCACGCCAGGGCCTGCCAAAACAAGTGGCACGCCCACCGAGCCTTCGAACATGTTGCATTTGCCGTAGAGCCCGGCCTCGCCCAGAGACTCTCCGTGGTCAGAAAAATAGAGAACGAGCGTTTCCTTCTCGAGGTCAGCATCTCTCAATGCGCGCAGAACCATGCCGACTTTTTGGTCTAAGAACTCGATGTTGGCGTAGTAAGCGGCAATCACCGCTTTGTGCCGTTCACGGGGGAGCATACTTTCCGTATCAAAATATTTTCTCACGCCTTCCAGAGAGCGATGCTCAAACCAATCCTCGGCTTCGGGCATAGGAAGCTCTTTTGCCATGTACTTATGGAAAAGCTCATCTGGTGCCACGTAGGGTGGGTGAGGGTTTACGAAAGAGACATTTAGCAAGAATGGCTTTCGGTCGCCTTTGCCGGAATAATCGGAAATCCACTGAACCGCGTGTTCGGCGATATCCGTGTCATATGCGGTATATTCGGTTTCGCCTGCGCCGGCCTTTTCCAGCGTTTTCCGTCCTGCAACGATGCGCGGAATCGGAGAGCGGAGTGGGGAATAGAATGTTCCGGTGCCGTTGCGCACATGCATGGGAATGATTTGCTCGTCAAAGCCAACGTCGTCCTTTGTGTCGCGGAAATGTAGTTTACCAACAGACGCCGTATGTAATCCCGCATCTTGTAAACGGTGCATGAAGGAGCGGCGCTGACCATGGTAAGGGTCAGCGTTATCCCATGACGGAATCTCGTGAATCTGCAATCCGGTCGCAAAGCTCGCTCTGGAGGGGACACAGATCGGGGCATTGCAATATGCGTGTGAAAAGCGCGTGCCACGTGCCGCAAGGGCGTCTAGGTTTGGTGTGTCGACAAGCGGGTTCCCCGCACAGCCCATTCCATCGCGCCGATGCTGATCCGAGCAAATCACAAGTATATTTCGTGCCTTGCTCATTCTGCGGTTACCTTTGATGTGAATTCAAGTTGGTTGCCGTCGGGATCGGAAACGAAAAACCAATCAACGCCTGAAGCGCCCCTATTCGGTTCGGTTTGAGGTGGAATGCCGCTTTTGCTTAGGGCTTCGTGGGCGGTATGGATGTCAGAGACCTGAAATCCTAAATGTTGGCACTGTGGGTGTGGTTGCTTTTCTGAGGTGCGAATGAGCTCGACAAAACTGCCGTCAGAGCAGGCGAGTTGAAGTAGATGCTCACCTGTATCAGGGTCGTGTCGCTCGAACTTTGGTTTCAACCCAAGTTTGATATAGAAGCTCCGAGCTGTCGCCATGTCGGAAACCGGAAGCGCGGCATGTATGATTTTGATGGGTGGTATTTGGCTCATTCGAATGCGGGCTCCATTGCTTCGCTGATGACGCTCAAGCCCGCGCGCATACAGTCTCTGGCGTCTATTGCTTGAAACGGAATGTTCAGAGTCTTCATCGCGCTCGCATATCGATCTGCAAGCACACCGGAGGCCATCAAGACCACAGGTGCGCCTTCAATTGGTGACAGTTGCGCAACTTCGTGGCCGATTAAGACGCCGGACAAAAAAGACGAAACATGCGCAGGCGGCAAATCACCGGCAAGGGTGTTGGCACGACTTGCGAATACCGCATTGGCAAGCGGAGTCGCCGCGCCGTGCTCCACACCTGTTTCAAAAGCGGCAGGTGAGAATTCATCCCCTTCGGCGAGCGCACCCACGAGGCTATTCGCCAGCAGGAGCTCGAACAGTTCGCCGGTCACAAAGCTGCGGAAGTGATCGAGTTGTCCGGATTTAAGAATTGCCTGCTTACAGTGTTTCCCTGGAATGCTGACAACTGCTTCACTCATTCCCAATAAATGCAAAACCCCGAGAAGCTGGACCTCTTCTCCGCGCATTACATCAGAGTTTTCCTGTGAATTTCTATAGGTTGCTCCGGGCAGAATCATTGCTTTGCGCCCGCAAACGTCAAATCTGACTGCCGCGCGGATTAAGCTTTTTGGCGAGATCGGGCAGGGCGCATATGGAGCCTCAATCCAGCCGCCTTTGGCTCCAGCCATGCCGGCGATTACGATTTCTGCATGTGGGTGGTTTGATAGGAAAGTACTTGTAATATCTTCAAAAGTTGAGGCGTAGCCTCTCTCTTTTGCGTCATTGAGTGCAGTATCTGCTTGGAACTCTTCAACAATTTTTCCGCCTTCGGCAATTGCCCAACCTCTTAAGGATTTGCCGCCCCAATGAAACGCAAGGGTCTGTGAATTGCTGGTCATTATGATCTCCATTGTTGAACCTGTTGACAAGTTAGCACAGCCGAGTGTAGGTTTCAATTATGTTACACAAGTCTCAAATATAGGGAATAGAATGCAACAGAAGCTTTCAGGTGTTCTTCCTGTCGTTCCCACGCCCTTTTTCGAAGATGGTGCGGTTGATATTGAATCGCTGCGTAATCTTGTGAATTTCAGCGTGGATGCAGGTGTTGGTGCGTTGGTCTATCCCGGCGTTGCCAGCGAAGATGTTCAGCTCAGCTCGGAAGAACGCAAAGCGTGCCTGAGCGCTGTTGTCGATCAGAATGCGGGCAGGGTTCCAGTTATCGGCGGTGTGAATGCCACAACCGCTGAAGGCATGGTGCAAATGGCAGAACAGGTCGCAGACCTTGGGGCCGATATGATAATGGCAATGGCAATTCCAGATATGGGTGGAGACTGGAGCAAGTGGTTCCACCGCATCTCGGATGCGACCGAAGGCTTGCCGATTGTTCTACAGAACCTTTTTGCGCCGCGCGGTGCGGATCTGTCGGCGGAAGAAATGATCGCTCTTGCGAATGCTGTGCCGGCTGTCCGGTTTGTAAAGGAAGAGTGCATTCCGTCTGGTGAGCGCGTAAGCGAGCTCGTGGCGGCGGTTGGAGCGGATTTGGATGCGGTCATTGGCGGGGGCGGTGCGCGGTATCTCTTTGAGGAGCTGGAGCGCGGTGCCGTGGCCACTATGCCTGCGATTGAATTGCTTGAGACACACGTTCAGCTCATGAACGCCTATGCAGCTGGTCGTCGCGCCGAGGCGCTCGAGCTCTATACAAGGTCGCTGCCGTTGCTGCTAATTCAGGCACCGTATCGCATGCGGATGACCAAGCTAATCCTTAAGCATCGCGGCATGATCAAGAGCGATTTTACACGTGAACCGCTGCCAGCGCTTGATGCTAAATTGCAAGCGCTTGTGCTTGAGCAATATGCCCTACTTAACCAAAGTCTGGAGATGTCCTGTGCCTCGTAGGATCGAAAAACTAGAGGTCTTTGCCTTTGACCGTCAAACTGATCGCCCCTATCTCGGGGATACTGCAAACGGGGTCGTTGATCTTGGTCCTGACTATTTCGTGCGGCAATTCAATGGCACGATTTATCCGAAACGGGATCGTTCAATCGTTGTGTGCCTTACGGATAGTGACGGTGCACAAGGATGGGGAGAGACCTATGGATTGGTTGCTCCAAAGGCCGTTGTTGCATTGATCGATGACCTTTTCGGTTCCTATCTCAAAACGCTCGACCCTGACCGCCCCGACCAGGTTTGGGATAAGCTTTATGAGTTGCAACGTGTGCGTGGATACTGGGGTGGTTTCCTTGGTGATGCGCTTGCGGCGCTTGATATCGCCTTATGGGATTTAGCTGCAAAATCGAAAGGGGAAAGCATCCAGTCTGCACTTGGCCGCAAAGGAGGCGGGCAGCTCGCAGGTTATGTTTCAGGTTTGCCACCTAAGACCCGTCAGGAGCGCGTGGACTTGGCTGTTTCATGGAAAGAGCGCGGATTTGACAGTGTGAAGCTTCCAATCGGCGCTGTGGATGATGGCGATGTCGTTGGCGAGATGAATGCACTTCGTGATGCGCTTGGTGATGAGCACCGGATTTCACTCGACATCCACTGGACGAAAACGGCGAAGGAAACGATCGAATTAGATGCAGCGCTGCAGGGTATGAATCCCTGGTTTCTTGAGGCGCCAACCAAGCCGGAAGATATCGCTGCGCAACAGGAGATTGCGCAATCGATTAAGGCACCGCTTGCGTTAGGGGAGGAGTGGCGCACGGAGTGGGATTACCGTTATCGGACCGATGCATGCCATATTATCCAGCCGGAGATGGGCCACACCGGTATCACGCAATTCATGCGCATGGGACGCATGGCTCAGGAACACGGTGCAGAGATTATCCCGCACGCGACAATCGGTCTTGGCATATTCATGGCAGCCAGTTTGCGCGCTTCCTTAGCCGCGGGCGCTTCGTCGCATGAGTTCCAGCACACAATTTACCACAGAAACGCAGCGCTGCTAGAAGGGGCAGCAAGCTGTGAAAACGGGTATTTCGAAATTCCTGATACCCCCGGTCATGGCGTCACGCCAAACGACGATGCCTTCCAATACCTGACACCTATAAAAACTTAGCAATACCAATGGAGGAGAACATGCTAAAACTAAAGAAAGCAGCGCTGACAAGTGCGCTGGCGCTCGGGACAGCAGTTGCCGCTACTACGGCATCCGCCGAGACCCTGAGCTTTGTTACATGGCAAAAAACCGACGCCGCCTATGGCGCATGGTGGGCAGAAGCAGTTGAGACTTTTGAAGCCCAGCATCCCGGTGTGACGATCGAGATGACACAGGTTGGCCGTAAGGAATATGCCGATACACTCTTCACCATGTTCGCGGGTGGCACCCCGCCTGACATCGTGCATCTCGCAGCATTTGAGTATCAACCGTTCGCAGAAGAGGGCTGGATTGAACCACTTGGTCCTTGGATCGAGAAGAGCGGACTTGATCTAACGGGGTGGGCAGGGCAGCCCACGTGTGAGCGCAACGGTGAAACCTACTGTTTGATGCTATTCTATGCTGGCTTTGTGATGGCTTATAACGAAGAGCTTCTAAAGGCTGCGGGTTGGGATACGCCACCAACAACTTTCGAAGAATATATCGCGGCCGCTGAAGCGATCACTGGCGATTCCGATGGTGACGGCATTGTTGATAAATACGGTGTTGGCTTGTCGATGACCGAACCAGCGACCGTTATGCACCAAATTCAGGGTTTTGCCCTTGATAGCGGTGGTGATTGGACGCGCGACGGCAAGCCGATCATTGATGATCCTGCTACGGTTGAAGGTTTTGCAAAGTGGAAATCCATCGTGCAAGCGGGCCTGACACCGCAGCAAGCTAAAGGCAACGATCTGCGCCAGCTTATGATCGAAGGCAACCTCGGTATGTATATTGACGGCCCTTGGATCTATGGCGTCCTGAACAAAGCCAGCGAGGAAATGCGCCCGAAACTCAAGATCACATATTCGCCACTCAGCCCACCACTTGGGGGAACATCGAATATCATCACGATGCCTAGCGAAATTTCTGATGAGCGCAAAGCGCTTGTTTGGGACTTCATTGAGATTATCGCATCCGAAGATTTCCAGAATAAATTTGCGGATTATTCGGGCAACCCGGCACCGCGCCCTGGCCTCGACTATGCTGATAATATTGAAGCTGATGCGACCTTCGAGACGTTTATCGAGGCCACACGCCGCGCTGCGGAAGCCAAGGTTGACCGTCTTCCAAAGGGGCTTGAGCTCTACAATAGCCAGCTTTCCAAAGTGATCTTTACCGAGACACAGCGCATGCTCGCAGAGGATCTTGATCCGGCACAAGTGGCCGCGACAATCCAAGAGAAAGTGCTGGCGTTCGACTAGTCGAGCAATAGCAAATAATTGGGTGGCGCTCGTTCTATGGCGCCACCCTTCACGTTAATCCGGAGCCTCCAATGATCGATTTCAGCTCTCCGCGTCATCGCCACAAACTCGGCTATCTATTGATCGCGCCCGCGCTGATTATGATGGCCCTCATCATCGTTTTGCCGATTATCCTGTCTGTCGACATAAGTTTTCAGGATGTCAAAATTGCGCGTGTCGGCGGCGATCGTAAGCCAACGACCGTCGAAAACTATATATGGCTGTTCAGCTCTGCTGAATTTTATAAGTCGCTTTGGGTCACGGTTAAGCTGCTTGTTGTAGTCGGCGGCGCGGCTCTGGTCATTGGTTTTGGCACCGCGCTTTTGCTGAGCCAGAGGTTCAAAGGACGGTCGATTGCCCGCCTGTTGATGATCCTCCCTTGGGCTGTTCCAGAAGTTGTTGCCGTTGTGATCTGGTCTTGGATGCTCGACAGTTCCTTCGGTGTGTTTAACTGGATGCTGCAACGCACCAATATCATCAGTGAGCCGATTGCTTTTTCCGCTGATCCGACTGCCGCTTTTTACTCTGTGTGTGCGGTAATGATCTGGAAAGGCTACCCATTCATATGCATCATGCTACTTGCTGGTCTTCAGTCTATCCCTTCGGAGCAATACCAAGCGGCAAGTGTCGATGGTGCCAATGTCTTCCGCCGCTTCTGGCACGTGACAATTCCGAATATGCTGCCAGTGCTTGGTGTGTCTTTCGTAATGACAGCACTGTGGGTGTTCCGTGACTTTGCAATCATCTTTGTTCTGACCGAAGGCGGGCCAATCGGGGCGACAAAATCCCTTGCGATCATGACTTTCGAACAGAGTTTCCAATTTTTCCGCATGGGCCGTGGTGCGGCAGTCGGGGTGGTAACACTTGTGATCTGCGCAATTCTTAGCCGGGCTCTCGTGAGCCGCTTTGCGAAATCCGTGGCTTAGGAGTTTAAGAAATGGCAAAAAGAAAAACACTCAACTCAGTTGCCCTTTACGGGACGCTCATCACTCTCGGTTGTATCTTCCTGTTCCCTGTTTACTGGATGATCCTGACGTCTCTTTCGAAGTCGACCGAGCTTCGCAGTTTCCCGCCGCGGTTCATTCCAAAAGACCCGCAGTGGGGAACGTTCTCACAACTTCTTGCCGAGCATCCTTTTGATGTCTGGTTCATGAACTCGCTTAAGATAGCGATTGCTGTTCTTATCATCTCGCTTACGGTATCGGTTTTGGCGGCCTATGCGCTTTCGCGGTTCCGTCTCAAGGGCGGGCAAGGGATGGGGCTCTTTATCCTGACAGCCAAAATGCTGCCTGGCACGCTGATCATCATTCCGTTCTTTGTGATTTTCCGTTCGATGGGGCTGATTGGCTCTCTCTGGTCGGTGATTATTGCGCAAGCAACAATGATTATCCCGTTTGCGACATGGATGCTCAAAGGCTACTTCGACACTATTCCTGTTGAACTTGAACAAGCCGCAATCGTTGATGGGTGTTCGCCAATTGGAACTATCTTTCGGATTGTTTTGCCCGTCTCGGCACCAGGACTTGCTGCGACCAGTCTTTATAGCTTTGTCCTAAGCTGGTCAGACTTTCTCTTTGCTCGGACTTTTGTAGTGACGTCAGAAAGTCTCTGGACACTCAATCTGGGCATTTCTTCTTTCAAAGGGGAATGGATAACCGACTGGAATATCGTGATGGCCGCGTCATTGATGGCGTCACTCCCGATTATCGTCGTCTTCCTTTTCCTCGAACGTTACATGGTTGGCGGGCTTGCCGCTGGCGCAGAAAAATAAGGGGCTTGTACAATGGCTACTATCGAATTCAACCAAGTGGGCAAGTCATACGGTGCCGTTGAGGCAATCAAGGACTTTAACCTTTCAATAGAAGATGGGGAGTTCTGTGTTTTTGTTGGACCTTCCGGTTGCGGGAAGTCTACGGCGCTCAAGATGCTCGCTGGCCTAGAAGAAACAACGGCTGGTGAAATTCACATCGGCGGGCGGGATGTCACAGATCTTGGGCCAGGCAAACGTGATATCGCAATGGTGTTCCAAAACTATGCGCTTTATCCACACTATAGCGTGCGCAAAAATATGGGGTTCGGTCTCAAAATGCGGGGCTATCCTGCGAATGAGATCAATCAAAAGGTAGAAGAGGCGGCAAAAATCCTTGAACTCACGCCTTACCTTGATCGTAAACCGCGTGCGCTTTCTGGTGGGCAACGGCAGCGTGTGGCGCTTGGCCGCGCAATTGTGCGCGAACCAGCAGCATTCTTGATGGACGAACCACTGTCTAACCTTGATGCGAAGTTGCGTGTGCACACGCGATCCGAAATTGTCAAACTGCAGAAGCGGCTGGGTGTGACGTCGGTCTACGTGACCCACGATCAGGTCGAGGCGCTGACGATGGCGACGAAAATCGTTGTCATGAAGCTTGGCATTATCCAGCAAGTTGGCACCGCCGAAGAATTGTTTGACAATCCGCGCAATCTCTTTGTCGCTGGTTTTATCGGATCGCCCGGAATGAACTTCTTCCGCGGGACCATTCAAAGCAGCGGAGATCGTGTGTTTACAAAATTCGGCGACGCGGAGATCGCGCTAGAGCCGAAATTCGCAAGCCGTGCTGGCTCAGAAGCAATTTTTGGTATCCGGCCGGAACACATCCGCGTGGGGGTGGGTCCGGTTCAATCTGGCCTGTCTCTGGTTGAAAGCCTTGGCACTGAGAAAATCCTGCACTTCCAGATTCCGAACGGTCAGTGGATCGATAACGCCGAAGTCGAAGTCGACGATGACGACGGGCGCGATGTTCAAGGGATGCGCGCACGCATTATTGACGATCAGAAGTATCGCGACGGTGAAGCTGTGCAAATGGATTTTCCGGCAACGAAAATTCATGTATTCGATGTTGAAACGCATAATGCAGTGAAATGAATATTGTATGAGTCAATTCGATGATGTCGCAAAACGTTTTCCGGGGGCGGGGACTCTTGTAAAGGGTATCCAAATCCTTGAGTACCTTGCCGCCAGAAAACAGCCCTGTACGTCGACAGAACTGCTTAAGCAAACCGAGTTGCCGAAAGCGACGCTCTATCGACTACTCGGTGCAATGGTTGAGTTCGGATTTGTTCGGCATGACAAACAGAACAAAGTCTATGCGCTCGGGCATCGTCTGATCGAGTTGGGCCGAGAAACCGCAGGCGCACGTGATTTGCGTAGTGCTGCCGAATACGAACTTTCGCGGCTTGCAGAAGAATTGAACGAAACCGTCAGTTTCGCTGTCATGGAGAAAGATCGTACAATCCATGTTGACGTGCGGCAGCCGGAAAACCCTTTGGCCGTCAAGATCGACATCGGGCGAAATTTTACGGCTGTCGGTTCGGCTTCGGGGCAGGCAATTCTCGCGTCATTGCCGCCACACAAAGTGAACCCGTTCCTAGCTGGAATGCCCGAAGACGAGCGTGCGAAATTGCTCGCCAGTTTCGCAATAAGTCGCGCACGCGGCTATACGATTTCAGAGAGTAAAACCATCGAAGGCGTGTTGATTATTGCGGTGCCTGTTTTCGGGCCAAGCGAGATGGGGAATGGCGCAATCGTCGTAACCGCTCTGGCCGATCGTATCCCTCTTGAGCGGCGGCATGTAATCGGCCGCGATTTAATGGAAGCCGCCCGTCGTGTGATGGGCAATATCGGGAGCGCTCCAGTGAGTATTACACCCAACCCGCGCCGCAGTAGACATGTTGATGAAGCTTTGACATGTGTTTGCCCAGTCGGCGCAATCGTAGGTGAGGGGCCGGTCTGGGATCACCGCACCAATTTGCTCTATTGGGTTGATGTGACGGCGCCCGCGTTCCATGTGTTCGATCCGGAAACAGGCAAAGACCACACGGCCAATTCACCGCACCTTGTCAGTGCGGTTCTGCCATGTGAGGGCGGAGGTATGCTTGCGATTTCGCAGAACGGTGTAGAGCGCTACAACCCGATTACCAACTCGTTGCAAGAGATATATGACCCTGAAGCCCATATGCCGAGCAACCGGTTTAACGACGCAAAAACAGATCGAAAAGGTCGCATTTGGGCAGGGACAATGAGCCTTGATGCAGCGATGCCGTCTGGATCACTCTATTGCTTTGACAATGTTTCATCCGCAAGAGCGATGGATGGAGGAATGCAGGTTTCAAACGGCATGGGGTGGAGTCCGGATGACAAGACGTTCTATTTTGTCGATAGCGCGTTGGGGACGGTTTTCGCCTATGATTTCGATCTCGAGAGCGGTGGCATAACCGGCAAACGCAATTTTCTTGTTTTTCCGCCAGACGAGGGCAAGCCAGACGGGCTTTGCGTTGATAGCGCAGGTAATATCTGGGTTGCGCTCTGGGATGGGTGGCGCGTCGCGTGTTACGACCCGAATGGGAATTTGTTGCGCGAAATTGATATGCCTGTGCCGCGCCCTACATCTGTTTGCCTCGGTGGTAAGGACCTGAAAACACTTTATATTACAAGCGCCTCAATCCGCCTTCCTGCGGATGTTCTTGAGGAAGCGCCACTTTCCGGCGGTTTGTTTAGTGTCGAAGTTGATGTCCCCGGCCAGCAAACTGTTGAGGTTAAGCTATGAATAACATTTCTTATGATTTCAGCGGTCAACGTGTTCTTGTCACCGGGGGCGGCCGCGGTATTGGGCTTGCTATTGCTCAGGGTTTTGCCAAAGCCGGCGCTGAAGTCTTTGCACTGGACCTCAGCTTTATAAGCGAAGCTGATCAAGGTGTCCGCCAGTTTGTATGCGATGTAACTGATACCCAAAAGGTCCGAGACCTTGTGAGTGGTTTGATAAGAGAACACGGGCCAATCACAACGCTGATCAATAATGCCGGCTCTGACCAACGCATTGCCTTTGGCGATATGACCGAAGAGGACTGGCGTTGGATGTTGGACGTCAACATCTCGCATTTTCCAGTGTTCGGGCAAACTGTTCGTCCTGCGATGATCGAAGCGGGTGGCGGGGCTATCATTAATCTTTCCTCCAGTGCGTGGATGAAAATGGCAGGAAATCTGACGGCTTATCACTCTGCCAAAGCAGGGATCATGGGGTTAACGCGCGGCATGGCGCGCGACCTTGGCCAAGAAGGTATTCGCGTAAATGCGATTGCACCCGGACGGGTGGTAACAGAACGCACAAATGTCGATGACCCAGACTGGGTTGCCGAGACGAAAACACTGCAGTGTATTCCCGAGTTGGCCCTAGCCGATGATATTGCACAAGCAGCTATGTGGCTGGCATCAGAGGGATCACGGATGGTCACCGGTCAAACGCTCGTTGTGGATGGTGGCGTCGTTTAGGTTCCATGGGGAACGCTGCGGTTATTCGGAAGACGCTCCTTGGATTGATTATACCGTTTCTCTGAAAACCTCGACGCAAGGTTTTGCGACGAGTTGCTCGATGGCGAAGTCCTCTGCAGCTTGCGGCAGACACAAAACCAAATCGAACAATGTAGGAAACAATACTGTTCAAAAAAGGCCACATTGTGCCTTTGGCAACAGCCCGCTAACTCAGGGAGCCTTCATCCGGACGGAACTTAGAGCATTATGCGCTAACACTTAAATTTGACTACCAGATGGGGCACGCCACGAACAGATTTCCGCGTCTTGCGCTTGATAACTCTGACCAGTTTGTCTGCGGCGTCCGTTGATGTTCCGGATTTCTTGTTTATCTTCGCTCCATAATGGCTTCGATGAACCGGAAGTCCTCCTCACTCAAATCAACAATTCTGTCCCAAGGGTCCTGACGTTAGACAGGTAAAGCGCTGATGGGAAAGCCTAATCTTGCCGCAGGCCGTTCTGAGTTCGTGTACTCCCAGCCAATTGTGGGACTCCCTGAAGCCTCTGCGCGTGACCTAAAAAACAAGTCGTTCTCGATCACGGCGAAGGTCACGATCGATGACAATGCACACGGCATGATCTTCACTCAAGGCGGAAATACGGACGGTTGGGGCTTTTATCTGCTCGATGGCAAGCTAGCAGCGACCCAAAATTATCTGGACATCCTTCGGTATACGGCGACAAGCGATGACGCTATCGCGGCAGGAGAGCATGAACTAAAGATGGAGTTAGCCTATGACGGAGGCGAAGGCGAGATCGGAAAGAGCGGCACTATCACGTTGTACGTGGATGGTCAGCAAGTCGGAACTGGCACCGTGGATCAAACGGTACCGATGAAGTTCTCGCTGTCTGAGAACCAGGACATCGGTGCGCCCATAACCTACGACTACAGTGAACCGTTTGACTTCGAAGGTAATCTTGGCGAAGTGTTCGTCTCTTTGGCTGGCTCGTGACGCAATCGTGTGACATTCAATTACGACTTGAGCAGGCCGGCGCATTGCCGGCCTGGTTCGCTTACGGGGCAAGAAAAAGGAAACTGTGACAGCCATTAACCGAGAGGCGAACCTGACGTAGACTTTTGTCTTACTTGGCCCGAAACCGCTCAACACTGGTGAGCCTAGTTCCCTTATTGGTGTTCATTTTGTTTGGTTTCGATCCAATACGAGCAGCGGAATCGAAAATCAACGTTGCACCTAAGATGAACGGCCATTCGCGTATGGCTCCTTCAGTAACATAGTTGCAATATTGCAAATCATCTCTGCGCCCTTCCTTCGATGTAATTTCGCTCGTGCGGGCAAACTAAACAGGTGCGGCGAACTGCAAGAAAAGTCCCACGAAGCAAACCTTGTTTTGCTAAATTGCTGCAGGCCTAGACTAATGTCTGCTTTGTGGAAGCAGACAGCAGCATTGCGAGGTGAGACGAATGCCGGCTTCGGGCCGATGAAGGTCGTGCATGACTAGGACAGCGCGGATCGCTGCGACGCGGAGGTCGGCGGCTTTGAGCTCAAAGGAACTGATACTGCGTGAGACACGAAGGGCCTCTTCTAAAAATCCAGCCAATTCACGCCGGACTGACCGGTCCTAAAGGATACAAATCCGACCGCAACTACGGCGATGACGGTGTATGGCAAAAGGCTACAACTGAAGCACGAATTTGGATCCCGGAACCCTGCAAATATGGCCAGGTTTGCTGCCAAGTTTACGGTGAGATGGATCAGGATCGAAACGGGCAAATCGAATAGCCTGAAGGCGTGGGATGAATTTTTTATCTTATCACGTTTTTTACTTTGAGGCTGTAGTCATGCTTTCCTCCCATTTCGCCAAATGAGCAGAGAGGTTTCATACCCGACAGGACAGTTCTGTTCGACAACGGTGGTTGCGCCCTCCCGCAACCAAACAAAACACTATAATCACAATAACTTACGAACCCCGCTCACGGGGCCGTTCGCGTTGTTGTTTACACTTGGTGCTACGCAAGAGAGAAAAGTATAACCTAGTAAAGACAGGTAAAACGGCCCATTCCCGACCTTCGTACTCTTTGCCTCGAATGTCGGCTTGAGCCCAAAGCGGTCATTGCATTCTCTCGCTGCGCGCGCTCGCAGCACCAAAATTGCTGCATTTGCTCGGTTCATGGCACGGCAATGTGGCGGGAAATACGGTCATTGTTAAGGCGTAGGACAAAAACCATCTATGCGCTGCGAGTACGCATATACTCGGATAACCTATAACGTCGCAAAAGGTTCCAAACGGCAAAAAGGCATGCAGATTAAACGGACTGCTGGTCTTAATTCCGCACGGTGGATGTGCGCGAGCATTAATCCACTGTTTGATGTTCGAGCTTCTGATACTTTCGCCAGCTACCGATATGAGTGATGTCGTCCGCACCTTGAACACCGGTGGTCTCTACAAGGAAGCCATGCGCTTTTGAGCCATTTTCAAGCTCCACCGTTCCTATCGAAAGCGGTGCGGGGATTCCCTCAAGAAATGAACCCACAGCTGATTTCGGTAGCGCCCATACTTCAAGGTCGATCTTCGCTCCCTTTTCGATCCGAAGAAGTCCTGGTCTTTGCGGTGGTCCCCCAGCCAAAGCATAGAGGCGGTAGCGCGGCGCAGTACGTGTCGCCTCAAGCAACCGACCCCCACGAGACGTCAGCTCATGGTTAAGGGCCATTCCGGACATGTGTGCGCCGCAGACTGCGAGAGCGATTTCGGTGTCAGTCGCGCTATTTGGCGCCGCAGCAATGGTTTCACCAGCGAAGTTTGCGGCGATGCTAGCCACCAGCGCGTCTTGACCACTGTGCGCTAGCAACGTGATCGAGCCGGGGCGTCCGTCGCTGCGGCGCATTGACGGAACGGCGATACCGCACATGTCCAGCAAGTTCACGAAATTCGTGTAAGTGCCAAGGTTCGAGTTTGGGGTTACTGGATCGGCTTCAAGATCGGCGACCGAATAGAAGGTCGGGATTGTCGGAACACAGAGCAGATCCACCTGACCCATCAGGTCCTGCGCGGCGCTTTCGAGCTGTTTGAGGCGGTAGATGCCTCGGAACGCATCCGCGGCAGAAAGCTTTTCGGCAGCTCCGATGATTTTCGCTGTGGTCGGGTGCAATGTATCGGGTTCGTCCCGCATCAGATCTTCGACAACTGCGTAGCGCTCTGCCACCCAAGCCCCCTCATACAGCATCTCTGCCACAGCATAGAAAGGAGAGAAATCGAGCTCTACAATCGTGGCGCCATGGGATTTTAGCGTGTCGAGACTGCCTGCAAAGCTTGCGGCTTGCACCTCATCGCCAAAGAAGATGCGGGATCTGACGTCTGGGACGCCGATTTTAAAATCTGCGGGGACGGCATCCAGCGACCCGGCTGCGATCTTCTTGGAATAGGCATCCTCATGATCTTCAGCGCAGGCAACCTGAAAGGCCGCAAAGGCGTCGGACACGTTGGCTGCAAAGATCGAAATGGTATCCAGCGTGCGGCAAGCGGGAACAACGCCCGTCGCGGATAGTGCCCCCAGTGAGGGTTTCAAGCCAACGATATTGTTAAGAGCTGCGGGCACGCGACCTGAGCCTGCCGTATCCGTACCAAGCGAAAACGTAACAAAGCCATGGCCGACAGCTACGCCCGAACCACTTGACGATCCGCCAGGCACGATTTCGGGATCAACGGCGTTTTTCGGCACGCCGTAGGGCGAGCGCACGCCTACCAGCCCGGTTGCGAATTGGTCCAGATTGGTCTTGCCGATGACCAAAGCGCCTGCTGCGCGTAGCTTCGCCACAACAAACGCGTCCTTTTCGGGCGTGTAGGCATAGGCCGGGCAGGCGGCGGTTGTGGGAATGCCAGCCACGTCGATATTGTCCTTGGCGACGAAGGGTACGCCCCACAGCGGTTGAGCATCAGACCGTGCGGGCAACGCCTCGGCCTCGGCGATCACGTCATCCATTGGCCGTAGGTGAATGAATATCGCCGGGTCGGCGACGGCGTCGATGCGCCGGTAGACTTCTCGCACAATGTCTGCGGGGGTTGCGCCGGAGTCGTAGGCATTGCGTACAACGTCGAGTGTCAGTGCCTTATCTTTTGTCATGGTCTTGGTCTTTCCAGTTTCAAGCGGCAACAGGTTCGGGGGGCTGCGGGGCCGCCTCAATCAATGCGCGGGTATAAGGGTGGCTGGGATTGTCCATCACGGTAGCGGTGGGGCCGCTATCCACGATTTCGCCCTGTTTCATCACGAGGACTTCATCGCAGAGCAGCCGAACAACGTTAAGGTCATGGCTGACGAACAAGTACGACATGCCCATCTGCGCACGCAGGTCCACAAGCAGGTTGAGCACAAGCGCTTGGATGGACACGTCCAGCGCCGCTGTGGGTTCGTCGAGGATCAAGAGTTTCGGCTCCAAAGCAATAGCACGGGCGATGCCGACACGCGCTTTCTGACCTCCGGATAATTGATGCGGAAACCGGCTGAGAAGCGTTTGCGGCAAGCCAACAAGGTCGGCCAGTTCCGAGACGCGGGCTTGCAACTTTGCCCCCCGCATCCGGTCGATACGGGCAAGGGGCTCCGCAATCGCCGATGCTGCTGTGCCGCGTGGGTTTAGACTGTCGGTGGCGTCCTGGAACACCATCTGAATGTCCCGGCGGGCGGCGTGACGCATGAACTGTCCCGAGGGCGTTGACGTGATGTCGTGTCCATCAAATAAAATGTGGCCCGACGTTGGGTCTTGCAGTCGAACGACCATCTCGGACGTGGTGGATTTGCCACTGCCGCTTTCACCGACAAGACCGAGTGATTGTCCGGCATTGATGTCAAACGAAATGCCTTTAACGGCTTGCACAGGGCCCGCCTTGCCTGGATAGGTCTTCACCAGACCGCGCACTTCCAACAAGGGGCGCGTGTGTACAGTGTGGACTGGTTCCGGACTTCGCACCTCCGGCGGCAGAAGGTTGCGGATCGATGCACCAAGCCGGGGTGTCGCATCCACCAGTTTGCGTGTGTAGGGATGTTTAGGATCGGTGAAGAGCTTGGATGGTTCGCCCTCCTCGACGATCAGCCCATCTTTCATGACCACGATCCGGTCGCAGTATTGCGAGGCCAGCCCGAGATCATGGGTGATCAGAATCATTCCCATGCCACGCTCTTGTGCGAGCTCGCCGACAAGGTCCATCACCGCTTTCTGGGTGGTGATGTCGAGGCCTGTCGTTGGCTCATCTGCAATCAAAAGCTGTGGTTTGCACGCCAGCGCGATGGCAATGACGATCCTCTGGCACATCCCGCCCGACAGCTCGAACGGATAGGCCTCGTAGCGTGCGGCGGCGTCGTTGATCTTGACCGCCTCAAGTGCGACAATCGCCTTTGCCTTAGCATCCTGCCGGGTGGCTTGAGCATGGCGGATTAGAATATCTTCGACCTGATGGCCAACCCGCCGGATCGGGTTCAGCGCGGCGCGCGGGTTTTGGAAAATCATCGAGATTTCCCGCCCTCGGATGTCGCGCATGTCCTTCTCAGGCGCCGCGCGTAGATCAATCCCGCCGTAGATCACATCGCCTTTTCGGATATCTCCACCTTCGTCAAGAATGCGCATGAGCGCATAGGATGTGACGGACTTGCCGGAGCCGCTTTCGCCCACGATCCCGAGGGTTTCACTTTTGCCAACGTCCAGTGAAATGCCGCGCACGGCATTCACCTCGCCCTTGCGGGTCTTGAATGAGACAGTGAGATCTTTGATGGAAAGCATTGCTCAGGTCCTTTTCCGAGGGTCAACGATGTCACGCAGACCGTCGCCAAGCAGGTTGAAGGTAAAGACCGCCAGCATCAGCCACAGGCCGGGGAAGACCGCGAGCCACCACTCGCCAGAGACTATGAAATTCGCACCTTCCGCCACCATGATCCCCCATTCCGGGGTCGGCGGACGCACTCCCAGACCGATGAAGCTCAGGCCAGCCGCATTCAGGATCGCCCAGCCCAGATTGAGCGAGACCTGCACCATCATGGGCGGAAGCGCGTTGGGGAAGATGTGAACTGCCAAGACGCGCAGATCGCTGTTGCCGGCCAGTTTGGCCGCTTGGGCAAATCCGGCATTGCGGCGGATGTTGACCTCCGCCCGCACGAGGCGCGCATAGAAGGGAATGTTGATTATGGCGGTGGCGTAGATGATGTTTGCGACGGTGTTGCCGAGGGCGGCCACAACGCCCATGGCAAGAACAAACAGCGGAAAGGCCATGATCGTGTCGAGGAACCGGTTAAGCACCGCATCAAGCCAGCCGCCCCAGTATCCTGCGATGGACCCGAGGATCGAGCCGATCAAGAAACTAAGAGCGACGGCTGCGACGGATATGGTGAGATCGAGACGGGTTGCAACGATGACCCGGCTGAGCACGTCGCGGCCAAGATTATCGGTGCCAAACCAGTGATCCCAGCTGGGTGGCTCAAGCGCGCGTGCCGCGTTGGTTTCCAGCGGGTCATAGGACACTAGAGCTGGGCCGAAGAAAGCGCAAACCAGAAAGAAAGCCAGCATCGCAAAGGCGAGCATTGTGACCGGGTTGTCTTTGAGCACGTAGACGAAGTGCCCAAGCGTCGTGTCGCCTTTTTGCGCGGCGGTGCGGGGAGGTTGAGAAGCTGTCATATCGGCCATCACTTCAATCCGATACGTGGGTCGATCAGCGCGTAAGCGATGTCGATGATGAGGTTCAGCACGACAAACAGGAGTGCCATGGCGAGGACGAAGCCTTGGACCGCGGCATAGTCAGACACCACAAGCGCCTCCACGGCATAGGAGCCGATCCCCGGCCACGCGAAGACTTTCTCAACGAGCACGTTTGCGCCGAGTGTGAAGGAGAAAACCATGCCGAGCGTGGTCACAACTGGCAAAAGCGCGTTGCGAAAGGCGTAGCCGTAAAGAACTTTGCGGCTCCCAAGACCTGCAGCGCGTGCGGTCCTTATGAAGTCCGATGAGAGGGCCGACAGCATGGCAGCACGGGTCATCCGGGCGATTGGAGCAAGGGTGAAGAGCGCGAGAGTCGTGGCGGGTAGGATCAGTTGCTTTAACGCTCCGAACCATGTTTCCAAGTCCCCAGAAAGTAATGCATCAATAAGGTAAAACCCGGTGACATGCGGTGGCGAGAGATAGATGAAATCGAGTCGCCCAAGTGGGGATGGTGCAAGTCCGGCCAGATAGTAGAAAACATAGATCAGAATGATCCCGGTAAAGAAGGTTGGCATCGAAACGCCTGCGGTCACGAGAACGCGGCATAGATGATCCACCCAGGTTCCTGGTCGCGTTGCGGCGAGAACGCCCAAGGGAATGGCGATCGCGCAGGACAACAAAAGTGCGACGAGTGTCAATTCAAGTGATGCAGGCAAACGCGCTGCCAAGTCGGACATGACGGTCTGACCGGTTGTGAGTGAGGTTCCCAAGTCGCCGCGCGCCAGATCTCCAACGTAGTAGAAGAATTGCTGGAAGAGAGGCTTGTCGAGGCCAAGCGCTTCGCGGATCTCGGCAATAGATGCTTCATCCGCTGCCGGGCCAGCGAAGTAGGCCGCAGGGTCTCCGGGCAAGGCGCGGGTAAGCAGGAACGAGATCACCACGACGCCCATCACCACAGGGATTGCCTGGGCCACACGACCCAGGATCATTTTCGAACGGGTGCTCATCAGGTCGATGCCGTAGTAAGCGGACGCACGTCGAGCTGCCGGTGGAACCAGAACTCGTACCCGGTCGCACCATTCATGGCGACGTTGAGCGCGGGTTGCCAAAGCGGAATGCGTGGTAGGTCCTCAAAGGCAATCTCGAACATCCGCTTGATGTTGGGCGCGTAGGCCGGATCATCCATCGGAATGTGAAGCGTTGTGTCGATTAGCTGTTCGATTTCTTCGTTGAGATAGTTCGAAGAGTTGAACAGGTGACCGTGCTTGTATGCCCAGAAGAAGTAGTAGTCCGGCGTGTTAAGCCAGCCGCCAAAGTTCTCAAGATGCAGCGGTAGGCGTTTTTCAACGAGCGCGGCAGAACGCCAGTTGGCCCCAGGGATCTTCTCGATTTCGGTCTTGATCCCTATCTCGGCAAAGGCTTCCTGTATCAAGAGCGCGGTTGGCTCCATCCAGTCTGCCAACCCGAGGCTGATCGAGAGCGGCACTTCAAAGCCGGATGCGAACTCAGACGCAGCCATGTGCTCTTTGGCTTTGGCCATATCGGTCAAGAAGGGCGATTTACGCGGCCATGCGATATCATTGATTTCAGCCTCTCCACCCCACATCGGCACGCCACGACCATAGGCTGCCGCCTGGAAAACTGCCTCATACGGGATGGCATAAGCCAACGCCTTGCGGACATTTGCGTCCTGGAACGGCTCGAAGTTGAAGTTCGGGCAAAGGCAGTGGATGCAGTTCTCAATCGGCGTGGAATAGACATCTACTCCGTCCATTGCGTCCAGTTCCGACGCATCTTTGTTGGGGATGTTGAATGACATCTGCACGTCGCCGCGTTCAACAAGCGCGCGTCGTGTTGCTGGGCTAGGCACCTCGCGAACGATCACTTGCTCGAAGCTTGGAAGAGGACCGCCGACCCACGCGTCATTGCGTTCATAGACCAACTGTTGACCTTGATCCCAGCGAACAACCTTGAAAGCGCCAGACCCTGCAGGCGTCGTATGCAGGTATTCCATTGCCCAAGGGTCGTCATCGGTCGCATTCGCCTTGGCGACTTCCGAGTTGATGATAAACGGCACCGGGACCGCCAGATCAGGCAACGTCAGCTTGGAAGGTTTGTCGAGAGTGATTACGAAAGTCTCCTCATCCACGGCCGCGAATTGATCTGGTCGCTCAAGCCCACCAGCCTTCATCTGAACAGTTGGAAAACCACCGGAGGACACGGCGCGGTCGAACGACCATTTCACGTCTGCGGCTGTCACCTTGCGCCCATCCCAGAACGTAGCATCCGACTTAATCTTGAAGGTCATGGTCAGGCCATCATCGGAGATGGTCCAGCTCTCGGCCAGTTCTGGCTTGATCACCGAGTAATCATACGAGAGCCCGCCTCCGGGCGCATCTTTCGTGCCAAAGCTGACGAGGCGGTCATAACAGTTCACGGCAACCTGGTAAGAAGCCCGGTTCGTCCCGGTGCGATGCAGGTCAAGGCTGTTGATCGTCTGACCGGACACGACAACGATACGGCCTTTTGATTGTGCGTGTGCTGGCATAGCCTTGAGGAACGGCAGCATGGCCGCACCGACCGTACCGCCGGTCAGTTTCAGGAAATTTCGGCGGGAAGTGTCTGTCATGGCATGTCCTTTTTTCGGAGGAAAACTTTTCCAAATCCTGCCACTACAAAGTGATGCAAACAAATGTTAATAAGTCAGCGTAGTGCTGCATTTTTTGCAGCAGTCAAATTAATCCTTTGTAGAGCAACCAAAATGCCATGCGACATCTCCTAATCTACGACATGATCGAAGCGGTTCACCGGTCCGGTTCGATCCGCAAAGCAGCTGAAGATACCAACATCACGGCATCTGCACTCAACCGACGCATTCAGGCATTCGAAGAAGAGTTCGGCTCTGAGATTTTCGAGCGCCTCCCGCGCGGGATGCGCCTCAATCCGGCAGGAGAGCTTTTGCTCCATCATATACGTCTCCAGCGTCAGGATATGGCGCGGGTCCACGGGCAGGTAGCAGATCTTTCAGGTATTCGGCGCGGGCAGGTCAAAATTGCCTGCTCCCAAGCATTGTTGCCCTATTTCCTGCCGCGCGAGATTTCCAAGTATCGCGCCGAGTTTCCCGACGTGACGTTCACGGTGAACGTGCGTGACCGCATTCAGGCTGAGCGCGATCTGGTCAGTTTCGAGAGCGATCTGGCTTTGGTTTTCGAACCCGCTCACTTGGTGGATTTTGAGGTTTTGCATGCTGTCCATCAGCCCGTGATGGCGGTGATGTCGGCGGCGCATCCTTTGGCAGACAGGGATAGTCTTCGACTTCGTGACTGCCTGGAGTACGATCTCGTGCTCCCTGCATCCCAATTTGGGGTGCGCGTCTTGCTGGATCAGTCGGCGGCACGGCTGGGAAGAAAGCTTGAACCCGTGCTCGAGACCGACAGCTTCGATATGGTTCGACATTTTGCCTCATATGGGCAAGGGATCGGTTTCCAGATTCCGGTTGGTCTAGACGCTTTGGCTCGCCCCGACATGGCATTTGTCCCCATCTGTGAAAGAGACGTTTCGGGCGGAGAGCTGTATCTCGGCCATCTTCGCGGCCGGACATTGCCTGTAGCGGCTCTGAAATTCGCCACTCAAGTCTGCACAGCCTTATCGCAGCAAGTATCTATGTAAGCCAAATCCATTTCTGTAAGCGAACGTCGATCATTAACCTAATCATTATGAATACAAACAGCGTAAGCGACTGCTGAAAACTACCTAAAGTAGCCACCCGACTTAACAAAGCAAAAGCTGACGACAGCTCCGTCCTAGATTGACGAACTGGTGGTGAAAAGGCGGTATGAATTGTCGGACCAGTTTTGAATGACCGCTCTCGCTACAGAGACCGCAAGCCATAGATGATCTTGCTGCAAGAGCAAATGAATGCTGCTTCAGCAATTAAGTCACAGTAACAATTACAATAGTTTAGCCAACTCACAAAGTGCTAGACCGATTTTTCTGCGCTGAGCACGAAGGGCCGCTTTCGGGTTCCCATTTACAATGGTTGAAAGTCCGCTCTGGGCCGCCCTCGAAGACGGCCCTTTGCCTTCAGATTTCTACCGCCTCAGCGATCTACAACGCGTCTTCCAGTTCGACACCGAGGTAACGGACTGTGCTGTCCATCTTGGTGTGTCCAAGCAGGAGCTGAACAGCACGCAGGTTGCCGGTCTTCCGGTAGATCTGCGCAACCTTCGTCCGCCGCATTGAATGTGTCCCATACGCGCTCGGTTCCAGACCGATTGATTTCACCCAGTCTCGCACCAAACGCACATATTGCCGCGTCGAAATGTGAAGCCGTTCGTGGAAGCGCCCTGGCCAAAGGAATTCGGAGCCGACCATTAGTGGTTCCTCCATCCATCTTAAAAGCGATTGCCGCGCACCCTTGGTAATCTCGAAGCGGACAGGTTTCTGTGTCTTGCTTTGACAAAATCGGACGTTTCTGTACGACAATGCGACCTTTGTTTCAGGCAGGGCGGCATGCGCGAATGGCAGGTAAGTTTGGTGTTTGCATGGTGGATCTTCCGACCCGCCACTCCCTCCCACAGCGACAACCCGACGTTGACTTGGCCACCATATCACGGGATGCTGCGCCGCCTCCTAGGTCCGCATTGAGCCCATACCGGACATCTTTTACGCTTTAGTGTTGGCGGCCGGTGTACGTGAAATTAATCGTCTACCGAACGAAG
>NZ_JAPEIE010000006.1:0-89790 GCF_028823805.1 Halocynthiibacter sp. C4 | reverse complement strand
TATAACGGCGACACGATAACCTACGGAAACGGTAAATTCGTTACCGGCGTGACGTTCTATACCTCAAGTGGCGGGCGGTATTTTATTCCCGACGATGGTCAGACGATAAGAAACGGCCGCATTGACGATACTTCGATTGTAACCTCCAGCACCAATGCGCCCGTCGGCGATCTTGAAACTACACCCCCCTGCTTTGTTGCCGGAACTCTGATCTTAACCGACCGTGGCGAGGTTCTTGTCGAAGAGCTCACCGAAGGCGACCGCGTCATAACCCGCGACAATGGCCCGCAACCGATCCGCTGGATACAGGCTCGAAAGGTCAGTGGCCAAGGGAGCTTTGCCCCCGTTCTGATAAAAGCGGGTGCGCTTGGGAACACCCGTGATTTGCTTGTCTCGCCGCAACACCGGATGCTGCTTGACGATTGGCGCGCCGAGCTTTTCCTAGGAGAGGAAACGGCCCTCTGTTCCGCCATTGGTCTCTGTAACGACAGCACAATCACCCGCGCCCCCCAAGACAGCGTGACCTACATCCACCTGATGTTTGATCAACACGAAATCATCTATGCCGAAGGTGCCCCGACCGAGAGTTTCTTTGTCGGAGATTTCCTGACCAGCAAAGACAGCGCAACCTATCAAGAAATCGCCAGCCTGTTCCCCGAACTCGCAAAAAACGCCGCCAATTGGAAAACCGCAAGCCGTGTCGCCAAAGGCGCCGAAATGGCTGTGGTTCGCAACGCGGCTGGCCCTCTTCACTAACGCGCGGCACGAGGGCCAAGCTTTTCGCCCAACGATGGCGATCAGTCTTCGGTCTCGTTGTACTTCACCGTCTGAATATGCTCGCAATACAGAACAAGCTCGCCCTCGTTTTTGTACACCTCATAGCTCACGCGGATCAGGCCCATTTTCTCGTATTTGCGTTCCTTCGAAAGATGCGTGCGCACCGTGAAGATCGTATCGCCGATGAACACGGGCTTGATGAACCGCAACTTGTCATAGCCATAGCTAAACGTGTGAACGTTGTTATGCGCCATCAGGCCAAGCCCATAGCTAAACACCATCGCCCCCGCCACGAGCCGCTTGCCGAATAGCCCGTCTTCCTCGGCAAAAATCTGGTCTGCGACATAGGGGTGATTGTCCATCACGAGGCTGTTGAACAACATCGCCTCCCCCTCGGAAATCGTGCGGCGGATAGAGCGAACCTTCTTGCCCACTTCGAATTCGTCGTACTTCCATGTCTCGGTATTAAAGACCGGTAAATCAGACTCTTTGTAATTGAAATTTTCTGCCATCTCGCTCTCCTCCACTATCGCAATCGGGCTCAGTTTGCCGCGAATCTGCGGCTTGACTAGTTTACAATATAAAACTAAGTTTCATATAAGAATGTTAAGGTTGCAGGGAGAGCAGGCCGATGAAACCGCTAGAGGGCCTTCGGGTATTGGATTTCGCACAGTTTCTGGCGGGGCCTGCTGCGGCGCTTCGACTTGCGGATTTGGGCGCGGAAGTCATCAAAGTTGAGCGCCCCGAAGGCGGCGATCTTTGCCGCTCGCTCGTTGTGGCCGATCAGAAACTCGACGGCGACAGCCTGCTGTTTCATACCATCAACCGCAACAAATCCGGCGTGACTGCCGACCTCAAGAAACCCGCCGATCTTGAGAAAATCAAAGAGCTTATCAAAACCGCCGATGTGTTGATCCACAACTTTCGCCCCGGCGTGATGGAGAAGATTGGCCTTGATTATCAAACTGTTAGCGATCTAAACCCGCGCCTCGTCTATGGCTCGGTCACGGGCTATGGCACCAAGGGGCCGTGGGTCCGCAAACCGGGGCAGGACTTGCTGGTCCAATCCCTCACCGGCCTTCAGTGGCTCTCTGGCGATGCCGATCAGGGGCCTGTTCCCGTGGCCTTCGCCGTGCTTGATATCACCACCGGCAACCACCTCACCCAAGGGATCCTTGCTGCCTTGCTGCGCCGTGGCGTAACGGGCAAAGGCGCCTTGGTTGAGGTCGATTTGATGAGCAGCTCGCTTGATATGCAGTTCGAACTCATCACCTCATTCCTCGCCAGCGACCGTTCACAGCCGCAGCGTTGCAAGGTCTCCAACGCCTCGGTCCACTCCACCGCGCCTTATGGCTCCTATGCGGTGCGCGACGGATATGTCGCCATTGCAATGGCCCCGATTGCCCAACTCGCTGACCTGCTCGGCTGTGACGCCCTCGCCGCCTACGGAGACCCGAGCATCGCCTATACCCAACGCGACGAGATCAAAGCCGTGTTGCGTGATTTCCTCGCCACCAAAACCGTGCGCGAGGTTCTCGATGTCTTGGAGCCTGCGGACATCTGGTGCGCGGAGGTTCTGGACTACCCGCGCATGATGCAGGAAGAGGGCTTCCATGCGCTCGACGCCATACAAACCATAACGTCCCACGGCGGCACCAAGGTCGAAACAACCCGCTGCCCCATTCGCATAGATGGCGAAACCCTGACCAGCCCAAAAGGCGCGCCCGCTCTCGGCGCGGACAACGCGACCTATCTAAGCGCTTAACCGCGCAGGCGGTTTCACCCGTCAAAAGCTTGGCGGTGGAATAGCCCAGATAGTTTTCGCAACCGGTCTTGGCGGCGGCAACGGAGGCGGAATTGGCGCGCGATAGCGGTGCGGCCCTTTTGATCAGCAAGCCGGCGCCTCGCGGCATACCATACGGAACCGTATAGTTCGCGCGGCCAAGGCACCATTCGCCCAAACGCGACAGGCCACAAGCAAAACCGGCACATATAAAAAGAATCGCAAAATCATCCTCGCAAGGATGGCCCGCAATCCATGAACACCGCGTTAAAGCACCAAAGACGCCGCGCAAAGCTACTCTCAACCCGTCGCGCAGCACGATGGCCTTCGCAAATCCCTACGAATTGGGTAACAATCGATAGCAGTTGGAAACAGGTTCTTCAGGATTGCGCGATGGCTGTTGAGAAAGTTGGTTTTGTCGGGTTTCGGGCGGCCAATCTGGACGCATTGCGCGCGGTTTTTGAAGATGGGCTAGAGTTGAAACCGACCGATGCGACGAAAGATCAGGTTGGCTATCTAATGTCAGACGGCACGCGCCTTGAAGCCTATTCAAACGAAAACGACTTTCACAGCTTCTTCACAACGGGCCCGGTTGTTGGTTTCTCGGTTCCCGATTTCAAAAGAAGCTGGGAACGGCTAACGCGGCTCGGCGTTGAACAGCTTACTGAAATTCAATCCGAGGACGGCCGCTACTGGGTCCACTTCCGTTTGCCCGATGGAACGGTGGCCGAACTTGTCGGCTCATAGCACTCTACTTTCAAGAACACCAAAAGATAGCGGCTCAGCGATCCCCGCAATACCGCCGTGAATGAAAAACGCGCCGCTGAAGTTGTGCAACGGCGCGTTTCCCTAAATTCTTGACGATTTCGCGGGCTTACTGATCCGCGACGCAAACCTGCTCTTGCTCACCCAACTTCTCGATGCCGAGCGCGACCTTGTCGCCTGCCTTGAGGTAGCGCGGCGGGTTAAAGCCGAGGCCAACACCTGGAGGTGTCCCTGTCGAGATGATGTCACCCGGGTGCAGGGTCATGAACTGGCTCAGATAGCTCACCAGATGCGCAACGCCGTAAACCATCGTTTTGGTGGAGCCGTCCTGAACCCGCTCGCCGTTCACCTCAAGCCACATGCCGAGGTTCTGCGGATCGCCAACTTCATCCGGTGTCACCAGATAAGGGCCCGTCTGGCCAAAGTTGTCGCAGGATTTACCCTTGGTCCACTGACCCTGACGCTCGATCTGATAGGCACGCTCGCTCACGTCGTTGATCACGCAGTAGCCCGCCACGTGGCTAAGCGCATCCGCCTCGTCCACGTATTTCGCGGACTTGCCGATCACAACGCCAAGCTCCACTTCCCAGTCGGTCTTTTCAGAACCGCGCGGAATGATGATCGGGTCATTCGGACCGCAAATCGCGCTGGTGGCCTTCATGAACAGAACCGGCTCGCTCGGAACTTCAAGTCCGCTTTCGGCGGCGTGGTCGGCATAGTTGAGGCCGATACACATGAATTTACCTGTGCCCGCAACGCAAGCGCCAAGGCGCGGGTTGCCCTCAACAACAGGCAGGCTCTCGATATCAAGATCGGCAAAGCGGCCAAGATCCGTCAGCACCTCGCCCGCAATATCACCAACAACACCGCTCAGGTCGCGAATATTGCCCGCTGCATCAAGCACGCCGGGTTTCTCGGAGCCGCGCGGGCCATAACGTAGAAATTTCATTTGTATCTCCGTGGGTTAGATGGTCCAGCCGCCGTCAATCTCATGCACCTGACCGGTGGTGAAATTGCTCTCGTCAGCAGCAAGGTAACAGGCAAGCGCAGCCACTTCTTCGGGTGTACCGAGGCGGCCAACCTTTTGGCGCGCGTTGAATTCTGCGCGCGCTTTTTCGTAATCGCCCGTGTCGCGCAAACGTTGTTGCAACGAGGGGCTGTCGATTGTGCCGGGGCAGATCGCATTGACCCGAACACCCTGCGCCACGTAATCCGCCGCAACCGATTTGGTCAGGCCGATCACCGCCGCTTTGGTGGTGCCGTAAACGAAACGGTTGGGCACGCCCGTAATCGAGCTGGCCACAGAGGCCACGTTCACGATAGAGCCCGCGCCCTTCTCAAGCATCCCCGGAAGCACCGCGCGAATGGTGTCGAACATCGCCTGAACATTAAGGCGATACGCAAAATCCAACTCCTCTTGGGTGGCCTCAAGGATCGTGCCTGCATGAACAACACCCGCACAGTTGAACAACACATCAACAGGGCCAATATCCGCCGCCAGCGCGTTTACCGCGTCGGTGTCGGTTACGTCGAGTTGCCGTACGTCAAGGTTGGTTGCATCCGCAAGCGGCGCGATGTTCAGATCGGTTGCAATCACGCGCGCGCCCTCTTCGGCCATGCGCTTAACGGTTGCTGCCCCGATCCCCTGCGCAGCGGCAGTGGCCAGAATGGTCTTTCCCTTTAATCTTTGCACCGGATTCTCCCTTTCAGTGCTGTGGTCTTCTGCGGCGTGTATCCCGCAATTCTTTCGCCAAAGGCGCAGACCAATGTTGCGCCTCTAACCCCGGCCTTGCCGTTCGCGTCTTTGCTAGGCGGATGCGGGCAAGCAGCTTGGGCCAATTGGCTCGAAACTTTTGTATGTCAGGATAAACTCCTGATGGCCGAGCGCCTCGCTCTTGGTCTTTGAACCCTGCGCAGTGTCGACGATCCTGTCGTAAATCTCTTGACCGACTTGCTCAAGGCTCTTTTCGCCTTCAATGATCGCGCCCGCGTTTACATCCATATCGCCCTCAAGCGCGCGATAGGTGTCTGGGTTGGCGCAAATCTTGATAACAGGTGCAAGGGCCGAGCCCACAACAGAGCCGCGCCCCGTCACAAACAGGGTCACATGCGCGCCAGAAGCGATCATCTCGGTGATCTCGGCGTTGTCCGCAATATTCGGGAATCCAAAGCGCACATCCCCATCCGGCACCACATCCATCAGGTAAAGCCCCCCCGTAGGCGGCACATCACCGGGTTTGATCAGGCCCGAAATCGGCGAACTGCCGGATTTCACATAGGCGCCGAGCGATTTTTCTTCGATCGTGGTCAAGCCGCCGGTGGCGTTGCCAGAAGCAAAACTGCCAAACCCGAGCGTGTCGTAATAGGCTTCGGCCTTGGCCACCGACTGGCGCAATTCTTCGGCCAGCTCCGGCGTTGCGGCGCGCTCTGCCATGATTTCCTCACAGCCGATCAACTCGCCCGTTTCCTCGAAAATACAGGCCGCACCTTCGGCAACCAGCATATCAAACGCCTTGCCCGCTGCGGGGTTGCCCGAAATGCCGCTCGTCCCGTCAGAGCCGCCACAGATCGTACCGACAACCAAATCACTCACCGTCATGTCAACGCGCGGCACATCGGCAATCTCTGCCTGTGCCTGCGTCACCCAATCGCGCCCTGCGGAAACGGTCGAGGCTGTGCCGCCGCTCTTTTGGATAACCAGCGTTTTCACGGGGCGGCCAGAGTCGGCAATCACACGCTCAAGCTGCGCACGATTGAAGCTCTCGCAGCCAAGCGACACCAAAAGCACCGCGCCCACGTTCTGGTGCGTACAGAGCTTTTCCATCATGCTTTGCGCATAGTCGTTCGGAAAACACCCCGGAAACCCGATCAGATGCACCTCGTCCTCGCCAAACCCCTGCGCAATCTTGCGGCTGACGAAATGCGCGCATTCCACAAGATAGGCCACGACAACCACGTTGCGAATGCCCTTGCGCCCATCCTTGCGGGCATATCCTTGAAACACTTGTGTCATACTGCGTCCTTGCTCACGCCGCTTTCTTCGGCGCGGTAAACCGTGGCTGTGTAGTTGCTGGTAACGTTATGCACATGCACGTTTTCGCCCGCGGCAATCGCCTTGGTCGCCGTGCCGATGGGCATGCCGTATTTGGTAATGATCTCGCCCTCTGCGATGTCCTTCGCGGCGATCTTATGGGCAAGCGAAACCTCCTGCGCGGTGGTGAATGTTTTTCCGCTATCGGCCACCTCTGTGCCCTTGGGAACGCCACGAAGCGCCACCAAAACGTTGTCGCTGTCATGCAGCCTGAGGAAGTTATCTTGTGCCATTACGGTTTCCTTGCAATCGGCGTCGCGGGCGCGGCGCTGCTTTCATAGGCCGCTTCGACAAGGGCCATCGTGTTCCATGCGTCCTCGACGCTGCTTATAAGTTCGGCGTCCTCGCCCGTGGCAAAGCGCTGAAGCTGGCTCATGCGGCTGGCAAAGGCATCGGGGAACCAAGCGCCCTCTAGCGCGATGTCCTGCCACCCCTCGCCCGTGTTGATCGAGAGGATATCGGGCTCTCCGCGTGGATAATCGAGGTTTACGCCAAGCTGAACGTAAGCCGCGCCCTGCGTGCCGCAGATACGGAATTCACAGGCTTGGTGTTTGCGGCCGAAACTGTGGTTGTGATTGATCGACAGCGCACAGCGCACCGTGTCGCCATAGTCGAGGATTGCGGCGGTGCGGGTCTGGGCGATCTTGCTGCTGGGGTGGCCCATGGATTTGGCATGAACGCCCTTCGGGTCGCCCAATAGCCCGCGAATGAAATCGAGGTAGTGGATTGAGTGGAGCGAAATTTCCACCCGTGGCAGCGGCTCTAGGAATTTCCACAAGCCCCACGGCGTATCAAGCGCCAGCCACGCGTCAAAATCGACAACCTCGCCCAAAAGGCCTTTGTTCACCGCATCCCGAAGCGCCAGCATCATCGGCGCAAACCGAAGCTGGAAATTCACAGCCGCCTTGAGGTTCCGTTCGCGGCAAATCTCAAGGATCTCTGTCGCGCCCGAGAGGTCGCTGCCCATCGGTTTCTGCAACAACACAGCCGCGCCTTTTGGCAATTGGCGCAGAATACCGGCGTGCGCATCAGGTGGCGTAGCCAGATCAAACAGCGCATCCGGCTCCGCAATCGCTTCCTCTGGCATGGCATAGGCCTTGCAGCCCCACGCCTGAGCCACCTCGCGCGCCTTCGCAAGATCAGGGTCATAGACCCCCGCAACCGCATAACCGGCCTTCTTGTAGGCGGGCAGATGCGCATCCGTCACGATCGACCCCGCGCCGAAAATCACAATCGGCAGCGGAGCGGAGGCTTTGGGCCAGTGTTGCTGAAGCTCAAACGTCATATCGTTTCCTTGGCGCTTTCCTCAGTCGAGGTGGAACACATCTTCCATCATCGCCCACCACTCGCCCTTTTTTCGAGTCTCAAGCGGCTTCTGACAGGGCATACACACATCCCACCAGCGCTGCGTTTCGGGGTCCTCGGCCATCTTGGCCATATCGGCCTCGAAATCATCGCCGTGATATTCCCAATAGCCGAACAAAAGGTTCTCTGGCTCGCGCAGGAAGATGGTGTAGTTCTTGATGTTACACTTCGAGATCATCTCCAGAACACCAGGCCATGCGTTGGCATGAAGCTCTTTGTACTCGGCGATCTTCTCGGCGTTGACACCGATGACCATTCCCATTCGTTGCATGTCTGTCTCCTTATCGTCAGATCGGATCAGGCGCCGAACGAGGCGCTCAACCCGTCAATTTTGAGCGCGTCTAGCGCCTCCATGTCCCAGTCAATCCCAAGCCCCGGCTCGGTGCTGGCAAAGGCACGGCCCTGCTCCATCCGCATCGGGGTTTTGGTGAGGCCGTCCAACTGTGGGATATACTCAAGCCATGGCGCGTTCGGAATGGCACAAACCAGCGCCACATGCAGTTCCATCAGGAAATGCGGGCAAACCGGCACGTTATGCGCCTCCGCCATATGCGCAACCTTCATCCATGGCGTAATGCCGCCCACACGGGCCACATCAACCTGCACAATCGCTGCCCCGCCAGACACGAGGTAATCTTTGAACTGGCTCACCGAATACATGCTCTCGCCCACGGCAATCGGCACGGTCGAAGCTGCGGCCAGCCCCACGTGCTCCAGCACATCATCGGCCGGAAGCGGCTCTTCGAACCAAGCGATGTCCAACTCCTCAAGCATATGGGCGCGGCGGGTCGCCTCGGCCCGCGAGAGGCTCTGGTTGGCGTCCACCATGATCTCGTAATTCGGGCCAACGGCTTTACGTACAGCGGCAAGTCGTTCGCGATCCTCATTGAGATGAGGCTTGCCGATCTTGACCTTGGAGCCGTGAAAACCCTTGGCCTGTGCCTCAAGCGCATCGGCCACCAATTCCTCGGTTTCCTTGTGAAGCCAGCCGCCCTCTGTGGTGTACATCGGAACGCTGTCTTTCGCGCCGCCAAGCATCACATGCAGCGGCAGTTTCGCCCGCTTACACCGCAAATCCCAAAGCGCCGTGTCAATCGCCGCAAGCGCCAGCGACGTAATCGCCCCAACCGCCGTTGCGTGCGTTGAAAACAGCAGATCGCGCCAGATACGCTCGATCTCCTCGGCCTCGCGGCCAATCAACTGCGGCACCAAGGTTTCGCGCAGAAGCGACATGATCGCGCCGCCGCCCTGCCCGATGGTGTAGGTATAGCCAAGGCCAACCTGCCCATCCTCATCGGTGATCCGCACAAACGGCGTTTCCTGACTGACAAAACTCTGGATCGCATCCACCCGTTTCACCTTGGGCTTCAGATCGATCATGAAAATATCGACTTTGGTGATCTTGGCCATCGGAACTACCTCAGCGATTTCTTGGTTTCACCGTCAAACAGGTGACAGCGCGTCAGGTCGATTTGGAAGGTCAGCCGCTCGCCCGGCGTAACAGGACGCGGGTTGAGCATCTTGGCCTGAATTTCCGTACCTGCCAGCGTTGCAAAAAGCAGCGTTTCCGTGCCCAGAGGCTCCGTAAGGCCAATGGTCATGTCAAACGTGGCATGCGCCCCTTCCATCGGAAGCGAGTGGCCAACGGGCATGATGTTGTCAGCGCGGAACCCGAACACAACGCTCTGCCCGTCGCTGACCTTGCCCTCAAACTCCGGCGGCACTGGGATCACAACGCCATCGCCAAGGTCAAGATTGCCGCCTTTGATGGTGGCATCCATCAGGTTCATGGGCGGCGAGCCGATAAAGGTCGCAACAAAGGTGTTCACCGGCGTCTCGAATACCTCAAGCGGGGTGCCCTGCTGCTCGATGTAACCGTCGCGCATAATCACGATACGATCTGCCAGCGTCATCGCCTCGACCTGATCGTGGGTCACGTAAACGATGGTTGTCTTGATCTTCTGATGCAGCTTCTTGATCTCGATCCGCATCTGCGCCCGCAGCTTGGCATCAAGGTTCGAAAGCGGCTCGTCAAAGAGGAACACATCAGGGTGACGCACAATCGCGCGGCCCATGGCCACACGCTGCCGCTGACCACCCGAAAGCGCTCCGGGTTTGCGCTCCAGATATTCCGTGAGTGACAGAATTTCAGCAGCTTCAGCCACGGCCTTTTCGATCTCGGCCTCGCTTTTCTTGGCGATCTTGAGGCTGAACCCCAAGTTCTCGCGCACAGTCATATGCGGATAAAGCGCATAGTTCTGGAACACCATCGAGATATTGCGGTCCCGAGGCGGCAGATCATTGACCACATTGTCGCCAATCGAAATCTCGCCGCCGGAGATATCCTCAAGCCCTGCGATCATCCGCAGCGTTGTTGATTTCCCGCAGCCCGAAGGCCCGACCAGCACCACAAACTCGTTGTGCTGGATGTCCAGATCAATCCCGTGAACAACTTCGAGGTTGCCATAGTTCTTGACGATTTTATTGAGCTTAACTTGCGCCATGATTTATCCTTTCACACCGCCGAATGTGAGGCCGGCAATGAGGTGCTTTTGCACAATGAACGTGAGGATGAGAGCGGGGATAATCATAAGCACGGCCAGCGCGCACATGCCCCCCCAGTTGATGGTGAACTCCGATGTGAAGTCCCGCAAACCAACCGGCATCGTTTTAGAGAATGTGGAACGGGTGAGCTGGCTTGCCAGCGCGTATTCGTTCCAGCTTGTGAGGAAGGCAAAGATACCCGCCGAAGCAATACCGGCCCGCGCCACGGGGAATTCCACCCGCCAGAAGGCCTGCCAGCGTGTACAGCCGTCAATCTCGGCGGCTTCGGCAAGGTCCGGCGGCACTTGGCGGAAAAACCCGTCAATCAGCCAGATGGTGAACGGCACGTTCATCGCCACATAGACGAGGATCAACCCGATGTGCGTATCAATCAGGCCGGTCTTGGCCATCACGATGAACAGCGGCAGCGATAGGGCCACGCCCGGAACCGCACGGGTCAGCATAAGACCGATAAAGATCGCCGCTTTCCCCTTGAACCGGAACCGCGCAAAGGCATAGCCGCCCGCCATCCCCACAAGGATCGCAATCAACGTCGAGGTCACAGAGATAATCAGCGAGTTGGTGAAATACTGAACCACCGGCACGCCGCCCTCGCCCACGCCGCCGAACATCGCGCGGTAGTGGTCAAGGTTAAGTTCGTTGGGAATCCAGACCGGCGGCTTTGCCATGATCTCGACCGTCGGGCGGAACGAGTTCAGCACAATCCACAGACCAGGCACACAGATGATGCACATCGCGATGAACAGCGTCACCTTGTGCAAGACGCTCAGTGCATACCCCTTCAGGCGGTGTTTTTTGTTAATATCCATGAGTTTACCCTGCCATGCCTAGCTCGGTACGCGCGGCATTGAGCTTTTTGAAGAAATAGACGGTGAAGAAGATGGCGAGGAAAATCGAGATATAGCCCATTGCGTTGGCATATCCCATTTTCGCATCCACATAGCCGGTGCGCCCGATGAGCGTCCAGAGAAGCTCGGTGCGCCGCGCGGGGCCACCATTGGTCATGATTTGCACGATGTCATAGGCCCGCGCCACGTCGAGGCTCCGGATCGCCAGCGCGATATAGATAAACGGCATGATGAACGGCAGGGTGATGTGGCGGAAGGTCTGCCACGGGGTACAGCCGTCAACCTTGGCCGCTTCCATCGGATCGCGCGGGATCGCATAGAGGCCCGCAAGGATCAGGATTGCGAACACCGAAGTCGAGGTCCACATCTCCGCGAACACAATCGAGAAGAACGCGAGTTTCCCGTCAACGAGCCACGGAATAGCCACATCCGAGAACCCAAGCGACTGGAGCGCGTTGTTCACAAGACCCACGTTGTCATTGAAGATGAATTTAAACTGGAAGCCCACAAGGATGGGCGAGAACATCATCGGGAACATCATCAACGTGCGCAGCATCCGCTGGCCCATCGTGACCTTGTTCACCAGAAGTGCGAGGCCAAGCCCCAACAGCATTTCAAGGTTCAGCGCCACAGTGAGCAACAAGATCGTCCGGCCAAAAGCCTTCCAGAAATTGATGTCCTTGGCGGCCTTTTCATAGTTGTAGGTACCGATCCACTTGTAGAGCGTCTCTGGCCGCGTCAACCGATAGGGCGTGAAGCTTGAGTAAAGCGAAAGAATGAGGGGGATCAGAACGACGGCTGCGAGGATAATAATCGCAGGCAGCAGCAGCACGAACCACGTGGGCAGCTTGATGCGGGGCATGGCTGTATCTTTTCTTTGAGAAATTTCAGGGGATGGGACGGCTACGTGAGCCGTCCCCCCGGGAGCATGGAAAGGCTTAGTATTCGCCGTTTTCCATCATCATTTCATCAACGGCTTCAGCTGCTGTTTCCAGCGCCTCGTCGATGGTTTTGTCGCCCAGAATTGCAGCTTGCAGCTCTGGATAGATCAGGTTTGTTGCCTCGATCCAGTATGGCGTTGCCGGTGCTGGGAAAGAGTGCGCAGCCGCTTGCTGGAACGCGCCCAGAACTTCCTTGCGGTAAGGATCGTCAGAGGCGGCCTCTACAACATGCTCCCAAACTGCGGAGCGTGTTGGAAGTGGACCGGCGGAGCTTTCGAGCTTCTGGCTGTCTTCGTTTGTGAGGAACGCAACCAGCGATGCCGCGGCTTCTTTGTTCTCACAGGATTCTGTCACAGAGAAACCGTGGTGACCGGACCAACCGGTGCGCGCACCAGAGGAGCCCGCTGGCTGAACTTTCACACCAACGTTGCCCGCTGCTTTGGACGCTTCAGGATCGTTGAAGAACCCAGCCCAGCCTGGCCAATCCAGGTTGAGAGCGATGGAACCGGACGCAAAGCCCTGACCAAGATCATCCCAGAGGTAAGACGTTGTGCCCGGAGGAACCGCACCCGCTTGGTACAGATCAACAAACCACGCCAAAGCGCGCTTGCCCGCATCGGAGTTGAACGCAGGAGACCAGTCATCGTTGAAAAGCTGACCACCCTCGGCAATCACCATCTCATAGAAACGGCCAACGATTGCTTCGTCTTTACCGGCATATTGCGTGCCATAGAAGTTCGGCGCGTCAGTAAAGAAAATGGCCTGAGTCTTGTACTCTTCCCATGTGTCCGGTGGCGCAAGATCGTTACCAGTTTGCTCTTTGTAGGCCGCTTTGTTGGCCTCATCCTCATAGATATCCTTGAGGTAGTAGAGTGCGGAAACGTCAAACTGCGCACGTGGCAGCATCACCAGAGCATCACCGATTTTCGAAGCCGCGATGTTCGCAGGAACATACTCAGCAATGAACTCTTCGGTGAGGTACGGTGTGAGGTCTGTGTAAAGGCTCGGATACTGCGCCGCGAAAGACGAGTGGTTGGAGCCAACGCACCAGCCCAAAGTGCCAGCAGCAAGATCGGATTTGAATTCTTTATCCAGCTCGAAGTGGTTCTTCTTGGAGATAACCTCAACTGTCGCGCCGGTCTCGGCTTCCCACTCTGCAATGCGCGCATAAAGCGCTTCATATTGCTGACCACCGATCAGCTTGGCTTGCAGCGTAACGCCGTCGTAATCCCCTGCAACCGCAGGCACAGCGCCAACCACAGCGGCACATGCCGTCGCGGAAAAGAGCGCCTTGAGTGATAATTTTTTCATGTAATCCTCCCATGGATTTTGAATCGAACAAGGGTCCAACTCCCGTTCTTGTTTTACATATAAACTTGACTTTTATATTTAGTCAATCACTATTCCTATAAGAATTTGGAGGACTTCTTATGCTTTTCGACACACACCTGCACCTGATCTACCCCGAACGCCTAAGCTACCCGTGGCTTGAAAACGTCCCCGCGCTGAACAAGCCGAACACGCTCGAAGATTACATAGCTCGCGCGCGTAGGCTGGGGATTTCGGGCTGTTTCAACATGGAAGTGGATGTGGCCGAAAACGACATCGAAGCCGAAACTGACCTCGTAACAGAGCTGATGTCCGCGCCCGAAAGCCCGCTCAAAGGCGCGATCTCCGCCTGCCGTCCAGAGCATGAAACCTTCGCCGCTTTCCTTGAGCGCAACCGCGAAAACCCGACGATTCGCGGGTTCCGCCGCATCCTCCACGCGGCCCCCGACGGCACTGGCGAAACAGACACCTTCCGCGACAATGTCAAACGCCTGTCCGGGACGGGGCTAACGTTCGATCTCTGCATTTTCCCGTCACAAAACCATATCGGCACCGCCCTCGTTGATCATTGCCCCGATGTGCAATTCATCCTCGACCATTGCGGCGTGCCCGACATAAAGGCCAATGATTTCGAAACTTGGTCCACCGGCATTAGCGAAATCGCCAAACGCCCCAACGTGACCGCCAAAATCTCTGGCGTCATCGCCTATGCCGATGGTGAAAACTGGGCGCTCTCCGATATCCGCCGCTACGTGGATCACGTGGTGTCTGCCTTTGGCCACGACCGCCTCGTCTGGGGCAGCGACAACCCCGTGTGCAATCTTGGCGGCGGGCTGGAAACATGGGTCGCAACAACCCGCGCCATCACCGCCGATTGGCTCAAAGGCGACCGCGAGGCGCTCTATTCGGGCAATGCCGCCCGTATTTGGAACCTCTAGGGGCGCTACGGCCAATAAATATTTGCCAAACCGCGCCAAGCCTGTATGCACTCCACAACGCGAGGACACTGCTATGACGAAAAGCGAAACAGACACACAAACGGCGAAATACAACGCCCCTGCCCTGTCCAAAGGTCTCGATATTCTCGAACTGCTGGCCAGCCGCAATACAGGCATGAAAAAATCCGAAATCGCCAAGGCGCTTGATCGCTCGGTCAGCGAAATTTTTCGGATGCTCGCCGTGTTGGAAGACCGCCAGTATGTTTCGCTCGACGAAACCAGCGAAACCTATTCGCTTACGCCGCGTCTGTTTGAAATCGCGCATCGGCATCCACCGATCCGTCGTCTGACAGCGGTTGCTGGCGAAGTGATGGAAAACCTTGCCGAAGAGCTGAACCAGTCCCTACACCTCGCAATCCTGCACGGCAGCGATATCCTCGTGATCGCCCAAACCGATCCCCCCGGCAACAACATCACCGCGGTGCGCCTTGGCGCGCGGGTGCCGATCATCATGACCGCCTCTGGCGTTATGCTGACTTACAAGATGCCCGCCAAAAAGCGCGATGAAATCGTTGCGCGCATTGATGACCGGCCCGCCCATGTGATGGAACAGTTCGACAAGAACATCGTCGAGGCTCTGGAAACCGATTTCTGCTATAGCCCCTCTGCTGTGATGCAGGGCGTGGTCAACCTCTCCGCACCGATTTTCTCCTATAACGGCGATGTCGTAGCGGCGCTTACCATCCCCTATATCCACCGCCTCAACAGCACCACAGACGCCGATATCGACAAAACCCGTACGCGCCTAAGCCAAGCCTGCCAGCAACTTTCCCAGATGATCGGCGCGGGCGCTGCGGATGGGGCCTCCGAAGGCTAATCATATATAAAATTCTGTTTTACTTTTAAATGGACCCTCCCTATTCTTAGCTGAAACCGGAGGAACACATGACAGAATCGATTACGCTCAAGGGCATGACATGGTCCGATCCGCGCGGATATGACCCCGTTGCGGCCGCCGCCCGCGCTTATTCCGAGAAACACCCCCACGTCACCATCACATGGGACAAGCGCTCGCTTCAGGGATTTGAAAGCACACCCGTTGACGAGCTTGCTGCTGCCTATGACCTGATGATCATCGATCACCCTCATGTGGGCTCTGTGGCCGATAAAGGGCATCTGCTGCCGCTGGATGAACACGCCCCCGCCCCTGCCCTCGCCGCCCTCGCGAACGAGACTGTGGGCAAAAGCTTCATCAGCTACTTTCTCTCTGGTCACCAATGGGCGCTGCCCGTTGACGCCGCCACACAGGTACAGGCCCACCGCCCGGATCTCTGTGGCCGCGTATCAAGCTGGGCCGATGTGGTGAAAAAGGCGCAAGCAGGCGAGGTTCTCTGGGCCATGCGCAACCCGCATACGCTGATGAATTTCTATACGCTCGCCGCCAACCTCGGCCACCCCTGTGCCTCCACACAGAGCGAGCTTCTGCCCGCCCCCATCGGCGTTAAAGTGATTGAAGCTCTCATGGCCGTGTCCGATCACGTCGATCCGATCTGCTATGACATGGACCCGATCGCCATTCTTGATCTCATGGCAACCGAGGATCGCTTCCACCTCACGCCGCTGATCTATCTCTACAAAGGCTACGCCAACGACGGCTACCGCCCAAACCGCATCGATTTTACCGACATCCCCGCAATCGGCGCCTCTGGCCCCATCGGCGCAGCGCTCGGCGGCACTGGCCTCGCCGTATCCGCCAAGACCGCGCATGCCGATGTTTGCGTTGATTTCGCGCTCTGGGTTGCGGGCGCAGAGTGCCAAACAGGTCTCTATTCCGCCTCAAACGGCCAACCTGGTAACGCCGTGGCCTGGGCCAACCCCGCCGTCAACGCGCCCGTTCATGGCGCCTATTACAACACCCGCCTCACCCACGAGGCCTCATGGCTCCGCCCCCGTCACGACGGCTACATGGGCTTCCAGCAAGACGGATCCGACATCATTGCCGATGCCCTCCGTCGCAAAACCTCGCCAGACGCCGCCATGGCCGCCCTCAACGCGCGCTTTGCCGCCAGCTTCGCCTAGAAAGTACCCGATGCCTGCCGATACAACAGCCCCTGCCCCCTATGACCCGCCCCTCAAAGGCGTCCGCATCCTTGATTTCAGCCAGTTCCTCGCCGGGCCCTACGCCTCACTACGGCTGGCCGATATGGGCGCAGAGGTGATCAAGGTCGAGCGCAAAGGCAAGGGCGATCTGTCCCGCTATCTCTATGTCTCCAACGTGATGATCGACGGCGAAAGCACCATTTTTCACGCCATCAACCGCGGAAAATCCTCCGTGGAACTGGACCTGAAACAAGAGGCCGACCGCGAACAAATCCTCGCCCTCGTCGATAGCGCCGATGTTGTGATCCAAAACTTCCGCCCGGGCGTGATTGAACGCCTCGGCCTTGGCTACGACGCGGTGAAAGAGCGTAAACCTGATATCGTCTATGGCTCGATCTCCGGCTACGGCAGCGGCCACGACTGGGAAAAGCTTCCCGGCCAAGACCTCCTCGCCCAAGCCCGCAGCGGCATCATGTGGCTCTCCGGCGGCGCAACCGACGGCCCCGTGGCCCTTGGCCTGCCCATTGCCGATATCCTCGCGGGTGCCGCCCTCGCCCAAGGCCTGCTCGCCCTGCTCTTCCGCCGTGAACGTACTGGCCAAGGCGGACACATCGAAACCTCGCTGATCGAAGCCATCACCGACCTGCAATTCGAGCTGCTGACGACCTACCTCAACGATGGCGGCATCCTGCCCCAACGCCCCAACAACAACCCCGCCCACGCCTATCTCTCCGCCCCCTACGGCGTCTACAAAACCGAGGACGGGCACATTGCCGTCGCGATGAACGACCTCAAACACCTCTGCGATTGTTTGGGCCTAGAGGCCGCATTCCACGACCTCGACCCCTTCAAACACCGCGACTCCATCAAAGCCGAACTCGCCGCGCACCTGCTGAATGGCTCAACCCAAGACTGGATGGACGCGATGATAAAGGCCGACATCTGGGCGGCGCCCGTGATGGATTGGAACGGAATGATGGACTCGGGCGTGCTGCAAGAACTCGATATGATCACGCCAACAACGCGCGGCGTCGAATCCTTCCAGACGCTGGCCGCGCCCTTGCGGATTGACGGTACCCGACCACGCGCACATGGGGCCGCGCCGCATCTTGGCGCCAATAACGACTTGCTGAAACGCTAGCTTATATAATTCATAACTTATTGATAAAAAACAATTTTTTCATTGCCTATTTTAGACGCACGCGCGGATCAATACCGCTTCCATCTCGATAGCCTTTCGGGTCTCGAGCGCCTTGGACCTCCGATCAGTGACCAAGCAGCCTTCACTCCTACCGCAAGATCGGGTTGCCAATTTCCGGCAACTTGGCGCTTGACCTTCCCCTCACTGGAGCCTGTAGCACGCAGAAAATTCAGGAGCCCGCCATGAAACCCAAGCATATCTTCTCTGTTGCCGCACTTGCTCTCGCCGGCGTCGCCGCCCTGTATTTCGCGCGCGGAAATAGCAGCGAAACCGTCTCGATGACTCCCATAACAGAAACGTCTATCGTTCAGATCACCCTGCCCGCCACGCTGTCGGAAAACGCGGCGCTCGGGAAAACGATCTATGACGCGAAATGCGCCACCTGCCACGCGCCCAATGCCGTTGGGCAGGATGGCATCGCGCCGCCGCTTGTTCATGGCATTTATGAACCCAACCATCATGGTGACGAGTCTTTCCAACGTGCCGCGGCCATGGGTGTTAAGGCCCATCATTGGCGCTTTGGCGATATGCCCCCCGTCGAAGGGCTGACCCGCGCGGACGTCGCCATGATCATCGCCTATATCCGCGAGCTACAGCGCGCAAACGGGATTGAGTAAAACCTCGCCAGCGCCCTGCCCGCCTATTGGCCCACGCCCGCGAAAGCCTGTTGCAAGAACCCTTGCGCGTCTTTGTCGTCCACCTCTGATGCTGTTATAAACTTCAAATGGCGGCGATATTTCCCGCCGCCTTCAAGCCTTCCCTGCGGGTCATCAAAACCGGCACCATGGGTGAACTCGAGCGAGACATGTTCTTTGTAGTGGAATATCCCGCCGACAAATCGATTGTCGGTTGTCGGGTCGCAACACATCACCAGCCCGCCATACTTCGGCACATACCGCACGTCTGGCGCTATTTCCGCCACCAGAGCGCGTATGCGCCCTTCTATGGCCTCTGTCGTCGCTAAATCCATCACTCACCCTCCGCAGCCCTCAAGGCGCCCTCTGCGCACCTCTCGCGCACGACATCGACAAGCCGGTCAATGGCCCATGCTACGGCTTATCAAACAAATGCGCCAACTGCCGCATCGCTTCCTCGATCAAAACCGTATCCACGCCTCGACCGCTTATGCGAATAGAATGGCCGTTCGCGTCGCTTTGCCGTTTAAGCACAACTCCGGATGACAAGCGCAAGGTATCCGGCCCTGTCCAGCCCACCTGCGGTTTGCTTTTCGGCCGTCCGCCGCGTTTACCCGGTTGCGCTTCCGCCTCGGCCTCAAGAACCACCGTTTCAAGCAGCGCCCATTCCTCCTCTGGCGACGTAGGCTGCCCATGGGCAAGCACATCACGGAATCGCCCTTCCAGACCATTGCGCAGCGCCGCCGCCACACGAAGCCCATCACGCTCTTTCAAGAACTCAGGGAACTCAAGCATATCCCCCAACTCTTCAAAGATCAGAGCAAAAGAGCGGATCTTGGATCGTTTCGCCTTCGACGCTGCGCTGAACAGATGTGCCACCGCCGCTTCGCCACTCGGAAAAATCCCCTGCTGAGCTGCGATCACCGCAATACGCCCGCGCTCGAAATGCGACAAGCTTGCACGGATTTCGTTTTCCTCAACCATAGCTGCGAAGGCTCCGCCGAGCGCATCCGGCTCGCGCACCAGAGCCTTAACGGTGGCGTATTTTTCCTGACCCGTAAGCGCATATAAATCCCGTATCGCCTTGAGCCGCCGATAGCCCGACAACAGCCCATAGGGTTTGCCCTCTGCGCCCGCATCCTGCGCGAAAACCTCTATCGGGAGCCGAAGCCCGTTGGCCGATATCGATAGTTTCAACTCCTCCATCTCTGCTGCATCCAAAACCATGCGATCGCGCACTATCGCGTCTTCCATGATAGAATCGATAGGTAAATCAAGGATTAAACGACCCTGAGATTCTGCGGACCGAAATGCCTCTGCATCCGTCTTGTCTTTTGCCTGCGTTGCCCGCGTTTCCGCATCCACAACCGGTGCGCTCTGTGCGGTTTCTCCCGCAATCTGTGAAATCGGCGCAACACCAGCGTTCGCACGGTTAAGGGTTTCGCGGCGAAACTCCTCCTCGATCTTATTCAGATCCGTTGCCGACGGGGCCGTGATTTTTCTTCGTTTAGCCATGCTCTGCCTCCTGCTCATTCATCTTCTCGTCGCGCCACCACGCACCAAGAATGATCTCCTTCACCTCCGCCCAAGTGCGGTCGAACGTCTCTCGCCCGCGCACATAAGTATCGCGGTTGAACTCCCTATAGTCGGCTTCATAAATGCCGTTCACCTGCTCGCCGGCCTGCCCAACCATTGCGGTCATGTCTTGCCGGAACGTTGTCATGAAATCCCCGAAATAGGCCTGTATCACATTGGCCAAATCAGTCTGCTGCGCCGCATCAAATCGGGTGATCAAAGTGCGGACGGCATCCCATTCAAACCGAACTTCCTCCAGCCCCAACTGCCGCCGCTGGCTGTTCTCCCCATCCTCAATGCTTGCGAATGTCGAGTACAACATATCGAAAAAACGCCCCGTGGAATCGAACTCCAGAAATGACGCACCAAGAGGCACCAAAAGGATATCCGCAGCAGCCAGCGCATTAATCGTAAGGTACCCGAGGGCAGGGGGCGTATCGAGCAAGATCAGATCATATTCGTCGAGCAATCCACCCGCGTCTAAACCATTCGTTAACGCATCCCAAAGCGCCCAATTTCGGCTCTGCATCCGCCAAACAGGGATCTGAAACTCCGCCCAATACAGGTTCAACTGCGCCCCGATCAGATCAATATTGGGCCAGTGCGTATTCTGAACGAGGTTTCGCGGCGAAACCTCTAGGGCTTCGGAGAGGGTCTCATCCAATGGAATTTCTGGCTGCCCCTGAGCTACGCGAACGCTGTTTTCCTCTTGAACATGACGCGCAAAATCACCCGCGAGAATGGGGAAAGCTGTCTGCCATTCGTCCTGAATCGAGCCGCCCAAAATTGAGGTCATAGAACCTTGGCTATCAAGGTCAATGACCAGCACCTTATACCCGTCGAGCGCCGCGCTCATGGCAAGGTGGGCGCAGGTCGACGTTTTGCCGACACCCCCTTTAAAATTGGCGACCGCCAGGACTTTGGCTTGCAGGCCCTCGGGGCGGTAGGGGCGGTACTCTCGGTTGGCGGCTCCTTCGGTAGCGAAATGCTCGCGGAGGGTCATTACTTCGGCGAGCGAAAACCACTTGGTGTTACCTTCGCCATGACCTTGAGGAAGGTCGGGGTTGGCCTTCAGAACGCGTCGAAAATGCGCCGGAGCAACTGGAATAAGATAGCGGCAAATTTCCCATGTGGAGAACTTTCGAAGGCGCTTTTGACCGTCTGGGGCATGGCCACCCTTGGCTAATTCCTCGCGCCCTTTCGCAGCGAACGCGGCGGCTTTTGCGAATCGTCCGGTATCGATAGGCTGAGAGAGCTTGGCCTCGGCGGCTTCCGGGTCTATGCCAAAATAGGGGGGTAGGGGAGATTTGCCTGAAGATGTCATTCTTTTTCACCGATGTTGTGATTAACTGCTCACTTTCGAAAAAATATCGCACATCGAACGGTAAAAAGGAATCTCTCAAATCCTAAAATCAAGAATTTAAGAAAAACAACGACCTGATTGTTTAATTATATATAGATTCTTTAAAGACTTTGGATTTCTAAACTCATTATTTTTCAATAGCCTATTGTGATTTGGGTGCCTGAATACAGGTTAATAGGTACCGAAATACAGGACGAACGGCACCACCAGACAGGACAAAAAGTACCGATTCGCGGGATGAGAGCGGGATAAGGCTCTATTCAGCGTGTTAGACACTGTTTCGCGGACTCTGGCCAAAGTTGCCGTGACTCGTGATACCGTAAACAGGTTCCTTTACGCAACGCGCGCAGGGGTCTTTGTTTGTTAAGGAACCCGAATACAGGATGGGAAATTCGAGCGTAAAGGTATCTCGCGCTAGATTGTTTGCGGGTGCCTTTTGATGTAACATGCGTGCATACCGACCCGAAAAGAGAGTCGGATTCGAGGCAGATTGAACAGGGCAGGCGGCAGGATGAATGACATTCCCAAGGAAAAACTAACGGGCGCGCTTCGGCGTGATGCAGTGAAAAAGCATGTGGCCGCAATCCATGTGTCGGGCAAGCTCACGCTTCTGCAACGCAAACTTTCAAATGTGCTGCTTCTGAATGCTTATGACACGCTGACCAAACAGCAGCGGTTCCAGATGGATGCGCGAACGCTGTGTATGATGGTCGGGTATAATTCAAATGATTTCGAAACCCTGAAGGCCTCGCTGCGCGGGCTTGCGGAAACGGTGGCGGAATGGGACATGCTCGATGGCGATGGGCGACAGGAATGGGGCGTTTCGAGCCTCTTGTCCTATGCGAAGCTTAAAGACGGCATTTGTGAATATGCGTATTCGCCAGCCCTTGCCGAAAAGTTAAGTGACCCCAAGGTTTTTGCTCTCATCAACCTCAAGATTCAGAGAAAATTTACCTCCGGCCACGCTCTAGCTCTTTATGAAAATTGCTACCGCTTCCATAGGACGGGGAGCACGGGCTGGTGGCCGCTCGATGTGTTTCGGCGCCTGATGGGGGTGGCCGATAGCGAGTATTACGAGAGCTATAAGCACCTGAACGCGAAGATCATCAAGCCCGCGGTGGCGGAAATCAACAAGTCCAGCAACATTATCATCACGCCCGAAGTGCGCAAAAAAGGGCGTTCGGTGAGCGATATTCGGTTTGCGATCAAATCGAACCCACAACTTGCGATACTCGACCTGGATGATGGGGCAGGGCAGCGGCATGCGCCCGTGTATGACCGTCTTCGTGCGCTTGGGGTTGCGGACCGCTTGGCCCGACAATGGTTAACGCTCCATGGGGAAAACACGATCGAAGAGAAGCTCGACTACGTGGCCAAACAAAGCGGCGTTGAGCATCCGGAACGCTACCTCGCGGCAGCGTTGCGCGATGATTACAAAGAAGGGCAGGGGGCGCAGAAGCCGGTTGCCAAGGTCACAAGCGCCAGAGCCAAGAAGCTTGGTCGCGTGCGTGATCTGGCGGCTTCGCGGACACCGACCCAGCGGGATGCGGATAAGCGACTCTTTGCGGCAAAGATTAGTGAAACGGCCAAACGTCAAGATTTTGAACGGCATGGTTGGATGTCTGCGCTGAATGCGAATGAGATTTTCAAGTTTTGGGAAGAGCTGTTCCCAGACGCTTTTGAGGCGGAATAGGGTCTGTTTTGCTGATAGGGCCGAAAAAATGTTAGCGCTAACTCGCTTTCAGACTCGACATGTGAAGATTTCCTTATAGGTTCCCGACAACGCGCTTTCCTTATGCCAGCTGTGTTGGACGCGAAGGGGCGGATGTTTTGGTTTCGGATTATGAAAGTTACCTGAAATGATTTTGTGTTGCGGTGAAGCTTTGATCGATATGGTGCCTGACGAAGAGGGCCGGTTGGTTCCACATTCGGGCGGCGCGATCTTTAACACGGCCATCGCATTGGGGCGGCTTGGCGCGGAAGCGGGCTATTTTAGCGGGCTGTCCACGGACCTGTTCGGCGCGCAGCTGGAGGCCGCTTTGGGCGAAAGCAATGTTGATACATCGCTCACTGTGCGCTCGGATCGGCCGACAACACTTGCTTTTGTAAAGTTAACAGACGGCCATGCGGAGTATACGTTCTATGACGAGAATACAGCCGGCCGAAGCTTGACGCCAGAAGACCTGCCCACAATTCCAGAGAGCGTAAACAGTCTCTATTTCGGCGGAATTAGCCTTATTTCCGAACCTGCAGCCAGTGCATTTGCCGCGTTGTGCGCACGTGAATCCGGCGAGCGGGTCATCATGATTGATCCGAATATCCGCGCTGGATTTATTAAAGATCGTGACGGCTATGTTGCGCGTGTCAAAGAGATGATCGCGCAATCAGATATCGTCAAAGTTTCCGACGAGGACCTTGATTGGCTCGTGCCTGGTGCTGCGTCTCATCTTGAAAAGCTCGCGGAGCTTCAGGCAACAGGGCCAAGTGTTGCGGTTCTGACGCGTGGCGCGCAGGGGCCGGTTGGACGGCTTCGGGATGGGCGGACGGTTGAGGTTAAGCCGCCGGTTGTAACGGTAAAAGATACCGTTGGCGCGGGCGATACATTCAACGCGGGCTTCTTGGCGAAGTTGGATCAGTTGGATGCGATCAGAAAAGAGACATTGCGCGATTTAAGCTTGGAAACGCTTGAAGCCGCATTGGACTTTGGCGCCAGAGTCGCGGCCGTAACGGTAACACGCGCGGGCGCAAATCCGCCTTGGGCCTCTGAGCTTTAGGGCGCACACCGTAGGTAGCGCAGACTCTAAACCCCAAGCCCTTGGCGAATAGCCAAAAATTGTGTTTAATTTAATGTAGTTTTTTCGTCAGCGCGAGGAGGCGGGTGGCAAAATTGCTGTCTGCGCGCCTGATTTCGGGGTGAGTATGTTATTTCTAAGCAACCGCGTTAAGCGCGATTTTCTCGAGACCTGCGCCACAATTCGTGAGGGAAGCTTGCGGATCCGGACGCCTGAGGGCGACGTCCATGATTTCGGGGCGGGCGAGCCGTTTGCGGAAATGGAAATCCACGATTGGTCGGTTGTAAGCGCGACGGCGGCGCGGGGGGACATTGGCCTTGGGGAAACCTATGTGGCCGGACTGTGGGATTCTCCGTCGGTTAAGAATGTCTTGATGGTTGCCATCCGGAACATGCATGAGTTCAGACGGTATGCATATGCTAACTTTTGGAACACGCTGGGGTTCAAGCTTTTGGACCGTGTGTTGCGCGCGAATTCAAAGCGCGGTGCGTCGCGCAATATTCGGGCGCATTATGATGTTGGCAACGATTTCTATGAGCTTTGGCTTGATCCAAGCATGACCTATTCCTCTGCGTTGTTCACGGAAGGGGATGACGATCTCTTTCGGGCGCAGCACCGGAAGTATGACCGCATTCTTGGGAAGCTATCCGATGGGGAGCGCATTCTTGAAGTTGGATGTGGATGGGGCGGATTTGCGGAACGCGCAGCAGGAGACGGGCGGTTTGTAACGGGCCTGACGATTTCGCCCAGCCAGAAGAAATACGCCGATGAGCGGCTTGGTAAATCGGCGGACATCAAGCTGCTGGACTATCGCAACAGCGAAGGCACCTATGACAACATCGTGTCGATCGAAATGATCGAAGCGGTCGGGGAGCATTATTGGCCGACGTATTTCTCGACGCTGAAGGCGCGGTTGGCTGAGGGCGGGCGTGCGATGATTCAGGCGATTACGGTGCCGGATTCCTATTTCCCGATCTATAAAAGCGGGTCGGATTTTATTCGGCATTACACGTTTCCAGGCGGGATGCTGCTTTCGGAGGCCAACATTCGCGAACAGGCCAAGAAGGCGGGACTTGTGGTTAACGAAAGCCACGGGTTCGGGCTTGATTACGCGAAGACGTGCGGCATTTGGGCGGAGCGGCTGATGGAAAAAGCCGAGGACGTGATGGCGCTTGGGCATGACCGCGCGTTTCTTCGGACGTGGTTGTATTATCTCGAAATTTGTTCCGCATCTTTTCAGGTTGGGCACACGAATGTGACACAGGTTGAGCTGGCACATGCGAAGTAGGGAAGAGGCCTTGCCAAGTGGCGTCGACACGGTTCTAGTGACAGGAAAACCAAGCCGCGTGGATTAGCGGGCGGACACGAGGAAGACGATGCGGATCCTACTATTCTTGCTTAAAGCACTTGTTTTTCTCGTCATTGTCGGCGTTGTCGGGATTTGGATGTTTCTATCGTCTGGACTGTTTGAAGAACGGCGACAGGCGATTGTCTCAAGTCTTTTGACGGAAGCTTTCGGCCAACCAGTCGAAGTTAACGGGACGCTTAAGATCGCATTCGGGCGGATCATGACCGTTACGGCTGCTGGGGTGGAAATTCCGAGCGAAGATATCGAAAATGAGACCCTAGCCCGCCTTGATTTGCTCGAATTTGACATCGATCCTGTCAAATATTTTCAGGACGATATCACCCTCGATACTTTTATCATTGATGGGTTGTCCGTTAACCTTCTGACGCTTGAGGACGGACGCCATACTTGGACCACGCAGCCGGAAAATGCGGAAAAAGAGGAATCGACCGGCGATGTTGATAAATACGCGACGGGTATCGCCGCATTTGTGAGCCGGCGAACCATTGACGTGACTGGCGTATCGATTGTGGTTGATAACAAGAGCACCGGTTTTGTTTTCGACTTCCAGCTGGCTTCGCTTTTGTTCCATCAGATTGATGATAGGGCCACGCTTGAAGTTTCTGGGTCCGGAACCGTGAACGGCGAGGAGTTTACCGTTTCGGGGCTCTATCCCGACGGGAAACCATTTACCACAAACGCATCATTTTCCAGCGCGAGCTTGAGTTTCAACGGTACGACTTTGCCCAGTGAAGCGGGGCCGGGATATACGGGCGAGTTGAATTTCGATGTTAACGAACTTAGCGATCTGTTTGATGTTCTGAAGCTCGAAAACTCGGTGAAAGGTGAGGGGCATCTAACCAGCCGTTTGACCCGCCAACCGGGCGGGTTGAAGGCGCAGGATATTGACCTCCATATGAACTTTGACGATGGAAAATCGGTGCAGTTAAGTGGCGCGGTAGAGGACCTTTTCACCATGGTTGGGGTCGATGTTACCGGCGATGTTGCGCTGTATCCCGAGGGCGAGGAGCCGCCACGGGCGAAGAAGCTCAAGGATTTCCGTTTGCTGAATTTCTCGGCGCATTGGGAAGGGGATGCGGGCGATTACGCGTTGAACGAGATCAATGTCGGGACCAATTATTTTGTGAAGGACTTTAACGAGATCGGGCCGATTTCTGTTGGGCGAATTTACCGAACACCAGACAGCAAACTTTCGCTTCAGGACGTGCATGTTCAGGTTGGGCCGCTGGGAACGCCTTTCTTGTCTGCGGATGGTGATCTTGAGGATTTATTAGCGTTCGAAGGGCTTACGCTTGAAGGTGCGCTAGATGTCCCTGCGTCGCTTGTTCTGAAGAATTTCGGGCAAGAAGGAAATGAAGCTTTTGGGCGGCTTGATGCGTCTTTCTCGGTTACGGATGAACCGGGTCATCTGGCGATCACAAACTTCAGCGGGCGCACCAGAGACAGCGATATTTGGAACCTTGGGCTTGAGTTCGAGCTGGCAGAAGTAACCAAGATGAAGGGTCTTCATATCGGTGTTGATCTTGGCGTGCCTGATAGTGCGGCCTTTGCGGGCGCTTTGGGTGATGACGTGAAGGACGCGGGCCCGCTTTCGTTGCTGCTTGATGTGACGGGAGATGGGCCGAATATCGAATTCATTACCGAGGTTACGGCAGGGGAGTCCGATCTGAACCTTGATCTCACGACATCGCACTTGCCGCAAACAATGGAGGTTCGTGGGGCGTTATCGAGCCCGGAATTGCGGATTGATGATTTCAAGAATGCCATCACGTGGAGCAATGCTTTGGTTGACAATCTCGTTGCCGAGCGTGAGGACGAAGACGGCGAAGAGAGCGACAAACCCGAAGAATCCTTCGTGTTAGAGCCTGAATCAGAGCCGGTTGATGATAAGCCCGAAGAGAGTTTTGTGGTTGCAGATGACAAGCCGGAAGAGAGCTTTGTGGTCGACCCTTCGGCGCTTTATGTTCCGTTGACCAAGAAGGAAGCCTTGCATTGGGTTGATGTCGATGTGGCGATTGATGTGCCAAAGATCACGGGGCAAGCGGGTGTTTCGCGGATAGAGTCCGAGTTGACGGTTAAGGATGCGATTGCGCGATTGGGTCCGTTGGAGTTCAGCTATGGCGGCGGGTATTTCAACGCGGCCGCATCGGTTGATCTTGATAATTCCCCGAAATATGCGCGCGTCAACGGGCGGGCAAGCGGTTGGGAGCTTTCGGATTTGATGGAATTGGCCGGTGTGGACATGGATGCACGCGGCAAGCCATCGTTGCAGTTTAACCTTGGCGCAACCTACACGTCGCTGCCTGCGATCCTTGCCAGTCTGAACGGCAATGTTCAGGTGAGCATGGGGCAGGGGGCGGTTGCGACCAGTCTGTTGGAGCTTGCGGGGCTTGGGATTTTCAGGTGGCTGTTCTCGGATGAGTTGGGGCAAGGCTACACGCGGGTTGGATGCGTTGAAGCGCCTTTGACGATTAATGCGGGGCGGATTTCGACGGATGTAAGTGTGTTAGAGACTGAATCCGTGCAATTGTTGTTGCTTGGTGGTGTGGATTTGAAGCAGCGAACGATTGATCTGCGGGGCGAGCCAAGGGCGCTTGGCAAACCATTGGCGCGGGCGCCGTTTCCGTTCTCGGTTACGGGGTCGCTTGATGATCCGAACTTCGATATCAAGTTCAGCGGGTCGCGGGTTCGCCGTTCGGATGGGGCCACGCAGATGCCCGCAAACCGCAAGCCCTGCGTGGCGGATATCCTACAGCTTCAGTGACTATTCCGCCTGTTTTGCCTGACATTCACGCGCGGCTTTGATCGCGTTTGAGGTCCCTTTGAGGTTCACGGGAATGTCGGGGCGGTTCTCTGTCTGGATGGCCATTTCGGTGTTTTTGGCGATCTCGTCCGGGACGTTGGGATTGTCGAAGAACACGAAGGCGCCAGGAGTGCCGTCTAGGGTATGGGCTTCGGATTCGCCTTTGAAACGTTTGTCGGGGAAATCGAATTTCACCATGGCTTTGTCGCCGTCCTCCGCTGTTCGGTCGGCGGCCCATGCGGCGTTATATGCGCCAAAGAAACCACCCTCGCGCGAAGGCCAATAGCCCATCTGGATGAGGGTGCCGTCTTCGAACTCTTTTTGCACGAAACAGCCGTTGCCCTTTTCCGCGTCGATCAGAACGGACCAGTCGCCGGACGTGCCATATTCGGTGTAATCCGAGGCGAGTGCAGGTTGGCCGGCGAAAAAGGCTGCGGCGAGGCAGAGGGCTGCGGAGCGGTGCATGGGTTCTCCTTTCGACATGTTGCTTGAATTGAGTGTGCGGTAAATTCGACCGTCTTGAAAGAGAGTATGGTGCAAATTTACGTGTGGAATGAATAGATGCGCGTTGAGACAGGCTCTATTGCGGCCCAATTACGCGCCGATCTTAGCGCGGGTCAGGGTATGGAAGCGGCCTGTGTGATCCTCTCCAACAAGACAGACCTCTTGGATCCGTACCGGTTCTTGCAAGAGGGGCGCAACGACGGGCGCGAGGGCGGCTTGGGTTTGGGCGAGGTCTGGTTCGGATAGGGGGCCGGTGAGGGTCATGTGGAATTTGAACGTGTCGAACACATAGGGATAGCCCCACCGCGCGAGCAATTCCTCTTGGCGCGGCGTTAGGCCCGCGGATTTACGCTTGGCGGTTTCGGCCTCTGTTGGTGGGGCGCGGAATTCATCGAGATGTGTCACAAACTCGGCAGAAAAGGCGCTTAACTCGGCGGTTGGAACTTCCGGCGTAAGGGCGAGAAAGGAGCCGAGTTTTTCGAGTTTCAGGCGGCCAAGAGACAGCGGGCGCTGCGCGCGGGTTATGGCAAGGAATGCGTTGTGCAGATCGGCGAAGTGCTTCCCTTCGGCAAGGCGGAAGGGTGGTTTTATCGTGCCGTGGAACCCGTATCGGTGGGGCGTTTCGGTGATCTTCTGAATAGGGGCGGGAAGATCAAGGACCGTCAGAAAATTGGTGAGCCGCCCGTGGTTGATGTCCCAGCCGAGCCATTGCGCGCCAAAGGCGGCGAGTTCGTGCTCGTGATCACCAGGAACGATATAGACCGCGAAGCGGCTGAAATGTTGCTCTGTGTTTTCCATTGTCTGGCGGGTCTCTTTAGCAATCGGGCGCATTTGGGCTTTGATAGAGCCTGTTTGGGCCGCCTATGCCACTGGCGCCTCCGCTGAATGACGAGGGTGTATAGCATAAGCCTATCGCTTCTGTGACGGAATGCAATGTGACGCAGAGGCAATTGAGTTTGACCAGACTGATATGCTAGAATATATGCATTCCAGATCCGATAGTTTTCCGAAGAAATGCAATCTGCGCGGGGATGTGATCCTTGGCGCTAGAAGTCTGACTATCGCAACCGAAAATTCATGGAGGCAGCATGCTGGAAACGTGGCGTTGGTACGGGCCGTTTGACAAGATCACACTTGGTGAGGTGGCCCAGACGGGCGCGAGGGGTATTGTGAATGCGCTGCATGAAATCCCGTATGGCGAAGTGTGGAGCCGCGAAGCCATTGCCAAACGCGCAGAAGAAATTCGCGGCGCGGGGTTTGAATGGTCTGTGGTCGAAAGCCTGCCTATTCACGAGAGCATCAAACGCGGTGACGGCGACCTTGCGCCGTTGTTTGAGAATTACCGCACCTCGATGGCCAATCTGGCCGCAGAGGGCGTTCATACGATTTGCTATAACTTCATGCCGCTTCTGGATTGGACGCGCACCGATCTGGCCGCTCCTGTAAAAGGCGGCGGCACGTGTTTGCGGTTTGAAGCGCATCGGATGGCGGCGTTTGAAATTCACATGCTGAAGCGCGAGGGCGCGGAGGATGACTATCCGCCAGAAGTTTGCGCCAAGGCTGCATCATGGTTTCAACAAGCCAGCGAAGCAGACCGCGAAGAGCTTCTCGCGTCGATCATGACGGGGATGCCCGGCGCGTTTGATCGTTATGATGTTGAGGGGCTGCGTGAGGCGCTCAAATCTTATGAGGGCATAGGCCGCGCAGAGTTGCGCGAGAATTACCGCCGCTTCCTTGAGGAGATTATTCCAGCCGCAGAGGAATTGGGCATTCGCATGTGTGTGCATCCCGATGATCCGCCGCGTGATATCCTTGGGCTGCCACGGATTGTGTCTGATGGCGATGACATTGCATGGATTCTTGGCGCCGTAGAGAGCGCGGCCAATGGGCTGACGCTTTGTTCCGGCTCGCTCGGGGCGAACCCTGCCAATGATGTGCCTGCAATTGCACGCCAGTTTGCCGACCGCATCCATTTTGCACATCTGCGCAATGTGGCCAAAGATCCGGACGGCAGCTTTGAGGAAGCGGCGCATTTGGGCGGCGATACCGATATGGTCGCGCTTGTGCGGGTTTTGCTTGAGGAAGAAGCGCGCCGCCGTGATGCGGGTCGCGCCGACCACACGATACCTTTCCGCCCCGATCACGGCCACGAGTTACTGACCGATATCGGCGCGGGGGCTATCCCCGGCTATCCGATGATCGGACGGCTTCGCGGGCTTGCCGAATTGCGCGGTATCATTGCTGCGCTGACTTCTTGATAACAGGACATTGAACCATGGCTGAAACGCTGTTGCTGCACCCATCCGATAACGTTGCGATTTTGACTGCGCGCGCAGGTGAGGGGGACGATCCGCTTGGCATTGGTGCGCCCTTGCCGAAAGCGGTTTCCAGCGGCCACAAGATAGCGCGGGAAGCTTTGGCCCAGGGGGCCGAAGTTTATAAATTTGGGCAGCTGATTGGTTATGCCACCGAGGATATCCCTGCGGGCGCGCATGTGCATTCGCACAACTGCGCGTTTGGCGATCATGGCCAGACCTATGAATTCGGCGCTGATCTTGAGAAAGCGCAGGCGGCTATTCCGTCGATGGAAGGGCGCACGTTCATGGGCTATCGCCGCGCGGATGGGCGCGTTGGTACGCGCAACATGATTGCGCTTTGCGCCACGGTGAACTGCTCTGCGACGGTGATCAAAAAGGCCGCCGCCGAGGTTGAGGCGAGCGGTATGCTCGACGATTACCCAAATGTTGACGGCGTTGTTGCGCTCTCGCACGGGACGGGCTGCGGCATGGCGACGAACACCAAGGGCTGGGACAACCTTCAGCGGGTGTTGTGGGGGCATGCGACCCATCCGAATGTGGGTGCGGCGATTTTCGTGGGGCTTGGCTGCGAGGTGATGCAGGTTGCCAAGATGCGCCAGATGTTTGAGGGCGACGGCAGCGAGCGCTTCCACGGCCTAACCATCCAAGAGACCGGCGGCACGCGCGCCACGATCGAGCGCATCAAGGCGCAAGTGGCCGAACTGCTTCCAGAGGTGAACAAAACCAAGCGCGAAGAATGCCCCGCGTCAGAGCTGACCGTGGCGTTGCAATGTGGCGGCTCCGACGGGTTTTCCGGCATTACGGCCAACCCCGCCCTTGGCATGGCAGCAGACGGGCTTGTCGGGCTTGGCGGCACAGTGATTTTGGCGGAGACATCCGAGATTTACGGCGCGGAGCAGCTTTTGTTGCGGCGGGCAGCGAACGATACCGTGGCCCAGAAGCTGGTGGACCTTATCAAGTGGTGGGAAGACTACACCGCGATGCACAACGGTTCGATGGATAACAACCCGTCGCCTGGCAACAAAGCAGGTGGGTTGACCACCATCCTTGAGAAGTCGCTGGGTGCCTCGGCCAAGGCGGGTTCGACCCCGCTTACAGATGTTGTGGCTTACGGCGAGGTGGTGAAATCTAAGGGTTTTGTGTTCATGGACTCGCCCGGCTATGACCCCGTTTCCGTAACAGGCCAGATCGCCAGCGGCGCGCAGATTGTTGTGTTTACGACGGGGCGCGGCTCTGCGTTTGGTTCGAAACCCGCGCCGACGATCAAGGTTGCCACGAATGACCGCCTCTTTGGCGCGATGCCCGATGATATGGACATCAACTGCGGCGATATCGTGAGCAGCGGTGTCTCGCTTGAGGATAAGGGCGCGGAAATACTGGACGCGATCCTCGCGGCGGCTTCGGGCAAACAAACCAAGAGCGAGGCGCTCGGTCTTGGTGATCACGAGTTTGTCCCGTGGCAAATCGGGGCGGTGATGTAGGCGCGCAAATGACCCGTATCACATCAATCAAGTCTCAGATTTTCCATGTGCCTTTGGCCGAGGTTCTGGTGGATGCGAAGCACGGCACGCATACGCATTTCGAGCTGATCACCGCGACGGTGACGCTTGAGGATGGCACCGAGGGCACCGGTTATACCTATACCGGCGGCAAGGGGGGCAGCGCGATCAAGGCGATGATTGACGATGATCTCATCCCGTTTTTGCTGGGTCAGGACGGCGCGGAGGTCGAGGCGCTTTACGAGGCGATGCAGTGGCATGTGCATTACGTGGCGCGCGGCGGCATTGCGAGCTTTGCGATTTCGGCGCTGGATATTGCGCTCTGGGATTGTCGCGGCAAACAGCGGGGCGAGCCCCTGTGGAAGATGGCGGGCGGCGCGGATAACACCTGCAAGGCCTATTGCGGGGGGATTGATCTGAACTTCCCGCTGCCCAAGCTCTTGGACAGCATCCAGAGCTATCTTGATCAGGGGTTCAACGGCGTGAAGATCAAGATCGGCCAGCCGAGTTTGGCCGAGGATGTGGAGCGGATTGCCGCCGTGCGCAAGCTCATCGGGCCGGACGTGAAGTTCATGGTCGACGCCAATTATTCCATGACCCGCGAGGAGGCGCTTGCGGCCTGTGAGGCGTTCAAACCCTATGATCTGACGTGGTTTGAGGAGCCGATTATTCCCGATGATTATATCGGCATGGGGATGATTGCGGAGGCCACGGGGATGCCGCTGGCCATGGGTGAGAACCTTCATACGATCCACGAGTTTGAATACGCGTTCGAGCAGGCGAAACTCTCGTTCATCCAGCCCGACGCCTCGAACTGTGGCGGGATCACAGGGTTTTTGCAGGTGGCCGAGATGAGCCGCAAATATGGCATTCCGGTCTGTAGCCACGGGATGCAGGAGCTGCACGTGAGCCTTGTGTCCGCCCAAGACAACGCGGGTTGGATCGAGGTCCATTCCTTCCCGATTGATGCCTACACCACCCGCCCGCTCAAAGTTGAAAACCACCGCGCCGTCGCCCCCGACACCCCCGGAACCGGCGTCATCTTCGACTGGGACAAACTCAACTCCGTTAATCTTTTGGCGCAATAGTCCAGCGCGGCGTTTGAAATGAAAAAGGCTCCCAATGGGGAGCCTTTTCGCGTTGATGGGATGGGCCGTTTTAGTGCCCTTTAAGGACGAGCGTTTGGACTGGCAACAGAAGAGCCTGAATGCGCAGGATCAGAGCGTGCACCAATCCGACTGTATCCATGCCGTGGTAGCCAATCTTTTGCAGGGTCGTGAGATCGTCACGCGCCAGCATTTCGTGGCCACTGGAGTAGACATTGGCAATACAGGCAGCCCCTTGCGGCAGGCCTTCGAAAGACCCTTCGATTAGTGGCTCAAGGATAACAGTAATCGTTCCGTCCGGAGCAATTTTGCTCACATCGACGAGCGTGTCGGTTGGGCGGATTTGCCCTGCGGCGATCACGTTCTGAACCTCGGCGACAACCACAGGAATGATCTCCCATGGGCGCGCCATGCAGGTGACTTCGCCGATCATCCCAACCTTCAGGACCTTGGATTGAATTTGTCCAAACCCTGCGACGAGTCCGGTTTCGAGACGCTCGGGAACGAGGATACCGGCAGGGCGTAGCATCGGGTTAACCACATCGCCCGGGCGCAGGGCGAATTGCTGGACGATGCCATCTGTGCTGGCCGTAACAAGGGTTTTGTCCAGTTCGACCATCGCTTGATCGAGGCTCGCAACCGCGCTGGCCTTTTCGGCGGGCAATTGGAATTCGATCTGGGATTCGATGGCTTCTTTGTGGGCGGTGGCGGCATCGACGGAACCTTGCTCGGTATCGACTCTGACCTTCAGGCGCTCCACATCCCGTTCGGAAACGGCACCAGAATTGCTTTCAAGCAGTTCAGCGCGGACTTCATATTCGTCGATGGCCTGTTCAAGCACGCCTTGTGCCTGAATGACGCGGCCTTCGGCTTCTTTAAGCTGTGACTGGGCAACAATCATACGCGCGTCGATCTCTTCGATCTTGCGCTTGGCCATTTCAACACTGGCGCGTTGCTTGCTATCGTCGAGCTTGAAGATCGGGTCGCCCTCGGAAACCTTTTCGTTGATGGCAACATAGGTTTCCTCCACCCGACCGTTGATCTCGGGAAGAATGGTGACGGTGCGATACACGGAGTTCGCCGCCTTGGTCGAGGGGTGAAAATAGAAGATCGCGGTGATCAGGCTGACAGTGAGGATGAAGCAGAGCGTGATGCCCCACCGCAATTCATACCAAACCGAAAACAGCGTGATTTCGCGGCCGATCCGCTTGTCCTGTCCGTATCGACGATAGAGATAATCGGGCAGGATGGTGAACATGGAGCAAAGGGTAAGTTCAAACATGGGTCAGCCTTTGTCCTGATCAGAAATATTTTGAGTCTGTTCTGCTGCTATGTCGGATGTTTCGACGGTTGCTTGCGAAGCAGCGACGGGAGCGGGAGACTCCGCGGGGTCGGGCGGGGGCGCATAGGATTTCGCGATAATCGCGAGGGAATCCGCCATGGAAACGATTGGTGATCTAAAATCTGGAATTGGAACCAGTGCGAGCAAGAGGGCCGCAATCCAAAACGCATGGTTATGGGTAAACAGCGCAATGAGGCACAGTACGGCCACGATTTCGAACTGAAGTTTCTGCCCTTTGTGAGCCATCCGGTCCGGAAGCGTATGAAGCTTTAGATAGAAAACTCCGATGCCGACAATCATAACTATCAGGAAAATTGCCGTTCCGGTCATGAGCCAATCGGATTGGCCCGGAAGCGGAACATAGGGCGGAATGTGTTCGGTAGCGATGGGGTTCAGATTTGCGACAACGTCTTGTTCGGCGGCCACGGGCACGCTCCAATCTTGTGCGGCAGGCAAAATTTGTGCCTGAAATGATCTTGAATTAACGCGTTAGTATGCGATTGGGCCAAATTCTGTCAATCGCCTATGCAAAATCAGTGGGTTAGCGAGAAGGCCGTGCCCAATCCGCAGAGAGCCAACCAAGGGAGTCCTCGGTTTTGCCTTCGGGCCGGTATTCGGCGCCGAGCGGGGCGGTGTAACCGAGGGTGTTGAGCTCGGCAAAAACTTCGGCGTAATCAACCGCGCCTTGGTCCGGCGCACCGCGATCCGGGACAGAGGCAAATTGCACGTGGCCGATCAGCGGAAAGAGTGTGCGCAAGCGGGAGATCACGCGGCCCTCTGTGCGGCCAACATGATAGCAATCAAACATCAGTTTGAGATTGGGCGCGCCGGCCTTGTCAATGATCTCGGCGGCTTGTTCGGTGTCGCGCAGGAAATAGTTGGGCGCGTCATGGGCGTTGAGCGGCTCGATCAGGATGGTTTTTCCAAGCGGCGCGGCGAGGTGGCAGGCGTAGCGCAAATTCTCGATAAAGGTTTTGCACGCGGTTGGCCCATTGGCGATGCCCGCCATGACGTGGATATTCGCGGTATGGGTCAGAACGGCGTAATCAATCGCCTGATCAATGGCAGCGCGAGCGGCGTTGATCCGGTTGGGCACAGCGGCGAGGCCGTTTTCGCCGCGTGTCACATGGCCGCGAGCCGTGTTCAGGCCGAGCATGGGCAGGCCGGTTTCAAGTAGCGCTTCGGTTACTTCGGCGGGGGGCGTGTTATAAGGCCAGTGGCACTCTACCGCGTCAAACCCTGCGCGTTTGGCGGCGCGGATTGCATCAGGGAGAGACAGGTCAGCCCAAAGAAAGCCGAGGTTTGCCGAAAACTTCATCGTTTAGAAATCCAGACCGAGATCGAGTGTTTGCGCCGAATGGGTTAGCGCGCCCGAGGAGATGTAATCAACACCTGTTGCGGCAACTTCGTTAATGCGCGGCAGGGTCATATTGCCGGATGCTTCGGTGATGATTTTGCCGCGCGCCATTTCAACGGCTTTTTGCAAGGTCGGGGTATCCATATTGTCAAGCAGGACCACATCCGCGCCACCGGTTTCAAGCACGTCGGAAAGCTGGGCGAGCGTGTCGACCTCGATTTCGATGCGCATCATATGCGAGGCGGAATTGCGCGCGGCGGTCAGGACGGGTTTGATGCCGCCTGATGCTGCGATGTGGTTATCTTTGATCAGGATTGCATCAGACAGCGAATAGCGGTGGTTGTAGCCGCCGCCGTGAAGCACGGCTTGTTTCTCTACAATGCGCAGGCCCGGCGTGGTTTTGCGCGTGCAGGTGATGCGGGTTTCGGTGCCTTTGGTTTCGGCCACGAAAGATGCGGTGAGCGTGGCGATGCCCGAGAGCCGCCCCGCAAAATTGAGCGCCACCCGTTCGCCCATCAGGATTGAGGCGGCAGAGCCGTTGATTGTCATCAGCGTTTCACCCGCTTTGCAGGGTGTGCCGTCAGCTATGAGGGTTTTGACCTCAAGCGCGGGATCGACAAGGCGGAAGGCGATGGCGGCGATTTGCATCCCCGACACAACGCCATCGGCGCGGGCATTCAGGCGGGCGGCATAGGTTTTGTCGGCAGGGATCACGGCGCGGGTAGTGACATCGCCGTATTGGCCGAGGTCTTCGAGGAGGGCCGCACGGACCAGTGGCTCAAGGATCAGATCGGGCAGGGCGGCAAAGGGGGCTGTCATTCGGAATCCTCGCGGGCAATTTTGCGGCGCAGGGCGCGTGCGTCGGCTAGGGTCAGGTGGCTGCGTTCGGAGAGGGCGGGGTTTGCCTCTGGGAAATCATCGCGGAAATGTCCGCCACGGCTTTCTTCGCGTAGAAGCGCAGCGGCGGTGATGAGCGTTGCGGTGGCCACCATGTTGGCGAAGGCGTCGCAGGGCGGGTGGCTTTCGGCAAGGGTGTCGATTGTGCGCAGCGCGGTCTTAAGGCCAGCGGCGTTGCGGATCACGCCCACATGCACAGTCATGGTTTCGCGCAGTTTGGCAACGGCGGCAGGGTCTGGCGCGGTGCTGGAGCCGCTGAAGTTTATCGCCAATTCCGGCGCGTCTTGGGGGTCGGTGTTGGCGGCGATGTCTTGTGCGGCGTTGCGGGCATAGACCAGCGCTTCGAGTAGCCCGTTGGAGGCCAAGCGGTTCGCACCGTGTAGCCCTGTCGAACTGGCTTCGCCACTGACCCAGAGATTGGCAAGGCTTGTGCGGCCATCGGCATCGGCATCTACGCCGCCCATGTGATAATGTGCAGCTGCTGCCACAGGAACAGGTGCAACGCGCGGGTCAATTCCAGCGCGCGCGCAGGCTTCGGCAAGGGCGGGAAAACGCTCGCTTACCTCGGCACCAAGGGCTTCGCGGGTGTCGAGAACCGGCTTGTTCCCTGCTTGTGTTTGGGCAAAGACGCCACGCGCCACAACATCGCGGGGGGCAAGTTCGGCGTCTGGGTGGAGGGCTTGCATAAACCGTTCACCGTTCTTGTTGACCAGCACCGCGCCTTCGCCGCGCAGGGCCTCGGTTGCAAGGGGCATCGGGTCTTCGCCAGAGGCAATTGCGGTTGGGTGAAACTGCACAAACTCCGCATCAGAGATCACCGCGCCTGCACGGGCGGCCATACCGATCACCTGTCCGCGGATGCGCGGCGGGTTGGTGGTATGGGCAAACAGCCCACCAGAGCCGCCGCCCGCCAACAGAACGGCAGGGCATCGGATGAGTTGCGGCGCAGAGGCAGGTTCGGCAGCGCTTTCAATCCAAACGCCAGTAACTTTACCACCTTCGGCTTCAAGGCCAGAGGCCAGCGCGCCCTCGATCACCTGAACGGAAGGGGTCTCGCGGACCTCGGCAATCAGGGTTTCCATGATCTGACGGCCAGCTTGATCACCCTTAACGCGAACCACGCGGGCGGCGGAATGGGCGGCCTCTCGGTTCATCACATAGCCGCCCTTTGCATCCCTATCAAAGGGCGTGCCGAGATCGGTAAGGTCGAGGATATGTTCGCGGGCCACATCGGTTACGAGCCGTGCAACCTCGGCGTCGACAATGCCAGCACCGGCGCGGACCGTATCGGCGGCATGGGCTTCCGGCGTATCACCCGGCGCCATTGCAGCGGCCACGCCGCCCTGTGCCCAAGCGGAACTTGCTCCGTATCCAAGCGCCTCTGGCGAGATCACCAGAACAGGGCGCGGAGCCAGACGCAGCGCCGCATAGAGTGCGGCTAGACCGGCACCGACAATCACGATACGATTTGTTTGAACCGGAGGCTGCGTCATGGGGTGGCGTTACAATCCGAGTTTGCGGCTTAGGCGGATCATTTCTTCAACCGCGTTGCGAGCCTTTTCCGCAACGGCCGTATCCACAACAACCTCGTCCGACATATTGTGCAGCGACCAGAGGATCTTCTCGAGCGAGATTTTCTTCATATAGGGGCACATGTTGCACGGCTTGGAGAATTCCACATCTGGAAGCTCGTCGGCGATGTTGGACGCCATGGAACATTCCGTCACGAGCATCGCTTCTTTGGGTTTGTGCTGGTGAACCCAATCGACAATACCGCTGGTGGAGCCGGTGTAATCGGCTTCGGCCACCACATCGGGGGTGCATTCGGGATGCGCGATGATCTTTACCTCGGGATTATGCTCGCGATAGGCGCGCAGATCCTCGGCGGTATAGAGTTCGTGAACGATGCACGACCCTTCCCAGAACACGACCTTCTTGTGGGATTCATTGGCAACGTTTTGCGCGAGGTATTGATCGGGCGTCATGATGACGGTGTCGCTTTCCATGGCGTTCACGATCTGAAGCGCGTTCGCGGAGGTGCAGCAGATATCAGACGCGGCCTTCACTTCGGCGGTGGTGTTCACATAGGAAACAACCGGCGCACCGGGGTATTTGGCGCGCATCTCTTCGACGCCCTCGGCAGTGATTGACTCTGCGAGCGAGCATCCTGCCTCGGTGTCGGGGATGAGCACGGTTTTCGCGGGGTTCAGGATTTTCGAAGTCTCGGCCATGAAATGCACACCGCATTGCACGATGACCGCTTCTTCGACTTCGGTTGCTTTGATTGCAAGCTGAAGGCTGTCTCCCACAAAATCCGCAACACCATGATAGATTTCGGGCGTCATGTAGTTGTGCGCAAGGATGACAGCGTTGCGCTCTTTCTTGAGCTTGTTGATCGCGGCGACATAGGGCGCATAGATCGCCCAATCCGCGGGGCTCACCACACGGTTCATCGTTTCATAGATCGCGGACATTTCGGCAGCCAACTCGGGGGAGGGCGCAAGATCGTAATGCTCGGAAAGAGTGCTGCGGAGGTTGGCGATATCTAGCACGGGATCATCCTTTGTCGTGTCTCTGGCAACAGGCGGCCCTGCGCGGGCGGCGCTGTTTCTGGCTGGAATCAGGTTCGGATGGAAGCATTGGCGGCTCGGGTGGCATGGTGATCCATGCTTGGTGTCCCCGTTGGGACAAGGTGCGCCGCTCCCTCTGGGCACTTTGATGATGGGGTCCCGTTTAAAACACTCGATCACGTTTGGAAATAGGCATGCACCGTATTTCTACGGTACTGCGGGAATGTCACGCACCTCTTTTACGTAAATTACCCTGATTTTGCCCGTCATTCGGGGCGGCGATGGCGTGCGAGTGGAGTTCAGAACCGTTTCAGCACCCCTTCGAGAATCCGCTCGGCCACGCGAGAGAGGCGGCGGCCGCGCTTCATGATGACGTAATAGGGCGACACGGTGATCGTTTTATCCAGCGCCAGTTTGCGCAATCGGCGCGGCGTTTCGCCGGTGCCGAGGACTTCGGCGACCTCTTCTGTGGTGGCGGCAATTGTGTCGGAGTTTTCAACAAGGCCAAGCGTGATCAGGAGTGACGAGGTGTTGGTGATGTTGGACGGAACGGCCAGACCATCTTCGGCAAAAGCTTCTTCCAGAGCGGTGCGGATCGGGTTGCCGCGCTCCTGAATGGTCCAGCTATAGGATGTAAGATCAGCGAGCGTGAGCCTTGGCGTGTCGGCAAGAGGATGACTCGCGCGCACAATCGGCACCACACGTTCGTGGCGGGCGGGGAGCATCTGAAAGCCGCGGCTATCGTAGTTTGCGGGCATGCGCGCCATAACGAAATCGAAGAAGCCTTGATCCAATAGCCGCACCAGTTCGGAGGAGGGGGCCACTTCGAGGGTCGGCTCGATCTGGGGTGAGGTTTCCTTGATCTCCAGAATTGCCGGAACGAGGCAGCGCACAGCGGGGCCGTTGACCGCGCCGATCCGAACTTCGCCTATCTGCCCTTCGCCAAGCCCCTGCACCTCGGTTTCAAGGTTGGCATAAGCGGCAAGAATCGATTGCGAATGGCGCAAAAGCGCGTGGCCCACGGGAGTGGCGACCATGCCCTTGGGAGTACGCTCGAAAAGCTGTGCGCCGAGGGTTTCCTCGATCTGCGAGAGGCTTCGCGAGGCGGCAGGTTGCGAAAGATTCAACTCCTGAGCGGCCAGTTGCAATTTCCCCGACGCGGCAATTCTCTCAATAAACCTGAGTTGTTGCGGCTTTAGGCGGCGGACGAGATCCATAGCGATATACCCGTTTTGTTATGCATTTCATCAATAGTTGCATTTGTTTGTTATGTCGAGCCTCCCTAGAACGACGTATGGGTCTGGAACCCTCAAAACGAAACGCGCCTCCGATTGTGAGGTGTGACAGGGAGAGAAGATATGAAATTGAAATCTGTACTGGTTTCGGCAACAGCTGCGATCGCCATGACAACTGGCGCGTTTGCGGCCGACACAATCGGCATTGCGATGCCGACCAAATCCTCCGCGCGGTGGATCTCTGATGGCAACTCCATGGTCGAGCAATTCCAAGCTGCCGGTTATGATGTTGACCTGCAATACGCAGAAGACGACATCCCCAACCAGCTTGCCCAAATCGAGAACATGATCACTAAGGGCGTGAATGTTCTGGTTATTGCGGCGATCGACGGCACAACATTGTCCAACGCGCTGGAAAACGCAGATGCCGCGGGTATCGACGTGATTGCATATGACCGTCTGATCCGCGACAGCGCCCATGTTGATTACTATGCCACGTTCGACAACTTCAAAGTCGGCGTTCAGCAGGCCACGAGCCTTGTGAACGGCCTGAAAGAGCGTTTTGGCGATGGCCCCTACAATGTAGAGCTATTCGGTGGTTCGCCTGACGATAACAACGCGTACTTCTTCTATAACGGCGCGATGTCGGTTCTTCAGCCGCTGATTGACTCAGGTGACGTTGTGATCGTGTCTGGTCAGGAAGGCATGGAAACTGTTGGTACCCTGCGTTGGGATGGTGCGGTTGCACAGGCGCGGATGGATAACCTTCTCTCTGCCCATTACACCGAAAAGCAGGTTCACGGCGTTCTGTCGCCATATGACGGCCTGTCGATTGGTATCCTCTCCTCGCTCAAAGGTGTGGGCTATGGCTCTGGCGATCTGCCGATGCCAATCGTGTCCGGTCAGGACGCAGAGGTTCCTTCGGTCAAGTCGATCCTTGCTGGCGAGCAGTATTCCACAGTCTTTAAGGACACCCGTGAACTTGCGCGTGTGACTGTTGGCATGGTGGATGCGCTTATCAAAGGCGGCGAGCCGGAAATCAACGACACCGAAACATATGACAACGGCGTTAAAGTCGTTCCGTCCTATCTGCTTGAGCCCGTATCCGTGGATGCAAGCAACTGGGAAGAGGTTCTGATTGGGTCCGGTTACTATACCGAAGATCAAATCAAGTAAGCCTCCTACTGGCCGCCTGTAATTCCCTTATTGCGGGCGGCCTCTACTCACAAAGAAGAGTCCGCCATGTCCACTTTGTTGGAAATGAAATCCATTACCAAAGAGTTTCCGGGCGTGAAGGCGCTGGACCGTGTGAGCCTCAAGGTCGAAGAAGGAGAAATCCATGCGATCTGTGGCGAGAACGGGGCCGGAAAATCTACGCTGATGAAGGTGCTGTCGGGGGTTTACCCAGCGGGGTCCTATGACGGTGAAATTCATTACGACAATGCCCTAAGCGAATTTCGCTCCATCTCGGACAGCGAAGACAAGGGTATCATCATTATTCATCAGGAGCTGGCGCTTGTGCCGCTTCTGTCGATTGCCGAAAACATCTTTCTTGGCAATGAGCGCGCCAAGAACGGCATCATGAACTGGCGCGAGACATTCGAAAGCACCAAGGGATTGCTGAAAAAAGTCGGGCTGACGGAAAGCCCTTCGACCAAGGTGGATTCCATCGGTGTTGGCAAACAGCAGCTTGTCGAGATCGCCAAAGCGCTCAGCAAAGACGTGCGATTGCTTATTCTGGACGAGCCAACAGCCGCGCTTTCCGAAGCGGATAGCGCTGTGTTGCTCGACCTGATGCTGGAATTGAAAGCGCAGGGTGTGAGCCAGATCATCATTAGCCACAAGCTCAATGAAATCCGCCGCGTTGCCGATACGATCACGGTTATCCGAGACGGTATGAGCGTTTCGACGCTGGATGCGCGGACGGGTGAAATCTCGGAAGATGATATCGTGCGCGATATGGTCGGGCGGGATATGTCGCAACGCTATCCGGCGCGAGAGCCACGGGCGGGCGAGATGTTGATGGAAGTTGAGGATTGGAATGTGTTCCACGCCGAACACGCCGACCGTCAGGTGATCCATAACGCCAATATCAATGTGCGTGCGGGCGAGGTTGTGGGCATTGCGGGCTTGATGGGCGCGGGGCGGACCGAGCTTGCCATGAGCATTTTCGGCAAATCCTATGGCCAGAATATTTCCGGCACGGTGAAGCTGCGTGGCAAGACAGTTGATGTTTCGGATGTGACCCGCGCGATTGATGCGGGGCTGGCCTATGTAACCGAAGACCGCAAATCGCTTGGCCTCATTCTGGATGACAATATTCAGCGCAACACGACGCTGGCGAACCTCGCGGGCGTGTCAAAGAACGGCATCCTCAACGAGGAAGAAGAGGCGCAAGTGGCGGAGAGTTACCGCAAGGCGCTCCGCATACGGACGCCTTCGGTTCAACAGACGGTCGGCAATCTTTCAGGCGGCAACCAACAAAAGGTTGTTTTGGCGAAGTGGCTCTTTACCGAGCCGGATGTGCTGATCCTCGACGAGCCGACACGGGGCATCGATGTCGGCGCAAAATTCGAGATTTACGGGCTGATCAACGATCTGTCGGCCCGCGACAAAGGGGTCATCATGATTTCATCCGAACTGCCCGAGCTATTGGGCATGTGTGATCGGGTTTACGTGATGAATGAAGGAAAAATCGTAGGCGAACTATCGGCAGAGGATGCAAGCCAAGAGCGCATCATGTCGATGATCGTGTCGGAATGAGGACAAAATGACAGATCAAGCAACACCCCAAGCCGAGGCGGGAAGCTCGGTAAAAACATATCTTGCGAAACACATGCGAGAATACGGGCTGCTCTTTGCTCTCATTGCAATAATGGGCTTCTTCCAAATCATGACCGACGGCACATTGCTGCGGCCAATCAACATCACCAACCTGTTCCTGCAAAACAGCTATATCATCATCATGGCTCTGGGGATGCTCATTGTCATTGTCTCGGGGCATATCGACCTTTCGGTCGGCTCTGTGATGGGGTTTGTCGGGGCTTTGGCGGCGGTTTTGATCGTCAATTTTGAGCTAAGCGTCTGGGTGACGGTTCCGATTTGTCTTGTCACTGGTGGCTTGATCGGCGCAGCACAAGGCTATTGGGTCGCGTTCTGGAAAATTCCGAGCTTTATCGTAACGCTGGCGGGGATGCTCGTGTTTCGCGGTATGTCGCTCTGGCTTCTTGAAGGGCAATCGGTTGGGCCATTCCCCAAGGAATTCCAGATTATCTCCACGGGCTTTATTCCAGACGTCTTCGGCATTGGCCGCCCGAACGGCACGGCACTCGCAGCCGGTGCAATGGCGGTGGGCGCGATCATCTGGCTTGGCCTGCGTGGACGGATGCGCAATCGCCAATACGGAATCGAAGACGAGCCGATGCTCTTTTTCATAATCCGCAATGCGATCGTGACCGGCGCGCTGATGTTCGTGGCCTATAAGCTCTCGACGTTCCGCGGCTTGCCGAATGTGCTGATCTCTATGGCGCTTCTGACGGTGTTCTATGCCTTTGTGACCGAAAACACTGTAACGGGCCGCCGCATCTATGCGCTTGGTGGCAACGAGAAGGCGGCGAAGCTTTCCGGCACCAAAACAGAGCGGCTGACGTTCCTTGCCTTTGTGAACATGGGCGTGTTGGCGGCGCTCGCGGGGCTTATCTTTGCAGCGCGGCTCAACACGGCAACGCCAAAGGCCGGTTTCGCCGTGGAACTTGATGTGATCGCGGCGGTGTTTATCGGCGGGGCGTCTATGTCTGGCGGATCGGGCAAGATTATCGGCGCGGTTGTCGGGGCCTTTATCATGGGTGTGCTGAACAACGGTATGTCGATCATGGGCATCGGTATTGATTACCAACAGATCATTAAGGGGCTCGTATTGCTCGCGGCCGTGATCTTCGACGTCTACAACAAAAGCAAGCAAAGCTAGGGCACTGCAATGACTTTCAAACCTGCAAAATGGCCCCGCAAACTCCGAAGCCAGGAATGGTATGGCGGTACTGGTCGCGACGCGATCTATCACCGGGGTTGGATGAAAAATCAGGGGTACCCGAACGATCTTTTCGATGGGCGCCCTGTGATCGGGATCATGAACACTTGGTCGGAGCTGACGCCGTGCAACGGGCATCTCCGCGAGTTGGGTGAGAAGGTCAAGGCGGGGATCTGGGAGGCCGGCGGCTTTCCTGTTGAGGTTCCGGCGTTCTCGGCTTCGGAAAACACGTTCCGCCCCACGGCGATGATGTTCCGCAACCTTGCGGCCATGTCGATCGAGGAGCAGATGCGCGGCCAGCCGATTGACGGCGCTGTGCTTCTGGTGGGCTGTGACAAGACCACGCCGAGCCTGCTGATGGCGGCAGCCTCAACCGATTTGCCGTCGATTGTTGTGACGGGCGGGCCGATGCTCAATGGGTATTTCCAAGGGGAACGGGTTGGGTCCGGCACACATCTTTGGAAGTTCTCCGAGGCGGTGAAGGCGGGTGAAATGACCGCTGACGAGTTCCTTGAAGCAGAGCAAAGCATGAGCCGCTCCACAGGCACCTGCAACACAATGGGCACCGCATCGTCGATGGCGTCTATGGCGGAGGCTTTGGGCATGGCGCTTTCGGGCAACGCGGCAATTCCGGCGGTCGATAGCCGCCGTCGCGTGATGGCACAGATGTCTGGGCGGCGCATTGTTCAGATGGTTAAAGATGATCTGAAGCCTTCTGATATCATGACCAAACAGGCCTTTGAGAACGCGATCCGCACCAACGGCGCGATTGGCGGCTCGACCAACGCGGTTGTTCATTTGCTGGCGATTGCAGGGCGGCTTGAGCTTGACCTGACGCTTGATGATTGGGACCGCTGTGGCCGCGATGTGGCGACGATTGTGAACCTCATGCCCTCGGGCAAATACCTGATGGAAGAGTTCTTTTACGCGGGTGGATTGCCCGTTGTTCTGCGCCGTTTGGGTGAAGCGGGGCTGCTTCATAAAGATGCGCTTACCGTGGCGGGCACCCCGATCTGGGATGACGTCAAGGACGTGGTGAACCATAACGAGGATGTGATCCTTCCACTTGAGAAGGCGCTCACCGATCAGGGCGGCATTGCCGTTGTTAAGGGCAATCTTGCCCCCAAAGGCGCGGTGCTGAAACCATCGGCGGCCTCGCCTCATCTGCTGAAGCATCGTGGCCGCGCCGTCGTCTTCGAGGATATCGACGACTACAAAGCCAAGATCGACGACGAGGATCTCGACATCGACGAAACCTGTGTGATGGTCCTGAAAAACTGCGGACCGAAGGGCTATCCGGGGATGTCGGAGGTTGGCAACATGGGTCTTCCGCCCAAGGTTCTGCGCAAGGGGATCACCGATATGGTGCGGATTTCGGATGCGCGGATGTCGGGCACGGCCTACGGCACCGTTGTGTTGCACACTTCGCCCGAAGCCGCCGCAGGAGGGCCGCTCGCTGTTGTGCAAAACGGAGACATGATTGAGCTGGATGTAGAAGCGCGAACGCTGCATCTTGATATTTCGGACGCCGAACTCACGGAACGTCTGAAACGGTGGAAGCCTACGCATGAGCAGGAGAAATCCGGTTATGCGTGGCTTCACCAAAATCACGTTGAGGGGGCCGATTCCGGCGCAGATCTCAGCTTTTTGAAAGGGTGCCGTGGTGCGCCCGTTGGAAAGGATTCGCATTGATGGATGTTGCACTCGTTGGCATTGGCAAAATCGCGGTAGATCAGCACGTTCCCGCGATCAACGCCTCACCAGATTGGACATTGTCGGCGACGGTGTCGCGGCATGGTTCGGTTGAGGGTGTTCCGGCCTATACCGATTTCGCTGAGATGCTGAAGGAGCGCGTTGATATCCGCGTGGTGTCGCTTTGTTTGCCGCCGGTGCCTCGGTTTGAATATGCCAAGGCCGCGCTTTTGGCGGGGCGGCATGTGATGCTTGAGAAACCACCGGGGGCGACTTTGGCGGAATGTCATGAGTTGCTGGCAATCGCAAAGGAGCGGCGCTTGTCGCTTTACGCCACGTGGCATTCGCGCGAAGCAGAGATGGTTCCGGCGGCAAGGGCGTGGCTCGCGGGCAAGACGCTCAAACGGATGCATGTGGATTGGCGCGAAGATGTGCGCCGCTGGCATCCAGGGCAGGAATGGATTTGGGAACCGGGCGGCATGGGTGTGTTTGATCCGGGTATCAACGCGCTGTCGATTGTGACGGAAATTCTGCCTGACCCGATCCACCTCACAGGCGCGAGCCTTGATTTCCCCGAAGGGCGGCAGGCCCCGATTGGCGCAGAGCTTGCCTTTGCTCATCCAAAAGGAGCCGAGGTCTCGGCGGTATTTGATTGGCGCAAAGAGGGCGATCAGTACTGGACGATTGAGGTTGAAACAGAAGAAGGCACGCTGCGCCTGCTTGATGGTGGCGCGCGGATGGAAATTGACGGCAAGCCCGCAGAAGCCGCGCCCGACGATGCGCTTTCGGGTGAATACCCGCGCCTTTACGACAAGATGGCGGCCCTTGTGAAAGAGGGCGGCATTGATGCGGATTTCTCGCCGCTTGTTCATGTGGCCGATGCATTCATGCTTGGCCGCCGCAATACGGTTGCGCCGTTCAACGAATAAAGACACACGTTAAGGATAGAGAGAATGACAGTGAAATATTCCGGCATCTGGCCCGTTGCCCCAACGCCGTTTCATGAGGACGGCACGCTCGACCTCGAGGGGATGAAACGCGTTTTGGATTGCCTCATTGATCAGGGCGCAGACGGGATATGTATCCTTGCCAACTTTTCCGAGCAGTTCCTGATCTCGGATGCAGAGCGCGAAACCCTGACGCGGCTGTGCCTTGAGCATGTGGCGGGGCGGGTTCCTGTTATCGTGACGATCAGCCATTTTGCCACGCAGATAGCTGTGGAGCGTGCGGCATTTGCCAAAGACCTCGGTGCGGATATCGTGATGATGATGGCGCCGTATCATGGCGCGCTTCTTAAGGGGAACGCCAAGCAGACTTTCGAGCAGTTTAAAGCCGTGGGCGAGGTTGGAATTCCGATTATGGTGCAGGATGCGCCGCTGTCGGGTGTTGATCTTCCGGTGCCGCTTCTTGTGAAGATGGCGCAAGACATTGAAATGGTGAAACTCTTCAAGATCGAGTGCCCAAGGGCGGCCAACAAGCTGCGCGATCTGATTGCAGAAGGCGGAGACGCAATCGAAGGGCCGTTCGATGGCGAGGAAGCGATCACGCTGTTGGCCGACCTTGATGCTGGTGCTACGGGCACGATGACATCGGGTATGATCGTCGATCAGATCAAGCCGGTGCTGACCCATCACCACGCAGGCCGCATCGACGAAGCCACTGCCGCCTATAGTCGCGTTGCGATGGCGATCAATCACGAGAACCGCCAGTGTGGTTGGCAATCTTGTAAAGTGGCGATGAAAGAAGGCGGCGTGATAAAATCCGACTTCTGCCGTCACCCAATCGACCCTCTGCATCCGGCCATCAAGGACCGCCTCATAAGCTTACTCAAACCGATTGATCCGCTTGTGCTGCGTTGGGGCAAGTAAAACGAACTGGTGCGGCGCGATCCGCACCAACTTCCGCGCAGAGCTTCTATATAATTAACATAATCTTAATTATCAGGACAAAATTGCTCGTACTTTAGGGTGCGACACCGATGGTCGGCTAACTCCGCCCCGCACTCAAAATCATATCGGCAGCTTTTTCTGCGATCATAATCACGGGTGATGCGGTGTTGCCCGAGACAATTTTCGGCATGATGGAGGCATCAACGACCCGAAGCCCTTGTAAGCCTCGAACACGAAGTTTCGGGTCTACGACAGCGGTGTCGTCTGTGCCCATTTTACAGGTTCCGACGGGATGAAAGATCGTTGTGGCTATATCGCCGACGGCTGCGAGGATGTCGTCATCGGTTTCGACCCCTAAACCGGGCAGTATCTCTTCTGGCTGATGTCGCGCCAGAGCCTTTGCGGTCATCACGTCCCGCACTTGTTTGATCGAGGCCACGGCAACGGATTTATCGGCCTCTGCCGACAGATAGTTCAGGCAAATATCCGGTTGCTGCTCCAAGCGGGCACTTTGGATATGGCAACTCCCAACGCTTTCTGGCCGCAAGTCGCAAACCGAAACGGTGATCGCCGGAAACGGATGCAACGGATCACCGAGCTTATCGGTTGAGAGCGGCTGCACGTGGTATTCAAGGTCGGGCGTCTCGAGGTCTGGGCGGGATTTGGTGAACATCCCGAATTGGCTTGGCGCCATCGACATCGGACCACTTTGCGTAAGCCCGTATTGCAGCGCGATCTTGGCTTTGCCGAGAAGCGAATTCGCCATTGTGTTGAGCGTTTTGGCGTTTTTTACTTTATAAACCGTACGAATTTGCAGGTGATCTTGTAGGTTCTCGCCGACGCCATTTAGCGCGTGTTGCGTGGTAATGCCGTGTTCTGCCAATACCTCTGGTCGACCAATGCCCGATAGCTCCAATAGCTTAGGTGAGTTGATCGCTCCTGCGGCAAGTAAAACCTCGCGGCGGGCTGTTGCGCTCTGGGTTTTGCCATTCCGATTGAACACAATTCCTGTAACGCGGGACCCATCCATCACCAAGTGATGGGTTTCAGCCTCTGTCAAAACGCGGAGGTTCGGGCGTTTCATCGCTGGTCGTAAAAAGCCCTTCGCCGTGTTCCACCGAACGCCATTGCGTTGGTTGACTTCGAAAAAGCCGGATCCTTCGTTATTGCCGTCGTTGAAATCTTTGCGCGGCTCGATGCCAAACTCCATCGCGCCTTTCTGCACCGATTCAAGAATGTCCCATTTGAGGCGCTGTTTGCTGACCTTCCACTCGCCGCCACTGCGGTGCATTTCGCTGTCGCCGCCGTGATGGTCTTCGGAGCGCAGGAAATATGGCATGACATCATCCCAGCCCCACCCAGAGTTTCCAAGCTGTCGCCAATGATCGTAATCGGCGGCTTGCCCACGCATATAGATCATCCCGTTGACCGAGCTGCATCCGCCCAAAACCTTGCCGCGCGGATATACGAGCGAGCGGCCATTAAGGCCGGGTTCCTGTGCGGTTTTCATCATCCAATCGGTGCGCGGATTGCCGATGCAATAGAGATACCCAACAGGAATATGCACCCAATGGTAATTGTCGCTTTTGCCCGCTTCGAGCAGCAACACCCTGTTTTTCGGATCCGCACTCAGCCGATTTGCAAGAACACAACCGGCCGTTCCCGCACCGACGATTATGAAGTCGTATTCGCCTTCAAGCTGCTCTGCGCTCATTGTGTCTCGCATGGTGTTGCCTTGATTAGTACTTGATTACCAGCTTACCGATCATCGAACCCGTTTCAATGATGCGATGGGCCTGCTTCAATGTTTCGGCACTTAAACCATGTAGCGTTTTGGTGTTGGTGGTTTGGAGAATGCCGTCGTTCTTGCTGCGTCTATCGGTGCATTCTCTTTTATTCGCCGCGTACCACGCGCAGAAGGCGGGCATCTTCGCCGTCTTCCAACACATAGACATGGCCAGCATTATCGGCGGCAACGTCCCGAATCCGGTTGTCTAGCTCCCAGCGATCAACCTCTCGCGCGGAGTTGGCGTTGATCTCGACACGGACCAAAGCCTGTGATGCCAGCCCGCCCAACAACAGCGAACCGCGCCAATCGGGGAAAGCTGCTCCAGTATAAAAGATCATGCCGGCGGGGGCGATGATGGGGGTCCAGTCGATAAGTGGAGGCGTGAATTCCGGCCGTGTGGCATGAGCAGGAATTGCTTGGCCGCTGTACTGCTCTCCTTCGGAAACAAGCGGCCATCCATAGTTTTGCCCTTCGGTGATCAGGTTTAGCTCATCTCCGCCGCGCGGCCCCATCTCGTGCGACCAGAGCCTGCCGCTTTCGTCAAATACAAGCCCGTAGGGGTTTCGGTGGCCGAGGGTCCAAACATCTGGTGCCTCTGAAAACGGATTGCCGCTTGCGGGTGTACCGTCTGTATTCAGCCGCAGGATTTTGCCGCGGCTGTCCGAAATGTCTTGTGCGGGGCTGCCTTGTTGACGATCACCACTGGAAAGGAACAAATGCCCATCGGGGCCAAATGCGATCATCGCGCCGGGATGCCCCCTACCCCCCGTTGGCTCAGCGCGCCATATCTCTCGAAATCCGTTAAGGGCCGAAGCGTTCAAATCCAGTCGGCCGCGCCCAAGGCGTAATGCGCCACCGCCAGACCCTTCAACCCATGTAAGATACACGATCCCTGATGATGCGAAATCCGGCGCAAGGGCCACATCGTGTAGCCCGACCTGTCCGGAGTCATTCACGGCTGGTGCGCCCGCAATGGTTTGTTTTTCGCCAGTTGCGGAGACATAGACCAATCGCCCCGCCTTTTCCGTGACCAGAAACCCGCCCTGCGGCAAAGCGGTCATGGCCCAAGGCCGATCCAAAGTTGCAATTGGGTCGAGTTCAAACGGGCTCTGGGCCGTGGTTGCGCCACAAGACAGCAACAAGCCGGCCATTGTCGTTACAAGTATCCTGATCATGGCGTGCTCCTCATCACGAGAAGCATAGATTACCTCGCGCCCGAGACAAGCAAACGCACGCCACGCTTGGTCACCTCTGAGTGATCAGACGGTCTCTGTTACCTTCTTCAACCCTTCGGGCGCGTCAGGATTTTGGCCCAGCCGAAGCGATAGGTTTTCGACAAAGCAATAGAAGGCGACTGCTTGCAGGAGAGGATTGAGTAGCGGATTTCTGGAGCGAGGTGACGGTAGCGATTTCGGCCCCGCGATCCCACCAACCTCAAAGACGGCCGCACCTTGATGTTCGAGCTTTTCTTTGGCTGCGGTTATAGAGTCTGCTGCCATGTCACCGGAGGAAAACAGTAAAGCGGCAAATCTATCGCCTGCGATGGCAACAGGCCCGTGCAATACTTCGGCCGCAGAATAGGCCTCGGCATGTAGGCGACAGGTTTCCTTGAATTTCAACGCCGATTCAGCGGCAATCGCAAAGCTTGGTCCTCGGCCGATACAGAACAATGAGCCAGAACGCGCAACAGGGACTGTGGCCGCACTCCAATCAACAGCTAAGGCCGCTCTTGCCAAATCGGGAAGCTCTGACAGGTCGGATTGCAGCGCTTTGTCCTCTGTAAACCCAGCGAGAATCCCCAAAGACGCAAAGAGCATACCCACGTAGGACTTTGTCGCTGCGACCGCATTTTCAGGGCCTGCATAGATCGGCAAAACGGAGTTTGACGCTCTGGCGAGGGGACTATCAACAACGTTCAGGATTGCGATTGTTTCCGCTCCGCCCTTTTGTGCGGCTTCTTGGAGTTTCGTCAGATCGGGGCTGCCGCCGGACTGGGAAAAGGCAACAGATGCGAACCTGTCCAGCTTCAGCTGGGCGTTATACACAGAGGCAACCGACGGGCCGATTGATGCAACAGGGAGGCCCGTTTTCGTCTCAAATGCATACTTAAAGAACGCGGCGGCATGATCAGATGTCCCACGCGCGCAAGTAACGAACCCACGCGGATTTGACGAACGAAGTGCCGCGCCGGTCTCCCAATACTGTTTCAGCCCGTCTTGCAGTTGTCGTTCAAACATCGTCGGAATTTCGGCGATCTCTTTCGCCATATGGGTTTTAAAACTGGACACGGCTTTAGTTCACACCTGTTATCATTGAGACGATTTCATTCTTGTCGGTTGTCGCTGTGTCGCGAATTCCGATTTGCTTGCCGCGCCGCAGGACGCAAATGCGGTCCGACAGTTTGAAGACCTGATCGAGGCTGTGGCTCACAATCAGAATGGCAAGGTTGCGCGCTTTGAGCGAGGCAACCAGCTCTTCGACTTTCGCGGTTTCGGCAACCCCGAGTGCGGCGGTTGGCTCGTCCAACAGAATGAGTTTGCTGGCCCAATGTGTGGCGCGGGCAATGGCGATCCCTTGGCGCTGGCCGCCACTCAGATCACGGATCGTCGAACTGGCCGACGGAATACGCACATCTAGATCGTCAACGAGCTCTTGAGTTTCGCGTCGCATCTTCTCTTTATCGAGAAGCCCGAATGGTTTTTTGGTCAGCTCTCGCCCCAAGAACATATTCATGAAAACCGGCTGCTCATCCGCTAGGGCCAAATCTTGGTAAACAACCTCGATACCCCGACTGCGCGCCGAACTGGCATCAGCAAACGATACCCCTTCGTTATCCAAACGGATTTCGCCCGAGGTTGGCTTGTAGACCCCCGAGATCATCTTGATCAGGGTTGATTTACCGGCGCCATTATCGCCCACAAGAGCAACAATTTCTCCCGCTTTAAGATCAAGTGAAAAGTCCTGAATAGCAACGATACCCGAGAAGGCCTTGTGGATATTCTTGAGTTCCAACACTGGTTCGTTTGTGCTCATGACTGATAGCTCCCCGGCCAAGCAACGGGGTCGCCAAAGCCATTTTCAATTGTTGTTACTGTTGGATTGCCCGTCGAGATGCCACGCACGCCCACAACCAAAGCGCGGGTAACAAAGGCTTGTCCGCGGAAGCCAAAGACCACTGTGTCGCGCGGTTTCGGGGCGGCATCGCCCTCTGTATCAATCATCGCATAGTAATCAATCGCCGAGTAATCGGGAATTTCAACATTGCGCAGGTCTTTGGCATTTGATGTTGGCGTTGAACCTACCAACGCCTTCACCTGATACTTCGGGAAAACCGGATCAATATACAGACCACCCCCGAAACAATAAGCTTTGTCGCCATAGTGATGCGAAACCTCGGACAGATAGAGAACCGCTGGCGCCTCTGGAAGGTCCTCGACCGCATGCAGTGGAGTGGTTCCGTGAAGCGCGTTGCCAGGTTCGCATTGGGTCGCGCCCGCTTCTGCGAGGGCGGCAAGCATGACAGCGGAATTTGTACCCGGCGCGTTGATCGCAATATCTTTGCGTCCGATCGCAGCGAGTGCTTCTGCTGCTCGGTTTAGGGTGCTGAGGTTATGAGTCGGAATGACCTTGCGGCTTTCCTGATCAAACAAAAGCGCAGGAAAAGTTGTAATGCCGGCAAACTCTCCGCCTTCAAGCGTATCCAACCGATCAGCGACAGCGACGATATCTTGGGCGTCAAAGCCGCCTTCGTGCCCGCGATAGAATGTATCACCCTCAGTCTGGATCCGCGCCAGAAGTTTTTGGACGCGACCTGCCTTGGCGCTGGCGTCGGCGGCTTCTTTTGCTTTGGCATCTGAAAATACGGTCCAAAAATCGGGCTGCAGTTTCGCAGCGGCGAATTCGGCTTCGCCTGACGGGACCTGTACAAGATGGCCAAGATGTCCGGTTTTTAATCCAGCGCGATCACACGCCGTTGCACAGGCCATGTCGACAGCAACCGAACGGTCGATGCCGCCTTTCATGACAGCCTCACAAAAACCGGAATGCCGTCCAACCTGTTTGGTCATGGCAAAGGTTGTGAGCCCGTGTTTGCGCGCTTCGGCCTGAAACACCCGTGCGTTTTCCTCGACAGTATCAAGGTCCAAAACATAGGCATTCGATGGAAGCTTGCCTTGCTGGTGGAGCGCCATGGCGGCTTCGATGAATTGCGGGTTCCGCCGCATCAAAAGATCAAGAAACATGTGAAATCTCCTTATCGGCTAGTGTCACGCAGCGACACGGCCACCGCGACAAGAATAATGAGGCCACGAACGATCATCTGATCCGAAACCTTGAGCCCCATAAGAATAAGGCCGTTGTTGAGCATCCCCATCAGGAGCGATCCGAGCAACGCGCCAATGATGGAGCCTTTGCCGCCATTCAGCGCCGTTCCGCCAACGATGACCGCCGCAATGACAATCATGAGGTCGCTTTCGCCCAAAGTATATTTCGCGGCTTGAAGACGTCCGGCATAGAGCAGTCCTGCAAGGCCAGCCATACCGCCACAAAGCATCAGCACATATAGGCGCACGCGCGGAACCTTGATCCCAGAAACCTGCGCTGCGCGAGGATTGTCCCCAACAGCAAGCACATGCGCGCCGAATTTCGTGTTGCGATAGACGATGTGTCCAATGGTCACCGCCAAGATCGTCCAGATCACAAGAGACGGTATCGAAAACAGCTTACCAGACCCGAAAATTCCGGTGAATGTATCGTTCAGGACCGGGATCGAGCGCAGATCAGTCATAGAGCGCGCGATTCCTGCGAAAAGCCCCATTGTCGCCAACGTGACAAGAAACGAAGGCAAACCCAGATAGGCAACAAGAACGCCGTTGAATGCCCCAATTGCCACCCCGATACCGATACCGGCCATAACGCCGACGATTAATGGATAGTCTTGTAAAACAACTGCTGCGGCCAGTGCTGACACCGCGACGATGGAGCCGAAGCTCAGGTCGATTTCACCAGCGGAGAGCGCAAACACGAGGCCGATCGCCATGATCGTTGCGGGCGCTGTTTGCAAAACAATATTGGTCAGGTTGCGGGAGGTCAGAAATCCGTCGTCCCGAAGAGTGACTGCAAAGAATAGGAAAATCCCAAGAAAGCCGAGATAAATCACGCTTTTCTGCAAGTCGAGTGTCTTAAGTTTGGTCATGGCTTGCGTCATTGCAATTACCCTTTGCGTAAGTTTCAAACGGGCCGCCGTGGCAGCCCGCTCAGGGAGGTAAAGTTAATTGCTTGTCAGGCTTTTAGGCGCGTCGATACGCAGGGATGTGTTCCAGCCTTCCGCAACGTTGTCCGCCGTAACGGTGATCGCAGGTGCGACAACAAACGGAGGTACATCTTCGCCGAGGAGATCGAGCACCGCAGAAGCGGCCATTGCGCGACCCAGCTCATAAGCCTCGTCCGCAACGATTGCAGCAACGTTTCCGCCACGCACCATATCAAGCGCCACAGGCTCCGACAGATCGAGCGTTACGATCTTTGTGGTGTCATTCCCGTTGGCACGCAGCGCAGCCAGAACACCTTCAGCAGGGCCAGCCCACGTTACATAGATGCCACCAATATCAGGGTTCTTCAGAAGCATTGCGTTGGCGATCTCTTCGGCGCGGGCCGGATCACTGATGCCCTGCTCTGCTACGATCGAGATGTTCGGATAATCGTTTTCGATTGTTGTTTTAAAGGCGTTGTCACGTTGATTGGTCACGTAATACGCGGCATCGTGATAGATCCAGCCGACTGTTCCGCTGCCGCCCATTGCTTCTGCCAAAGCATCGGCAGCTTGTTTCCCCATTTGGAACAGGTCATCGGTAACAATGGCAGCATAATCCGCAGGATGCTCATAGCCCGCTGGAAGGTTCGACAGGAATGAAAGCGCCACACCAGCTTCTTTCGCTTCTTCGAATGCCGCTGCGGATGTAACCGGATCCAGTGGCAGTGCGAGAATGATGTTAGGCTCTTTGGTCAGAGCGGTTTCGATATCGCTGCGTTGCTTCGCCGCGTCAAATCCCGCGCTGGTTACAGCAACAACTTCGATGCCGAGGCGTTCAAACTCGTCGCTTGCGCCTGCTGTCACAGCATTCACAAAGTCGGATTGGTCGTGCCACAAGAGAGCAGCTGTATAGCTTGCGTCTTGAACCGCCGAAACGTGATCGTCACCTACAACAACCTCTGTTGAAGGCGTTGCCGTTTCGCCATTTGGCCCCACGGTTTCTGCAAGGCTTGGGAAAGCAACAACGCTTAGCAGCGCCGCAGCCGCAATCTGGCTTGGAAAATGTTTCATGATTTACTCCTCTGTTGGTGTTTTTTCTTTGGGCTTCACACCGCAGTACCGCGCGATAAACAGCGCAAACGAACGTACAGCAGCGAGGTAGTCTTCAATGTCGATCCGCTCTTCGAAGGTGTGCGCCACCGCGATATCACCTGGTGCGAAATAGACTGTGGGGCATCCCACTTGATCGGTCAGAAACGGCATTTCGCTCCAGAACGGCGCACCCGCGAAAGCCCCGCAATCCGGTCGAAAAGCTTGGACACAATCTTGAAGCAGCAGTGCGGCTTCCGTGTCGCGGGAAATTTCAACCGGAGAGCCACCGTTCGGGTGATCCCGTCCAGCCGGATAGCTCACATCAACGCTTATGCCCTCTGGTAGATCTTGCAGCTTGAGCGCAGATTCAAAGCTCGCAACGGCGTCATCCAGTTGTTCCCCTGGTCGCAGCTTACGGATAAGAGAGAATTTGCTTTCCCCAGGAACCGCAATAAATCCGCCAGCTTCAAGATGCGTAATGAGCAAAGAAGATGGCCCAAGCAATTCGTGCGTCGGCCCCTCTGCCAACTCTGCTTCATGTGCCCACAAACGCGCGATCAGCTCATGGGTGGCTTTGAGCGCATCAACGCCAATTTCGGGCGTGCCAAAGTAAGCGGTCTTTCCCGTAACTGTAACGTCAGCAATGAAAAACCCGATTTGCGCCGTGAATACATCAAGGTTTGAAGGCTCGACATAAACGGCGAAATCCGGCTTTGCGATCTCTCCGGTGCCGATCCGCTTCACAAGGTCTTTTGCACCAGCGCTGACACCTGTCCCCGGCTCGCCGCTTTCTTCATCGCCGATGAATGCAAATGTCAGACGGTTTTCTGGCTCAAAACCGGCGGATTGCAACAACCGTAGCCCCGCAATCGCAGCGCAAATCCCGCCCTTCAAATCGCTCGCGCCGCGGCCCCATATTTCGCCGTTTTGCTCGACACCTGCGAAAGGATTGCTTCTTGGGTCATCGCCCCAAAAGTCTTCCCATCCACGGACGTGTACTGTGTCTGTATGCCCGACGATCATCAGGTTTTTCTCGGATGCTTCCGGTGTTGCCGCCCAGACATTCAGGCGGTCTTCCAGAAACTCGCCGGTATCAGTTGAGAGGCCGAGCGCTTTGAGTTCGGAAGCCAGAAATTCTGCAAATCGAGACTCTTGCCCTGTGATGCTGTTGATCGACAGCGCCGATTTCAAAAGATCGATGTCTTGCGTTCTGTCTTGCGCTTGCTTTAGCGCTTGTTCCAGATTTTTGGCCATTATGATGCGCCCGCCTTAAAGGATGCGATATCTGGCGGGGGTACGGAAATTTCCGCGCCCTTCTGCCCTTCGGCAAATAGTGATGTGTGCAGATGCGATAACGCGACAGACGCTCCACCCGCCAATGCCGCATGGTCATTGAGTTGGGACTTCTTGATCGCAACGGACTTTGGACAGCACAGAACCATATAGCGCTGTACCCGTGCCAGAAGCTCTTCTCTAACGCCAATCGACCCGCCAAGAATGATCGAAGACGGATCAACAACAGCAACCAAGGCCGCGGCCCCTCGCGCAATTTGTTTTGCAACTTCATCCAGTGTTTGCGCAGCAGCAGCGTCGCCTGCCCCCGCCGCATCGAAGACACCGGGAACATCAGTTTTCTTGCCAGAGAGGGAGTGGTAAAGCTCAACAATAGCATTGGTTGCCGCGACGCGCTCCAACGCACCAACACTCAGGCTTTCTTCGTCAAAGGGATCTGCACCAAAAGGCAGGAATCCGATTTCACCCGCCCCGCCGGTGCTGCCGCGCAGCAAGTTGCCGCCCACGACAAGACCCGCGCCAATACCCGTGCCCACAGAGATAAAGACCAAGTTATCGTCCGTTTCGGAATTGGCGAGCCAATGCTCTCCTAGCGCGGCAAGGTTCACGTCATTCTCGACAAAAACCTCAACGCCCAAGCGCTCCTCTATCGATCCGGCAAGATCAATCTGGTCGATGCCCTTGATGTTCGGCGCGAGCAAAATGCCGCCGGTCTTTTCGTCTGGAACACCAGGAACGCCGATGACCGCAATCCGCAATTTTCCAAAAGAGCTATCTGGCTCTTCGGCGCTGGATTGGATCATCCGCACGATTTGATCAACAACGTGAATACCGCCGCTCTCGTGCGTTGACTCTACACGTTCGACTAGTACTTTTCCCGTCAAATCACAGAGCGCAACCCGCACCTTTGTGCCGCCCAAATCAACGCTCGCGACCGTCGCAGCAGAGGGTGCGATTTCATAAACAACAGCGCGCCGACCAATATTACCTTCGGTTTGACCGACAACCTGCACCCACCCGTCGTTTTCCAGAGCGGCGACGATTTCAGACACGGTTTGCTTGGAAAGCCCTGTTTGCTTCGCGACGCTTGCACGGGAAATTGGGCCATAGCTGGCGATCGCCTGAATAACGGCGCTCTGAGACATTCGCCTTGAGATTTTTGACTGAGGTCCCACTGTAATTCCTTTAGTTCGGTAACTGGACGAACTAAAGGAGATTGCACGGATTCTGTCAAGCCGCTGCGTGAGATTTCTAAGGAAATTTCCATGTTAAGCCTGCGTTTCGCAGTAAGATCACGGACGTTTCAAGATTCTTAATCTATGGATACTCTGTTGTTTTTGCTCAGAATAACTGTGTGCCGACAGCAAAACCTTGGTCAAAATAGCCGCCTAGATAATTTCTCGGATATCTGGTGCTCAATGACCCTGCCACGCAAGTTTACCGACCCGATTTAGCCGAAGCGCGCCCAAATACACCCAAAAAAAGACCCCGCAAAAGCGGGGCCTTTCTTTATCCCGACGACACTCACGACATCAGGATTTGCGGCCTGTCAGGCGCAGTTTTCGCCCTCAGTCAGGCTGGCGCAATCGTTGTCGTTCTCTACTTCGGTCATAAACTGCGGCAGGATAACTTTTTCTGCGGCTTCTTGTTGATCTGCGAGAAGATTCATCAGCGCATTGTTGATCACACCCGCGTCAGCGCCGTGGAAGATAAACGCATAGCTCAGGATATCTGTCTCCACGCCAACACCATAAGCAAAGCCCTGACCACCATTAAGGTCCACGCCGCCAAGGCGACGGTTCAGGATCAGAACAGAACCACCAGAGCCGTCAATGTCATCACTCGGATCGATGGTCACGAGGCCAATCTCGTTCTGCATCGAGAAGACCATACGGCCACCGTTCAGCGCCAAAGCCTGAACATCGGCTTCGGTCGAAAGTTCGGTGTATTCACGCGTTGCGAGCAAATCGAAGCTCCGCTGACGGAACCATACATTCCCGCCAATAACGATATCCTCGCCAATGAAGCTTTCACCTGCGTGGGTCACCTGCCCCGATCCAATCCGGCCATGGGTCAGGATCAACTCACCTTGCGAAAGGGTCCGCCCCTGAAGGCGCGTCCGAACGTCGGCGAAGTAGTCCGTAATGAACAGGTTCGGGCCATCGCCGATGGAGCGCACATCTACATTCTCTGCAATACCGCCGCGATCATCATTGATGACAAGCAACATGCTGTCGGACGGACGCGCATCATTCAGGTGAACGTCGATGTTATCCGCATGAAGCCCAATGCTTCCTTTGCCGTTTATGAACCCACCATAGAGCTTGCTGCCAACACCGCGCGCCGTCATTTCAATTGCCTCGGGCGCTTTGACGTCGCGCTTGCCGTAGTATTCCGGGTTCACGAGCTGCAGCGCATCTTCATCCGCAAGATCGACAGAGGAGCCGCCAATCACGGTAACGCGCAATTCACCAAGGGCCTCAAGATCCATAGAACCAGCTGCTCCGAGGACCCCGAACTCCACAGAACCGTTCGGCGCGTTTAGCTCAAGATTGCCTTGGTCAGAGAGGGCATAGGCCACCCGCAGATCGCCAGCGGTTTCCGTATAAAAGAGATCGTCCTGAGCAACGAGATGGAGGGTTACTCCGTCTTTTGTATCACCTTGGAATGAGCCCACAGTTTCGCCCGTCAGAGCGCCGCCGAAGGCAAACAACCGCACATCTCCGCCTTGCAACACAGCTCCATCAGAGACCAAATTCCCCGCGCTTGAGGAGATAACAATTTCCTCGCTGCTCACAGAGTTCAGCGTACCGATCACTGTGCGTCCGCCAGTGAAAATATCGATCAACCCATCCTGTGTTTCCGCATTAGAGAGGATAAGCCCGTCTGCTTCTTGGATATGAAGCGCGCCAGCTTGTGTTACCACATCAAGCTCAGCAAGGTGTGTCGCCAACCCATCCGGCCCGATGGCATCAATCCGTCCAGCACGAAGCATTGTGCGCGAGTTCACCGTATTGGCCACAAGCTGCGTTGCGGTCTGGCCGCTCGCCACAGAGAGCATTCCTTCAACCGATAGATCAAGCGCGAGCCCTGTGGAGGTTGTTGTAAGTTGAGCCAGTTCCATATCGCCGCCAACAGCCGCGCGGAGCGGACCTGTGCCGGAGTCCACTTTGGTTCCTGCTTGCTGGATAAAGTCGCCAACTGTCAGGATGTCGATTGCGCCGCCCTCTGAAAGGATGTCTGCCATTGTACGGAGGCTTGTGCCCGCGATATCAATAGAGCCGCCCTTCGAGAGAATTTCAGCCATAGTAAGAAGCTGTGTTCCTGAGACTTCAATCGAGCCGCCTTCAGTTGCAATGCCGTTTCCAGCAAGCAGGGTCAGCGCGGAATTGTCACTCAGAAGGCGAATGGAACCTGCGCCACCAGCGATGACTTCCTCGATTTCGGTGTCCCGATCCCGCAAGGAAATCGCAATGTCGCCCGCAGTGGCGTTTGCAAACAAGCGGCCTGTTGTGAGGTCCATCATCGAAGCCATGCCAATGCCATCCGCCGCATCAGGTCCAACCGCGCGAAGTTCGACGCGCTCTGCAACGATACGACCATCCGCAATGCCCTGCCCCAGCAGAATGACATCGGATGCGTTTGTAATTGTACCAACCGAGATCGTTCCGCCAGCGATTACATCAGTGACGGCGTCCGCGTGGGTCTGAACCACGGTTTCGATCCGCAAATCATCCAGATCGTTGACAAACAGAGACGTTGGATCGCTGCCATCAGTCATGAATGTCAGACCCGCCAGAACAGTCTCAAGACGCTTGCTCAAGCTGCCCACGCCACCGCCGGATTGAATGATCAGCGTGCCGCCCGCAATGTCGGTGCCCGAAGACGCGCTAAGGTCGAGGCCTTTTGGCGCGATGAGCGTGAGGGTCGCACCAGAACCGAAGGCGAGTGTATTATTGCTCAAGAATGCGAACTCGCCTGTGGTTTCGATGCGGCCACCGCCCGCAATAACCGCTTTCTTCAGGCGAAGGTCGCTTGCAGCAGTTACATATGCGTCGCCAGATGTTGTTTCGAGGTCGAGCGCACCGTCAACATTGTCGGTGATCTCAATCACAAGCGGTTCGGCGTCAATTCCGATCGACGCGCCATCAAGAACAAGGTCCGCCGCACGAACCCGCACTGCGCCTGTGGCAACGTCATCTGTGATCGCTCCAACTGCGGAGATTACGGCCTTACCGCCGGCAAAGACCTCTGCGAGCAGCATATCATCAATTGCGTGGATGAACACATCGTGCCCCGCCCGCGCAATAAGGTTGCCCCCAGCATGGATATCAAAGGTTAGAGGATTGCCCGCCTCGCCAATTGATGCGTTGTTCCCTGCTTCCACGATAATCGCAGAACCGGTCACCGCTGCAACGCCATCACGATTATCGGTCATTGCGCCGTCGATCTTGAGGCGAATGTTTTCCGGCGTTGTTAGATTGGCAAGCGTTGCCGCCGTTTCCGCACTCAAGAACAGATCGCCAGCAGCGGACTCAACCCGAAGGTTCCCGAGCGAATGGCCATTGGTGTCAACGGCCGTAAAGGCAAAGTTAACATCCTCTGCGCGGCGCACGGTGATTGTGTTGTTCACATCATCAATGATGACATCCGCGCGCTCTGCTGTTGCCAGTGCTTCGAGATCATCGGCGCGGTTTCCGCCCAGAACATATTCCGGAAGCAATTCGCCAACCTCGGTTGCCGCATAAAGATTGATGTCTCCTGCAGCGATGACGTTCGGATCTTCTATACGAATGTTCGTGTCGCCTGTACCGCGGATCAGACCGGCGCGGATCCATTCGGTCAGCTCCTTATTGGTCCACTCCACACCATCAAGATAATCAGCGCGCTCCGCAAGCGATACGTCATACTCGTAACTCGCATCATAGACCGCCTCACCGTTCCATGCTGTGTAAAGCGCCTCGCGTTCGGCGATATATGCATCAAGTTGCGCTTGGCTCCAGCCGCCATCCAAAAGCGATTGGCCGGTAGCAGGATCAAGTTCAAAGGTCTGCGCTGCGCCGCCGTCAGCATTTCGCGCGCGCCAGTACGCCTCATAGCTGCGTTTGCGCTCGGCTTTGAGGGCAGCGATCTGTTCGTCGATCCGCACATCAAGCCCCGCACCATTCAGGCCAAGATCGGTTGTCCAAAGCTCGCCCAACTCATCCTCGGTGCGTACATCCCGCACTTGAACGTCATTCCGATCAAGGATTGCGCCGCCAAGTGACGTCAGCGTTACGCTGCCGGTTTGGCTCTCAACTGTGTTGAGGTGGAGATTGCCCGTTTCTTCGGTGATGTTTACATTGTTGCGGGCCTTGACGATCAAGCTGCCGCCGTCCTCATGAATCTTCAGCGCTTCCGTATCCGTTCCGATACCACCGTCTGTCGAGAGCAGCGAAATCGAGGAACCGGTCACTTTTGAAGTCGAAGCCGCTCCAAAGATGCTGCCTTCCGCTTGCAGGGCAACCTGCCCGCTTTCGCCTGTCCCGGTTTGGATTGTGCGTCGCGTGGTTCGGACTTCGTCGATGATCATGTCACCGCCGAGTTCACGGATATCGATGCTGTCACGCGCAATGGCGGTCAGCGCAGTGCCGTCATGTTGATCAACCCGGAAAGCCGTAGACATGCCGCCAATGCGTCCGCCATATCCATAAAGTTGAAGCTCACCAACATTAAAGCCAACAGAGGAATCCGACGACAGGATAGAACCGTTGTTCGAGGTTACCGAAGTATTGCCAACCGAGTTGCTCACATTGCCGGTAAAGATCACATCTCCGCCGCTAATCACATTCATGCCGCCCGTATCGCCGCCATCAAATGTAATTTTGACGCCATAGTCCGCTTTTAGACGGTGCGTATAAAGATGGGTCGCGGTTTGGGTTGTGGTCCATGTTGTGACCACATCGCCAATGCCTAGGAAGCGTTTGTCATCGACGGATTCATCGCTGTCTTCATAAGAGTTGCTCACGCGGCGTCCGGAGAAGTGATACGCGTAGTCCGAGCCACCAAGCGAGTCCGCAAGATACATACCGTTCAAGCCGTTTTGAACATCCGCGGGCTCTGGAGTCGCCTGAATTGGCTCCTTCTCGCTCTCTACGCCCTTTCCAAAACCGGCCCAGAAGAAGAACTGCGTCTGGGTCTTATTGGTTTTCTGCGTAACGGTTTCGGCGCGATTGATCACAAGGTCTCTGTCCTCGCGGGTCTGATACATGCCCGAGCGCCCGTTAGCCGACGTCGTGGAAGAATCCGTGACGTTATTGGTCGGGTTGTGCCGCACCAGATCAATTTTCCCATCTTCGTTGAAATCGAAGTTTTCAACGTCGTAGGTCAGGTTGTTCAGCTCTCGGAATTCGGTGCCGATCCGACGGAATTCGGTAATCAGGAATTCATCCGGACGGATTTCGCGCCCTGTATCGGTAATCCGAACAACGCCCTCAACGCCCTGCCCCAGTTCGCCAAGCTCACCAAGGTCGATGCGGCCAAGCTCCAGCGCATATTTCGAACCGCTATTCACGTTGACCGTTCCAAACCCGTCAAGCGAACGGATTTCGCCGCCACCTGTCGAGAAGACTTCACCAACAAGCTCTACGCGTCCACCTTGAACAACCATCGGAGACACAACGATCTTGCCGGTAACATTACCGTCGGCGTCGACGCCATTTTCCTCAAACTTAATGATTACATCGCTGGTGATATGTTCGTTGCGCACAACATTGTTGTTCACAGGCTCAGCAGGGTTATGCAGAAGAACCGGTCCGCTGATGCCATCTTTGAGCAACTGGTCGAGGTAGGTATCAATGTCAGCGGCGATTGTTACATCATAGCTACCCGTGCCCGCTTGGATCAGACCATTGATGTTAAGCTTATCCGCCGAAATATAAACGTTCCGGCCCGCTTGAATGATACCTTTGCGCGGCGCGATGCTGAATTCGGAAACCGAACCAATGACTAAAGGGTTACCCATGAAATCAAACGACAGGTTGCCACCAGAATAGCCCGTCACAGTCAGACCAGCCAACACAGTCTTGCGCGCCTTGCCTTCGTGCGTTTCAAAGAACGACTCGTAGATTTCGCGCGGGTCGCCTTCGATTTCGGTAAAGCCCGCTTTGTAGCCCTGAACAAAATCGCGGCCAGCGCTAAGCTCGATCGTTTTTGCAGAAATGTCGCCGCGTACGTCCAAATCTGCGGTCGGGCCATTCGCTGTGAAATGTGCCACGCCATCAGCATTATAGATGTCACCACCCACAATAAGCCCGCCGCCGCCATAGGTGACAGCTTCGATCCGTGGCTCGCCCGCATCATCACCCGAGATCATGGTATAGTTTGTGATACCCGGACGGTTCGGATCGGAAAGCGCATTGATATCCTGAGGCGTTTGAACGTTGACGTCATTAAAGATAATGCGGCCGCCCTCGTTCTCGGGGATGATCATATTCGCCGTATTAAGATATGTGTTCTCGCCCCAGATATGCACCTTGATTTCAGCATTACCTGGTGCGTCGAGCGTACCTGTATTGGTGCCGTGCACGTAATCTGCGCGGATAACGATGTTACCTTCAGAGGCAATGATATCTTCGAGGTCCACAAATGTTGCGGTTCCCGCGGCCCCTGCTGCGCGCGCCTGTAGCTGGGCTTTCTCTGCTTCCCATGCAAGCACAGCGGCTGCGTCTTGATTCAGAATTGGGTCATTAATCAGATCTGTAAGAAGGTCGATGCGCTCCTGAAGTTCTGACGCGATAAGAACATTCTTGCGGATGGAATACGCGATGCCTTCGACCATCTCGTCTGTATACGGATTGCCATTTGCATCATCGACCGAGCCGTTATCCAATTCATTTAGCGCATTCAGGATCAGAATCTGCTTGTTGCGCGAACCTGCACGCACATAGCCGTTTACCAGAATGCCATCATTGGAGATGTTCTTCGACGTTCCGCTCTCAATATCAAGGCTGACCGGCTCGCCGCCGAAAGCTTCGCTAAATGCAGAACCAAGCGCGGCCAACGCCTCGCGATAGAGGTCTTTGCCGCGCCCGTAACCAACGATATCGCGGCTCCCCTCTTCGGCAAGAAGATAAACGTCCTTCACCGCAAAAATTTCGGAACCCTGCTGAATATCAACGATAGAGTTCGTGTTGGCTTCTGCGTCTGCGGCTGGGTCTGTTGGGATCGGGATCGCGGTTTTGTTGAACACACGGGTTTCCGCACGGACACTAACGTCTTGGGCTTCACGAGCGCCGAAACCTGCTTGTGCTTTCACATTGCGCAGCGATTCAATGCGCGCGCCATTGCCAAAGATGACGCGGTTGTCGGAATTAAAGATTGCTTCGGTGCTGCCTGTTGCGGCACCGGCAAGGCCATAGGATTTGGCATCCACCTCTGCCTTAATCGTCGCGTCACCACCGGAATAGAACGTCACATCATCAATGGCAAAGATGTCTGCCGCGCCAATCGTGACCTTCGCGGTATTGGTGTTGATCCGAATTTCGCTCTCGCCGATCGGAATCGCAATCGCCCCGCCTGCATCCAGTTTAAGACGATCGACGATGGCCATGTTTGTATATGTGCCCATCTCGAACGTCTGGTTCGCGCCCGTGATGCCATATTGCGTCAGCTTCGCACCGTTATCGACATAGAGATCGGTTGTTGCGTCAACCCCAACGCGGCTAACCATCGCGGCCACGTCAATTGCGCCGCCGGAACCCGACTTGATATTCCAATCATCTTCAGGACGGTTCACCGTGTTTTTGGCTGTAATATCGATGTTCTTGGCAAGAATGTTTGCATTGCCACCAATGCGCGTCACAACGGCCGTTGCGACGTTTGTACGGCTATCTGAACCCGAAGCACCAATCGCAGCGGCACTCATGGTATCAACCTTGCTGCCAAGCGCAGCCGTTTGGCCTGTCGAAATGGTGACGGTATCGGCGGCAACATTGAATGTTCCGCTGTTCCCAAGATTGGTTACCGTTGCTGTGTTTGTGGTGACGCGCGTTTCCGCACCAGAGCCAGAGACCACACCGCCCGAACCGGAATCCGCCTTGGAATATGCACTTGGCGCGTTGCCTGTATTGATGACAAGGCTCTCCGCCGCAATCGTTGCATCGTTCACAGAGGCCGTAACGGTGGCCACACGATCCGCCGCATCAAGCGAGGAAGCCGTGTTTTGCCCTGACCGCGCAATGGTTACGCCAATGGCCGCCAAACCGCCTGCACGTCCTGTTGTTTCTGCGCGTGTCGAAACGGCCGTTGCATCGGTTTCAAAGGTCAGTAGGCCATCGCTTTGGAACGAACCGGAATAAGCAGCATTGACCTTATAGTTCGCGTAAGCCTCTGATTCCGCGCCATTACCTGCAAGAAGGCCGCCCGACGTCGAAGCCGAGATCGCCTTGGCGTGATCATATGCGCCTTTATAGATCTTGCTTTTCAACGTGATCGTGCGCGCATCTAGATTGGCATTTACGGCGGTTGTGACTGTGCTGAACAGGTTCGCGCGGGCCACTGCTGCGCCGATGGCAACTGCGCCAACCGCGATACCCCGAGCTTCGGCATAGGCCGTAGCAGCATTTAGGTTTTCAAATGTGATCGTGCGCGCATCCACATCAAGCGCATGAGTGGTCAACACGCTGTCGCTACCGGCATCCGCAGTGATAACAACTGCGTTCACGCCTGCCGCGATGCCTCCCGAACTCCCCTCACCTGTGGCCTCGGCCCGTGATGTATCATCCGTTTTGAGCGTCACCGTTTCGGCCAGAATACGCGAGGTCGCGCCGCCGTTTCGGCCGATGTTGATGATAGAACTGCCAAAGTTTTTGGCATGAGACACAGCAACACCAACACCACCAGCAACCCCCAAAGAGAGGTTGAACGTATCGGTCAGCACGGTTCCGCTACGCGTCGCGCTCAGTGCAACTTTCTCGGCACGGGTGAGAAGATGACCCTCAAGGGCTGTACCCGCACCAAGATCAATCTTGGAACTGCCGCTCAATTTCGCATAGGACACCCCGACACCGGCGCTAAAGCCGCCAGAAGCTGCCACAGTAACCGCATTTGACTCGATCAGATTGCGGCCAGCGATGTTTTCGTTTGCGGCACTCAACGCAATATTGCCATCCGCCAGCAGACGCGCGCCAGAGCCCATCGTGATGCTCGAACCTGTTCCGATGTTGCTTACCGCCGTGCCGCTGATCGCGCCACCAGCGAGGCTTACCGCTGCACCACCTGCGGTCTGTTTAACCGCCGTGCGGCTTGTGGCGTTAATGGTCGCATTCCCGCGCGAAGTCAGGATCGCATCCGATCCGATCTCAACCTTCACAACATCCGCTCCGGGCGCTGCAAGAAGGTCTATCGACTGACGCGACGCGGTAACTTCAGAGGCCGTACCGGACGCACCTGCATATGTCATCAGTGAGCCCGCAGAACTCTTCTTGTCTTCGTCGCTTAGTTCCCGCTCTGTGCTTTCACGCGTGTCATCATCAACGTCGCGGGTCGTTTCGCCTGACTGATCCGCATCCAACTCTTGTTGGGCTTGCGCAAGCAAGGTTGCGGTATTGCCATCGTCGCCTTCAGAAGCGCCACCCATATCAATCGCGGAAATCGCCGCCGCAAGGCTCAGGAAGCCCGCGCCAACGGCCAAGACTCCTGTCTCAACATCGCGCTCTGAAAGGGCTTCGATTGTTAGGCCGTCGCTTGCTCCAGAAGGGTTGGCCACCGGATTTGAGCCCACATAAGCGTTGATTTTTGCACCAGAGCCAATCGCAACCTTGGTTGTGCCTTCAAAGCTCACGTAATCAATAGACGCACCGATCCCGACGCCGCCCAAACCGACCGATCCGGTCAGGCTGTCAATATCCGCTTCATCCTTCGCCCGCAGCAGGAGCGATCCACCCGCATCCATTCGCGTCCCTGCGCCAAGGTTAACTTCGGTCGTGGCTTCAATAAGCGAAATATTTGCCGCAAGCGCCAATGCGCCGCCACCAACTGCGCCGGAAACCGCATTCGCATCGGTTTTCAAAACGGTCAGGGCTTCGGTTTCAATATCGTCACCAGCTTCGATTGTACCTTCAAAATAGGCGCGGCTTTTGCCGATTGTGACCTTCGAAGTGCTGTCAAACAACGTGACCTGAACGCCACCCGCGCCACCAATCGCGCCACCACCTGCAGCACCAGTCAGGCCATAGCTGTCACTGTCAACTTTCGAGGTAATGAGCACATCATCGCCAGCCAAAACCCCTGTTCCGTCGAGCGTAACAAGTGCTTCAGAGGCAATCCGGTTTACGCCAGCATTCGCCGACACACCAACGAATCCACCCGCAAGGCCAAGCGTCACAGTTTCGATCTTGGTCTTGGCCAAGGCATCAATATCCACGGTTTTGCGCGCGCCGATGAACGCCTCCCCGATATCCACTTCGGCCAGATTGGTCACAAGCGTATTGCCCGAACCCGCACCAACACCCGCAGAACCGCCAACCGCAATATTCGCCGTTACGGCAAGTGCCGAGTTGTCGGTTTTCGCTTCAATAACAGTATCTTGATTACTATTAGCGACCTTGGTGCCGATCTTGTCCTCAAGGGTATCATCAAGCAGCGATGGATCGTTGATCCGCGCGCTCATCCCGATACCTTTGTTTGCGGAAATCTGAACGCGAGCCTTATCTTTGATGAGGTTCATCGCAAACAACGCCGCAACACCGGCAACACCACCAACCGCGCCGTTGGCCGCAACCATATTGATCGTGCTATTGCCCCGCGCTTTGATCGCCACACCGCGATGGGTATCTGTTCCATCGGAAATCGTGCTGTTGCCAAGGCCAGTAAGAACAGTGTTGCCCTCAACCGCCGTGCGCACATCATTTGCAAGCGTGTTTACCGTTACAGACGCCCCGATGCCCGCTGTTCCGCCGCCCGCAAAGTTCACCGAGATTCCGGGAGTTTCATCCGTACCGCCCAAGAGCGAGATGTTGTTCGTACCCTCGGCCAGCACAAGGATAGAACCCCGCGTACCGATATAGCTGCCGCCGTCTGGAACATAGTCGTCTGGTGCTTCACCTGTTGGATAGTCATCGTTAGGCACCACATCCGTATCGCGGACCAGCGCCTCAACGAGGTTTTCAGCAGAGTTGCCAACGCCCGAACCTGTGAGTGCTACGCCGCCACTGCCGGAGCCAGAGATAGCATTGCCTGACATGCTGCCGTTGGATTTGGCCGTGATGCTGACGTTGCCATGCGCGAAAGTCTCGGACATATCATAGTCCGCGCGCACGGTTTGGCGCGTCACATTGGTTACAATTCCAAGGCCCACAGCCGCCGAGCCCCCGCCCGAAATTGCGCCCGCATTGCCAACAAGCGATGGCGTCGCCGTGGCCGCAAGGGTGAGGCTCTTAACATCAAAATTCGTGCTGCGCTGCGTGGCAAGAACTTCGCCATCAGCCACGTTCACTGCAAAAGATCCCGCAAACGCGCCGGTTCCCCCGCCGCCAACTGCGACCGACGCCGCGCCAAGCGACATGGTTTGATCCGCTGTAATCGTCACATCACCCGCTGTCGAAAGCGGTGTGCCAACGGGAGTTGTTGCTTCTGCTGTAACAAGGGTTACGTCTTCGACTTTTGCCTCAGCGTCGTCCGACATCACATTCACAGTGATCGCGCCGCCAAATCCAGCTGTCCCGCCAATGCCCACGGCACCCGCGAGAGAGTCAATTGTACCGCCCTGCGTTACGGTGACATCAACATTTCCGCCGTCTGTATAAAGCCCCGATTGCGTTCCGGTCAGGGCCCCCGCAATCCGTGCATCAGCCTGACGGTTCATCACGTTAACCGTGACCGACCCCGCGCCACCAACAGAACTACCGCCACCGCCAGCAACGCCCGCAGTCTCAACTGTGCCTGTCTGGGTAATGCCCACGTCGATATCTCCATCAACGTAAGTATCTTCGCCAGAAGGAAGAATGAGCTCTGCTTCTGTCTTGCCAAACATCAGGTTCACTGCAAGACCTGCGCCGATACCGGCCGAAGACACACCAATGCCAACCGCGCCAGCGAGCGAGCGCGTGGTTGTTGTTTCGGTTGTCTGAACACTCACACCAGGAAGGGTTTGATCGGCACCCGTCAGCTCAACCCGCGCGCGGACAACATCGTCAACATCAAGCTCCATCGCCAGATCATTTGAATCAAGCGAGGTTGCATTGGAGGAGGTTGCTTCCACGAGGCTCTGAAGGGCTGCATCACGTTCGTTTTCAACGGCTGTTTGGGTGTCCGCAATGGGGTCAACGGCTGGATCATCGCCCTCGACAGTCGGCATGGATGGCCCATCCACGCCCGGACGTCCGATCTGTGTATAAACCACAGAGCCAGCACCGCCCGCGCCACCAAGGCCAAGTGCGCCGGAAACCGCAAGCGCATCAATACTTGCGGTGTTGGTCGCCGCTACTTCAAGCGCCGCGCCGCTAATACTTCCGCTGGTAATAAGGTCCGCACTTACGCCGCCGTGAATGCTCGCCACGGTCAGCGCAACACCAACAGCATTTGCGCCGCCAACCGCTGCGCTACCGGAAAGAATATCAATATCGCCGGTCCGCGCTGACGCAAGTCGCGCGACGCCGGATTTTGCGTTCAGGTCAGTATCGACCGCCTGCGTTGTCGTTGTGTTGCCAATGCTGCCGATGGCGATAGAGCCCGAAAACGCATTGCCATTGCCGCCCGCAAGACCAACTGCCATGGATTCAATGGTTGAGGAATTCTCTGAACTCAGCAACAGTCCCTCACCGGTGAGGCTCCCGCCGTTGGTGATGACTTTTGTGTCATGATCGATAAAGTTGGCCGCAACCGCGCCACCCGCTGCGTTTCCACTCAGCGAGAGCGCTGCGCCGCCTGCGAGCGATTGAACAGTGCCAGAGTCATCTGCTGAAAGGGTTAGCATTCCGTCCGCTGTAATTGTGGCACCATTCGCGATTACGGATGTTTCCGCTGTCGTCACGTTTACAGTGACCGCGCCGCCGATAGATGTATTGCTGGAGGCCGAAATCCCTGCTGCCATAGAGCGGATCGTACCGCTTGCAATGGCGTTGGCGGAAATGGCGCCGCTATCGCGCGTGCTGAGGTTTGCGCCTGTCAGGTCGACTTTGGTTGTGTTGCCGAGCAGAAGGTTCAAGGTTGCCGCAACGCCCGCAGCGCCTTTGCCCGAAATGCCAATACCGCCGCCAAGCGAGGCAATCGTGCGGCCCGCATCTGCTGTGGCTTCAATGAGTTCGGCGTCTGTGATCTCGCTACGTGCAAGCGAAACAAGGTTGGTCGCAGTAATTTCATTGCCCGAAAGACCAACGCCCGCTGCCATTCCAGAGGCCGCCGCTGCGCCCGCAACTGCAATCGTAGTGATTGTTGAGGTGCTGTTACCTGTGACACGCACCGCCCCCAGATCAACACCTGCCGCCCGTTTGCTTAGGCTCACATCCTGCAAACGCGCTTCTGTTGCGGCGGTGATTACGTTCGCGGTAAGGGCCGCGCCAACAGCCGTTGATCGCCCACCCGCCAATGCGCCACCAAGCGCGAAAATCGTGTTATTTTCTTCGGCCTTAACCTCGGCGCTGTCGGCGTTCACAACAAGCTTCACGCCGTCCTCTTCACCCAGAACAAGCGCCTTGGCTCCACTCGTGATCGTGTTCACCGTCACCGACCCCGCAAGACCCGTTTTGCCAACCCCAGCCGAGACCGCAAATCCATAGATCGATTGCGTGCTATTGGCCAACACCGCAAAGGCGCCCGTATCAACAAAGCCGCTGCCGCTCACTTTGGCCATCGCGCTCCGATTCACCGCATTAACAGCAATACCAACGCCAACACCGTAACCCTGCGTTGCGTCCATATTGATGCCCACGGCACCGCCAACTGAAACAGTTGTCGAAGTATCATCCGCATCAAGCGTCAGGGCCTCAGACGTAATTTCTGCATCCAGTAGCTCCGTCGTGACCTCACCGCCCAAAGACGCAACCGCAACCGAACCCGCCAGTGCAATATCACCGCGCGAAGTCCCCGCGCCGCCTACTGCGATATTCACAACCGTGGCCTGATCGTCGCCGGTGAGGATAACGTCATCGGCAAAGACCTCTGCGCCGACAATGCGCGCACGTAGAATGCGATCTTCAACATGGACAGCAAAGGCCCCTGCGATCGCATTCGTGTCCTGCGCGCTTCCCATACCGGCCGACACCGCACCACCAACATTCACCGAAGTGGCCGTGCTCTTCGCAGTCAGGTTAAGGTCGCCCGTCAGATCAATCTTGTTGTTGGTCAGGATTTCCGCCGAAACCGTGCTACCAAGCGACAGGTTTACAACCGCCGCCCCAGAGACAGCCCAACCGGATTTCTGCTGCTGGCCTTGCTGATCTGCTGGCGTGTTGACGTTTTGCTGCGCGTTTACCTGATCCTCTTCGTCCTCGCTAAAGAGCCAGGACGGAATAATCATATCGTCTTCGGAGTCGTTGGCAGGCGGCTCTTGATTGGCCGGTGGTGTTGGCTTGCCGACAACTTTTGTTCCAGCAACCGCTACTGTAATCTCTGTGGTGGCGTTCTCGGCCAGAATATCAAGTTTGTCGGCTTTGATGACGGTCAGGCTCGCATCAGCAAGTGTTGCTGTGCGGTCCGCGGGGCCAATGCCGGCCCAAATGTTGCGGGTGTTGAAATTCACCACGCCCGAGGCCCCGACGCCGACATTTTCAGAGCCGGAAATAGCGCCCGCACTCGACCAGCTAACAGATTCATCCCGCGCTTTGATCGACACCTCTTCGGCCTTGATTTCGGCTTCTTCGCCAATCCGCGCAACAGTATCCGCGTCGGAAATCTGTACATCGATGGTGGCGTTCACCGCCACATCCGATCCCTGACCGCCAGAATAGGCAAGGCTCGCAACAAAGTTGTCGGTTATTGCGTCCACGTTCACGTTGCCTTCGGACACTATAACCTTCGCGCCGCTTTCGATCTCTGCAATCACATCAGAAACCGTGCGCGATACAAAGATACCTGCGCCAATGGCATCATTGACTTTCGCTTCGCCCGACAGCGGATTCTTCTTGGGAAGGTTCACCACATGCAGGAACAGAGACTCCTGTGAGGCCTTCACATTTGCCTCGGTCTTGAGGTTAACAGTCGCGCCGTCGCGGATCACCGATTTGGTTGTGTTCGAGGTATTGAAATACGTAACCGTAAGGCCAATCGCCTTGCCCTGCTCTGAGTCAGGCACAACCGGTTTGCTTCCATCGGAAGGCACAGGCGCCTCGCCTTTGGCCTTCGAATCCGTTGTTAGATATGTGAGCGGGTTCACCAGCTCGATAAAGCCAGCGATATCCGGCGCAACTGGGGCCTCAACCGCGGGTGGCTCGGCCTGCCCTGTTTCGGCGACGGGCTGATAATCTGTGTAATGGTCAACATATGTATCCCATTGATTTACAAGGGACTCCACAGGGTTTGTGTTTGGGAAGCGTGTGACGGAATTAACATCAAGGCTGCCTGCATTGATCGTTGCATTGCCGCCGATTTCCGCCTGTGTTTCCCCAAGCAATGACGCGATCGAGATGTTCATCATCAGCGCGTCACTATAACGGCCAAGAAGCTCATCTTCTGTTACCGGATTGGCTGGATTCTTGGCGTTGTAACGCTCGAGCATTTTCTGCACCACAAAGGTGAGCTTGCCAAAGGCCGCAGATGTTCCGCGCGTTAAGCCGCTGCCACCTTCAGAGCCGCGATCCGCAAACCGATAAGACGCGTTAACCGCTACGTTTTTGCCCGTTGCCGTGACCTCTGTTGTACCGAGCGCGAGCGGAGTGGCATCGAGATCGTCGAAATCGTGATAGGTGCCGCCGATAGTGGCATATGTGTTGTCGTCGCTAAGCTGAAGATCAACCGCAACACCAAGGCCAAAATGCGCCTTTCGGTTCGGGTCTGCTGGCTTACCAGAGGCCGCAGCCATCAGCGTTCCGGCAAGGCCTGTTGTGCTGCTGGTGGAATTTCGGTGGCTCGCAACAACCTTCTGCACATTCGCAAGGCCCATGGTCGCGGTGGTGACATGCGCAAGGTTAAAGAACAGGTTCTCTGCCTCGACGTTCACATTCCCGCCCGCCGTAACAGTCCCGCCAAGCGCGGCTTCGGTCAGTGAGTTCGAAACATCAACATTAACCGCGATGGCAAGGCGTCCTTCCATACCGGAATTCGCAACCGTCGTCATCGAAAGGTTGCGCCCCGTAAAGGCCGCCACATCAAGCGTTCCCGCGCTGTTTGTGGTGCCGCCATCAACCACAACCTGGTTCGTCAGGTTCCGCACCGAGACCACAACAGCCGCCGCACCGTTCGCAATCTTCTTGGCAGAAATATTAACGGTGTGGTTTTCCATCGCCGTCGCAACGAGGCTCATGTTGCCAGCATCTGTCAGAAGATCGCTGTCTGTTACCTTCACCTGCGATTTCGTATCCGTCACCGAAACAGCAAGCCCAAGACCATAGGCAAACGGGCTGATCGAAAGCTCGCTATCTGCATGGCTATGAATAAAGAGCGAATCTGCGTCTCTGTCCCATTCGCTGGGGAGATAGAGCTTCATCTGATAGGCGTTATCGTCGCCCAACAGCACATCAAAATACGACCCCGCTGTCATGAAACGATAGGTGTCTTCGCGCAGGCCAAGCGGCGAAAGGAAACCGTTTTCGGCATATTCCAATTCGTTGTTTTGCGCGCTTGAGTTGCGTCCGGCCCAGTTGCCGTTTGCGGTGATGTCGCTATCCGTGATCGTAACGCTCGCATCGGCTGTAAGCACCTGAACTTGCAGGGGAATAAGACCATTCAGCGTTGAAAGACCACCCTCAAGCGCGAGCGTAGCTGTGTTGCCGATGGCGGTGACCATCTCTTCAAACTGCTCTTCGGTCGAGGAGTTCTCCATCGCCTCGACTTGTGTCGCCTCAAGATCGTCATCCAGTGGATCACCAAACACATTTGACGCTTTCGCAACTGCACTGATGACAATTGAGCCCGCCTCGATTGTCGCGTCGGAAATGTTGATTTCCGCGACTTCGCTTTCCGGATTGATCGCCCAGACGATACCCGTGTTGGTATTGCGCGCAATCAGCCCCAAGAAGCCGCCGTTATCCGCCCCCGCCGAAGAGGCGAGAAGCTCGGCGTTGTTTTCGATTGTGATCGAGGGCGCTGTGATAATCAGATCACCTGCGACGCCGCCCGCAGTAGGCGCAGTATCAACAGTTGCGCCTGTCACTGTCGCGGTTTTCGATGCGCTTACGCCGAGCGAACCGCCGTTGGTGCTCAGGTCATTATCAATTGTGATATTCTTGGCAATCAGGAACGCTTCGCCAGAGCCACCGCTGCCGTTCAAGTCAAAATCACCGCCTGCGCTTGTGATATCCTCTTTGGCGCGCAGAGCAAAAAAGCCGCCCGATCCGCCCGTTGAATTGGCCACAACCGAAAAAGCAGGCTCCAATCGGGCGGACCCTTTGGTATAAAGCATGACGCTGCCCGCATCACCCGTGCCGTTGGAAACATCAATGCTGCCACTTGCGGTGATGTCGCCATCGGCGATCACCTCAACCAAGCCGCCGTGTTCGTTCGCGCCGAGTGTCGAGCCCTTCGCTGAAATCTCTGCCGTATCCCCGATTTCGACCGTGCCTTCAGACACGAGCCGGATCACGCCGTTTGCGTCGATGTTCACGCCACCCGCCGTTGGCACGCCTTGAAGATTCACCGCAGGATCAATTTGCCCTGTCGTTTCATTCGTATCGATATCAATGCGCCCATCCACGATCATCCGCGCACCAGCACGAAGATCCAGACGTTTCGCGAAAATCTCACCTTGAATGTCGATCACACCATCGGGGTTCAACGGCTCGCTACCAAGAAAAAGCTCTTGTGTTGGTGTGTAAGTGATCGGCCCGCTTCCGTTGGCCTCGTCAATAAGATCAGAGACAAAATCCGATGTCGGGGTTGTGATCGTAAGCTGCCCCGCGTTGATCACACCGGTAGAGCCAACAACAAAACCGTCAGCGTTTACAAAGTAAACATCGGTCATATTGGCAGTCCGAGCGCTCGGCGTACCAAAGTATGTGTTGACGATACCATCAACTTGCGACCCGCCGCCGCTGATAATGTTGACCAGCTTCTGGGCGTTAAGTGGCTGGTGCAGGTTGACGGTATCCGCGCCGCCTACATTAAATTCAGAGAATTGATTGAACGCTGTGCCGCTCTGCACATTGCTCGTTGTGACATCAACATTACCATTTGGGGAGGAAACACTTGTGCCCGACCCGCCAACAGCCACCACATCCGCATATGCCGGCAAAACCTGCATAAGCCCGACCGAAACGGCTCCGGCCCAACCGCCGATGCGCGAGATCAGCGATTGTTTCTTCACGCGCCCTTTGCGGGGCATGTGTTTGCGGGACTTGGTAGACTGAGCTTTTAACATAATGTCATCTCTATCAATCGCTTTGCGTTCGGGCCGAATTGAGCGTCACTCGCCCCGAACCTTTGTATGAAGGCGTAATCGCCTAGCTGTTATTGGCGCGCAGGGCCGCGATGGCCTCGGCGAAACTTGAAATATCCACGTTAAGGATCACAGGCTCACCATCCGCTGTTGGGCGGAAGCCAAAGAGCAAGGAGTCATGTTCCGCGAAAATCGCCAGCTCGTCGTCATCAAGCGGCGCAGCGGCCTCGCAGATGTCAGCGGCACAGCGTTGCCAAATCATATCGCGCTGCTCGACCTCTTCATTCTCGGTAAAGCGATACACAGCGCCACCCGGCAGATAGACACCCATGGGCACCTGAGCCAAAAGAATGGCGCCATCTTCAACCGGCACCGCAACAAACCGTGCAACAAGCTCGCCCGTTTCACGCAGGCTTTGCTCCTGAATAAGACGACAGGCCGTGCGCTTGGCGGTAAGAGCCTGACAATCGACAATCCAGTCGCCAAAAGCAGATCCGTTCACCACATCCGTAGCGGCTTCTACGGGGGCTTCCTCTGTTGTCTCTGCATCCTGCGAAAATGCAGTCAGCGGGCTAAGCGCTACCGTAGCGGCCAAAGCAAGTCGGGTTATGATCGTCATTAGGTGTTAGCTCCATTCATATGGTCGTTAAACAAGGTGGCCGGATTCAAAACGCGTAATCCAAGCCGAGATAAAAGTCGGGATCGCCTTTGTTGTAGAATCCCAAGGTGTTTCGAAGCGGAACGCCCAAAACGGCGAACACATTAATATGGTCGCCGTATTTCGCGGTTGCGCCGCCGCCGATCGAGGCAATGAAATCTCGGTCCATATCGACCCCGCCATCAAGGCGGTACGGGACAACCAAGCCCATATCGACGAACCCGAAGGGGGTGACATCAAGTTTGGGCAGAGAGTCCGGCCGGTAAGGTGTGGATTTCGAAAGCTGAAGGTTCACGACCGCGCCACTGTCGCCTGCGCGGATATTGCTTGGGTAACCCCGAACAGAGCCAATGCCCCCCGCCGTAAACACGCGCGCAACCGGAAGGTTTTCGCCCGGCGCGAGCTGGAAGTTGATATTGCCGTTGAAGGTGACGGATTTGCCAAGGTTCCGCCCATAGAGCGCGTCACCATATAGAAGCCAGAAATCGCCTTCGGTCAGGGATGTACCAAGCGCTTCGGAATTCCCCGCGCGCATCCCCGCGCTAAATCCCAAGGTCGAGTGCGCTGTGCGGCGAAGATAGCGCGCCTGCGCGAAAACATCCCAAAGGTCGACATCGGCAAACTTTTTTCCTGTGATGGTCGAGCTTGTCGCTTCAAGCGAGCTACCGAACTCGAGCATCGTGTATTGATTTGTCTGTACCCACACCGGCTGTCGGAATGACAAACTCGCGGAGGCATAATCCGAAATCACCCGAAGCCCCTGAAAATCACCACCGATGATGCCAGACCGCGAAAAGCTCGCCGCGGCGATCACGCGCCCGCCTTCGGTTCCAACGGGTCGTGAATAGCTCGCAGAGGCCGAAGAGGCGCCGCTGGATTTCTGGGCCTGAACCGAAAGCGTGTCGCGCACCCCCGTCATCGAGGCCATCCGCCCAAACAACGTCAGCCGCGCAACGCCGGTTTCTTCGCGTCCGAAGTTATCCACGGAAGTGGTAAATGAATATCGCTCTGGTTCTTCGGCGGTGACAATCGCGCGTGTCGTACCGGCCTCTTCTCCTGCCTCAAATGTCAGGCGCGGCGAAATATCATGCGCTATATCATAGAGAAGGAGATCATGTTCCAGCGCATCAAAGTCCGGTTTGATGCCGGCATCAAGCGCCAAGGTACTTCTAAGGAAGCCGGGGTTCGTTGAATCAAACCCTTCAAACACCACTTCGGAGATCGAAGCCTCGACCAGCGAAACCTCCAGAATGCCGTTGGTAATCTCTTGGGGCGGCAAAACTGCCTGTGCGGTCGGAACACCGGACTTAGTATAGAGTGCGTTTAACTCGCCGATCATCGTCTGCAAATCATCAAAAGTGATATTGCGCTTGATATATTTCTGGGTGACGCGGTTTATCTCGGCCTCATCCAGATAACTAGAAGACCCAACAGAAATTCCCTCAAGCCGGAAACTTTGGGCCGCAGCGGGCAACGCGCAAGCCATCGCCAAAACAATGGCACATACTCTAAAGACCTGCTTCATCATTTCGCCACCTCGTCCACTGCGTCTATTGCCGCGGTCAGCCCCATGAGCGAAACTTCGAACTCAATGGGCGGAGATGCGGGGTTTGGGCGAAACCGGATTTGCGCGCTCCGCGCACGCTTCCACGCCAGTAGGTCATCTTCGGAAAGGGTCAGGCGCGCATCACAAGCGCGGGGGGAACACACTTGGTACGCGGCCTGACGTTGGCCAACACCGTTCACAGATACAAAAAGACCAGACGCCAAATGAACTTGGGGCGGCACAAGAATTTGCAACGGTAGGTTCGCACCCTCAACACCATTCGGTTGAAGGCGCAACGTCGCAAGCCAAGTGCGGTCTTCTGCAAAGCTGGTCGTCGCAATCGTACAGATCCGCCCATCCGACGGACAGGTTAGTTCCCAATCCTCGAACATACGCTCCACTGCAAATGCCTTTGCGGTCATGAACACGATTGCCGCACACATAACGCCAAGCCACGCAGATTTATGTATCATCGCGTTAACCATATACCTCCCGACATCACAAAACGGCAGGACAAGCCCGCCGCAAACTGTGTTACTCTCAACTATCGCAATGCGCGAAATTGCCACATTGCGGGTACTTTTTTCGGGTGACGTTAGAGTGTTAGCTAATTTAACTCAATGTTAACTATTTGATCTCAACATTGTTTGCCAAATTCAACAGTTGATAAATTAGACACATTCGCCATAGAGCGCGGCTTTTGTTTACAAATCTGGCCGCCCTCTCTGGACTCTCGCCGCAACCAATACTGCAGTAATCCACAATAAAATATGGGGTTCGCGGCAATCAAAGCGTCGGACAGGCAACGCAATCTAAACGATAGCGCGCGTTCCATTCGATACGGGAACGCGCAAACATACATTCAAAGAATATGATGCTAATTTACCCGCACCGGCTGAAATCCAACATTTTCGCCAATGAATTTTGCGTTTGATCCAGAAAATTGTTGAAATTCCTCATATTCCAATATTGCATCTCGGGTGCGAAAACAGGACGGACAGGCAAATTAATACACAAACGGCATCCAGGCCCGCTCGCGGCTATTTGAATCTACGGGAGCATCCCAAAAATGCACCCATAGATTTCGCCTATGCGAGCAGAGACGTTGAAGTTCGGATTCACGAGGATCCGGGCGTGACCGGCGCGGGAGTTGGATGGCGCAAAACCGAAGTAGACGTCTCCGAGAAAACAGACCTTGAGGTCGGCTCCGATAAATCCACCGAGATTATCTTTACCCAAATCGCCCTGCGCGGGGGGTTTACCATGTCCAGTCAAGATGGGCAGAACCTGAACGCGAAGAGCGTATCGCTTACCCGTCTGGCACATAAGAGTGTTGTTTATGATCTGGTTCCGGGCCCGATCCTGCTCTTTGGTATTCATATGCATCTCGATGTGATCGGGCGATGGTTCGGTGACACGCTTCCAAACGAGTTGAAACCGTTCGCGCGGGATCAGGTCGATCAAACCCTGTGTCAAAAGCTTACCGTCCCTGCCCCGCTTCGAGCCGCCCTACAGGCTCAACTCTCTGACACTGGACCGCTCGCTCGTATTGCGACCGAAGGGATAACGCTCCAGATCATGTCGCACCTTATGTATGCGGCCGCGCAAGAAACGATTGTCGAACATTCCGTTGATGCATTTCAAATCCGTTGCGCCCATGAAGCGATGGACATTCTGCGCCAAAACCTTGCCAACCCGCCACTCATTGCCGAGATCGCCGTAATGGTCGGTCTCTCGACCCACCGTCTCGAGCGCGCCTTTATTCAGGTTCACGGCGTGACAATCCGGCAAGCATTGGTTGATCTGCGCTTTGAGGCGGCCTGCGTTGCGCTCAGACATGGCGAAGCCGTAAAAACCATTGCACACCGCCTTGGCTACGCAAACGCCTCAAATTTCACTTACGCCTTCCGCCGCAAATTCGGTCAGCCACCCAAAGCATGGCGCAACGCAAATGCGCGACCCCCGCTAAAATACCGCAACTAGCCCTGCCTTCTCCGCTAAACTAGCTCCCTTAAAGGGCGCTGCCAGCATGGCCAAACCTCCCTCTTCACGAAAACGCGATCACTACTAGACGACCGGTCTATTACTGACTATCTGCCAGAACATGACAGAAGCAAGTAAATCAGATTTAACACGGAGCCGAATTCTTGACGCAGGGCGCAGCTTGCTGTTGCGCCATGGCTTCTCTGGGGTTGGGCTCTCGCGCATTTTGGCCGAAAGCGGCGTGCCGAAGGGGTCTTTCTATTACTATTTCCCCTCCAAGGAAGCATTCGGCGCAGCGCTCCTTCAAGATTACGTTGAAGGGTATACCGAACGCGTTGATGCGTTGATCGCGCGGCCTGAAACTGCGGGAGAGAAATTCAACCTGTTCTGGAATGCATGGCTCGCCGAGGGTGATCAGCCCGGAATCGCGACGAAATGCCTTGTGATTAAACTCGGCGCTGAAGTCGCCGATCTCTCAGACACCATGCGCGAAATTCTCGACTCTGGCGTGAACGCCCTTGTTGATCGCCTTGCACAGCTTCTACGTGAAGGCGAACAAGACGGAAGCGTGCGCGCCTTTGAAGACCCCGAAACAACCGCTCGGATGCTCTATGCCAAATGGGTTGGCGCGGCCGTACTTGCGAAACTTGCCCAAAGTGACGCCCCTCTTCGCATGGCCAAAGACGAGGCCACGAAACACCTTTCCCCCATCGGGAACACAACTTCTTAATAAAGGAAAATACTATGTTAGCTGCTATCCACGATAGCTTCGGCGAACCTGCCGAGGTTCTTTCAGCGCGTCAAACCGACAAACCAGAACCCGCCGCAGGAGAAGCGCTGGTGCGTATGTTGCTATCTCCAATCCACAACCACGATCTCTGGACGATCCGCGGCAACTATGGATACAAACCCGAGCTTCCCGGCGCGATCGGCGGCTCCGAAGCCCTCGGTATCGTTGAAGCGGTGGGCGAAGGCGTTGCTTCTGATCTCATTGGCAAACGCGTCGTGGCCGCAGGCGTTCACGGCACTTGGGCAGAGTACTTTACCGGCCCCGCCGCAGCACTCCTCCCGCTGCCAGATGCAATTCCTGATGAGGCAGGGGCGCAACTTGTAGCGATGCCGTTCAGCGCAATTTCGCTTCTTGAAACGCTCAAAGTCAGCGAAGGACAGTGGCTCGTGCAAACAGCCGCCAATGGCGCCGTCGGCAAGATCATGACAGGTCTTGCAAAAGCGCGCGGTATCCATTTGCTAAACCTCGTGCGGCGCCAAGAAGCTGCTGATGAACTCAAAGCCGCTGGCGTCGAAAACGTATTGTCCACCGATGATCCAGATTGGGTTGCCAAGGCACAAGCGTTGATCGGAGAAGCAGGCGCAACCTCCGCGATTGACTCCGTCGGTGGCGAAGTCGGCGCACAGCTTATTGAGCTACTTGGCGTTGATGGCGAACTGATCATCTTCGGCACCGCGACGGGCGCGCCGCTGCCTGTGTCCTCTGGCGCATTGATTATGAAACACATCACAGTCAAAGGCTTCTGGGGATCGCGCGTGAGCAAGGAAATGGACCCCGACACCCGCTTCCGCCTCATCGGAGAGTTGGTTGGGTTGGCCGTTCAAGGCGACCTACCGCTCGAAACCGGCGGAAAGTTCCCGCTATCGCAATGCTCAGAAGCAATGAAAGCTGCATTGGAGCCAGGACGCCGCGGCAAGATTATGCTGCAGCCATAAACAACACAGACTGCCGGCCTATCACCGGGCCGGCAGCCCTCATGACCGATCCACAAATCCAAGGTTTGGCAATCCCACTGTTACGCGCCTGTCGCCCTACGGTTCTGCGAGCAAACGAAGCGCCTTGCAGCCCTGAGAGATTTGGTATACATCCGCATACAATCAGAGTCGCTGGGTAAAGGGTCATGGCCCGAAGGTCCGGCGTTGATGCGATAGCCAACTCAAAACCGCCAGGATCATCATGAGCTTGTACACAGACTATTTGAAAGAAATCGACGCGCGTAAAGAACAGGGCCTGAGCCCTAAGCCTATTGATGACGGCGCGCTTGTCGCAGAGTTGATTGCCCAGATCAAGGATACCGACAACGCGTATCGCAACGACTCGCTCAACTACCTTATTTACAACACCCTCCCCGGCACAACGAGCGCCGCTGGCGAGAAGGCCCGTTTCCTCAAGGAGATCATCCTTGGCGAGTCCGAGGTTCCTGAAATCACACCCGCATTTGCCTACGAACTTCTGTCTCACATGAAGGGCGGCCCTTCTGTTGAGGTTCTGCTTGATCTCGCCCTTGGCGATGACGCGGAAACTGCGGCGGACGCTGCGGATGTTCTGAAAACACAAGTGTTCCTCTATGAGGCCGACACAGATCGCCTTAGCGCTGCCTATGAAGCTGGCAACGCCGTGGCCAAAGACATCCTCGAAAGCTATGCCAAAGCCGAGTTCTTCACCAAGCTTCCGGACGTAAACGAAGAAATCGAAGTGGTGACATTTGTTGCCGCTGAAGGCGACATCTCCACCGATCTTCTCTCCCCCGGTGCCGAGGCCCACTCCCGCGCAGACCGTGAACTTCACGGCAAATGCCTCATCTCCGAAGCTGCGCAAAAGCACATTAACGAGCTGAAGCTCCAGCACCCAGATAAGCAGGTCATGCTCATCGCCGAAAAAGGCACCATGGGCGTTGGCTCCTCGCGGATGTCGGGCGTCAACAACGTGGCGCTCTGGACAGGTAAGCAAGCCAGCCCCTATGTGCCGTTTGTAAACTATGCGCCGATCGTGGCCGGAACAAACGGCATCTCGCCGATCTTCCTCACAACCGTTGGCGTGACCGGCGGCATCGGCCTTGACCTCAAGAACTGGGTCAAGAAGCTGGATGAAGACGGCAACCCGATCCTGAACAACAACGGCGACCCTGTTCTTGAACAGAAATATTCGGTTGAAACTGGTACTGTTCTCAAGATCAACACCAAATCCCACAAGCTCCTGAGCGAAGACGGCGAAGAGCTGACCGATGTGTCCTCCGCCTTCACACCGCAAAAGATGGAGTTCATGAAGGCTGGCGGCTCTTACGCCATCGTCTTCGGCAAGAAACTCCAGACATTCGCGGCCGAAACGCTTGGCGTCGAGGCGCCGTTGGTGTTTGCGCCATCCAAAGAGATTTCCGCCGAGGGCCAAGGCCTGACAGCGGTTGAAAAGATCTTCAACAACAACGCAATCGGCGTGGCCGAGGGCAAAACCCTCTCTGCTGGTTCTGATGTGCGCGTGAAGGTCAATGTTGTCGGCTCTCAAGATACCACTGGCCCAATGACCGTTCAGGAACTCGAAGCGATGGCGGCGATGGTTGTGTCTCCGTCAGTTGACGGCGCCTATCAGTCCGGCTGTCATACGGCTTCGGTCTGGGATTCAAAAGCACAGGCCAACACGCCTAAGCTTATGAAATTCATGAACGAATTCGGCCTTGTCACGGGCCGCGACCCCAAAGGCGAATACCACGCCATGACCGACGTGATCCACAAGGTCCTCAACGACCTTACGGTGAGCGATTGGGATATCATCATCGGCGGCGACAGCCACACCCGTATGTCCAAAGGCGTTGCCTTCGGCGCGGACTCCGGCACAGTTGCGCTTGCACTTGCCACAGGCGAAGCCTCCATGCCGATCCCCGAGTCGGTCAAGGTAACGTTCAAAGGCAAAATGGCCGACCACCTCGACTTCCGCGATGTGGTTCACGCCACCCAGAAACAGATGCTGGAGCAACACGGCGACAACGTCTTCCAAGGCCGGGTGATCGAAGTGCATATCGGAACCCTCCTCGCCGACCAAGCCTTCACATTCACCGACTGGACAGCCGAGATGAAGGCGAAAGCCTCGATCTGTATCTCCAACGACGACACATTGATCGAGTCGCTGGAACTGGCCAAGAGCCGCATCCAGATCATGATCGACAAAGGCATGGAGCATGAAAACGGCATGCTGCAGCGCCTGCTCGACAAGGCCGACGCCCGTATCGCAGAAATCAAATCAGGCGCAAAACCTGCCCTGACACCAGATTCCGATGCAAAATACTTCGCAGAGGTTGTTGTTGATCTTGATGCCATCGACGAGCCAATGATTGCCGACCCAGACGTCAACAACGCCGATGTGTCCAAGCGCTATACGCACGACACAATCCGCGAGGTCTCTTACTATAATGCCGAGAAAAAAGTTGATCTTGGCTTTGTCGGCTCCTGCATGGTGCACAAGGGCGACATGAAGATCGTGGCCCAAATGCTCAAGAACCTCGAAAAAGCCAACGGCACGGTCGAGTTCAATGCGCCCCTCGTGGTTGCGGCCCCGACATACAACATCGTTGACGAGCTGAAAGAAGAAGGCGATTGGGAAATCCTCGAGCGCTACTCCGGCTTTACCTTCGACGATCTGTTCCCGAAAACAGAAGCCCGCACCGAGTATGAGAACATCCTCTACCTCGAGCGCCCTGGCTGTAACCTCTGCATGGGGAACCAAGAGAAAGCCGCCAAAGGTGACACAGTTCTCGCCACATCGACCCGCCTGTTCCAAGGCCGCGTCGTTGCGGACAGCGCAGAGAAGAAGGGTGAATCCCTGCTGGCGTCCACGCCGGTTGTTGTTCTCGCTGCGATCCTTGGCCGTACGCCAACACTTGAGGAATACAAAACAGCCGTCGAGGGCATCGACCTAACCAAGTTCGCACCGCCCCTGTCTGTTCCTTCAACAACAAAGTCGGCGCACTTCTAAGTCGCTCTTAGCATAAAAAACAACGGCCACGCGTAGCTTCTGCGCGTGGCCGTTTTCGTTTCTGGCGGTTGGCTTAGGCGGCGGCTGCGTCGCTCCCTTCGGCCGCAAACTCGGCAATCCGCGTATCAAACCGTGCAAAATCGCTCTCGATCTCTGCGTTCTTCACCACATCATGCGCCGAGAATGTCGCTGTTGGCTTCATGCCAAGGAACTGTAGCGTTTTGTGAACCGGCAATAACATGTCATCAACGGATTTCCCCGCAAAGAACGGCTCGTCCGGATTATCAAAGGCCTCGCTTGGCGCATTAAAGGTCACCGACAGCATATAACGCGTGTCCGTCAGAACGCCGCCCATGCCGTAGTTTCGCTTTGGATCGGCGTTTGTGCGCCCATCACTGGTGAACAAAAGGTTATCGGTGTTGGCGGTATATACCTCGTCGAAATATTTCTTGAATGTCCACGGCAATCCCATCCAATGCACGGGGAATTGCAAAATAACCGCATCCGCCCAGACATGCGCCGCGACCTCCGCATCAATGTCATAGCCCTGCGCGATGTTGGTTAACCGCACCTCGTGGCCCTGCCCCACAAGATTGTCGCGGGCGCGCTCGGCAAAGCTGCTGTTTAGCGTTTCGATGGAATTGTTGTGGGGCACAGCCCCGTTCAGGATCAAGATTTTTTGCATGATTCAATGTCTTTCGTTCTCGTGTCGGCTGTCTCTATCGGCAGCGTTAGGCCATATCTGTGCTTGCAAGAAACAAAAGGCAACTAGTATACTTTTTGTAACCTACAAATTGAGGGCAAATAATGGAAAATACCCAAGCCTCCGGCACGACTTCGCCAAAATCAAAGAAACAGCCCTGCTCTATCGAAGACGGCATGCGGATCATCGGCGGCAAATGGACCGGCTCGATTCTCTGGCACCTCCAGTATGGCCCTGTGCGGTTTAACGTGCTCTCCCGTTCAATCGGTGGCGTGAGCAAAAAGATGATCGCCGAGCGCCTCCGCCAGCTTGAGGGCCACGGCCTCATCAGCCGCGAGGTCATGGATACCGCGCCAGTGTCGGTTCAATACGAGCTCACCGATTTTGGCCGCACCGCACTTGGGTTCCTGCATGAATTGGAAAAATGGAGCCGCGACCTCCCAAAAGAATGCCGGAGTACCTGAGCCTCAAACGCAAAAGGAACATAAACGAACATAATTCACTTGCGGTTTTAGCCGTTTTCATGTTCGTATGCGCGCATATTTCGCTTTCCTCATTTACGGACCAGCACCATGCCCGAAACCGCAAAATCCTCCGACGCACCTGTCGATCTCTTTGTGATCGGCGGCGGCATCAATGGCTGCGGGATCGCGCGGGATGCGGCGGGGCGCGGGCTTTCGGTTGAACTCGCAGAGATGAACGACCTTGCCTCGGCCACCTCCTCCGCCTCGACCAAGCTGTTTCACGGCGGGCTGCGCTATCTGGAATATTGGGAAGTTCGACTGGTTCGGGAGGCGCTGATCGAGCGCGAAACCCTGCTCAGAGCAATGCCCCACATCAGCTGGCCCATGCGCTTTGTTCTGCCACTCTCGCCCGACATGCGGTTTGAAAGCGATACGCCAACATCAAAACTCCTCTCCGTGGTCATGCCATGGCTCAAAGGCCGCCGCCCGGACTGGCTCATCCGACTTGGGCTGTTGATGTATGACAACCTCGGAGGCCGCAACATCCTTCCGGGCGCCAAAACACTCGATCTGCGCAACGCACCAGAGGGCACTCCGCTCAAAGAGCAGTTCACAAAGGCGTTCGAATATTCAGATTGCTGGGTCGAAGACAGCCGCCTTGTCGCGCTGAACGCCCGCGATGCCGCCGACCGTGGCGCAATAATCAACACCCAAACCAAAGTCACCGGCGCAAAGGTGATCGATGGCCTTTGGCACATCACGCTGCAAGACAAAGACACAGGCGAAACCCGCCAATCAACCGCCCGCGCCATCGTCAACGCTGGTGGTCCATGGGTGCGCGATCTCATCACCGGCCCGCTTGATATCGAAAGCCCCTTCGGCCTGCGCCTTGTCCGCGGCAGCCATATCGTCACCCGCAAGCTCTATGACCACGACAAAAGCTATTTCTTTCAAGGCCGCGACGGGCGCATTATTTTCGCCATCCCCTACGAGCGTGACTTTACCCTGATCGGCACCACAGACGCCGACCATGCCGCCGCCGATACGCCGCCCACCTGCACCGAAGAAGAGCAAGAGTACCTTATCAACTTTGCCTCGGAATACTTCAAAACGCCGCTTGCGAAATCAGATATCGTCTGGACCTATTCGGGCGTGCGGCCCCTCTTTAACGACGGCGCAAGCTCCAACTCAGCAGCGACACGCGATTACGTTTTGAAGCTCAACGAAACCGCGGGCGCCCCTGTGCTCAACGTCTTTGGCGGCAAGATCACCACCTATCGCCGCCTCGCGGAATCCGCGCTGGAGAAGTTGCGCGTTCATTTCCCGCAGATCACCGACGACTGGACAGCTGGCGTCCCTCTTGCTGGGGGCGATTTCCCCGTTGATGGCGTGGCGGCGCTTACCGAAAAGCTGGCGAAGACCTTCCCTTTCCTCACATCTGACTGGGCCGCGCGGCTCGTGCGCGCCTACGGAACCGAAGCTTTCGACCTGCTCGAGGGCGCGCAATCCGTGGCCGACCTCGGCCAAGATTTCGGCGCCACCCTAACCGCACGCGAAGTTGAATGGCTCATCAACAAGGAATTCGCCCGAACCGCCGATGATATCCTCTGGCGCCGCTCCAAACTCGGCTTGCGGCTTAGCAATGACCAGAAAACCGCGCTTGAAAGCTGGATGAACGCTCGCCACGGGTGAACCTACGCGCTGGCGCCACTCCTGTTCACATAGTTCTGATTGAACGAACACCATCACAAGATAGGAAACTGTTGTGAAGCTTTTACAAAAAGCCCTATGCTCAGAGATAATTTATTAAGTTTTTTGTATTGTGAGCCGATGGCCAAAACCTACACCGCACAGACCTTTGACAACAATTTTGACCCTGCGAACGGAACACCTGTAAATGTGACGGTCATTACCGTCACGCTTACGGATGACAACGAAGACGGTATTCTTTCGCCTGGAAGCGATATGGTGAACGGCGAAACGATCAGTTCGGTCTATAACGGCGACACGATAACCTACGGAAACGGTAAATTCGTTACCGGCGTGACGTTCTATACCTCAAGTGGCGGGCG
>NZ_JAPEIE010000005.1:0-166202 GCF_028823805.1 Halocynthiibacter sp. C4 | reverse complement strand
GTCGGGTCTTTGACAAAGCGCTGTCGGTTCCAGACGAGACGTCCAATATAGAGTTCATTGTTGAGGATACCTGCGCCTGCCGACATTCTTGCGCGAACATAGCAAACAGGCTCACATCTGCGCCGCCGGGGGCGTGGATCATGTGCGCTATCTGGCGCGGCTGGCCGAGCTGGAACTGATCGACCGTGAACGGCGCATGGTTGAGCGCCGGATCAAGTCTGCAAAGTTCCCGGCCATCAAGAGCCTCGATAGTTTCGACTTCAAAGCCATCCCCTCGCTGAACAAGATGATGGTCTTGGACCTTGCGCGCTGTGAATGGATCGAACGTCGGGAAAACGTCATCGCCCTTGGTCCGTCAGGCACTGGCAAAACCCATGTCGCTCTCGGGCTGGGCCTTGCGGCTTGTCAAAAGGGGCTGCCGGTGGCGTTTGTAACAGCAGCGGCGTTGGTAAATGAACTGATGGAAGCGCGTGACGAGAAGCGCTTGTTGCTCCGTCAGAGGCAGTTGGCCAAGGTGAAACTGCTGATTATCGATGAACTCGGCTTCGTCCCCCTCAGCAAAACAGGTGCCGAGCTACTGTTCGAGCTGATCTCGCAACGCTACGAACGCGGATCAACCTTGATCACAAGCAATTTACCGTTCGAAGAATGGACGGAAACCTTCGGAACAGAGCGCTTGACCGGCGCGTTACTGGACCGATTGACCCATCATGTGAACATCCTGGAAATGAACGGTGAGAGCTATCGCCTAAACCAAAGCAGGTCACGCATGAAATCCAAAAAACGGTAATTCCAACAGAATTGGCCTAGTGGCCAATTCGCCTTGGAACGTGCCTGCTATTTGAGGGCCGCACGCTCCAAGGCGCGCACCCCAAACTGGCCGACTTTTGCTCCGCCCCAGTGGCAGAATTTTACGCCGCCGTTGACAGTTCGCGGACTTTCCGACTGTGGTGTTTGGCAACTTGCATGGCGTCGGGATCGGTTTCACGCGTGCAGACTGCCACGTGCCCTACTCCTGATCGTCAAAATACTCCGGGTATTCGTGGTGGACGGCTTCGAGAAATACATACACGCGGCGGAGGTGTTTCAGCAGGCAGGCTGCAGCTTTGTCTGCGTCGCCTTCTTTCACGGCCGAGACAATCTGCAGGTGCTGCACGCGCACTTCTTCAAGATCATCTCCCCAATCTACGTTGATCCTTCGAAAACGATCCATATGCGCGCGGGTGCGGGCGATTTCGGCCATGACGCCACGCAGGCCCGCATATTCTGCGATCAAGCTGTGAAAAGTTTCGTCGGATTCAAGAAAACTCTCTTTGTCGCCGATTTCCAGATATGCGCGCTGAAGAATGACCTCTTTTTCAAGGCTGGCGACCATTTCTTCGCGGTCGTCATTTTCCATCGCCCGACGCAAAAGGCTGACCTCGAGCGACTCGCGGATGAACTGCGACTGCTCCAGATCGCTGATCCGAAGGGGGGCCACGATAGACCCCCGTTGCGGCCTGATTTCAACAAAACCCAGTGCTTCGAGTCGGACCAATGCCTCGCGCACAGGTGTGCGGCCCAAGCTTAGCATGTCTGCGACAGATGCTTCCGACAGCCGCTGGAACGGTTTCAGTTCCAGATTGACGATGCGTTGCAAGAGTTCCTCAAACGCTGCCTGCGCCCGCGACACGCCTTTTCTTGAATCGGATGCCAAAGACATTTTATTCATCGTTCTTTTCCGCCGCGCTTGGGGCTCCCGGTATGCGGGCCAGTAATCCCCCGTCTACACGCAAAACTTCGCCCGTGACAAATGCTGCGTCCTCAGACAACAGGAAAGAAACGACCGATGCAATCTCGGATGGTTCAGCTGCGCGGCCCAAAGGGTGCATGTTGCGGATTTCGTGGCGGAGGGCGTCGGGGTTGTCCGACAGCCCAACAGCCCAGTCCAGCATAGGTGTGTTTACCGAGCCGGGCGCGACGGCATTTGCTCGAACACCCTGTTCGGCAAAGTCGACCGCGATCGACTTGGTGAGCCCGTTGAGAGCGTGTTTCGAGCTGGTGTAGGCGGCAACATTCGACTGCGACGCGAGCCCTTGGACCGAAGACATGAACACGATGGATCCGCGCCTTTGCACCAGTTGTGGGAGCAGAGCCTGAGCCATCAGAAACGCGCCGCGCAGGTTGACGTCGAAGACTTCATCCCAGGTCTCGAGACTCGTGTCCTGTGCCGTTCCGTACCGCTGAATACCGGCGTTATGCGACAACCCTCTTGCGCCACCGAGCGACATCGCGGCTTGCGCAACCTGCTTGGCAGTCTGCGGGTCCGCCACGGACCCTTCGACCAATAGGATGCCGTCCGGGTTCTGCGCAGCGAGTTGCGCCAGCGGGCGGCACTCCAGATCAACCAGAACCAGCAAGTCTTCGCGCTTCGCGAGGAAGTCGGCGACCGCGCGCCCGATGCCTTTGGCGGCCCCGGTGATGACGATGCAGCCGCGTTCATTCGTTTTTTCGTTCTCGTTCAGGGTCACAACGAAACTCCTTTCGACGGGTCATCACCCGCGGCCATCCCGTCATTCGTGTTGACGACAATACGGCACCATTCGCGGGGCGCCACCTCGACACTCACGTTCTGCCCTGTACCAAACGACTGTTTTTCAGCACCGGAGTGGTTCGTTCGGGTCAGGTCCATCGTGTTGTCTGACTGAAAATGGACACTTTCCGCTCGATCCCCCGGGTTCATCACCGTGAGGGCAATCCTGCCATCGCCGTCCCTTTCAACCGAGGTCGCAAGGAGATCACCCATATCGATGTCGAATGGCGGTTTTTGCACGCCAAATGCGCCGCCGTGGTCTTCGTCGCACAATTGTACGCCGGGAGGAATAGCGCACGCGGTGGCCCATTGGAGCGCTTGGCCGCTTGACCGACGTGACCCCACCGACAATGAGAAGTCGAAGGTCATGTCGCCGCTTTGATCGGCCTGAAAATTTGTACTCCAATAATTGTTTGCCAGCCACGCCAGCAGTACGGGGTTTTCGCGCGCCACTGTGCCGTCTTCCGCGTCAAACCGACCAAAGGTGTAGCCGCCGATCTGCCACAGGGGCGCGTCGGGGCAGGACACCGCCATTTCGTGGGCCGGATCCGCAATGCGAATATAGTTCTGCGCGGTGACGTAGTGGCGGCTGCTGAAGGGAAGCTGCTCGGCGTCGAGCGCAACGACAGCACCGGCGGTTTCGAAGTCGCATTCCCAATTGTCGGCCAAAGCAGCGGTCAGCGGCAGATAGACCGAGTTTGGCGCCGGGTTGGGCGCCTTTTCAAGCCTGACGGTGACCCCAATAGTCGGATCCTGCGGCGTCAGACGATAGGTGACGGTCGCGCGATCCCCACCCGGCAACTCAAACACTTGGCTCAGGCTTACCTGACCGCGGCCAATATCGGGGCCCACGGTTTCGGTCAGGCGACCGGGAACACGTTTCGCGGGCCAATCCAATTTCCAGGACCGATTCCAATCTGGCGTTTCGTTGTCGATCGGGCCGAACATGTCGTCACGATCGTCCGTTGCTATGCTCTCGGCAACCGGAACGCCAAAACGCAGATCGTCTGCAAAATTCGCCGAAAACTCACGCCCTTCGCGTTCGACGCTGGTGACGCCGCCGGTGTCGCGATCCAGTTCCAGCGTCACCAATCCGTTCGAGATGCTGGTTTCTGTCGAATACAGATTATCCGCTTCGGCGGGCGCGACGTCCGAGGCAGGAAGGAACACATGCGACAGCGGGGGGATCTGGATCGGCTGGGACCAAAACGCGGAACTGTCGGGCAGGTCCGACATCAAGACGTCCTGACGATGGGCTAAATGCCGGTCGCGGTTCCCGGGTACTGCGGTGTCCACACCCATCTGGCGCGGCGCTGTTGGCGGCTCGGCAAATGGAGGGAGCGCAGGCAGGCGGACGGACTGTGTGACAGGGAACGGATGCGGGTTGGCCACCAAAACGGTTTGATCGGTGCCCTCTCCGGGTACGCAAAGGTTTTGCATCGCATCGCGCCGCAAAAGGCGTGCAAGCGCTCCGCCCTCGGCTGCGGTGGCCAGTTTCATCAGCTGCTGTGATCTGGTGTCGTCAGAGCCCGGCCGGCTGATTGAACGATCCGTGCCCCATGTGTGTTCTGCAAAAAGCGCAAGTTGTTCGCGCGCTTTGGACACCAGCATGTCCCGGCGTGCCGGGGCAGGTCGCTTGGCCACCGCGTCGAGCGCTTGCGCGGTGCGCAGATCTCGTTGACCTCGCATTCCCATTGCGGTTTCGCGTGCGGTGCTGCCAGCGCCAAAATTCCACCAGTCTGTCCAATCGCCGCGCAGGGTTGGCAGCGTTTCGGGCGCAAGGTTCTTGAACCTGTCAAACACTTCGGACGGGGTGCTCATGCGCAGCCGGACGCCGCCTTCGGCCTCGGCACGCGCGTTGTATTCCTGAATGAAGTCCGGCAAAGTCCGCTGCGGCGAAGCATTGTCGTGATACTTCAGGTTGGTGATCTGCATCATTAGGAAAGGATGTTGATACCCTTGCGCCGCGAATTTCCCCATCCAATGGGCAATGCGGCTGCGCGCCTCGTCAATCGAATGAGGGATGCGCAACATGTGGTCCGACGTCGCGCCGTAGATCAGCCCGTTGTAGGCGAGGATGCTGCGGCCGCCGGGGGATTCCCAGTTGAAGGCAGCCGGCCAGGGGCGCATCGCGTGACCGTAATGTTCATTGATCGACATCGAGACGCCCTCGATCCCGTGATCCAGCAGTGCGTCTACCGCGCCCCAAGGCAGGCCGTTGATATCAGTGTTCATCGCCGCTCTGACCGGGACACCGAGGTCGCGGAAAAACGCCACGGGTTTCAGCGTTTCGAGAAGCATCGCGTGGTCCATCAACGGCGTCATGTTCCACCGCATTGCCGCCACCTCGATCTGCCCGCGCGAGACCGCCGCCAGAAAGCGGTCGCGGCTTGAGCTGTCCGCGTGTTTCCACCAATCTTCGGTCACGCCCGTGACTTCGCAGGTCCAGCGGAATTTCGCGTCGTCGGGATAATCCGCCGTCTGCTCCGCGAATTCGATCGCCTGATCGATGAACCCGCGATGAAGCTCCAGAACCACCGGCTGCGGGTGGGTATAGCCGATGTCGGTGTGGCTATGGTGAACGAACAAGATTTCGCGTATCATTTCATGAGTTCCCATTGTCTTAGCTTTGGAAGTGAGTCGGGTCGTTGAGCGGGTGCACGGAAATGACCATCGGCGTTCCCACCTCGATCTGGGTCACCGGGTCGGCGACCGCGCATGTGTGTTTGTCAATTGGTAGAACACTGATGGTCGAACTGTTCTGATTGGCGACCAGCAGGTGGCGTTCGGTCGGCAGCAGTTTAATGTCGCGCGGGGTCTGACCGCCACAAGGCGAACGCACGGCTTCGAGCAACAGGCCCTGCGACGTGACCGGAAGTGTCAGGATTTCGTCGCACCCACGGAGCGCGACAAAGAGTGTGTCCGCTGTTTTTGTGAGTACGATCCCGGACGGCTGCGCTTCGATCCCATTTGACGCGCCGATACCGAAGCTATCGATCAAATGGGCCTGGCCCTGTGGTTCGCTCAGAGCAAAACTCAGGACTTTGGCATTCAATTCGCAGACCACGAACATGCGCTTTCCATCGGCGGAAAACACCAAATGCCGCGGGCCGTCCCCTGGTTCGAGGGTCACATCGCAGCCCGGTTTGTGGATGAGTTGCCCGTCATGAGAAAGGGCATAAACGGCGATCCGGTCCAGCCCCAGATCGGCGACATAGAAATCATTGGTTCCCGGCCGTTGCTCAACACAATGGGCGTGCGGGCGCGTTTGCCGATCCTGTCGCGGTCCCCGCCCGACGTACCGGATTGTTGCGGTGGGCTCGCCCAAACCGCCATCCCCGAGGACCGGGAAGACCGTCATCGATTGATCGGGTAAGCCTTCGAAGCCTTCGCCATTATAATTGGCAACCAGCAAATACCGGCCATCGCTGGACAACGTAGCGTGGCAGGCTTCGTTGCCGCCAGTCGGTTGGCTGTTGATGAGGGTCAGATCGCCTGTCCGCTTTTCGATTCGAAAAGCAGCTATGTAACTTTGGTCGCCGTCGCTTGTTTCAAACGTGGAGTACAGGAATTCGCCGGCCCGGTCGCGAACAATCCAGATCGTATCGTCAAACTGGTCTTCCACGACGTGGGGTGCAGTGCGCGTTCCAGCATCATTGATGGAGAGCAAGGTGATTCCTTCACCTGATGCCGACTCATACTGGGGCATTGGGCGCGTCAGGCTTCCCGCATAGATCTGAAAACTCATTCTCTCCCCCATCGTCAGGCGACCGGATTTCGCGGCAACCGTTTGAATTTGTCCGGGTTTCCTCCGGCGTTTCCGACTTAATACCTAAGTGCGAACTAATATTCTACCATTTTTTATTTGACTAACCACACTACCATGGTAGTTAGGGGCTGTAACAGCCGGAATCACAACGGGAGAGAATTTTGAAGATCGTAGACATCAAAGCGACAACTGTTGCGCTTCCTCTTGAAGCGCCCCTGCGCCATTCGGCCGGCGCTCATTGGGGGAAATTTGTTCGCACGATCGTCGAGGTCATCACCGACGAAGGTATCTCGGGCTGGGGTGAGCTTGGCGGCGGCGGCGAGTCGGCCGAGCAAGAGATTGTCGGTTTGCTCCCCTATCTAAAAGGGCATGACCCGCTACAGCTGGAACAGCTGCGCTGGAAGATCATGAACCCGGTGGCTTGCCTGTACAACAACCGTATGCAGCTACATGCCGCGATAGAAATGGCGTGTATGGACATCGCGGGTAAAAGCCTGGGAATTCGCGCGTGCGACCTGATCGGCGGCGCCCTGCGCGAAACCGTTCCCTTTGCGGCTTATCTATTCTACCGGAACGGAAATCCGGAAAACGGCGTTTCGGACGAACACACGGCGGATTCCATTGTCGCGGAAGCAAAACGGCTCAAGGACCGCTACGGCTTCAAGACTCACAAGCTAAAAGGCGGGGTTTTCTCGCCGGAGCATGACGTTGAGGTGTATTCGGCGCTGGCGGATGCGTTGCCGGGAGACAAATTTCGGTTGGATCCCAATAGCGTCTGGACCGTCGAGACCGCAATCTGGGTTGCCAAGCAGATCGAGCACATCCACAACGACTATTTTGAAGACCCCTGCTTCGGCCTAGAAGGCATGCGGCGTCTGCGGGATCGCATTTCGATCCCCACGGCGACCAACGTGGTGGTGGTCAATTTCGAACAGCTGGCGTCTTGCATCAAGAGCGACAGCGTGGACGTGATCTTGCTGGACACAACATTCTGGGGCGGATTGCGTCAGGCACATCGCGCCGGTCAGGTGCTGGAGTGTTTTCAGTTTGGGCACGGCGTCCACTCATCCGGCGAGCTGGGAATCCAACTGGCCTCGATGCTGCATCTGGGCGCGGCACTGCCGAACATGACCTGTGCAGCAGACGCTCATTACCATCACTTGCTGGACGACATCATCGTTGGCGGGAAGATGGAATATGTTAACGGTGAAATCGCTGTTCCCAAGGGGCCTGGCCTAGGTGTTGAGGTTGATCGGGAAAAAATGGAACACTACGCGCGGCATTTCAAAGAGGTAGGTGGCTACCCGTATGACCGCGATCCGCTTCGGCCCGACTGGTATTCGGTTCAGCCCGAAACACGTTTCGCCAAGCCCTGATATCAAAAAAGGAGCGCCCCACGTGGCTTCTGTAACTCTGCGCAACATCATTAAGGTATTCGGCGAACATGTCGCCATCAAGGGAATTGACCTCGACGTCGATGATGGGTCCTTTGTAGTCTTTGTCGGCCCGTCCGGTTGCGGCAAGTCGACTATGCTCCGCATGATTGCCGGCCTCGAGACGATCTCCTACGGCGAGCTGACAATCGACGGCAAACTTGTGAACGAGCTGCCCTCGCGCGATCGCGGCATTTCGATGGTCTTCCAGTCATACGCTCTGTTCCCGCATATGAGCGTCAAGGAAAACCTTGGCTTCGGGATGAAGATCAACGGAGTCGCCAAGCCGGAAATCGACGAACGGGCGCGGCAAGTGGCGGACATGCTTGGCCTTGGCCCCTACCTGGATCGCCGCCCCTCGCAGTTGTCCGGAGGGCAGCGCCAGCGTGTGGCAATCGGCCGGGCAATGGTGCGCGACCCGAAGGTGTTTCTATTTGACGAACCATTGTCAAACCTGGACGCAAAGCTGCGAAATCAGACCCGGATCGAGATCAAGAAACTCCAGCAAAAGCTGGGCGCGACAATCATCTTTGTGACCCACGATCAGGTCGAAGCCATGACCCTGGCCGACAAGATCGTCGTTCTGAATAACGGAAAGATCGAACAGGTCGGCTCTCCGATGGAGTTGTACGAACGGCCGGAGACCCGATTTGTCGGTGGGTTCATTGGCGAGCCGTCGATGAATTTCCTTGAAGGCACGGTGACAAGAGACGGCGCGATCGACTGCGACGGAATGCGCATTCCGGTGCCTTCGGATCGCTTTGATCTGCCAAAGCATGGCGCCGCTGTAACTGTCGGCGTGCGCTCGGAAGACATCCTGCTGGCGGATCAGAGCCAAAAGCCTGAATTCGCGGCTGAGTTCGAGGCGCCGCTCGATTTTGTCGAGATGCTCGGAAACGAAAGCCTCCTATTCCTGAACTACCAAGATCGCGTGCTCGTTTCACGCGTACAGCGACCGCGGCCTATGGAGGTCGGCGAGACGGATCGCTTTTTCATCGATGGGTCACGCATCCATCTATTCGACGGAGAAACGGAACGTTCGTTGCTTCGATAGAAGCTTCAAATCAACTGGAGGAAGAAATGAAGTTTTTCAATAACATGACGGCGGCAAGCCTTGCTGCTGTGGTCAGCGTTGGCGCCGTGCAGGCGGCCGACCTGAAAATGGTGGTCGACAAGCAGACCTGGATGGAAGGTATTCAGGCAATGGCCAGCGACGCCGGAGCCGCATCGGGCCAGACCATCGAAGCCGAGCTGGTGACGCCTTCGGACAAATACCAGGCCTTCATCCAGACATCTATTGCGGGTGGCAACACGCCCACCTTCTTTAGCTGGTGGAACGGTAGTCAGCTGACCGATCTGGTAGCAACCGGCGCCGCCGCGGACCTTTCGGCACAGTGGGATGCAGCGATTGCCAACGGCGACTTCTCGTCGGCTCAGCGTGACCTGGTCAGCGTTGACGGCAAACCCTATGCGTTCCTGCTGAACCAGGCCAGTTGGGTGACTTTCTACAACATGGAAGCCTTTGAAAAGGCTGGTATCAGCGGCACGCCAACCACCTGGGCCGAGTTCCTGGACGCCTGTGAAAAGCTGAAAGCAGCCGGCTACACCCCGATCAACGCACCGGGCACCGAATGGATGCCGTTCATCTGGTTCTCGCAACTGGTTGCCGGTGTCGACCCGGATGCATTCGTTGGTATCAACGACGGTTCGGTGGCTTACAACGGCGAAGCCGTTCAGCAGGCTTTCGACATGTGGGTCGAGATGTACGACAAGGGCTACTTCTCGGATCCGCGTGAAAAAGACGACCAGAAGTTCTTTGTCGAAGGTTCGGCCGCAATGTACCTGACGGGCGACTGGCACACCGGTTCGTTCGTGGCATCGGGCATGGAGCCGGGCAAGCAGTTGGGCACCTTCCTGACACCGCCGGTGAACGACGACGCTGGTCTTTCGGTGATCATCGAAGCAGCTCCGGTTATCGTGTCGTCCGCAGCGCTTGCTGAAAACCCGGGCGTCGGCGACGCCGTTCAGGCAATGATGACGGCAGATGCGTCGAACACCCTTGGCTCGATCGCCGGCGTGTACAACGGCAACCTGCAAGCATCGACCCCGAATGCAATCATCGAAGGCAACATGTTTGAAATCGGTGAGCGTCAGCCGCGTGGTCTGGTTCGCTGGTGGGAAGCTGTTCCTCCGCAGATCCAAGGCGACCTGGTTGCCGCAATGGGTGAATTCATGCTGAACCCGACCGCCGATCAGGCGCAGGACACCATGACCCTGATGAATGCGATCAGCGCCGACTACTGGGCGAACAACTGATAGTATCCATTTAACTTTAGCCCGCCGCCACCCGGCGGCGGGTTATTCGAACAAGAGGTCAGTCATGACGCAGAGCTCGCTTCTCAATCCGCAGATACTCGAAACGGCAAAACGCCGTGAACGCAGCTATGCCTGGCGGCAAACCCGGGTCGCCTGGTTGTTCATCGCACCCGCGGTCCTGCTCGTTAGCCTCTTTTCCCTGCTCCCTGTCGTATTCAACGTCGGTTTGAGTTTCACCAAATGGCAACGTTTTGCCGGCATTGACGAATTTGCCGGATTTGGAAACTACCGCCGTCTTTTCGCGCTGCCCTACTTCTCCGAGGCCATGCTCAACACCGCAATCTGGGTGGTTGGCGCGATGGTCTTCCCGCTGATTTTTGGCCTGGCGCTGTCGCTGCTCCTGAGGAACATGGCGTTTCAGGAGACCATCAAAAGCCTCTTTTTCCTGCCGCGCATCTTTGCGCCGACTGCAATCGGCGCCATCTGGTATTACGTTTACTCCCCCCATGGCGTGCTCAACTCCATGGTGTCAGGCGTAACCGGATCCGAGTTCGATTTTGGCTGGCTCTATTCGGGGTCCACCGTCACCGGCGCGGTCATCGTAACATTCGTCTGGCAGAACCTCGGGATCACGATGGTCCTGCTCCTGCTCGGCCTGAGCGCCATTCCCAAAGACCCGATCGAAGCCGCACGGGTTGAAGGCGCATCGTCGTTCCAGGTGTTCCGCCACGTGGTCTGGCCGCTTCTCTTGCCGACAGTGCTGGTTGTCACCATCCTGAACGTTGCCGCTGGCTTCACGACGTTTGACCTGCTGTGGGTCATGGCCAGTGACTTCCCCGGCAAACGCACACTCTCGTTGGCGGTGTACATGTACTACGAATCCTTCGGAAAAGGCGCATGGGCCTACGGAGCTTCGGTGGCTGTGGTCCTCGGCTTTATGGTCATCGTGGTGAGTGCGTTCCTTGCCGTCCTTCAGACCCGCGTCACCAAGCGCATTCAATAGGCCAGAGATATGACTGCAAACATCAATGACCCCGCCTTTCTAAACGCGCTGCTGGAACAGGAGCGCCAGAAAACGAAAACCCGTAGCCCGATGCGTTCGCTTCCGATGCTGGCACTGGCAATCGCGTACCTTGTTCCATTCTATCTGTTGCTCGTCACGGTTCTGAAATCGACCGAGGAATACGCGAAGAAGGGGATACTCGAGCTTCCTGACGGGATTGCGCCGTTGTTCGGCAACCTGCGGCAAGCCTGGGAAGGTGCGGACCTTGGGCGCGCGGCCTTCAACTCGCTTACCTATGCGACGCTCGGTTCCATTGTGGCCGTCGCGGTCGCGGCAGCGGCGGCCTACGGTATGACCCGTTTGCGTCTGCTGGGTTCGAACGCCTGGTTCATGGTGATTTTCACCGGCACGCTGTTTCCCTTCCAAATGTATCTGGTCCCGCTTCTGTTCGGCTTTCAGCAGGTCGGTATGGTGAACACTTGGTTTGGCATGCTTCTGGTCTATATCGCGATCTGCATTCCCTTTCCCCTTTTGGTGCTTCGGAACTCTTTCTCGGGCATAACGCGCGAAATAGACGAGGCCGCACGGATCGAAGGCGCAGGCGAATGGCGTGTGTTTACCTCTATGATCCTTCCCAACGCCTCGGGACCGCTGCTGGCGCTGACGCTTTTGCAGTTCACCTTCATCTGGAACGACCTTTTGTTCTCGTCGGTTCTGGCCACAGGGAACGAAGTTCGTTCGGTCATGGTTGCGCTGCAAGCGCTGCAGGGAACCTATTCGACGCTCGGACCGAATGTCGTCGCAGCCGGTGCAATCATATCCAGTGTCCCAACGGTGGCGTTGTTTGTAGTGCTGCGGAAGTACTTCATGCAAGGTCTGTCGGTCGGGGCGGACTAACGCCCCCCAACCCTTTTTCACGAATTCGACGCCGAGGATCGGCGGCAAACAAGGACTTGGTAATTCACCATGGCGATGAGCACATACGAAAACCCCCTTTCGGGACAACTGGCACTTGGGCAGCCGGACATCCAACGCGAGGCAAAGCTGGTGCGTTTGCTGGATGACCTTCGCAGCAAGATCCTTCAACCGGTTCCCGGCGACGTGTCCTGGCATGTACGCGAAGCAGAAGGAACCGGGTCGCTGCCGCTGCCGGAAGGTTGGCGGGCATGGCCGGTTCTTGACGACCGGACCGTCTGGGGACGACCACAACAACACACGTGGCTGGCGGCCGAAATCGAAGTGCCTGCCGAAGCAGCCAACGCCTGTCTAGTCCTGTGCGTGACATCGCAATGGCATTTCGAACAGGGATCGACCGATCCGCAATGTCTGGCCTATCTCGACGGCGAGCTTGTGCAGGCGCTGGATGGCAACCATTCCGAACTGGTGCTCGCGCCAAAAGCCACTGCCGGTACGCGCCATACGGTTCAGGTCAACGCCTTCACCTTCTACGACCGCCCGATTGTTGGGTTCAAATCGTGGCTTGCTATCCGTGACACACGGGTCGAGCGGCTGTTTCACGACCTGAACACCGCCTTCGAGGTCGCGACGATCCTGCCGCAGGGTGACGGTCGTCGCCATCAACTGCTCGGGATTGTCGAGCGTGCGCTCTATGCCCTGGATCGACGGGAAGGTCAGGAACAGGAGGCGCGCGCGACGCTGGCGCGAGCCGAAGCCATCGCGGCCGAAATTGATGAACTGCAGGACACCGAGGCACAACCGACCATTTCAGCCGTTGGTCACACGCATCTCGACGTTGCCTGGCTGTGGCGCGTGTTGCACGTGCGGGACAAGACCGGGCGCAGCTTTGCCACGGCTTTGAACCTGATGGAGGAATTCCCGGAATTCTCCTTCATGTACAACCAGTCCGTCCTGTTCAACTACCTGCGCCGTGACTATCCAGAGATCTGGGCCCGCGTAAAAGAACGGGTCGCGGCAGGGCAATTCGATGTGGAAGGGGCCATGTGGGTCGAGCCGGACGCGAGCCTGAGTTCGGGTGAATCGCTGATCCGTCAAATCCTGCGCGGGCGTCAGTTCATGATCGATGAGTTCGGGGTAACCCCGCGCTGCGTCTGGCTGCCTGACACTTTTGGCTACCCTGCCAGCCTTCCGCAGATCTTTTCCAAATCCGGGATCGATTTCTTTATCACCTCCAAACTGTCGTGGAATGATACCAACCGCCACCCACACGACAGTTTCTTCTGGCAGGGGATCGATGGCTCCCAGATCAGATCGCAGTTGATTACCACCCAAAAAGCCGAGGCCAAAGACCACCGCACGGTTTACAACTCGGAGCTCACCGTCAGCGAGGTTTTCGGTGCGTGGAACCGCTATGAGCCCAAATCACTGAACGACGAACTCCTGATCTGTTACGGCCATGGCGACGGCGGCGGCGGTCCGACGCGCGACATGGTTCAGCGCGGCAGGCGGCTGGCCCGCGGCGTGGCCGGGGCTCCCAAGGTGCGCCTTGAAGGGTTGAGCGATTTCCTCAAGCGCCTGGACAAGAAGATGACCGAGCGCGCCAGCGAATTTCCGGTCTGGGTGGGCGAGCTTTATCTGGAATACCATCGTGGCACGCTGACCTCGGTGGCCAAGAACAAAGCCAGCAACAGAAACTCGGAGCGGTATCTGAGAGAAGCCGAATTCGCCGCCTCTATGGCGACCATCCTGGCCGACGCCTTCTACCCGAAGGACCAGCTTCAGGAGATGTGGGACTTGGTTCTGATCAACCAGTTTCACGACATTCTTCCCGGCACGTCCATCGCGCCAGTGTATGCGGATTCGGATGCCGACTATAGCAGGCTCAAGCAAACCCTTGATGCGCCCGACGGGCTGACCAACGCCGCGCTGAACACGGCATCCGGCGGCGCCGACCCGCTTCGCTTGGTGAATTTCACCGGCCAGTCCCGCTGCGGAGACGTGGTTGCGTTCGAAGACGACGACGCTTTGGACGGCCTGGCACTGCAACATGGCGACCACATGGCGCCCCTGCAAAGGATTTCCCGTGCAGACGGCGGCCATGACTGGATTGCGCCTGTCGGCGCTCTGCCGACAATGGGTTGGGTACAGTGCGCCACAGTTCCCGCGGAGACCTCTGCCTCTCAAGGTCCGGAAGTGGATAAGGATCGTCTGGAAAATGATCACTTGCGGGTTCGCTTCAACGCCAAGGGAGAGATCTCGTCGGTTTTCGATAAGATCCGAGACCGCGAACTCCTGAAGCCGGGTGAAACCGCCAACCAGCTGGTTGCTTACGAGGATAAGCCGCTCGCCTATGACTCGTGGGATATTGATCGCTACTACAATGAAAAAGCGTGGCCGCTGTCTGAATGCCCTGCCAAGATGGACGTTGTCGAATGTGGACCGCATCGCGCGGCAATACGGATCGAACGCAGCTATGCGCAATCGTGCATCGTTCAGATCGTCTCGCTCGGAGCCACGGGGTCCCAGCTCGAATTCGATACCTTTGTGGAATGGAGCGAACGGCAAACGCTTCTCAAAGCGCTGTTTCCTCTGGACCTCAATACCAGCGATGCCCGTGCGGAGGTTCAGTTTGGCCACGTCAAACGCCCGACACACAGCAACACAAGCTGGGATGCCGCCCGGTTCGAAGCTTGCATGCATCGGTGGGTGGACATGAGCGAACCGGACTACGGCGCGGCCATTCTGAACGACAGCAAATATGGATATGGTGCCGACGGCACCACGCTGAGCATCTCGCTCCTGAAAGGGCCGAACTACCCGGATCCAGAAGCCGATCTTGGCGAACACCGGTTCCGGTACGCGTTGCTGGTGCACGGGGGCGAAAGCGACCTTGGTCAGGTCGTGCGGGCGGCTGAGCGTCTTAACAACCCGATCCGCGTTCTTGGTGCGTCAAATCCGGCGGCCGCGAACAGGTATATTTCTTCGTCTTCGTTCTCATTTGTCGAGATCGACAATCCCAATATCTGCGTCGAAACCGTCAAACGCGCAGAGAACGGAGAAGGCTTCATCCTGCGTCTTTACGAGACCGCCAATCGCCGCGGTCGCGCGCGTGTTGCCTTTGGGGTCGACGTATTGGAATTGCAGGAAACGGATATGATTGAGCGCCCGGTTGATTCGCCGATTGCATTGGTCGACAACACCGCAGCGCTTGAATTCCGCCCGTTTGAGGTCAAGACCCTGTTCATGAGGCCCGCCAATGTCGCAAAGTGATGCTGCCGCCGTGCTCGACGCCTGGACACTGACATCTCCGACGTGCTCGGCGCGGGTGATTTCGGCGGGCGCGATGGTGCAGGATGTTGCGTTTCGTATCCCGGGCCGAAGCCTGTTCAGACCCTTCGCACAGGCGAGCTGGGCAACCGAGGATACACCAGAGCGCAGGGACCAACCAGCGCATCTTCAAAATCTGGGGGGCGAGTGGCCTTGCGTGCCCTTTGGGACCAGTGGCGCGGATCCGGAACATCATGGCTATGCCAGCAATGCCAATTGGCGTTGTGTGGAACAGGGCGAAAACCACATCACGCTGGAGATCGACTTCCCCGAAAATCACGCCGTGAAGGCGCTGCGCCGGACCGTAAAACTGTCGCAAACTTCACCGTGCGTTGACCTTACGCTCTCGGTGTCGGTGCGCCGCCCTTGCCGCCTGCCAATTGGGCTGCACCCGATCTTTCGCTTACCTGAAGGCGCGACGGTCGAATTGTCCGTGCCTGGCCACCCGACCTGGGGTACGATCCCGGCGCCTTACCGGCCTGATGGTGCGCAACTGGTCACGGCGGAATCGTTTGGCCTGCTGGATGCAGGCGGTCGCCCCGTTGATTTCGGCGCCCACGTCTGCCAGATGCGAGCTGAGCTGGTGCAGGCTTTTGACACCGCTGGGCGCGTCGCGCTGAGCTACCCGGAGGAGGGCGTGCGCACCACGCTGGTCTGGGACGCAAACACCCTGCCACACTGCCTGATCTGGCTGGCAAACCCGCATGATTTCCCTGGTCTGGGAGAGTTCCGTGGCCTGGGGGTGGAGCCTGTGGCGAGCTGGTTCGACCGCGGCACACAGCCAATCGGCCCCGTTGGGGGCAAAGCCAGCGGCGCTTTTGGGGTCGAGCTCAGCCCCGATCACCTCTGGACCATGGACTATCAGATCCGCGCCGAACCTGTCGGCCACAAGGAGTAACTCGATGCAAAGATCCCGGATCAACACGATCATCGCCGAGGCCGATGCCTTCATCCGCAGCCACGGCTATGTGATGCCGCCCTTCGCCTATTGGTCGCCTGAACGAATGCGCGAAGACGATGCCGCCGACATGCGCGCGCGGGGGCTGGGGTGGGACATCACCGATTATGGCGCGGGAAATTTCGTCGAGATGGGGCTGTTTCTGTTCACCGTGCGCAATGGGTCGGTCGCGGATCTGTCGTCGGGCCGTGGCATGCTCTACGCCGAGAAGATCATGATCTCGCGCAAAGATCAGCTGTCGCCGATGCACCGTCACAACCTGAAGGCCGAGGATATCATCAATCGCGGCGGTGGTGATCTGGTGATCGAACTTTACGCCCCGGACACTGACGGCAATATCGACCGCAAGTCCAATGTCACCGTGCCGACCGATGGCCTCATGCGGACCCTGCCTGCGGGCGGCAAACTGGTGCTGAAGCCGGGGGAAAGCGTGACGCTCATGCCCGGCATCTGGCACGCTTTCTGGGGCGAGGGCGCAGATTGCCTGATCGGCGAGGTCTCGACCGTCAACGACGATAAAACCGACAATATCTTCGAAATGCCCATCGGCCGCTTTTCCAACGTCGAGGAAGACGAAGCCCCCAGCCACCTGCTGGTATCGGACTACTGAACAGCGCAGGAGCAAGGGGAATGCGAGGTATATGACGTTGGATCACACCGGCATCAAACGCGTCGCCTGCATTGGTGAAGCCATGATCGAGCTGTCGCCATTGTCAGAGGGCCGGGCCGCGATGAACATCGCAGGCGACGTGTTCAACACGGCGGTCTACCTGCGGCCTTCCCTGCCCGATACCGCGATCGATTTTGTGACGGCCGTTGGGGACGATCAGGCCTCTGACATGATCCTTGCCGCCGCACGCAACCACGGGTTGGGCACCGGCAGCATCGAACGGCGCAGCGGCATGTCACCAGGGCCTTACATGATCTTCACGGATGATAGCGGCGAACGCAGCTTCAGCTATTGGCGCGCGGCGTCGGCAGCGCGGACGCTGTTCGAGACGTCCGGCAAGATCACCCTGAGCGTCATGGACAGCTATGATCTAGTGTATCTGTCGGGGATTACCCTCGCAATTCTCTCGGATCCCGTCCGTGACGCCTTGATTGAATGGGCGTCGGAATACCGGAAGAAGGGCGGCCGGATCGCCTTCGATTCAAACTACCGACCGGCCCTGTGGTGCGACCGGACAGACGCGCAGCGCGTGATCGAGCGGATGTGGCGCCAATGCGATATCGCGCTGCCCTCGCTGGGTGATGAAAACGCCCTGTTCGGCGCGGCGGACGAGGCGGACGTGATTGATCGGCTGCGCGACTGGGGCGTGACCTTCGGCGCGCTCAAACGCGGCGGACTTGGCCCTCTCGCGCTGGACGGGTCCGGTGACCTGCAGCAGGTCACGCCGGTCGCTGACGTCATCGATACAACCGCCGCAGGCGACAGCTTCAACGCGGGCCTCCTGGCCGGCCTGGTGGCCGGCAAGGATACGCGCGGCGCCATGAAACAAGGCCACGACCTCGCGGCACGCGCGATCGGCCACCGCGGTGCAATCATGCCCGCAGCAAAGACACCTTCCCCATAGCCCACACTCTGAACGATTGCAGAGCAACAAGGACCCCGAAATGGAAAACGCACGGAACTTCTACATCAACGGAAAATGGCAGGCGCCAACCGACGGACGCAAAGCCCCGGTCATCGATCCAAGCACCGAGCAACCGTTCGAGACGATTTCCCTAGGCGGCGCTCGAGACACAGATGCGGCCGTTTGGGCGGCCCGACGCGCTCTCCCTGAATGGTCGGCCCGGGACCATGGTGACCGCATTCGCCTGCTCGAGGCTCTTCTTGAAGTCTACAACCGCCGCGCCGAGGACATGGCCCGCGCCATCAGCAAAGAGATGGGTGCGCCGATCACTCTATCGCGTGAGGCACAAGTGGTTGCCGGTCGGGTTCACCTTGAAAGCACGATCCGCCTTGCCCGCGACTTCGAATTCGAGCACCCCTCGCCCCGCGACGGCGGGAGTACGATGAAGCTTCTTGAACCGATCGGTGTCTGCGGTCTGATTACGCCCTGGAACTGGCCGATGAACCAGATCATGCTCAAGGTCGCGCCCGCACTGGCGATGGGATGTACGGTGGTTCTAAAACCGTCAGAAGTGTCGCCCCTGTCCGGATTGCTTCTGGCCGAGATGATTGACGAAGCGGGTTTCCCACCCGGTGTATTCAACCTCGTCAATGGCGACGGTGCCGGGGTAGGTGCGGCGCTGACGTCGCATCCCGAAGTCGATATGATCAGTTTCACTGGCTCCTCGGTCGCGGGCGCCGCGATCACGCAAGCGGCGGCGTCAACGGTCAAACGGGTCGCGCTGGAACTGGGCGGCAAAGGTGCAAACATCATTTTCGCCGACGCTGACCCGGACGCGGTCGAACGCGGCGTGCGGAACTGTTTCAACAACACGGGGCAGACGTGCGCCGCGCCTACGCGAATGCTGGTCGAGCGCTCCCGTTACAATGAAGCGCTCGAGATTGCGCAACGTGTCGCGGAAACGGTTGAAACGGGGCCGAGCGATGAGGAAGGCCGCCACATTGGCCCCGTCGTTTCAGAGCGGCAATTCGACAAAATCCAGGGTCTGATCGCAAAGGGGATCGACGAAGGCGCCCGTGTGCTGGCCGGTGGTGCCGGGCGCCCGGAAGGGCGTAACCTCGGCTATTTCGTCCGACCAACAATCTTCGCGGATGTCACGCGCGATATGACCGTCTGGCGCGAAGAGATCTTTGGCCCGGTGCTTTGTATGACGCCGTTTGATACCGAAGCTGAGGCCATCGAGCTGGCCAACGACACAATTTACGGGCTGACGAATTTCATCCAGACCACAGATAACGAAAAACTGCGCCGTGTCGCGCGGGCTTTGCGATCAGGCATGGTCGAAAGCAATGGGATCGGTCCCGTGTCCGGCTCACCATTCGGCGGTGTACGCCAATCCGGCAATGGCCGTGAGGGAGGCTGCGAGGGCTTGATGGAATTTCTCGAAACCAAAGTCGTGAGCGGCTGGCTCAGCGGCGCGGATGTCGGTTGAACGATAACCAACCGCTGGCCCCGAGCGCAACTCCATCTGCCACCGGGAACGCCGCGCTTCCGGGAAAATCGCGGAGCTTGAACGCGTCAACCAGCAGTTCGTCCGCGCGGGCCGATCCCAGGCCTTGCCGCGCAATCGGTGTTTTGCGGCTCATTGATTTCTGCTGGTGCAGCGAATGTCCAGAATGCCTGGCGCGCAGCAGAAACCCCGCATGGTGGCGGATGTCCGCTAAGGGCCGACTTCTGCCTCTAAACTTTGCACGACAGCTTAGTTCGACAACGGCGGTTGCGTACTCCCGCAACCAAATTTAAAGAAATAGTTACAATGAGCTAGAAGCCTCCCGCGGGACGACACTTGCTTTTTGGGGGGGGCGCCCGTGGAAGCAGCGGGCGCGACTCAAACGTGTGCTGGAGGCGCGAAAGACCTGTTGTTCAGTAAATTCCGAAATGGCCCGCAGCGGACTTTGATCGCTTGTCTCTGCTGCTACATCGCGGCGTCTATTAACAGGCCAGCATCTGTGATTGCGGCAATATCTGCTTCAACAGTGGAGTTGGAAGTTTCCCGTGCAAGCAGGGCCGCAGATGCGCTGATGTCGACAGCAATGATTATTCATCTAAATATAATTTGATCCTTAAATCTCTTCTAGGATCAACAAAGGCCGAGGATTTAGCAAGTCACGGCTTGTTCAGGAACTCTTTGTGAACAGAAACCGAAAAAAGTTGAATGCTGTCAGGTAAGGCTCCGTTACTCGACGGGCCGAATTTCGCCTGTGTCCAAAACTGCGGATGCGTCGATCTCTTCTGCGTCCAGCATTGTCGCAACGCGTTCGAGATTGGCAACCAGCATGGCTTGCTCCCAGTCCTCCATCGCCGCGAACTTACGGACAAACCGTTGTTGCAACGGGTCTGGCGCATCTTGCAGAATTGAGCGTCCCGCGTCGGTCAGCAAAATATTGATTTGTCGGCGATCCTGCGTGGATTTTTCGCGGACGGCCAAACCATCACGCACTAGTTTATCTACCAAGGACGTTACAGTTCCTTGTGAAACGCGCATGCGCTGCGAAATAGCCTTGGCGGTCGCATATCCATTTTCCGAAATGATTTGCAGAACGCGGAACTGGGTGGGCGTAACGCCGGTCGATTGGCGGATTTCGCGCCCGAATAGCTCTGTCGCACGTACAATTCGTCTTAGAGCAATCAAACTACTATCGATGCGGTCCACGTTGCCTCCATTGATTTGATTGGCAAAGCATACCTCCTTCCTCATTTTGGGTACATAGTTTAAATTTGTTTGATTTGCGAAGCAGTTTCAATGGGGGTGTGCTTAATTTTGTGCAGTTTTTGTGACGATTTGCCGTGTATAGCGTAAATTTTGCTTTGACTGTTGAAAATACTTTCCTCCGATGTTACTTCGCCTTTCGAAGCAAAAGGAGTTCAAAATGCAGCACCCCGCTCAATCAATGCGCATTGACTTGCCAACACTACGCAAACCCAATGCCAAAGATGGCGCAAATATCTGGAAGCTAGTAAGAGCCTGCCGGCCGCTGGATGAGAACTCCATGTACTGCAACCTTCTGCAGTGCGATCATTTTGCCGACACTTGTGTTCTTGCGGAGATATCCGGCGAGGTCTTGGGTTGGGTTTCTGCCTATGTCATGCCAAACGAACCCGACACTTTGTTCGTATGGCAAGTTGCCGTATCCGAAGCCGCCCGCGGCCGAGGGCTTGGCCATTTGATGTTGCAGAACATTTTAAACCGCCCGGAATGCAAAGACGTTACCCGTCTCCAAACGACCATTACCGCCGATAATGAGGCCTCCTGGGCCTTGTTCCGCAAGTTTGCCCGCCTTCAAGACGGCGAGTTAGAGAATGCGCCTTACTTCACACAAACGCTGCATTTTCAGGAACGCCACAAAACCGAGCACATGGTCACCATTCAGCTGGAAAACCGAGTGAAAATGGCCGCTTAAGCCATGCGCCTGCCTCTCGCATCCAGCCTGCTAAATCTACATCCCCATCCGAATCCGCCAACGCCTGAAAGAGGTCGTATGTCTACGAATCTGTCCGATATCTCCATTTTCCCACGCCGTGAATCTGAAGCACGAAGCTATTGCCGTGGCTTTGACACTGTTTTTGTGTCCGCCAAAGGCTCTGAAATGACATCCCATGATGGAACCCGCTATATCGATTTCCTCGCGGGATGCTCTTCTCTGAACTACGGTCATAATGATCCGGACCTAAAGGCCGCGCTGATAGACCATATTCAGGCCGATGGCATTGCTCATGGGCTGGACATGCATACAGACACCAAGGCTGCCTTTATCGAAACCTTCGAGAAACAGATCCTTGCCCCACGCGACATGCCACATAAGCTGATGTTTACAGGGCCAACGGGCGCGAACGCAGTTGAAGCGGCTATGAAAATTGCTCGCAAGTCTACAGGGCGCACCAATATTATCGCCTTCACCAACGGCTTCCACGGCGTTACCCAAGGGGCGCTGGCGGCTACTGGTAATGGCTATCACCGCGGTGGAGCGGGCACCTCGCTCAATGGTGTCACGCGGATGCCGTACGATGATTATCTCGCAGATAACGGCGACACCACTGCTTACCTTGAGGCGATGCTCGAAGATCAATCGAGCGGGTTGGATGCCCCCGCCGCGTTCATCCTTGAAACTGTGCAAGGCGAGGGTGGCCTGAATGCCGCCAGCCCTGAATGGCTGAATCGCATTGCCGACTTGGCAAAGAAATCTGGCGCGCTTCTTATCATCGATGATGTTCAGGCAGGCTGCGGCCGAACCGGCAAGTTCTTCTCCTTCGAAGACATGGGTATTTCGCCGGATATCATCACAATGGCAAAATCGGTTTCCGGATTTGGTCTGCCTATGGGGCTGGTTCTTGTTAAGCCCGAGCATGATGTGATGGGGCCAGCCGAACACAACGGCACGTTCCGTGGTAACAACCATGCTTTCGTTACGGCGCGCGTTGCTATCGAAAAATTCTGGGCGGACGATCGGTTTGAGCAAGACATCAAACGACGGGCGGAGCTGGTTACACAAGGGCTTCAAACCATTGCCGATATGGTACCGAATGCGTACCTGAAAGGCCGTGGCATGATGATCGGCGTCGATGTTGGTTGCGGCGAGCTGGCAGGCGACATCTGCGCGCTTGCTTTCGAACGAGGCTTGATTGTTGAAACTTCCGGCCCGAGAGATGAAGTCGTCAAAATTCTTGCGCCGCTCACAACACCAGACGAAACCCTTAGCGCCGGAATGGACATTCTTATTGGCGCGGCTCGTCATATCGTAAACACACAAAAGATTGCTGCGGAGTAGTAGAATGATCGTAAGAGACCTGAATAAAATCATCGAAGCCAACGGCGAGCGAGTTGTATCAGACGCAAAATGGCGTAGCGTGCGCATGTTGTTGGCAGACGATGGCATGGGGTTTTCCTTCCACATCACATACCTCGAAGCAGGTTCTGAACACACGTTCGAATACAAGAACCACTTCGAGAGCGTCTTCTGTATGAAAGGCAGCGGTTCAATCACCGATATTGCAACCGGCGAAACCCACGAGATCAAACAGGGTGTGATGTACGCACTTAACAAGCATGACCGCCATATTCTTCGCGCTGATGAAGAGTTGGTCATGGCGTGCTGCTTCAACCCGCCTGTTACTGGCAAAGAAGTCCATCGCGAAGATGGCTCCTATGCCGCTGCAGAAGACTTGGAAACAGCCTAAGAGGGTTCGGTTCGCACCGGATAACATATTGTGAATTTCCCTGAGCATACCGTCGAAAAAATCGGCGGCACTTCCATGTCGCGCATCCACGAGTTGCGCGACACCCTGATCATCGGTGACCGCGCAGCGGATCGCTTGTTTCACCGGATGTTTGTCGTTTCGGCATTCGGCGGGATTACCAACCTGCTGCTAGAGCACAAGAAAACCGGAAAACCCGGTGTTTTTGCCCTGTTTGCCAATGATGATAATGATCACAGTTGGCTTGACGCATTGAACGGCGTTACCACGGCAATGAAAGATCAGCATGACAAGGTTCTGGATAATCCAGCCGATCGTGCTCTTGCAGAGGATTTTGTCCGTGATCGCATCGAAGGGGCCCGCAACTGCCTCTATGATTTGCGCCGCTTGTGTTCCTACGGGCATTTCCGGCTGTCGAGCCAGATGATGATCGTCCGCGAACTTCTTTCCGGCTTGGGCGAGGCCCATTCTGCTTTTGTCACAACACTTATGCTTCAGCGTGCTGGCGTAAACGCGCGTTTTGTTGACCTGAGTGGCTGGCGTGACGAAACCGAATGCTCGTTGCAGGAACGTATCAGCAAGGCTTTCTCCGATGTCGATTTGGCAACGGAGCTCCCAATCGTGACGGGGTATGCTCAATGTCGAGAAGGGTTAATGCGCGAATATGATCGGGGCTACTCCGAAGTCACTTTTGCAAATATTGCGGCGTATACCGGTGCAAAAGAAGCGATCATTCACAAAGAATTCCACCTGTCCTCCGCCGATCCAGCTTTGGTTGGCGTAGAAGAGGTGCAAAAGCTGGGCCATACAAACTATGACGTTGCTGACCAGCTGTCGAATATGGGAATGGAGGCCATCCATCCCAATGCCGCCAAAATCCTGCGCCAAGCCAAAGTAGCGCTGCGAGTTACCAACGCGTTCGAGCCCTCAGACCCAGGCACATTGATCGACGAAAAACCTGCAGAAGCCCCCGCTGTGGAAATTATCACGGGGCTGAATGTGGTGTCTCTGGAGTTGTTCGAGCAGGATATGGTTGGCGTGAAAGGCTATGATGCCGCTGCTCTTGATGCGCTGCGTCGACATAAGGTTCGTATTGCGTCTAAGATTTCGAACGCCAACACGATCACCCATTATGTAGAGGCACCGTTGAAAACAGTTCGCCGTGTTGTCTCGGATCTGGAAGAGGCTTTCCCCTCAGCGAGAGTCAGCGCAAGGACTGTGTCGATCGTTTCGGCAATCGGGCGTGACCTCACTGGGTTGAAAGCATTCAGTCAGGGAATTCGTGCCTTAGAGGATGCTGGTATTGAGGTGATCGCAGCCCACCAAGCGCCTCGAAATGTTGATATTCAGTTCGTCCTACCGCGCGAAGCTGCGGATAAAGCGGTCGTGGCACTCCATGCTGCTCTGGTTGGTCGCTCTGACATAAAGAGCCTCAAGCAAGCAGCATAAAGATCGCTTGCGGATGCAATCCCAGTTGGAAGTTAAGGGCCGCAAAAAAATTGGCGTGGCCTAATATCAGGGCGGTGTTCTTTGTGTCTGACGAGGAACAAAACACACACCGCCCTGTACAGAATGCTTACTTGGCAGGCGTGATCGCCGGCGGTTGCCAGCTGCCATCCAAAGCTTCTTTCTTTGGCCAGTAGAGACGCATGACCATATAAATTGGGCCGTCGGGCGCGGGGAGCCAGTTGGCTTTGAGCGCTTCATCCGTCGGGGCGTCTTTCTGGATATACAGGGTCATTGCGCCACTGTCGTCCTTGTGCATGTTCGGCAGCATGGGCGCGTTGATGAGATACCGGTTGATAGGATTGTCGACAAGAAGCTGTGTATTTCCGTCGTACATTGTTACCGACCAAAAAGCGTTCACGGGCGGCAATTCGCCAGCAGGGAAAGTCAACGTATAGTTGGTCTTGCTGCCGTCGAGCTTTGCGCCCTTTCCGTCAAGCCGGGTCAGCGGATAGAAGGCCTCCGCGGAATCGTTGCCATAGAGCCCCACAAGCGCGGCGACGGCCCGCATCAGGTAGTCGTCCTTCAACATGGCCCGATCGCCGAAGAGACCCTGTGATATTTGCCAGCCATTGACCATCTTGCCAACTTTCGCCTTTCGATCATGCGCCTTTTTCGTGCCCGCTTTCAGGCCCTCAGCAATCGCAGACTTGATCTCGTCTGAAATTGGTGTGGCAGGAAAGGCTTTGCCTGCCTCGATGCCAATGCTGGCGAATTTTTCGCGCAGCGGCTTCTCGACCGCGGCATCGCCAATGGCAGGAGCGAATTGCAGGATGAACGCCAAGTAGCCAAGCGGGTCCTTTTCCAGGCTCTCCTTGTCGACTTTCATCCAGTCTACAGGCGAAGCTGGCTCGGGTGCGTCGGTTTTAGCGAAAGCGGATAGGGTCGAAACTTTATAGCCCTCTTGCACCGCCTTGGCTTTGTCGAGATCGGACGGCCCGAAAACCTGAGTACGGAAATTGGCGAACCCGAACTCGGTACTGGAGCGGATGACTTCGCTGATGCCATCAGGCTTGTCCCCTTGCCAATGCGGTCCGGCGATCGCGTAGCATCCAGCATCGTTGCCAGTTGTCCGGCTTCCGATATAGCCGAAATTGTAAGTATAGAGGTTAACAAGCTGGACCGAGAAATAACGGCTTTTTTCAACCTTGGGCACGCAGATCACCACTGGCTCGGCGCGCAAGTCCATCCAGATAAACGAATAGATCGTGTCGCTGTTCGGTGTGACGATAGCGGTGTCTTTCGGCGTGGCCAGCTGGGCTTCGTTCTTGATCTGGTTGAACGGCGCCTTGTACTGGCTGCTGCTCTCGTCGATAGCGAATTGATACATGACGCTGTAGTTCATCAGCATCGGCAGGCCGTAAATCGCGGCCTCTTCGGCGATGGATTTCGCTTCATCTGTTGTCAGTGCAGCGGCTGGTGCGATGCTCTGGATTAAGCTGGCCCCAGCCATGCCGAGACCCAAGGCAAAGGTTCTAAAATGGTTTCCGATTGGCATGAATGCCCCCTATTTAATTCAATAGACACAAAAAGGCTTGGACTCGGATCGAGCGCCCCGCCCAAGTTATTTTGAAATTTTCTCCACTGATGGGAAGACGTAGCTTCCGTCTAGGATCGCCTGTTCTGGTTCATACAGGCGCACTCCGTAATTCCACCCGTCCATGATCGGCAGACAGTTGACGCGGCCATCATCACACCCACCAAAGTGGATGGTGATCGATCCGTCCTTGTTCTTTTCCGCGTTAACGCTGTTGAAGTTATAGGCGCCTTGCGGGTTTTTCTGAAAGTAGCCCTTGTCGTTGTAAAGGCTAACCGACCAGAAAGCTCGGACAGGAACATCCTTAGCGGTCAACTGATACTCACCGACCGGCAAATCTGGATTGACGTTCAGGTAGAAAGCGTGCTTCCGCGGCAGTCCGCCAAAACCAACGGCGGTACCGATAAGGTGCCCGATCGGCGTGGTGTCTTCCTTTGAGCCGAACCACCCAGTTGAGTCAGGTACGCCCTTGCCAAGTTCGAGCAGCGGGTCGAGCGTCGCTTTGTAACTGGCTTGATCATAGTCTTTCGCCACGAAGGGGTTGGCTGATCCCGCCTCGACCTTGATCCCGTCCTGCAACGCATGCACAGCTTTGATGTCGTCAGGAGAGTTTGAATCGACGAGCGTGCGAATTCCGATCCAAACGTGGTCTGAACCAAATTGCTCTTTCGTCAGTTTATGAGCGCCAGCATCAAGGTAGACCGCGTTTATGAAGTTGGCCTCGTTCACCACCATCATCGAACGATAGCGTGACCCCGCATCGGGCAGGGTAACCGTCGCGCCCTTGCTTATATCGACGACGATGAAGCTATAGAGAGTGTCGCGGTTCATGCGGATCGTCGGCTGTTTGTCGACCGGTACAGGTTCGCGCTCGTTGAGCACTTTGTTCACGCCGCCCGCTTGTTTTTGATAGGTGTCGAACTGCATGGCGGTCTGGGCTGTGATGTAGTTCATCACATTGACCTTGACCGGTTCTGCTTGCGCGGTTGTTCCGGCGAACAGCAAGACGCAGGCAAATAGGTTTGCGGGTTTCAAAAAACTCATGCTCAAATGCTCCATTTTGTCGTCAATTCGTGTGATCAATTGGTTTAAGAGGCAGAAATATCACTGGCGCGTAATGATGCCGGTCAGACCAACGCAAGAAGCGTATCCGACCATTCGACTAAGAATAGCGTGAGTCAAATTGCCATTCCTTACCAATTTGCATCATTTTCGCGCACTGGCCCTAAAGTTGTATAAGGTGTGTTGAAACAAACGGTCAACGCTTACGGATTACAAGCTGGAATTAAGTAGGACTTTATCGAGCAAAAACCTAATCCTGCTTAAAAAACGGGCAAATGGACTTTGCTTGCGAAGCAGCGTTTTTGGGGGGTGTGAACAGGCCAGCTGCCACCCTGAGTTTATCCGCCAATGTTCGCGCAGAAATCAAGAGCCAGCTAGTGGTCGTTCTGACTCAATGTTAGATCGGCATCCACGCTATTATTGATGACAAGTTCCGCATTAGGCAGGTCGTTCATTTTTGCGCGTTTAAGTGCGGCGGCTGAGTCAAACCCATGCTCAATCCAGCGTTGTATTAACCTGTTTTCGAGGACTTCAAGCGTTGGGCTGACAAAGATTGTCGCGGAGTACACATTTGCCAATGACTTCCACGGGTCGGAATTCAATAGAAGGTAATTGCCTTCGACGACGATGATGGGCGTTTCCTGATGAATGGCTATCGCATTGGCGATGGATAGATCCAGTTGGCGGTCGAACAATGGAAAAAACAGTTCTTTTTCTGTTGATTGGAGCCTTCTGATCGCATTGCAAAAACCTGACGCGTCGAAGGTCTCGGGCGCGCCCTTCCGTGCGAGTAAACCTCGCGCCTTAAGGATGCGGTTGTCCAGATGGTAGCCATCCATGGGCACGAGTTCGGCGGCTGGAGTTTCGGAAGCCGCTTGCGCGTTTAAGTATCGCACAGCGGCTTCCGCCAAAGTCGACTTTCCGGATGCAGGCGGGCCAGCGATTGCAACAATCGTCCGAACTCCGTCCTGCTTTATAGATGAGATCAGCTCGCAAACATGCTCAACATCTTGGTCGATCACAAGCAGTTCTCTTTCGGAGGTTCTTTGGCGCCGGTCATGAAAGCAACTGCGTCGGACATCGTATAATCCTTGGGATCGATCGTGCAGAGCCTTTTGCCAAGTCGATGAACATGAATGCGGTCAGCGACTTCGAAGACATGTGGCATATTGTGGCTGATCAGAATGATCGGAATGCCGCGCGCACGTACGTCCTGTATGAGTTCGAGCACCTTTCGGCTTTCCTTAACGCCCAATGCTGCTGTGGGTTCATCCATGATGATGAACTTGGTGGCAAAAGCTGCAGCACGAGCAACGGCAACGCCTTGGCGTTGGCCGCCCGAAAGTGTTTCAACTGCTTGATTGATCGACTGAACAGTCATGAGGCCAAGCTCGGTCAGTTTTTCGCGGGCAAACTTTTCCATTGCGGGTCGGTCAAGCTGACGAAAGTACTTTCCCATGAAACCCTGTTTGCGGATTTCGCGCCCCATGAACATATTGTCGGCAATCGATAGCGCCGGCGACATTGCAAGTTGTTGGTAGACGATCTCGATTCCCATATTTCGGGCATCGATTGGAGAGGTGAAATTAACTTTCTTCCCCTCGATGAGAATTTCGCCCTCATCCGGGATCGTCGCACCGCAGATCGCTTTGACGATGGAGGACTTGCCTGCGCCGTTGTCCCCGATAACAGCGAGAATTTCTCCTTGGCGCAGTTCAAAGTCGGAATTGTCGATTGCTGTGACGTGGCCATATCGTTTCACGATCCCACGGCCTTGAACGACTGGAGTTGCGTCTGACATTAGCCCGATACCTTTCTGATCCATTGGTCAACCGCGACAGCAGCAATGATGAGTAGCCCGATAAGCAAATAAGTCCACTGCGCGTCCGCGCCCATGAGCCTCAGCCCAAGAGTAAATACACCGACAATAAGCGCGCCGAACAACGATCCGAGAATGGACCCGCGACCGCCGAACAGGGAAATGCCCCCAATCACAACAGCGGTGATACTTTCGATGTTGGCCAATTGGCCAGACGTTGGTGAGACCGAGCCGATACGGCCGATCAAAGCCCAACCCGCAAACGCACAAATCAATCCAGATAGCATGTAAACAGACATCAAGGTTTTGTGGACGTTGACGCCAGACAACTCAGCTGCTTCTGGGTCGTCGCCCACGGCATAGACATGTCGGCCCCAGGCCGTGTGTTTGAGCGCATAGGCGAGGACTACGATCAGCAGGAGCATGAAGATGACGCCAAACGTGAAGGTCGCCCCGCCGATGCTGAATTTAGTGCCGAAAAACTGAAGAAATGAAGCGTTCGCTTCTATGTCTTGGCTTCTTATGGTTTCGTTCGCTGAATACAGGAAGTTGGTTGCGAGAATGATCTGCCACATGCCAAGCGTGACGATGAATGGCGGAAGTTTAACGCGACTGACGAGCCAGCCATTCAGCGCCCCAATTATCGTACCAACGCCAAGGCCACACATGACCGCAATCGGGACCGGAATACCGTAGCGAAATGTGAACTGTCCCATGATCACCGATGAGAAAACCATGATCGCACCGACGCTTAGGTCGATACCTGCCGTCAGGATAACGAGGCTCTGTGCCGCAGCGACGATGCCAACAATCTGAACCTGTTGAAGGATCAGGGTCATGGCAAATGGCGAGAAAAACTTAGAGCCCAAAAGTAGGCCGAAAATTACAATCGCACCAATAAGCACGATAAGCGGCACAAAAGATGGATTGACGTGGAGAAGATGTTGCAACTTCCCGAGTATGCCCCGCCGATGATCTTCGAATTGCGCAATGGTTTCTATTGTACCAGCGGAAGCATCTAATTCCTGGGCACTTTGGTTTGGTTCAGACATCTCTCCCCCTTTAGCGGCGGGCATTGCGGCCACGTGGCCAGTTTACAGGAAAAATTGTTTTCGGGTGATGGAATTGATGAGGCGCTTTGGTGCGCCTCATCATTGTTGGCTAAGCCTTAGCCCCAGCAGCGGTCCATTCCCTCGGCGACAGAGATAGACTCTACGCCATCAACGGGCTGATCGGTAACCAGTGCAACACCAGTATCGTAGAAGTCTTTTCCTGGTGTGTTCTCCGGCTTCACGCCCTCATCCGCCCATTTCTTAACGGCTTCAACACCGAGGGAGGCCATTAGCAAAGGATATTGCTGGCTCGTGGCGCCGATAACTCCCGCCTCAACGTTTTGCACGCCGGGGCAGCCGCCATCGACGGAAACGATAAGCACGTCATTCTCGCGCCCGATGGACTTCAGCGCTTCATATGCGCCAGCTGCTGCTGGTTCATTGATCGTGTGAACAACATTGATCGTTGGATCTTTGGCCAGGAGGTTTTCCATGGCGCGGCGCCCACCTTCTTCGTTGCCATCGGTCACGTCACTTCCAACCAAACGCTCGTCCGTCTCGTCGCCAATGACGTTTGGATCGGCAAGATCAACGCCGAAACCATCAAGGAAGCCCTGATTGCGCAACACATCTACTGTTGGCTGGCTAACATTCAGGTCAAGCGTTGCGATTCTGGCGTTTGCGGCCGCATCACCCATTTTTGCCTTCGCCCACTGTCCAATCAATAGACCGGCTTTGTAGTTGTCGGTTGCGAATGTTGCGTCGGCTGAGTCGATTGGGCTGAGTGGTGTATCCAGTGCAATCACCAGAATACCAGCATCTCTCGCTTGCTGAACGGCCGGAACAATCGAGCTCGTATCAGAGGCTGTCAGAAGAATACCTTTTGCGCCATCAAGGATGCAGGTTTCGATCGCTTGAACTTGAGTTTCATGGTCGCCGTCAACCTTCCCGGCAAATGCTTTCAAAGTCATGCCAAGCTCTTCGGCTTTCGCCGTCGCGCCCTCTTTCATCTTAACAAAAAATGGATTTGTGTCGGTCTTTGTAATCAAGCAAACAGTTTCGCCAGCAGCTTGTGCGGACGCCGCAGCCATGCTGAGCACAGCTGCGGATGCGGTAAGTTTAAGTAAATTTTTCATGTTATCCTCCCAGAAAATTGTTGTCGCTTCGCCTGCTGAATAAGCGAAGCGCACCTCCATCATCCAATGCAGGTCACGCTTATAAAAATGCGATTCTGATCTCGCTGTCAATAAATAAATAAAGTTTATTTATTAATTTGCCGGTGTATCTTTTCTTAATGATGTAAGGCGTTTATGTTCGAGGCTATGGTGAAAGAGTCGTTAAAAATTCTGTCTGGCGGGGTTAGCCAAAGTGGCGTTCGTGATCACAACGAGCGCCTGATTTTGACAGTTTTACAACGACATGGACCAACCGCAGGAGCAGAGATTGCAAGGTTGACGGGGCTGTCGCCCCAGACTGTGTCAATCATTTTGCGCAAGCTCGAAAAGGACGAGATTCTCCGACGAGGAACTCCGTTACGCGGAAAAGTGGGGAAACCCTCGATCCCAATGGAGCTCAATCCGGAAGGCACACTTTCTGTCGGGATGAAGATCGGACGACGCAGTGCAGATCTGCTTCTGATCGATTTTACAGGCAAGCCGCGGCGGCAGCTTTCTACCACATATGATTATCCTTTGCCTAAGGCTGTATTTGGATTTCTAGAGTCTGGATTGGAAACGCTTCTTTCCGAAGAGTCTAAGAAGCTACAGGCCCGCGTTTGCGGGATTGGAATTGGGACACCATTCGAGCTTTGGAAATGGCACGATCTATCTGGAGTGGCGGCCGAGAATTTCAGATCTTGGAAGGACGTGGACTTTTTCTCCGAAGTTGCCAAGTTCAGCGACCTGCCGGTTTTCGTAGTTAATGACGCAACTGCCGCGTGCCACGCGGAACACCTGTATGGTCGTGGGGCAGAGTTTCGGGACTATTTTTATTTCTTCATCGGTTCAATGATCGGAGGGGGTGTTGCGTTAAATGGCACCGTGTTTGATGGCAACCAAGGCAACGCCGGTTCTCTTGGAGCTATGCGTACAACAGGTCCGTCGGGGGAAAGTCAGCAGCTGATTGATACCGCGTCTCTGTTTCTGCTCGAAGACAGGTTGATCGAAGCAGGTGTTGCCCCGGAAATTCTTTGGAAGAAGCCTCAGGATTGGAGCAGCATATCGCGATATGTCGAGCCATGGATCGGGACAACAGCGCAGGAACTTGCCAAGGCCGCCCTTTCAATATGTGCCGTCATCGACTTTGAAGCAATTTTCATCGATGGAGCGTTTCCGCCTGAGGTTCGCGAAGAGTTGGTTGCCCGTGTTCGCCGATATATGGTGAACCAAGACAAACGCGGTTTGATCCCGCCTGTTGTCGAAGCTGCGGCGGTTGGAGATAATGCCAGAGGAATTGGAGCTGCAAGCAGCCCAATCTTTCGCCAGTTCCTGCTAAATACCAACGCGGGCCTTTCCAGAATGTAATTGAAGCTAATTGCGAGCTGTTTTTGCCTTCGCAATTCAGCCAAGGATGGCTTTGTTCTTGTCGATTTTCGCTTTCATCGAACAGTAATTTGATGCCCGGTTTCCGCAGGAATCACAGGACTCGGTCGGCATTAATTTCTACAATAAATTAATAGGGTGTGATTTAAGCTATTGAAAATCATGCATATTTAATGTCATACATTATATTGATTTTGTCTGACATTAAATCTACGCTCCTTATCAACACACAGGAAGGCTTATCGTGTCTAAAAGAAGTGCGGGCGAAAACGGCTCGGAAATTGATGCACTGCAACATCTCGAAGCAACGGGAAGCAAAAGAGATGTCCTAGAGGCGCTGTCGCTTATGATCGAGCGCGCGCAGCTTGGTGTTGGGGATCGTCTGCCCCCCGAAGTCGAGATTGCAAAGAAGCTCAATGTTGGTCGCTCCAAGGTCCGCGAAGCGCTCGTCGCGTGGCAGAACATGGGCATCGTCACTCGAAACAAAAAGGCCGGTACCCGGCTTGCGGCGGAAGTGTTTTCTCAAGCGATCCACCTTCCCTTAACTGTGAAAATCGAGGCTGAAAGTCTTTTGAGAACGTTGGCTGTTCGCCGACCTATCGAGATTGAAGCGGTGAAGATCGCAACCCAAAATGTGAGTGAGCAGCAAGGCAAGATCATTCTCGCGCGTGCTGCCGAGCTTATGGCGATCTATGAGGCCGGAGAGGATTGGCGGGCGGCGGATGCTCGTTTTCACGCCGCGATCCATGACGCTTCAGGAAACCCGCTCTTTCATCAGTTCTCGCATCTGATTCAGGAAAGCTTCCACACAATTTACGACGCACCTTTCGGTCAGGTGCACCTCGGTCATGAAACAATTCCGCTGCACCCGAGTCTCGCGAAGGCGGTGGTGTCTGGCGATGTAGAAACAGCAACAAAAATAATGGGACAGATTATGGATATGGTCGAAGCCGAAGTTCGGCGAGTCATGGAGGGGCGTGATGTCTGATTTCCAGAGCATCGCAACGATGATGGCTGCGGTTCTTGATGATGAAGCCGGCTCTATCACACCGCCGATCGTGCAGACTTCGCTTTTTGCTTTCGAGAACTATCAGGCATTCGAAGACCGCATGGCGGGCCGCACCAACCAATCCGTTTATACGCGCGTACAAAACCCTACAGTTGCGGCTTTCGAAGGGTTAATGGCCAAAGCCGAGGGCGGCGAAGCTGCGGTGGGATTTGCCTCTGGCATTGCTGCAATTACGTCGACTCTGCTCGCATTCGTTAAGCCGGGCAGCAAGATCGCCTGCGTTGAGCATGTCTACCCTGATACTTATCGTTTTATGGAGCAAATCCTGCGCCCGTTCGGGGTCGAGGTTAGCTATTATCCTGTTGAGGATTTCGAAGCTAACGCCGATTTGCTGGCCAACTTTGATATCGCCTATCTGGAAAGCCCCAGTTCGGTTGTTTTCACTCCGCTAAACCTAGCCTTGGTCGCAGAGCACGCGAAGCGGCACGACACACTGACAATCATCGATAACTCATGGGCAACGCCTGTGTTTCAGAACCCGCTGGCGCAAGGAATCGACATCGTGGTCCATTCGGCCTCGAAATACATTTCGGGCCACTCCGATACGGTAGCTGGCGTTACCATTTCATCGCAGGAGCATATTGCCGCAATCCGCGATCTTACCTTGCCGTTGCTTGGCGCCAAACTTGCGCCGTTCGAAGCATTTCTTCTGACGCGCGGCCTAAGAACATTGAATGCGCGTATGATGCAACATCAAGCAACAGCGAATCTTTTCGTTGATCGCCTCGCAGCACTCCCACAAGTGCGCAAGATCAACAGCCCCGGCGCAAATGCGGTCCCCGGTTTGACCGGGCGCTCCGGGCTTATGTCCATCGAGTTCGACGATAGCGTCGACATCCCAAATTTTTCGGATGCACTGAGCCATTTCCGTCTTGGCGTGAGTTGGGGGGGCTTTGAAAGCCTCATCCTGCCTGCGCGTGTCGGGCTTGCACAGGCTGGGCCGAAAAACTCGATGCAAGCATTCGGTGTCTCTCCCAATCTGGTTCGGCTGAACCTCGGTTTGGAAGATGCGGAAGACCTTTGGGCCGACTTCGAAAAAGCCCTGAACCAAAGCGCGACCTAAAGAAAAACAAGACGCATTTTTTATCACCACAAGGAGGATTTAATTATGAAACTCAAACTCGCTGGGCTCAGCACAGCCGCTATGCTGCTTGCAAGCAGTGCATTGGCGGAGACAACGCTTAAACTGGTTGAAGTTATCACCAGCCCAGAGCGCACAGCAGTGCTTCAGGGGCTTGTTGACCAGTACGAAGAGGCCAATCCTGACGTTACTGTCGAGATTGTCAGCCTTCCTTGGGGGCAGGCATTTGAGAAGCTGGCGACAATGGTTGCTGGTGGCGATGTGCCTGACGTGGTCGAGATGCCAGACACATGGCAAGCGCTTTATGCCGGTTCGGGCCAACTCAAAAGCCTCACGGATCTTGTAGCTGGTTGGGAGCATGGCAGCACCCTAACAGACAAGACAATCGCAATGGGTTCCCAAGCGGGCGATCTCTATATGATCCCTTATGGGTTCTATCTTCGTGCGATGTTCTACAACAAAAAGCTTCTCGCCGAAGCAGGCGTAGAGAATCCACCAGAGACAATGGAAGAATTTATGGCTGCTGCCGCGGCTGTTTCTGAGCTCGACGGTAAGTCGGGCTACTGTCTGCGTGGTGGTCCTGGCGGTACGAATGGTTGGATCATGTTCGGCGCAACCATGAACGGCACAAACGAATTCTTTACCGAAGATGGCAAGAGCCGGATCAACGAACCGGGCTCCGTCGAAGGAATTCAGTTCATGATGGATCTTTACCAGAAAGGGTATGCACCCAAGGATTCCGTCAACTGGGGCTTTAACGAAATCGTTGCTGGTTTCTATTCCGGCACATGCGCGTTCCTAGACCAAGACCCAGATGCGCTGATCGCCATTTCCGAGCGGATGCCAGCAGAAGATTTTGCCGTTATTCCGATGCCTGTTGGTCCTTCTGGTAAAGCATTCCCAACAATTGGGTTCGCGGGATGGTCGATCTTTGAATCCACAGAGCATGAAAAAGAAGCATTTGATCTTGTTGCGACTCTTTCGGCACCAGAGGCCAACGCCACATGGGCCAAACGCGTAGGGGTTATTCCAATCCACGAAGGCGCAGATCGTGACCCACACTTCCAAACAGAGCAGTTTGAAGGCTGGTTCAAGGAACTGAATGGCGAGCAGTACGAGCCGACCATTATGCCGACATACCTTGAGCAATGGGGCTACTTCGCCAGCACACTTCTGCTGGAAACAAGTCAGGAAGCACTCTTGGGTCAACGCACTGCGCAAGAAGTCGCAGATGAGTGGGCCGAGCTTCTGACCGAGGAATACGCTAAGTGGAAGGCAAAGCAGTGATCTCGCGTAAGCAAAACAACGTCATGCCCGGGGAAACCCGGGCAAGACGCTCGCTTTACTGGCAGTATATGGTAGAGCCGTTTCTCTATCTGTCGCCAGCTATCGTGCTGATCGGGCTCGTGATGATGATCCCATTGGTGATCGGCATTTCCTATTCCTTTCAGTCGATAGAGCTACTGAATCCGTTCAACACAGGTTGGGTCGGATTTGAGAACTACATTGATCTCTGGGCCGACCGGAAATTCTGGATCGCTCTCGAGAACACGTTCTGGTGGACGTTCTGGTCAATCACATTCCAGTTCTCGCTTGGCCTTGGGCTTGCTCTTTTGTTGAACACAAACTTCTTCGGCAAAAAGCTTTTTCAGGCTCTTGTCTTCCTGCCATGGGCCGTTCCGACATTTCTTTCGGCGCTGACTTGGGCTTGGCTATTCAACCCGGTCATCGGTCCTCTCCCACATTGGCTCACTGCTCTTGGCATACTTTCAGAGCCATACAATATTATGGGCGACCCCGATCTTGCGATGTGGGGGCCGATTGTCGCGAATATCTGGTTTGGCGTTCCGTTTTTCGCAATTACTCTGCTGGCCGCGCTTCAATCCATTCCCGGTGAACTTTATGAAGCTGCCGAGATTGATGGTGCTTCCGCGTGGCAATCCTTTACCAAAATTACACTGCCGTTTCTTGCTCCGATGATCGCGATCACGGTGATGCTTCGTACAATCTGGATTGCGAACTTTGCTGATCTGATCTTTGTGATGACAGGTGGCGGCCCCGCAAACTCAACACAAATTCTCAGCTCGTATGTCTTTACAACCGCGTTCCGCAAACTGGATTTCGGCTATGCATCGGCGATTGCTGTAGCGCTTCTGGCAATTCTGCTCGTTTATGCAGTTTTTGTGCTCTGGCTGCGCAAAAAGCTGGTCAAGATTTGAGGTATGGCCATGACACACTCACCCAAACCCGTCCTCGCTGTTGGTAAATACGCCGCCCTTCTGGCTTATCTCAGCTTTGCGCTCTTTCCGCTGTATTGGCTGCTCAAGATCGCTGTGACTCCTGACCAGCTTATTTACACAGAAGGCACAAATCTCTGGCCCTCCGAGTTCACGTTCGACAACTTTCGTTCAGTTGTATTCCAAACAGACTTCCTGTCCTACTTTGGGAACTCTCTCTATGTTTCTCTTGGTACGGCCGCGGTTACAACACTGGTTGCCGCCGGAGCGGGCTATGCGTTTTCGCGGTTCAACTTTGCGGGGAAGCGGCTGCTAATTGCAGTGATGCTTATCACCCAAATGTTCCCGCTCTTGATGATTATCGCGCCGATTTACAAGATCATCGCAGGCCTGGGCATGCTGAACTCGCTCACATCTCTGATCGTGGTTTATACCGCTTTCAATGTCCCATTCGCGACGTTTCTGATGCAGTCCTTCTTTGACGGTATTCCGAAAGACCTCGAAGAAGCGGCAATGATGGATGGGTGCTCCCGCTTTCAAGCGCTGTACAAAGTCATCTTTCCGCTCACGTTGCCTGGGCTTGGCGCAACCCTCGGGTTTGTTTTCACGGCTGCGTGGTCCGAGCTTCTCTTTGCGCTCATGCTGATCTCCAAGAACGAGGCAATGACCTTCCCCGTTGGGCTTCTGACCTTCGTGTCCAAGTTCTCCGTGGATTGGGGGCAAATGATGGCCGCCGGTGTGCTGGCCCTTGTCCCAAGCTGTCTCTTCTTCATTTTCATTCAACGATACCTCGTGCAAGGGCTGACGTCCGGCGCGGTCAAAGGATAGGAGGCCGAAATGGCACGAATTGAACTCAAGGACGTCAAGAAACGCTATGGATCGGTCGAGGTTCTTCGCGATGTGAACCTCGACATCGAGGACGGAGAATTCATTGTTCTTGTTGGTCCGTCCGGCTGTGGGAAGTCTACACTTCTGCGTATGATCGCAGGGCTAGAGCCGATCACGGGCGGGGATTTCCTGATCGATGGCAAACGAATGAACGATGTGCGCCCGCGTGACCGTGATATTGCGATGGTGTTCCAATCCTACGCTCTTTACCCGCATATGGATGTGGCGCGGAACATGGGGTTTTCGATGGAAATCCGCAAAGACCCCGCCGCTGAACGCGCATCGCGTGTGAAAAAGGCCGCCGAAACGCTCGGCCTTACCGCCCTGACAGAGCGCCTCCCCAAGGCTCTGTCGGGCGGGCAGCGTCAGCGCGTTGCCATGGGGCGCGCCATTATCCGTGATCCCCGTGCGTTTCTTTTTGATGAACCGCTCTCGAACCTCGACGCCGCGCTCCGTGTCGAAATGCGCCTAGAGATTGCGCGGCTGCACCAGAAGCTCGGCGCAACGATGATCTACGTGACCCACGATCAGGTCGAAGCGCTTACTCTGGCGGATCGTATCGTTGTTTTGAATGGTGGAGACATCCAGCAAGTCGGGAGCCCGCTTGAGCTCTATGAACGCCCCGCCAATAAATTCGTGGCGCAGTTCATTGGCTCACCAACAATGAATATCGTTCCCGTTACTGGCGGCGATGGTGAGGTGAAAACGGCGGATGGCTCGGTTATTAAGCTTCCGCATCTGCCGGACTGTGGCGCGGCGGTAGAACTTGGCATTCGTCCCGAGCATATTGATGTGGTCGACCCCGGCGAGGGCGATCTTATCGGGGTGGCTGATGTTGTGGAGCATTTGGGGTCGGATACGAATATCTTCACAGTTGTAGAGGGCTTAGGCCCGCTGATGGTGCGCAAACATGGCAACATTCCAGCCAAATCAGGCGATCGCCTTGGCCTTCGTATCCAACCTGAAAATGCCCATATTTTTGGTCCTGACGGCCGCGCGCTGCGACGGGTTCTGGAGAAAGTAGGCTGATATGGCGGAAGCGGAGAACACATACCTCAAGACAATGGAAAGCCGCCTTATGTGGCTTTCTCATTGGATGATCCACAACGCCAACAACGTGCGCCCTAAGGTGGACGGCATCAAGATCGGTGGACACCAAGCAAGCTCTGCGTCGATGGTTTCGATTATGACCGCGCTCTATTTCTCTGCTCTTCGGCCAGAGGACCGTGTCGCCGTTAAACCCCACGCATCCCCGATATTCCATGCGATGCAGTACATGATGGGGAACCAAACACTCGAGAAAATGCAGAACTTCCGCGGTTTTGACGGGGTGCAATCCTATCCCAGCCGCACGAAGGATATTGATGATGTGGATTTCTCAACGGGCTCTGTGGGGCTTGGTGTTGCGATCACTGCATTCTCATCAATCATTCAGGATTATATTGCCGCTAAGACTTGGGGCGAAGGATTGCCGCTTGGGCGGCATGTTGCGCTCGTTGGCGATGCCGAGCTTGACGAAGGAAACGTTTATGAAGCCCTTCAAGAAGGGTGGAAGAACGATCTTCGCAATTGCTGGTGGATTATTGATTATAACCGGCAATCACTTGACGGCATCGTGCGAGAAGGACTGTTTGAGCGGGTCGAGAAAATTTTTGATGCCTTCGGTTGGAACGTCATCCGCATCAAATACGGCGTTCTTCAACAGGCGGCATTCAAAGAAGAAGGTGGCGAGAAACTACGAGAGTGGATAGATGCCTGTCCCAACCAACAATATTCCGCTCTGACTTACCAAGGCGGGGCTGTTTGGCGGAAACACCTGATGGATGATCTTGGCGATCAAGGGCCGGTTACCGCACTCATCGAAAAGCGCAGTGATGATGAACTCGCCGCGCTCATGGAAAACCTCGGCGGCAACTGCGTACAAACGATGGCCGATGTTTTTCAAAGCGTAAAGGACGATCGGCCAACCTGCTTCCTTGCTTATACGATCAAGGGCTGGGGAACGCCGATTGCAGGACACAAAGACAATCACGGTGGGCTGATGACCAAAGCGCAGATGGCGGATTGGCAGAAGCAGATGAATGTCCCGGACGGGCAGGAATGGGAAAAGTTCGCCACAGTCTCTGATCCTGACGCGCTTCAGGAATGGATGGATAAAGTGCCGTTCTTTGCCGAGGGCACAAGGCGATACACTGATGAGACACTTACTGTTCCAAAGATCGAGATGTCGAGCGATCGCGAAATCTCAACGCAAATGGCTTTTGGGAAAATCCTTGATGACCTTTCCAAAGGAGATAGCGACCTCGCCGACCGTATCGTCACGACTTCGCCGGATGTGACAGGAACCACCAACCTCGGACCATGGGTGAACCGGCGCAAACTCTTTGCCCGCGAGGCCCAAGCCGATGCATTCATTGAGCATCGGATACCTTCAACAGCAAAGTGGGAATTCACGCCTGAAGGCCAACATATCGAGCTTGGCATTGCGGAGATGAATCTGTTCCTTTTGTTGGGCGCTGCTGGGCTGTCTCATTCGCTGTTTGGCAAACGGCTTATCCCGATTGGCACGCTTTATGACCCCTTCGTTTCGCGCGGTCTCGATGCGTTGAACTATGCCTGTTATCAGGACGCGCGCTTTATGGTTGTGGGCACACCTTCGGGCGTAACGCTTGCCCCCGAAGGCGGCGCGCATCAATCCATCGGAACGCCGTTGATCGGCATGAGTCAGGATGGGCTTGCTGCTTTTGAACCTGCTTTTGCGGATGAACTTGCTGCGATCATGGAATGGTCATTCTCTTACCTTCAGCGCAACGGCGAAGGTGACCCAGACGAACGCACGTGGTTGCGCGATGAGACTGGTGGTTCTGTCTATCTGCGGCTTTCAACCAATCCAATCGAGCAACCGGGCAAGCGGCCCGATCCGGACTGGAAACAGGGCGCGGTTGATGGCGCCTATTGGTTGCGCCGCCCTGGCCCGAATTGTGAGGTTGTCATCGCCTATCAGGGCAGCGTGGCACCCGAAGCGATCCGTGCGGCAGGGCATCTGGCCGAAGCGCGCCGCGATATTGGGGTGCTGGCAATTACATCTGCAGACCGCCTTAATGCTGGCTGGACCGCTGCTCAACGTGCGCGTGCGCGTGGCCAATCAAACGCGACAAGCCACATTGAGCGACTAATGCAGGAGCTCCCTCCTCATTGTCAGTTGCTGACTGTGATTGATGGTCATCCGGCAACGCTTTCTTGGCTCGGCGCCGTTCAAGGGCATCGAACAATACCCCTTGGCGTTGAACATTTTGGCCAAACCGGAACGATCAATGATCTTTATCGCCATTTTGGTATTGATGCCGATAGCATTATCCAAAAGATCAACGGTCTAACTCCGGGCCGCAAGGTCAAAAGGGCCTAGGAAACTGGAGCGCCGCTCTTTTCAAACCGTCAGTATGACCCGTCTTCCTTCGATTTCGGCTACATCGACTTTGGTGTTGTAGAGGTCGGATAGCCCTTCGTTGGTAAGTACATCTTCGGGTTTTCCAGAGCTATGGAGTTGGCCGTCCTTGAGTGCGATGACGTGGTCGCAATGGTTTGCAGCTATGCTTAAATCGTGAAGGACAATTGCAACCGTCCGCCCCATTTCAACCTCTTCTCGCGCAACTCGCATGACAGTTCGAGCGTGCGTAATGTCAAGATTGTTAAGAGGTTCATCAAGCAATACGACATCACCCGTTTGCGCCAATACCATGCCTAACAATGCGCGCTGGCGCTGGCCGCCCGACAGCGTATCGAGGTATCGGTCTGCGAATTCCGAGAGATCAAGGCGCGCGATTGCTTGCTCTATGATCAGCAAGTCGGCACCGGTTGGCCGGCCCTGTGTGTGGGGATAGCGGCCAAAGGAAATCAGATCCCGAACGCTTAGCCGTGGCGTAATTGGCGTGCTTTGGCGGAAAATAGACAGGCGTTTTGCCAAAGAGGCAGTTGCGATATCACCAATTGGAAAGCCGTCAAAAAGGATTTCACCGGAGTGGATAGGTGTTAGGCGGCCCATGGCTGTCAGAAGTGTTGATTTGCCCGCACCATTGGGGCCGACAATTCCCGTCAATTTACCTTTCGGCAGAGAAAGGGTCATGTTGCGTAGAATCTTAGTGCCGTCAAACGCCACTGCCAGATTTCGAACTTCAATCATCGCGTTTTCCTAGTGAAAAGGAGCAAGAGGAATGTGATGCCGCCAATTGCTTCAATTACCACCGCGACAGAGGTTTGGAGAGATAGAACCCGTTCGAAAAGGGTTTGAGAAGCAATGAGTAATCCTGCGCCAATGATGCAGGATGCGGGCAAAAGATATTGGTGGCGCCATGTGCCGATCAGCTTGTGGCTAAGTGCGGCGACCAACAGACCGTAAAAATAGACAGGGCCGATGAGTGCCGTAGAACTGGAAACAAGCAATGCGATAACGGCGAGTAGTTTTTTTGTCTCGCGTTCGTAATCAACACCCAAGCCCTTGGCGGCGTCCCGCCCGAGCGCCATTATGTCGAGCCGTTTGTGAATGGACATCAACCATACAAAACACGCCGCGGTCAGGACGAATGTTATCCAAGTCAGCTCAACGTTAACCGCGTTGAAACTCGCGAAGCTGGCCTGTTGGATGATAGAAAACTCCGAAGGGTCAATAAGCCGGTTAATAAGCGATGAGATTGAGCGAAAGAGCACACCAAGTATCAGACCCGTCAACACCATTCGGCCGATATCATGCACCCCGCGTAACACCATTCCAAAAAGGGCGAGTGCTGCTGCCGTCATGAATACTGACTCCACAGTAAATTTCATGACAGGATCAATTGACGCGTATCCCACGCCGCCAATGGTGAAAACCAGTGATGTCTGAATAAGTATATAGAGCGCGTCAAACCCCATGATTGATGGTGTCAAAATTCGGTTGGCGGTTAAAGTTTGGAAAACCATCGTCGAAAGCGCGACCGAAGTGGCGAACGTAACGAGCGCTAGGGCTTTGATCCCGCGGAATGGCAGGACAAATCCCCAGTTGCCCCGTGATTCCAGCGTCATGAATGCAAGCAAGGCGAATACTGCCAAAGTCGCAAGGACTGCGAGGCGCGAAGGTAAGCTTAGATTATCCATGACGTGCCCGCCCATGCAAAATCCACAAGAACGCTGCTGCGCCGATCACACCAAGAATTGTACCCACAGGGATTTCGAACGGATATCGAATGACCCTTCCGAGTATGTCGCATGCCAACACCAAACCCGCGCCGGAAGCGGCGACAATCGGCAGTGTCTGGCGTAGGTTTTCGCCATAGATGCGCGCCACAATGTTGGGGACAACCAGACCAACAAAAGGGATCATGCCGATGCTAACTGTCGTAACCGCAGAGATAACCGCGACGATCGATAGCCCTGCGATCATTGCCTGTTTGTGGTTGAGCCCGAGAGATTTTGCGGCATCCTCGCCCAAGCCAACAATCGTAAAACGATCTGCGTAAAGATACGCCACGCCTGCAAGGATACCTGCGATCCACAGAAACTCGTAACGCCCGAGCATTACGCCTGAAAACTCGCCGTTTATCCAAATGTCGAGGTATTGTAGCAGGTCGCGTTCGTACGCAAGAAATGTCGTGGCCGCACCAATAATTCCACCGTAAACAATCCCCGTAAGCGGAACCAGCATTGGATCATGTGGCGGCAAGCGTCGCACCAGCGCGAGGAAACCCGCGGTGCCGATAAGTGCAGTGAATGTCGCCGCGCCCATTTTCGCCCAAAGCGCCGCTCCGGGCGCCAGCAGTGTGATTACCACAAGACCGAATGCTGCGGCTTGCGCGGTTCCGGCAGTTGATGGTTCGACAAATTTATTGCGCGACAACATTTGCATGATGACCCCCGCAACAGCGAGGCTCGCACCAGCCAAAAGCGCAGCAGCAGTACGCGGGAGCCGTGAATAGAACAAAAGCCAAATTCCGTCACCCGACAACGACGAGACCCCCGTAAGGCAACTTACGAGGGTCAAGCCTGTTAGGATGGCGATAATTCCGGACTTAGCTGCCACTTACACTGCCAAAAGCGGATTTGATGATGTCGAGTGTTTCCAGAGTAGACTGAATGCCGCCAGAAGCGATGTAGAATCCGCCGGAGTTCAAATGAACAATTTGTCCCTTCTGGGCGGCTGTCGTATCGGCAATGATCGCATTGTCGAGCGTCGCAGCAGCGCTTTCGCCTTCTGCGCCGATGGCGGCAACACGGTCAAGCACCAGTATCCAATCAGGGTCCGCCTCACGAACGAACTCAAAGGAAATGGATTCGCCGTGTGTTGTGTCTTCCAAGCCATCAACAGCTTCAGCAAGGTCCAATTCCTGATGCAACCAGCCAAATCGACCGCCTGCGCCGTAGGCGGAAATCTTGCCACCATTTGTGAGCAGGATCAGCGCGGTTCCCTTTCCGGCAACGGCTTTTTTCGTGGCTTCCAATTCTGTATCGAGGTTCGCGATAAGAGAGGCGGCCTCTTCTTCCTTGTCGAAGATTTTGCCATATGCCGTTAGGCGATCTCGCGTTTGGCCAAGCAGGTCGTCACCCCAAAGGGTCATGTCCACAGTAGGGGCGATCTTTGAGAGCGCGTCTACCTGTGTGGACGAGCGGCCACCAGCAATAATGAGTCCAGGGCCAGTTGCGGCAAGCGCCTCAAAGTCGGGCTCAAACAACGTGCCGATCTCGCCCTGATACTCTTCAAGGTAAGGCAAATAGGTATTGGAAGTCGAAGTAATTCCCTTGATCTCCAGCGCATCAAGCATATCCAGCGACGCCATATCGAAGACCGCAACGCTTGGAGGTTGCTGCGGAACAGTAGCGGTGTCGCCATATGTTGTGATTGTTACGTCTGCTGCTGACACAGCGGTTGCGCAAAGAGCCGTCGTGGCTGCGACTATGAATGATCTAAGCATAAGAAGTCCTATTTCGAAAATGAGTATCCTGAGCGTTTCTATAAGGTATTGATGTAAAGCCGTGCAACCTGTAATCTGACAAAAAAGATAGGATATAGAATGCTGACTCAAACCGGAACGTTCAAAACCGAACAAGCTTCGAAGTACTTGAAGCAGTTATGCAAGCACTTCGCCCATAAGGTTGACGTGAAATATGATGACACACAGGGCGAAGCAGCGATGCCGTTCGGACCTGCACGATTAGAGGCCAAAGAAAACGAACTGTCCGTCGAGGTAACTGGCGACGGCCCCGAGCAAATCGAGAAAGCACGCCACGTGATCGATGTTCACTTGCAGCGCTTCGCGTTCCGCGAAGAGTTTGAAGCAATGGATTGGGAAGACTACAGCTAGGGTTGGCAACGCGCGGCACATATAACCCTAAGCCTATTCAGCTCAGGTCCTGTTGATGAGACTTGGGTGAAACGGCTTTTAGTTGTCGCCGTTAGTTTCAGGCGCGGCTCTGCTGAGAGCAAAAAGCGCTTTCCCCCAGCCGTGAGCATCGCTAGGCTCCTTTCCGCACTAAGCTGAAAGGAGCCTTCCAATGTCACTCTTCTCTAAACTCTTCGGCGGTGGAGAAAAATCCGAACCGAAGCCAGTCGAGTACAAAGGTTTCGACATTTTTCCAGACCTGATGGCGGAAGGTGGTAAGTACCGGTTGTCAGCTCGTATCGAAAAAACGATCGACGGAGAGCGCAAGACCTGTGCGGTTATCCGAGCGGATGTTTTTGACAGCAAGGATCAGGCCGAAAGCATTAGTATCGATAAAGCGAAGCAGGTTATTGACGAGCAGGGCGACCGCATTTTCGATTAAGCGCACAAGGCAATGCGATCGCTGCTTTCATGCAATAATTGAACGAACATGGTGCTTTTTGTATGGCCCGTCTTAGGGCCGACCGACGTCTGGCATCTCAGGTTTAGCGATCCTAATCCAACCGCTTTTTGAATTTCAATGTCGCTGCCATAAGGCCAAAGACAGTGAAGCCGATCATCCACAGGATTTGTTCTCTCATCTCAAAGAGCGAGGCATCTCGCAAAACAACTCCACGGATCATATCCATGAAATGTGTCGCTGGCAGCGCTTGCGCGATGACTTGAACGGGCTGAGGCATGCCGTCAAAGGGAAACATAAACCCAGACATCAAGATCGAAGGCAACAGGATGAAAACCGTCATCTGCATCGATTGAAGCTGATTTTTTGCAAGCGTAGAAACCACCAGACCAACTGACAGGCTCGCGATGATGAACAGCAATGTCACGACAAGCAATGCACCCAGCCCACCATTAATCGGGACATCAAACAGAACATGCCCAAGCCCTAAAATGATTGCGACCTGAATTAGTCCCGCAAAGATATAAGGGATAATCTTTCCAATCATGATCTCGCTCGACTTAACGGGCGTGTTGATGAGCATTTCCATATTGCCGCGTTCGCGTTCGCGCACGATGGCAGCCGATGTGAACAGGATCATGGTCATAGTAAGGATAACGCCCACGAGGCCCGGCACAATGTTAACCGCCGAGCGCTGTTCTGGGTTGAAGTAAAGCGTAACTTCAAACGTTGGAACCAGTCGGTTTGGTGGCAATCTCATCATCTCGGTTAAAGGCATTGCTCTGAGTGATTTGATCGCGCTCGCCACCATGGTGTCTGAGCCATCGACAATCCAATGCGCAACAGGGCGGCTGCTGGTTTGGTCTGTCGCATTCGGCAGGCCCAGCCCGATCGCGGGGCTTCTTGCAAATCGGTTGTCTACATCGCGGGGAATGATCAATGCAGCTCGCACACGGGCTTCTGTGATTGCGATCTCTGCTTCTTGGGGAGTGGCGAAGACCTCGGTGAATTCAACAACCTGCGTGGCTTGCACAATTTGAGCGAGCGTGCGCGAGAGTTCTGTTTCAGCTTGGTCCACCAATGCAACAGGGACGTGGCGCAGGTTGGTGTTGATCGCATATCCGAACAGCATCAATTGGATCAAAGGTATCATTATGACCATGGCGAAGGTCATTCGATCTCTTCGCAACTGGAGTAACTCTTTCTTCAGAACGGCGGCGATACGGCGCGGTGATATCATGCCCTCTGCTCCCGTGTTGCGCTGACGAATACGTCTTCAAGGTTTGGGCGTTGTTGCGTGAGGGTCAGGTCCGCAAACGTATTGAGCAAAGCGCGCAGCATTTCGACGGGTTGTGGCTCTGTTTTATCCACCAAGACACGAAGCCGCGATCCAATTTGCGCGGTAGATAGAACCTTAGGCTTTCCGTCCAGCTTATGTTTGACGGTGCGCAGCTCTGGTCCCTCAACCTCTACAACATCGGCTTGAAGGTTATCCATCAATTGGCGCGGAGAACCATCGGCCTTTTTTGCTCCGTTTTGCAGAATGGCCAACTTGTGGCAGCGCTCTGCTTCGTCCATGAAATGGGTGGATACGATCATTGTTGCGCCTTCATCGACAAGATCAAACAACTGCTCCCAAAACGTTCGGCGAGTTTCCGGGTCAACAGCAGAGGTTGGTTCATCCAGAAACAGGAGCTTTGGCCGATGAATAACTGTCGCAGCGAGGGATAGTTTCTGCCGCTGCCCACCGCTCAAACTGCCGCAAAGTTGATCTACATTTGTCGTTAGATCATAGGTGTGCAGAAGTTCCTCAATTCGGCCTTTCACCGATTTTGCTGGAATCCCGTAAATCTCGGCGGCGAACTTCAGGTTTTCGCGCACCGTTAAATCTCGATAGTACGAAAATATCTGGGTCATGTACCCAATTTGGCTTTTGAGCGGTTCCGCCGCCTGCGGCATTGACTTGCCCAGCACAGTTACCTCTCCGCTGCTCGGCGTAAGAAGCCCTGTCAGCATTCGAATGGTTGTTGTTTTTCCGCACCCGTTGGGACCAAGAAACCCGTAAATCTGGCCGGTTTGGATTTCGAGATCTAGGTTATCGACGGCCGTCTTCTCTCCGAATGTTCGGGTTAGGCCGCGTGTCGAAACAACGACATCTGTCATGGCATAGGAACCTGAACTGGTATGCCTGGGGGCAAGTCTGGTGAGGCAGAGGGCAGGTCAATTTCCGCGAGATAGACGAGCCTTGTCCGATCATCTTTGTTTAGCCCGAAATAGGGCGTAAAAGACGGATCGTCGCTGATCCAACGCACTACGCCATCCAAAGGGGCGTCGAGCCCATCAACATGTACTTCCAGCTTGTCGCCGGTTTTGAGCTTAATGCGATGCGGCTCTGGGATGTAAACACGGGCATATGGAACCTCGCCCGTTATGAGGACGGCAACCGGACTGCCCAGTGCCACGCGTTCCCCAAGGTTCCATGGTAAAGAATCTAAAATACCGTCGCGCGTTGCCACAACAGTCAACTCATCCAGAATGGTCTGCTCGGCTTTGACGGATGCTTCCTGTGCTCTCACGTTCGCTTCGGCAACGGCCAAATCTTCGGGCCTTGTGCCGTTCTTCAATTCCTTCAGTGTTTCCTTTGCGCTTCGCAATTCGGCACGCGCTGAGTCTCTTACGGCCAGATTGTTCGCAACCTGTGCTTCGGTCACAATCGAGTTTTCGACCAGTTTTAGGTTTCGCTGATAGATGGCCTCTGCGTCAGCCAATCGCGCAACGGCACCCGCAACCTCGGCTTCGGCAATCGCGATCTCTTCCTCTCGGGCGCCAACTTGTAGCTTGAGTAAGGTTGCTTGTGCTTTTTCAAGCTCCGCTTGCGCCAGCGCCAACTTCGATGTTTGCAGGGTGCCGTCTAGTTGAACCAGCGTGTCGCCAACCTTGACTTTTGATCCTTCTGCGAGCGGAAGATCCACGACAATTTCGTTGGCTGTTGCAGTGAGCGCAACGCGGTCCCGTGCAAGAATACCTAGCGCCACACTCTCGTCAGCTCGCGAGCATTGGTCGAGAAACGCGGGAAAAATCGCTGCAACTATCAACGGAATAGGAGACGTGAAATTTAGCAAGGGTTACCTCCAATCGCAGGCCGCGGAGTGTGTTAATGCCTTCTATTACTGATAGAAACAGCACCTCCCATCACAAACAAGCTCTAATCTTTGTCCAGTACTTGCGTTTCTTTGAAACACGACTGGGGTCTCCGTTTGATGCGGGATGTTCCGTGTCGCGGAGCTGGTTTGCCCAAATCATCTCGAGAATTCTTGGATTTACTAGTGATTATATACCCGAATATTGAGCATTAAGGCGGGGGAGTTACGCCTCTTGCACAAATGATTTTGTCAGTTTATATTATAAACAGGAGATTTAGTTTATGAAAAAACGTAGTCCATTAAGCCGAAAGTCAGCAATTGGCGGCGTCATAGAGGTGCGCGGGATCCTCGGAGCGGCGGTCGAGAACCTTGGCGTACGGATTGTTGGTGGTGAATGGGCTGAAGGTGACGCAATCAGCAAAGAGGCCGATCTCGTTGAAGAGCTTGGTGTGAGCCGATCGGTTGTGCGCGAAGCGTTTCGAATTCTCGGAGCAAAGGGCCTTATCCGCAGTAAAACATCTGATGGTACGCGGGTTATGCTCCGTTCAGAGTGGCGCTTGCTTGATCCGGATGTAATGGACTGGCGTATCCAAGCTGGGGATACAATATCGCTTCTGGATGATCTCCAGAAGGTGCGCCTTGTCATGGAGCCTGGAATTGCGTTCACCGCGACACAGATGGCAACAGAAGAGCAGCGCGCAAGGGTTAAGGCTGCGTGGGAGCGTAAAGTTGCGGTGGCTGAAGAGCCCGAAGTGGATTCAGCAGAGCGACGTCAAAATTTTATTGATGCGGACTTGGATTTTCACCGATCGCTCATCGAGTGTGTAGGATCCGAGTTGCTGGAACAACTTTATGCGGTCATCGAGGCATCAATGAGTATTTCCATCGATCTTCAGATGGCTGCTGTCGGCTACATTTCTGAAATGGTTGGTATGGACGAAAGCCAACAACTCCACGAGGCGGTTTACAACGCGTTCATGGATGGGGATGCCGAGCGTGCTTGCACAGCAATGCGCGAAGTAATCGCGAGCGCGATCAGAGACATGCAGGACGGTTTGGCCCAGACAACCGAATAATTTCTATAATGGAGAAGAATATGCCCGATACGCTTCAGCCGCAGCTCATTGCGGCGGTCGCCGAACGCCTCGCTGCCCATGAATTCAAGGGGTGGTTCTATGGCGATTCAGTCGGATTCGAGGGGTTGGTTGCCGCAGCAGATTTGCTTGAAGATCCGAAGTGGATAGATTTCAGCCAAGGGTTCTTCCGTGCATGGGCCACGCGGCGTCATCCATTCCACCCCGACGACAACACCGCGCCCGGCCATGTGATGTGTGATATCGTCGAGCGGACAGGTGACGAGGTTTTGAAAACAGCAGTACTTGATCTCGCGCAGCACCTTCGAAGTCGGCGTAAGATCGGGGATGTTGCCGTAACATTCGAAGACACGCTGCGCTCATTGCGGCAACCTTATGGTGGCGCTCAACTCTCTAAAGAGCAGAGCGAACTAATGAAGGATTCCGGCGCGGGTATCTGGCTTGATTGCATGCATTTCGACGCGCCATTCTATGCACACCTGTCAAAAATTGATCCCGCGAACGATTGGGCAGAGACCGCGGTTCGCGAGATTCTTGGGTATCGTGAATTCCTGTTTGATCAAGAAACCGGAACGTATCGGCACTACTGGCTCGAGAAACTTGGCCGATCGCAAATTCCCGGTTGGGGCCGAGGGCAAGGTTGGGCTCTTTTGGGGATGCTGGATGTGCTGAAGTTTTGCGGCGATGCTCCGGCAGCGGATGAATTGCAAGAGCAGGCCATTGCTTTAGCGGAAACAATGGTCTCGTACCAGCTTGAGGACGGGAACTGGCATTGCATGGTGCACGAGCCGCGTTCCGGGCCGGAATCTTCAACCGCTGCTTTTATGGCAACGGCGTTTTACCGTGGGATGAAGCAGGGCGTGTTGAGCGAGCGTTTTGAATTGCCCGCAAAGAAGGCATTCCGCGCGATGGTTTCGAACCTTGATGAGCAGGGAAATCTTCTTGGTGTGTCTGCCGCCGTCATGTCTGCCTTGGTAGACGAACATTATTGGCATGTTCCGCTAGATCGCATTGTTCCATGGGGGCAGGGTCCGGTCTTGACCGCCGCCGCTGCACGAAGTGCGTTCCTCGGCAAAGCTATCTCTTAGCAATTGAATACCAAGCTGGCCCATGCTGCGCGCGGGCCAGTGGTTTGTTGGCTTAATCGCCCGAGCGGATGTCGTCGTACATTCGTATCGTCACACCGCCGTCCATGACGATATTTTCTCCTATCATGAAGCGCGCTTCTTCGGATGCCAGCATTGCCGCCACGGCGGCTATTTCGTCGGGGCGACACAGTCGGCCGACGGGCTGCATGGCTTCAACTTTCGCGCGGGCCTTGGCAGCATCTCCCGTTGCGGCAAAGTCATTCTCGGCGATTTGGGTATCCGTGTAGCCGGGTGATATCGCGTTAATTGCGATTCCTTTGTCCGCATACTCCAGCGCAAGAGAACGGGTTAGTCCAAGTAAGCCATGCTTGGCGACGGGATAGGGAAAAGTTCCTTTGATAATCGAAAAGGCGTGATTGGAAATGATATTGATCACGGCACCATTTTGCTTGGCGAGCATGTCGGGAAGCACAGTCTTTGTACAGGTCCAAGCGCCTTTCAGATCGACATTCATGCAGAGATCCCAATCGTCATCGCTGGTCTCAAGTGGCGCGCGGAATACAGCGATTCCAGCATTATTAACCAGCACATCCACAGGGCCAAACCGTTCCAGAACGGCGGCGTGCATGGCCGTAACACTTTGGGTGTTGGATATATCTGTTTTGACAAAAAGCGTCTCTGCGCCAGTTTCGCTTGCGATCTGTTCTGCAGCGTCTCTTCCCTTGTCTTCGTTCAGTTCCGCGATCACCACGTGCGCGCCTTCTGTCGCGAATCGGCGTGCGATGGCTTCTCCGATTCCCTGGCCGGCACCGGTCACGATGGTGGTTTTCCCTTTTAGTCTCTGCACTTGATTGAACTCCTCGCTGCGCTTGTTGACTTTGTCTGATTAACTGATTATATCCTTTAACCGTCGAGATGAAAATACTCGAATAAAGATCACCTTTGGGAGGAGAATACATGCTCAATCGAGTTAAACCTGCACTTCTTATGTCGATTGCAGGGACGGCCCTGCTTGCCGGAACGGCAATGGCCGACGACAAAGAAATCGTCGCGATCTACAAGAGCGGAACGCAACAATACTTCATTGATCAAGGTGACGGCTTTAAAGCTGCCGCTGAAGAGCTTGGCTACACTGCCAAGATCATCAACGTTGAACTTGATGCAAACCTTGCCATCTCTGCGGTTTCTGACGCGATCGCATCCGGTGCAAAAGGCATTGGACTGACCGCGCCCGATCAGGCGCTTGGCCCTGCGGTTGCGCGTTCCGCTGATGAAGCGGGCGTTCTGCTCGTAGCGACTGACGACCCGATCATGAAAGAAGACGGTAGCCCTGTTCCATTCGTTGGTTTTGATGGCGTTGCAATGGGCACCAAAGTTGGTGAGCGAGCTGGTGAGTTGCTGAAGGAAAGCGGATGGCTTGATGGCGCGCGCTACGGTGTTTTGAGCGTTGAGGTTCAAACGCTTTCGGTTTGTAACGACCGCACTGACGCCGCCAAAGAGCAAGTAATTGCGGCTGGTGCGAGCGCAGATAGCATCGTGCAGGTTTCATATGACGGCACAGCTGACACGTCTCTCGCGGCGACTGGCCCAGTGCTAACGGCGAATCCCGGTGTCGACAAATGGGTTGTGTTTGCCTGTAACGACGAAGGTGTGCTTGGCGCAAACAACGCACTTAAGAATGCGGGCTTCAATCCAGATGATGTAATTGCTGTAGGGCTTGGCGCTTATGAAGCGTGCCGTCCTTGGAAAGAGGGTATTCCTTCTGGCTTTAAAGCTGCGCTTTACATCTCGGGTAAGGATGTTGGTGACGCCGCAGCGCGCACACTCATCAATTCCATTGAGACTGGTGAAGATCTGCCACTCAAGACCGTTGCAAACACGACCATCGTCGGCCCCGATAACTACGCCGATTACATGTCCTGCGACTAATAACCTCCCGGGCGGGCGCCAAACGGCGCTCGCTACTCACTACAGGAACAAAAGGAGCAGGTCATGTCATCTGCGATCCTCGACGTTCAGGGAGTCGGAAAGTCTTTTCCCGGTGTTAAGGCGCTCTCGAACGTTAGTATGAAGGTTTTCCCCGGAGAAGTTGTCGCGTTTGTCGGCGAGAACGGTGCCGGAAAATCCACCTTCCTTAAAATTCTTTGCGGAGACTACACGCTTGATGAGGGCAAGGTTGCCCTTGATGGTACAGAAGTAAGTCACGCAAGTCCGCTAGAGGCGCGAAACGCAGGCTTCCGTCTTGTCAGGCAGGAACCGGAAATTGTTCCGCATATCTCGGCGGCGGAGAATATCTTTATTGGCGAATATCCGCGTCGCGCGAGCGGCCGTGTTGATCATGCAAAGATGCGGCAAATCACAACCGAAATGTTAGAGCGTTACGGTTTTGTCGGGGTGCTCGATATCGATGCACTCGGGCGCACGCTTTCACCCGCTCAGCAGCATATCGTTGAGATCCTCCGAGCCCTGAAAGACGGCGTCAAAGTCGTGGCTTTTGATGAGCCGACCGCATCTTTGACAACCGAAGAGGCCGACCGACTTTTCGCGTTGATCCGGCAGCTTCGGCAAGAGGGGCTCGGCATCATCTATGTTTCGCACCGTTTGCACGAGGTGATGGAGATTTCCGACCGTGTGGTGGTTCTTAAAGATGGTGTTCAGACGGGCGATCTGCGGATTGAGGAAACAACCGAGCAAGACATCGTGAACCTGATGGTCGGTCGTGAACTGGCGCACGGATATAGTCGCGAAGAGGTTTCGACCCCAGAAGTCGTACTTGAGGTCGAGAATCTGTCCAGCCGTTGGCATCGCGATATTTCTTTTCAAATCAGAGCTGGCGAAATCGTTGGTTTTGCGGGGCTTGTTGGCGCTGGGCGTACTGAACTCGCCAAAGTGCTATTTGGCGAATTCGAGAAAAGCGGAGGCACAGTGAAAATTTGCGGAGAGGTGAAGACCATCCGTTCACCAGCTGACGCGATTGCCGCAAACATCGGATTTGCGCCGGAAAACCGCAAAGCGGAGGGGTTGATCCTCGTTCGCTCGGTAATTGAAAACGCATCAATGGCTGTATATTCGGCCCTCGCTCGCATGGGCGTGCTGCGTACGTCCGCGATGATTGAAAAGGTTTCCCCATTCATTCAGAAGCTGGAAATCAAGACACCGAGCCTTGAGCAGGAAGTCGGCAAGTTGTCGGGCGGCAACCAGCAAAAAGTCGTTTTGGCCCGCTGGCTCGCGGCGGCGCCCCGTTTGCTTATTCTCGATGAGCCGACCCGCGCGGTTGATGTGGGTGCCAAGGCCGAGATTTACCGTCTGATCGACGATCTATCCAAGCAGGGGTTGGCGATCATGATGATCTCCTCCGAGATGCCCGAGCTTCTGTCTATGTCAGACAGGATTATCGTCATGCGCGACGGACAGATTTCTGAACCAATAGAAAAACAGGATGCCACCGAGGAGGCGATCGTCAATCTCGCCCTCGGGACAAAGGCGGCCTGATATGCCCACGGAGGACAAAAAATTGAGTATCACTGAAAACGCAACGCTCCAGATTGCTTCGCCCAAGAGCAGTGCGCTGAAGCGGTTCACCAACTTCGTTGGCGCCGAAAACCTTTCGCTGATTATAGCGCTGATCATCATGGTGGCGCTCATCGCCACGCAAACCGAGTTCTTCTTTTCCGCGCGAAATCTGATGAATATCGGGCAAAATATGGCCGTGGTCGGGTTGATCGCGGTTGGTATGACGCTTGTCATTGTATCTGCGGGGCTCGATATTTCGGTTGGCTCTATCGCGGGCTGTGCTTCGGTCGTTTGCGCCCTGACGGTTACCCAGATGGGAACAGTGACTGGCGGCGTGTTTGCGGGAATGGGTATTGGTATCATTCTGGGTTTGATCAACGCGACGATCATTTCGATCCTGCGCGTAAACCCTGTTGTTGCAACGCTTGCGACATTTTCGGCCTTTCGCGGAGTCGCGTTTTTGATAGCGCCCGATGGCCGCCCTGTGGGCGTTCTTGATCCAAACCTTGCATGGTTGGGTTCTGGACGGCTGTTTCAGACAGAGAGCTTCCCAGGCCTTCCCGTTGCATTCCTGCTTCTCGTTCTGGTCGCTGTCGTGGCGCATTTCGTAATGACCTCAACGGTATTTGGGCGGTCAATCTATTCGATGGGTGGGAACCCCGTTGCAGCGCGCCTTGCTGGTATCAACCTAACGCGCATGCGCTATGCGATTTATGCGGTCTCCGGCGCTTTGTCAGGCCTCGCTGGCGTGCTTGTAACCGCGCGGACATCATCTGGGCAGCCAGCTTCCGGTACCCAGGGACTTGAACTCGAGGCGATTACGGCTGTGTTCCTCGGCGGCGCTCTGATGGCGGGTGGCAAAGGTACGATTGTTGGCTCCATGTTGGCGGTCTTGCTTCTGGCAACACTATCAAACGGCATGAACCTACTCGGTATTCCAACATTCTATCAGCTTGTAGCTAAAGGTCTCTTGTTGGTTCTGGCCGTTGCGATCGGACAGTGGCGCCTTGCGCGCTCTGAAAAACAGCAGGCCAAGCTTGCGGCTGCAGGGAAGTAAATCCAATGCAGCGCGTCACCCTCTCGAACGATCAGGTGTTGATCCAAGTTGTGCCCGAGTTCGGTGCAAGAGTGGTCGCCCTTGGGTTTCAGAAGAAAGCGATGGCGCTCTTACCTATCGCTATATCGGGGAACAGTTCTCGTTTAGAAGAACGCTGCGCCTCGAGGGACCAAAGCTTCTGTGTGACTACGAGATTTCGGCGGGCACATCGGGCACGAAACTTCCATGGATGTGGAGTCAGCACCTGTTACTCGCAACCCGCCATGGCGAGCGAATTGTACTCGATGGGGTGAGTGATTGGGCAGAGTTTGGCAAGGAACCCGCAACCACTGACGTACTGGGTTTGGAGGCGGGGTTGGTTCGAAAGAGCTACGGCAAAGTAACCGACCGCGCAAGCGTTGGAATTGACGGATCAGACGGCGGCATCCGCCTTGAATGGTGCGGCGCGCAAGTCCCGTATTGCGGTGTTTGGATGGCGTTCGGTAACTGGCCGACCGCAGACAAACTGCTGCACCAAATGGCATTGGAACCGACAACCGCACCGTCAGACGACCTCGAAGGTGCGCGTTTGAACGGAACAGAACGCTGGCTTGAAGCCGGTCAAAAGGAACACTGGCAGATCGAGATAGAGCTTCTGCCGCCTAAGAAAGATTAGAAGGAGCCGATCATGTCGGAAGAAAACATTCTTTATCGAGTTGAGGACGGCATTGCCTACCTCACTATCAATCGTCCGGAAAAGATGAATGCAATCACGGCTGCTATGGGGAGTCGCATTGCGCAACTTTGTCGGGAAATCGATATCGACGACAACGTAAAAGTGCTTATCATCGACGGTGCTGGCGATAGAGCTTTCGCGGCTGGTAGCGACGTGAACATGCTTGATGATCTCGGCACCCCATGGGACGGGCGCAACCGCGCGCAATATGATCGGGATTATGTGGAGCCACTGCAGCGGCTTCGCAAACCCGCCATTGCAGCAATTGATGGATACTGTCTTGGCGGCGGTTTGGAGGTCGCAATGATGTGTGACATCCGTGTGGCCACCCCGCGCTCAACGTTTGGCGCTCCGGAGGTCCAGCGCGGATGGCACGCTGGCGCCGGTAATACTTCTGTTTTGCCGCGTTTGATTGGTTACGCAAATGCCGCGATGTGGATTTTGACAGGCGACAGGTTCCCCTCTGATGAGGCGCTGCGGGTTGGTTTCGTCCAAAAACTCGTTGCTCCAGAAGACTTGATGAGCACCGCGCAAGCGATCGCAAATCGTATCGCGAAAAACCCGCCGATCGCGGTTCAGTCAGCCAAAAACGTCATTAAGCGCAGTCAGGGAACATCGCTGGAGCAGGGGCTCTCGATGGAGAATGACGGCTACACGCTTTGCATGATGACTGAAGACGCCAAAGAAGGAATGGCCGCATTTGCCGAGAAGCGCGAGCCGGTATTCCGAGGTAAATGAAAATGAAGGACCAAACGATGTCTGATACGGCCACAAATACACGCGCGCCTCTCGAAGGGCTTAAGGTGCTGGACCTTACCATCGCAATGGCGGGGCCACTCTGTACACAGCGGATGGGCGAAATGGGTGCCGAAATCATCAAGATTGAAGCTCCTGGCGGTGGTGATTTTTCGCGCCATGCGCCGATGGCCGGCATCACCAAATTCGGCGATGCAACTTGCTTTGTGACGCTGAACCAGAACAAGAAATCACTGGTACTTGATCTAAAGTCTGATGCTGGCCGAGAGGTCCTCTATAGATTGGTTGAGCAAGCAGACGTTCTGATCCAGAACTTCCGCCCTCGTGTGGCAAAAAAGCTGGGAATTGAGTACCAAACCCTTCGCGAAATCAACCCGCGTCTCGTCTATGGGTCTGTCTCTGGATACGGCGAAGATGGTCCGATGAAGGACCGGCCAGGTCAGGACCTCCTTTTGCAGAGCTTTACCGGACTGACGATGAACGGCGGCAAGGCCGGAGAGTTGCCTCAAGCCAGCCCGCTTTACATGGTTGATGTTTCGGCCTCGCACATGGTGTGTGAGGGGGTGTTGGCGGCGCTTGTCGCCCGCTCGATCACGGGCGTGGGACAGGAAGTCAAAGTGACAATGCTGAGTGCTATTATGGAAATGCAGTGTCAGGAAATCATGTCCTATATCACTGCCGATGCCCCGCCCAAGCGCGGCACCTCTCCACAGGTTTCGATCTACCAAGAGCCGCCATATGGTATCTACAAATGTTCCGAGGGATTTCTTTCCATCGCGCAGGCGGATCTGGATGTACTGGCCGAAGTACTGAAGCTTCCCAAGCTTTCCGATATGAAGCTCGCACGACCAGAGCAATCGAACGGTGATGCTGTTGCGGAGTGGCGCGATGGTATTTATGCGGAGTTGGCGGCGCTGTTCCTTACAAATACGGCCACTCATTGGGATGCAATCCTCGCGCCGTTGGGTGTTTGGTGCGTTGTTGTGAACGATTACGACTCCTTCCTGAACCACCCTCAGACACAGGATAAGCTCATTGAAGTCGAGCATCCTGTTGGCGGGAAGTACACAGCGGTTGCGCCAGCGATTTCCTTCTCAGACAATCCGAAACCATCCGTAAAACATGCACCACAGTATGGCGCAGATACCGTTGATATCCTCGCTTCATTCGGTTTCAGCGGCGATGAAATTTCGACGTTGGCAGAAAATAAAACCGTTATTGCGGGATAAGACTGACAATGAAAATTACAGCGCTTCAAACCTATCTGGTTCCACCGAGATGGTTATTCCTGAAGGTGGAAACAGACGAGGGGATTTCCGGCTGGGGAGAACCAGTTCTGGAAGGTCATGCAGAGACGCTCGCCGCAAAGATTAAGGAGCTCGAGGATTTCTTGATCGGATCTGATCCTCTGCGGATAGAAGATATCTGGCAAATGCTCTATCGGAACGGGTGTTATCGTGGCGACCCTGTATTGATGAGCGCACTTGCCGGTATCGACATGGCGCTGTGGGATATCAAAGGTAAGTACCTCGGCGCGCCGGTTCATTCGCTGCTTGGTGGACCTGTTCGCGACAAGATCCGCACGTATTGCTGGATCGGCGGTGATCGCTCTGAAAACCTGATTGAAGGTGTTCTGGCGTTAAAGGCGCAGGGCTACTCGGCCGCAAAAATGAACATCTGTGAAGAGCTTCAGATCGTCGACAGCTATGCAAAGATTGATGGGATCGTCCGTAAGCTTTTCGAGTTGCGAGAGGCTGTGGGCACATCAATGGATTTGGCATTTGATTTCCATGGCCGCGTTCATGGCCCTATGGCTAAAGTGCTGTTGAAAGAACTTGAAGCGATTAGACCCATGTTCGTTGAGGACGCCGTGGTTTCTACGCAGGTTGATCTGATGGCCGAGCTTGCCAGCACCACGTCAATACCGCTGGCGATCGGAGAACGCCTACATTCTCGCTATGATTTTAAACCGGTCTTCGAGAAGCGTGCAGCCAGCATCGTTAACCCAGACACGGCCCACGTTGGCGGAATCTCTGAAATGGTGCGCATAGGTCATTGGGCCGAGGCTTATGATGTTGCGCTTGCACCGCATTGTCCACTTGGCCCGATTGCTCTTGCCGCAAGTTTGCAGGTGGACGCAGTGTGTCACAACGCCTTTATTCAGGAGCAAAGCCTTGGCATTCACTACAATTCGGCGAGCGACTTGGGGGATTACACCTTGCCCGGCGCTGGTTTGACTGTGAAAGATGGTTATCTCGACATACCAAATGGGCCGGGTCTAGGTATCGAAATTGATGAGGAAAAGGTCGAGCGGGCAGCGGCTGAAGGGCATCGTTGGAGAGCTCCGGTTTGGCGGCATGAGGATGGCTCGATCTCTGAGTGGTAACACTGGCAACAGTGTCTTGAATTCTCGACGCAAAAAGGAGGGACGAACGGATGGATAACACAACAAGACTTGCCGAGATGCTCGCGGAGATTGGCGCAGATTGGGCCATTCTGACATCTCCAGACTCTGTGTGTTTTGCGACTGGTCATGTTGTCCCGATCGAGATTGGCCCTTCGCCATTTTCTGGCGGCCCAACGACGGCCTTCGTAAGCCGAGACGGCGTAGCGGGCGTTGTCTGTCCGAATACCGATGCAGGACAGGCAATCGAATGCGAAGAAATCTCCTATACTGGGTTTGCGTGCTCCGTTGTGGATCAGGTTAGCAACTACCTTGCAGCGGTGAAGGCGATGTTAGAGAAGCTGGGTGTCTCGGGGCGTGTTGCTGTTGAGCCTGCGAGTTTGACTGCGGCATTAGCAGAGCTTCTGCCAGAAAATCGCAGTGTAATTGACGACTCTCTCAAGCGCTTAAAGGCGATAAAAACGACGAGAGAAATTGGTCTGTTAACACGCTCTGCAGAGGTTGCAGCGATTGGCCAAAAAGAGGCCGTTGCGATTTCGATTTCTGGACGTACGGAACTGGATGTTCTGAACGGTATTCGTGCACGAATGGAAACTGAAGCCGGAACGCGTTGTGCGCTCGCGGGTGAGTTCCTCGCTGGAATCGAGCGGTCCTCAACTCTCGGTCTGATGCCCGGTGCCTATGAGTTGCAAAAGGGCGATCCAGTTGTTTGCGATTTGGCGCCGCGAGTTCAAGGATATTGGGGAGACAGCTGTAGTAGTTTTGTTGTCGAAGCTGAGAAATCTGATGAATTTGCGAAAATGCACGAAGCGTGTTTTGAAACGCTCCAGTTTGCTATTTCCGAGCTAATGCCAGGGTTGAAAGTTTGTGATTTTGACAGGCTATTGCGAAATCACTTGTCAGAGTATGGCTATTCCTACCCGCATCATTCAGGCCACGGGATAGGAACCTCCGTCCACGAGTGGCCGCGGTTGATTCCGGATGAAACAGCGATGATCGAGGAGAACATGGTTTTGATGGTCGAGCCGGGAAGCTATGTTCCCGGTCTCGGTGGCGTGCGGTGTGAGTTTATGTTGCGCGTTACAAATAGCGGCGCGGTGCCAATGGCGACGTTCTAAGTTTTCGCCAGCGTGCCATATCACCCGATGACGTTATGATCTGGACCATAGGGGAAGCCGGTTATGTTCTCGTTGCCGTCTTCCGTTATGATTAGAATGTCATGCTCGCGATATCCGCCAGCACCGGGTTGGCCCTCGGGTATTGTGAGCATTGGCTCCATTGAAATAACCATGCCGGGCTCAAGCACCGTGTCGATATCCTCGCGCAATTCGAGTCCTGCTTCGCGGCCGTAGTAGTGGCTCAACACACCAAAAGAATGGCCGTAACCGAAGGTCCGGTATTGCAGCAAATCACGTTCAGCGAAGAAGTCGTTGATCTTGTGTGTAACCTCGGAACAGGACGCGCCGGGCTGTAGTAAGCTCATGCCATATTCATGGGCCGCCACATTTGCTTCCCAGATGCTAAGGCTCGCCTTATCGACCGTTTCAACAAACAAAGTGCGCTCCAACGCCGTGTAGTAGCCCGAAATCATCGGGAATGTATTCAGGCTTAGGATGTCGCCGCGTTCGAGTCTTCTGCTCGTCACTGGATTATGTGCGCCATCTGTGTTGAGGCCGGATTGGAACCAAACCCACGTATCGCGATATTCTGCATCAGGAAAGCGATGCGCAATTTCGAGCTCCATTGCGTCTCGTCCCGCCATGGCAATATCGATTTCTCTTGCTCCGGCCTTGATTGCGTCGCTAATTGCATAGCCGCCGACATCTGCAGTTGCGGCTCCCGCACGGATTAGGTCCAGTTCAGCGGATGATTTGTGAAATCGCTGTTTCATCGTGATCGGAGCGATATCAACTTTGCTTGCAGGTTGCAGAAATTCATCAAGCAGTGCCATCTGAGCAATCGATAGGTGATCGCCCTCAAATCCGATTGTTTTGCCAGTTCCGGTCACCGAACGGATCGCGCGCCAGTAGTTGTTTCTCTGCCAGTCAGTGTAGGTGATGTTGTCACCATAGCAGCGTCGCCATGGTTGGGCGGCGTCGATGCCAGCGCTGAAGGTGACGGTATCCGATTGTGTCACGACTTGAGCGTAGGGTCGGCCAAAGGAGCAATACAAAAACCCAGAGTAGTAGGCGACATTGTGCATAGATGTCATGACACAGGCATCAATGCCTTGTTCGGCCATCTTTGAACGAAGTCCGGCAAGGCGCGTTTCATATTCAGCATCCGCAAACGGAAGCAGTTTCTCTCCTTGGTGGAAACGATAGTATTCTGGGCGTGCAATCGCGCTTTTGTTGGCTGTTCTGTCCATCGGTTCACTCCTGTTCCAGCCGCTCGTTTCGGTGGGGAGTGTGCTTGTTCGCTGTACGCACCTTCCCTCACCTTATTGCGGCAAAGTCAGATCCCGGCGTTCAGGATTGTTGGGTCGGGAGACTATGATTGGCATTCAATCACCGGCGACGCCATCGCCGTTCCCTTCTTTCTGGTTAAGCCAATACGGAAACTCAAATCAAGAGTGATTGCGAAATTGAGGTCGCTGCGCGCCGCAAACTTGCTTCAACGCGAAATTACTCCTGCAAGTACTTGATCAGGTGTTTGGCGATTTCATCGGGCTGCTCGGATGAAAGCGCATGTCCGGCATCTGGTATTTCGACATAGCTTACTTGGTCGCCCAGCTCAGCTTTCAGCTTCTTTCCGGCTTTGTCGGGTGGTGCGATATAATCGTCCGCGGCCTGAATAATGAGAAATGGTTTTCCGCCGGCCTTTTTGAAGAAATCTTCACTGATCATGCTTGCGGCAAATGTTTCTGCTTTCCCTAAATCTGGGTACCATCCGTTTAGCCAAACGCTGGCGTCATTCCCTTTGGAAAAGAAGGCGCATTGAAGGCTTTTGGTTCGGTCCTCGTCAGATTGTGTCAGGTCAAACGAGCCAAAAAGGCATTTCTGTTGGTCCTCTGATAGCGAGCTGCCACCCGACGCCATGAGCGCCAGTTTGTCAACTCTGTCTGGAAACAGGGTTGCAAAAGTTCGCGCCAGTCGATTGCCCCAAGCATGGCCGACAAGGCTTACACTCTCAATTCCAAGACCGTCAAAACTTGCTTTCAGATCGTGAGCAAAGGCACTCATCGTAATGTTTTGCGGGGTCAGGTCGCCGCTGCTTTTTCCGATTCCGCGCGGCTGAACGAGCACGACACGGTAGCCTGCTTTGGCCAGATGCGTCACGATTGTCGAGTTATATTGTTCTGTGTAGTCCTCTACGCCGCGCCCCAAAGACGGAATGATAGAGACATATGCGCCGTTGTTCGGGTCTTCGGCAAAGATGCGCACGTGATTAGATGCATCTTGGTGATTGATAATCGTATCGCGAACAAGAAATTCATAAGCGGGCCATGTTGGTTGATCCGATCCATAAATCGGGCCCGCAAAAATGGCGGCGAAAAAAGCAAATGCGAGGCGTCTAAGTAGCGGTTGAGTTGGCATAACTGTTTCCAATACTTCTAAGCTAAAGGTGTAACAGGTTTTAGGGTTTGAGATTGAGCGAGGCTGAACGCCAAATGGGTCTATCCAATGCAGCGATTTTTCCTCCGGCGGTTCGCCTGAGTTGGCCTATTTAGAGGCCTCTCTAAAATACTCCCAAGCATCCCTGCTTTCGCTATCTGGGAGCGTGCAGATACCCTTTTGCGAGCCATCGTCGGCTGTGACGATTTGATAGGATCCGCCACTTTCAACGCAGAATGCTGCTGCTGGGTTAACCATTTTCGTGGATTCAGCATGGGAGGCGCGCAGGTATTCCCAACCATCTACAATCTCGCCATTTGCCAACTCGCAGCTTCCATCTTCAAGATTGTAGGTTCCGCCATTTGCACTGCAAAACGTTGCCGCTGGATTTGCGATTTTCGGGTTTGGTTCATGTGCTTCTCGGAGCATATCCCAAGCGTCTTGCTCGGTTCCGTCGCTCATTCGGCAAACACTGTGGCTTCCGTTTTCGTCGCTTTTTTGCCCGTAAAAGCCGCCTTGGTCGATGCAATAAACCGCCGCGGGGTTTGCGAGCGTAACGCCAGCATCAGCGAGTGTGTTGCTTGGCGAGAAAATAGTAAATCCAATAGTCGCGACCAATAGAATAAGGGCGGTAAGCCTCTTGAAAATAGAGGAAAATCCAATGGAAGGTATCATAATCGAGCCTGTTCGGAAATCAGAATAATATCGAAAAATTAGTAATGCCCGTGTAAAGCATCACACAGTTTTCGCGTTATCTTACTTCAGAACAGGTTGGCGGCAATCGATTTTAATATGGTCTTTTTTGTCAGAGTCGCCTCGGCCGCATCTAGAAACGCAAGCGGAATGCCAAACCCGCGATAGGAGCTGTATCGTAGGATTGCTTCGAGACAGTCTTGCCAGACGTTGTTTCGAGCGCAAGCTCCCCGCCGAACTCTGCGCCGGCAAATGCGCTAAAGCTCAGTCCTGGATTCGGGCTATATTCAAAAGAAACGACAACGGGATAACTCTGGTCTTCGCCTACACCGTTTGGCGCGATACCTTTGTCATCCAATCGAAAACGAACGCTCTCGCTTCGTGCGGTTAGGCCGACGGCGGTCGTATCTGTAGTGGCGTATTTCAGCGTTAACCCAGGACCTTGCGTCGCACCGAGCCCTGATCCGGTTGTCAGATTCAGGCGGTCTGTAATGTCCCAATCGATTAGCAAAGCAGGGAAGAGCTCAAGATCATCGTTACCGATCTGGGTAAAAGCCCCAAACGCTGGACCGATTGTCAGATTGTCGCGAACTTTCCAAGAAATACCGCCAAACACCCCGTATGTCTGACCATCAGAAGCATCGACCCCTTGCTGGTAATCCCACCGGATTGAAGGCGCGAGAAAGACATTCGCGCCGCTATCCAGTTTGAAGCGAACAGGAACAGCGAGCCGAATATCCTGAATATCGGTCCATGGCTGTGTTGCGGTGTTGGCAAATTCATAGTCGAACTGTCCGAGGCTGACGGAAAGCCCAACCGCTGTTCCCGATGCGCTCGTGTTAAGTCCTGTCACACGCAGGAAACTGCGCGTTGCGGTGAATTCATTGCCGTCATCGAGTTTTGTCTCGCTCTGGTAGGAGGTCAGTCCATCAACCTGCGTGCTCCAGCCTGTCATGGATTGAGCGTGCGCGGTGCTGATTGTGAAGGATGCCGTGATTGCAAGGATATAGCGCTTCATTGGATTGCCTGCCTGTTAAATTTCGACCGAGTTTTAATTGGTTACGAAGCATCCCGCACTTTAGATCACAAAAATATGAGTTTAGTTCACATTGAGATGCTTGTTGGTCTGTATGCCACAAAAATACAACGATTTCAGGCCGAGCGTTCAGAAATTTCAATACGTTGCTGATTGCTCGCAGAATTCTGGATGGCTTCCACGACTTTGAGGCTGCGTAATCCTTCGCGACCGCTTACGCGCGGCTCCTCATGGCCGCGAATGACTGCCACAAAATGCCTGATTTGATTTTCGAGAGGATCGGACGGAATGACTTCGGCTTTTGAGGTTCGCATCGGGTTAAGCCAGCTTCGCTCGCCGTCGTTCTGCCAAAGTTGTAGATCTGGCAGCGAAAGTGATCCGTGCGAGCCGCCTATCAAATAACAACTCGCTTCACTTTGCGGATAAGCGTCGTTCTCTCCGGATGTATGCTCCCAACTCCATGGGGCAACGATTGCATCAGAGACAGTGATCGTGCCGACGCCGTTTTCCTTGAATTGAAATACCGCTCCTGCAAGATCCTCGTTTTCAAACCCGCGCTGGGCTGGCGTGGCCATGGCTTGCACCGCGGTAATCTCGCCACACAGATGGCGAATGAGATCAATATCATGCACCAGATTGACCGAGATTGGCCCCGCCCCCTTTTGTGTCCGCCAAGGAGCAACCTCGAAATAGTCATCAGGCTTGTAGAACCACGCCGTCGCCTGAACAGAACGGACTTCGCCAATGGCACCAGATTTAATCAGCGAATGGGCCTTTTCGATAAGCGGATTGTATCGCCGATGGTGCCCGACAAGAATTGGAACGCCCGCCTCCTCGGCCTGATTAACCAGCCGTTCACCCTCCGCCGCAGAGACCGCCAGCGGCTTTTCGACAAGAGCAGGAATGCCATGCTCAATACAGCAAAACCCTTGGTCTACATGCAGGGTCGTTGGCGTTGCGATGATAACGCCGTCGGGCTTGGCTTCAGTAAGTGCCTCAATCAAATTAGCAAAGTGGGGTATGCCTTTTGACTGGGCGAAAGCGCGCGCTGCTTCACTAGGGTCAATAATTGCCGCAACACTAACGCCTTTTGTTTTTTCGATCGTCGAGATGTGACGTTTTCCGATCAGGCCTGCGCCGGAAACGGCAAGTCTAACATCGTTTGTCATAAGGCCTCTCGCTGCGTTACTTTCATTGTGTTGCAATGAGTATGGCTTGAAACGAGGCGGTAAGGCAAAGCGAACTGGCGGCACAATGTGGCTTTATAGATGCTTGATCTAAAGCCGATAACAATTTGCGAGAAACGAATGGGAGCGCATATGGAGTATCTGGATTTTCTTGTTGAGCTACACGGGAATGCAGAACGCCAAGGGCCCGGCGGGGATGAACAGACACGCCGTGCAGTTGAGCTTTCGGGCCTCGCGAACAAGCAAGGATTACGGATTGCAGATATTGGCTGTGGAACAGGAGCGTCCGTGCTTACTTTGGCGAAGATGCTGGATGCGGAGATTACTGCGGTTGATTTCCTTCCCGCTTTTCTCACGGAGTTGAGCTTGCGCGCCGCTTCAAATGGAGTTTTTGACCGGATAACGACAGTCGAAGCGTCTATGGACAAACTCGAATTTGAGCCTTCCTCATTCGATGCGATCTGGTCAGAAGGGGCGATTTATAACATTGGTTTTGAAGCAGGGGTCCGCGATTGGCGACAATACTTGAAGCCCAATGGAATTCTAGCAGTCTCTGAACTGACATGGCTCACGGACACGCGTCCTCAAGACTTGGAGCGTTTCTGGAATGCAGCGTACCCTGAAGTTGGGACGGCATCAGAAAAGCTATCTGTTCTTGAACGCAACGGTTACACGCCACTTGGATATTTCCCACTTCCCAAGGAATGTTGGATGGAGAATTACTATCATCCGGTGCGGAGGAAGCTGAACAGTATGCGAGTCAAATATAACGACTCCGAGGTGGTTCCGAAGTATGTGGAGCAAGAGCTTGAGGAGATCCGGCTCTATGAGGCACATTCAGATTACGTGAGTTACGGTTTTTACATCGCCAAGAAACTTACCGATTGATTACGAGGCGTCTTGCCCGCAAAGTGGCAATGAAATTGATTGAATATTAATAACTTCCACGACGATGCGTTCAGCGCGTCCAATAAGACTTAACGTCAAACACCCGATGCATCAGGGGGACATAATGCAAGACGGATTCCGGCAAACAACCTTCGGGACAGCAGTATTACTCTTGGCAACTATCGGCATGGGGGTTGTCCTGTTTCCGTTCTGGAAGGCGATCTTCTGGGCTGTTGTCCTGACGATTTTGTTCTGGCCTCTTCGCGAAAAGCTGATGAACTGGCTAAACGGTCGCAAAACACTGACCGCTTCGATCATTGTTTTGATGAACCTGCTTTTCATTCTTTTCCCAGCTCTGTTGATCCTCGGTATTATTGCAGAAGGTGCTGTTTCGGTGCTTTCACAAGTTGAGTTCGATTCATTCCCGCCGGGAAAAATGCTTGAAACGATTTCCGGTAAATTCCCAAGGCTTTCCGATGCCCTGGCAACGCTTGGAATTGATTTTGCCGCGATCAAATCTGTACTCGGCAATATGTTCGCGTATATCGCGCAATTCCTTGCGACGCACCTCGCGCAGATCGGGCAGGGTGCATCGACCTTGGTATTCCAAGGCTTCCTCGCGTTTTATGTCTTGTTCACGTTCCTGCTTTTTGGCGATCGCATGTATGAGTCCTGCTTTGCGGTTATTCCTGCGTCTCGTGAGCACAAGCAGAAGTTTTTCACTGCTTTCTCGGAAATGGCGGTCGCTACGATTAGGGGCATGGTCTCTGTTGGGTTCGTTCAAGCCTTGCTTGGCGCGATAATATTCTTCTTCCTCGGCATCGATAATGCTGCGTTTTGGGGCGCTATTATGGGGCTGCTTTCTGTGATCCCGCCATTTGGCGCAGGGTTTATCTGGGGGCCTGCTGGCATCGCGATGGTGCTCTCTGGCGATACTGTGGACGGCATCATACTGCTCGCCTTTGGAGCGGGCGTTATCAGTATGTCTGATAATGTGGTGCGGCCAATTGTTGTTGGACGCGCGAGTAGCGTTCCAAGTTTTCTGATCCTTGTTACAACGCTTGGTGGGCTTGCTGTGTTCGGGCTTACGGGGCTTGTTCTGGGGCCTGTGATTGCGGCAGTGTTTCTTTCGATTTGGCAATTGCTTTATGATGAAAAAAAGAAAGCCGCCTCATCAGTCGTTGATGATGAAACATTGGGAACATTTTCTCATAAGGAGTAAGTCATGAGCTATGTGCTATTCCTAGGATTTCTGCTGATCCAGCTTGCAACAGCAGCACGAGTCATGACGCGCCCGAATAGAGCACCCGCGTCACGTATTGCGTGGCTGGCGATCATCTTCTCAATTCCGGGTCTGGGCGTCATCGGGTATTTGCTTCTTGGCGAAACCAGTATTGGCAAAACGCGGGTGGAGCGGAAAGCGAAACTCAATGCCGAACTTCGCCAGATTGCGGACGTGCCCGATTATGAGGGGTCAGCGAGCGGAATCGAAATGCCGGCGCGGTTCAGATCGATCTTCAACCTTGGGCAATCTATTTCTGGCATGCCTGCTGTCGGGGGTAACGCAGCTGAATTGCTCGCAGATTCAGAGACCGCAATTGATGCGATGATAAAGGATATCGATAACGCCAAAGAGCACGTTCATTTGGTGTTTTATATATGGCTCACAGACGAGAGCGGCACCAAGATGGTCGACGCGCTGGTTCGTGCCGCGCAGCGAGGCGTGACCGTACGCGCAATGGCGGATGATCTTGGGTCTCGCGACTTAATTAAAAGCGAACTCTGGAAGGTCATGGAGCGCGCTGGCGTCAATCTTGCTGTGGCGCTTAAGATCGGAAACCCACTTTTGCGCATGTTTGACGGACGGCTTGATCTGCGGAACCACCGCAAAGTGCTCGTCATAGATAACGAGGTTACATACTGCGGTAGCCAGAACTGCGCCGACGCTGCATTTTCGCCAAAGCCGAAATTCGCGCCTTGGGTGGATGCTGTTATGCGTTTTACGGGGCCTGTTGTTCTTCAAAACCAGATGGTTTTTGTGTCTGATTGGATGACTTACACCGACGACGATATTCTTGATGTTGTCAGAGTAGAGATTCCCCACACCAACGAAGGCTTTCCCGCGCAAGTTATCGCAACCGGCCCGACAGTTCGATTTGGCGCAATGTCGGATATGTTCGCTGCGCTTATGCATGCGGCAACTGACGAGCTTATTATTACGACGCCCTATTATGCGCCGAATGAAGCGATGCAGTCTGCTTTGCGCTCTGCGGCGAACCGAGGTGTGAAGACGACAATCGTATTCCCGGCCCGCAATGACAACTTCTCCGTCGCTGCAACGTGCCACAGTTATTATCAGGAACTGCTCACATCAGGTGTGCGGATTATGGAATACCCTCTTGGGCTTCTGCACACAAAATCGCTCACGATTGATGGGCAAGTTACATTGATCGGCTCTGCAAATATGGATCAGCGTAGTTTCGATCTGAACTACGAAAACAACATTGTGTTTTACGATCCGGAAGCAACTTCACAACTGCGGGATCGGCAACTCGAGTATATTGAAGATAGCAACGAAGTATTGTTGTCTAATGTTGAAAGCTGGCCATGGCGGCGGCGGCTGTGGAACAACGTTATGGCCGTCATCAGCCCCGTGTTGTGATACCAAACTGAATGAGCAACCGTGCCGCCTGGGTTGTATTATTCTTGGGCGCCAACAAAGTCTATCGTGCTAATTTGAAGCTTTAAGATTTACTGAACAAAAATTGGATGCACCAAATCGCATTTGGAGAAGGACAATTTGATATGAAACAACTCTATTCGCACATAACCAAGACTTGCATCGCCGCAGTGTTTGGCGCGGTCGCCAGCGTTGCTATCGCACAGGATGACCCATTGCCTTCGTGGAATGATGGCCCGTCAAAAACGGCGATCCTCGAGTTTGTTGCTGCGGTTACGGAAGAGGGCGGGAGCGATTTCGTGCCAGAGATGGATCGCATTGCGACCTACGACAATGACGGAACGCTTTGGGTCGAGGCTCCGATCTACACACAGATATTGTTTGCGCTTGATCGGATCAAAGAGATCGCTGCAGACCATCCGGAATGGCAGGATGACCCTGTTTTGAAGGCCGCGATTGATGGTGATATGGAAACCATTGCGAAATCGGGCGAGAAAGGTGTAGCGCAGATACTTGCGGTAACACACACGGGCATGACCACCGATGAATTTGCTCAGATCGCGACAGATTGGATTACGACAGCCAAGCACCCAACGATGGATCGCTTGTATACAGATTTAACATATCAGCCGATGAAAGAACTACTGGCATATTTGCGAGAGAACGGGTTCAAAAACTATATCGTATCGGGCGGCGGCGTTGACTTCATGCGACCATGGACACAAGAAATCTATGGTATTCCGCCAGAGCAGGTGATCGGGTCGAGTGTCGTAACCAAATTTGAAATGCGTGATGGGACTCCAGTATTGGTGCGCGAACCAGAGCTGTTTTTTTATGATGACAAAGAAGGCAAACCAGTCGCCATTCAGAAGTTTATCGGCAAACGCCCAATCGCGTCTTTTGGGAACTCGGATGGTGATTTGCAGATGCTGCAGTGGACTTTGGCGGGTGAAGGCCGCCGCCTTGGGATGATTGTTCATCACACAGACGAGGAACGAGAGTTTGCCTATGATCGTGACTCACACGTTGGAACGCTTGTGGACGGGTTGGACAATGCAGAGGCGGAAGGCTGGCTCTTGATTGATATGAAGTCCGAATGGAATACGGTGTTTACTGAAGAGTAGCCTTACCATAGAGGGATATCCCTTTTTGTTTACACGTTAAGGTTGAATTGATAGGGTGACGGTACTGTTAACTGAAAGGCATGTACCGTTACTGTCCATTCTCTCATAGTTCCGGTTGTTCTTGCGGGTGGGTCCGGCACGCGGCTTTGGCCTTTGTCGCGCAAGAGTTACCCCAAACAGTTCTCCAAGCTGCTTGGAGAAGATACACTCCTTCAGTCGACTCTTCGGCGTTTCAAATCGAATGAGTGCATTGAATTCGCGCCACCAACGGTGATGACGCACTCTGATTTTCGGTTCATCGTCAAAGAGCAGATGGACGAAATAATTCCCGAATGCGGGCCGATTTTTCTGGAACCATTTGGTAAGAATACAGCGCCAAGTGTGCTCGCTGCTGCCTATCACCACGCGGCTTTGAATTCAGATGCGCTGCTTTTGGTTGCGCCTTCTGATCATGCAATCTCCGATTACGAGGCTTTCCATGCGTCTATATCGAAGGGTTTGCATGCGGCGCGTGAAGGTCATCTGGTAACTTTCGGAGTGTCGCCTACGCGTCCTGAAACGGGATACGGGTATCTCAATGTCGGCGATAGTTCGGAAACCTCACAGGTGGCGCGCGTCGACGCATTTGTTGAGAAACCGGATATTGCAATTGCGACTGAAATGGTTGCTTCAAAGCAGTTCCTTTGGAACTCAGGGATGTTTCTGTTTAAGGCAAAAGCGATCATTCAGGCCTTTGAGACACACGCGCCACAGATGTGCGAGGCAGTGCGGTTGGCCGTTCGATCTGCGCGCCGAGATTTGGATTTTCTTCGGCTAGACGAAGCATACTGGCGAGAGGTTAAAAGCATCTCGATTGATTATGCGGTGATGGAAAAAGCCAAAAATCTTTTTGCGGTGCGATACTCTGCGGATTGGTCAGACCTCGGCGGCTGGGATGCGGTTTGGCGCGAAGCATCAAAAGACAACTATGGTGTCGCAACATCTGAAAATGCGCATGCGATAGAATGCCAGAACACGCTTCTTCGCAGTGAGAATGCGGGGCAAAAGATTGTTGGAATTGGGCTAACCAACATTTTAGCGGTTGCAATGCCAGATGCGGTTTTGGTTGCCGATATGAGTCGGGCGCAGGATGTAAAACGCGCGGTTGACGTATTGCTAAAGCACGCTTCTCAACAGGCTCAAGTATTTCCAAAAGAGCATCGACCTTGGGGATGGTTTGAGAGCCTAGTGATTGGCGCAAGGTTTCAAGTGAAACGCATTCAGGTGAAGCCGGGCGCGTCGTTAAGCCTACAGAGTCATTACATGCGGTCGGAACATTGGATTGTTGTAGAAGGCACAGCACAGGTTACGGTGGACGAAAAAACCGAACTGGTCAGCGAGAACCAATCTGTCTATGTGCCGCTGGGATCAAAGCATCGCCTAGAGAATCCGGGGAAGTTGCCTATGGTTCTTATAGAAGTCCAAACCGGCCCATATGTTGGCGAGGACGATATTGTAAGGTTTGAAGATGCCTATGCGCGGGTATGAAAGTCAGGACCCTGTTTGCGCGAAGGCCACTCGGACGGTTTTCAGAATAAGTTTGATATCTAGTAAGGCCGAAACAGAGTGGGCGTACTCTTTGTCCATTTGAATGCGCTGTTGATAGCATGGGTTTTTACGGCCCTGCGTTTGCCAGATGCCAGTTAAGCCCGGCTTGGTTGCACGATAGGCCCAGATCGCATTTTTGTACCTTGGGGCTTCTTCTTGGGTGATCGGGCGCGGACCGACGAAACTCATATCCCCAACAATGATGTTCCATATTTGCGGAAGTTCATCCAACCCTGATCTTCGTAAATATCTGCCGAATGGCGTCACCCGTGGGTCGTCTTTTAGTTTTTGACTATTTGCCCATTGGAGCGCAGCCGCCTCATTTTGCTGGATAACAGCATGCAGTTTTTCATCTGCCTCCTCACACATGGTTCGGATTTTCCAGCATTTGAAGCTGCTGCCGTCTTGACGCAGCCGCTCGTGTGCGAAGAAGCCCGAACCCCCGTCTCGACGTGCGCCTAACCACAGAGCAGCGACGACGATCGCTGTAGGTATAAGAAGTATCAGAGCCAACCCAATATCAAAGACGCGCTTGAAATGCCTTTGATAGCTAAGACGGCCAAAGGGGGATGTTCGCAAAAATCTTGAAGCAGAGAGTGGGTAACTAGAGTTCAATTGTTTAGCCCGTTCCGATGGTCATACTCCATTATCGATACGGCTGAGTCCTTAGCACTCAGTAAAGAGCGAGGGCATTTGGGGTGTTCGTTTCTTGTGCGGGACTAGAATGTGTTGCCAATTTTATTAGCTTTTTTCGGGGCAGCTTGTATGGAGAAGAGTGTAGATAGTATTTTTCCAGTGTTTGGTTTATCAGTTTGCCATGAAATTTATTCGAAATATTTTTAGTAAACCTAAGCGAGAAGTTAGTTTTCCTGACCCCGCGCCTGAACAAGAATTTTATGCGATTGGGGATGTTCACGGTCGGGACGACTTGCTCAAACTTGCATTGCGGAAAGTTCCCCGTGGTTCGACCATTATTTGCGTGGGCGACATTATTGACCGTGGCGAGAATTCTGCTCAAGCATTGCGGCGTTTGCACGCGACAAGCCTGCGCCCAACGCGCACGCTTATCTGCTTAATGGGCAATCATGAACGCATGATGCTCGATTTTCTGGATGGGGCTGATGCAGAGGCGGAGCGTTGGCTTCGCAATGGTGGTTTGCAGACGCTGGGGAGCTTTGGGGTTACATCTGTCGTTGATCTGAGCAGCAAAGAGTCGCTGGATGAAGCGCGCGCAACGCTCAAACAGGCGATGGGCCGCGAGCTGGAAGAGTGGCTTCGCGGATTGCCATTCCAATGGCAAAGCGGAAACGTCGCTGTTGTTCATGCTGGCGCGGACCCAGAGCTGCCGATGGACGAGCAGCCTGAAAAGGCGCTGGTTTGGGGGCACGCTGACTTTTTCAAGGTGCCGCGCAAAGATGGAGTTTGGGTTGTTCATGGGCATACGGTTGTCGACGAGCCCTATATCAAGCGCGGTCGGGTTGCGATTGACACGGGCGCTTATGTTACCGAACGACTAACCGTAGCCCACGTGACACCAGAAGGAATAACCTTCATTTAACCGCGCCTAACGGTCAGATGTTTGCCAATCTGGATGTATCCACGGCTTTGCATGATCTTTTGGTAGAGGAGTCTTGCCAAGGATGTGATCCGCGGCCTTCTCGCCAACCATGATTGAGGGTGCGTTAAGGTTCCCGTTGGTGATCCTCGGGAATATGGAGCTGTCTGCAACATAGAGCCCCTCTGTCCCGATGACTTTGCAATCCGGCCCGACAACTGCTGTTGGATCATCCACCGCGCCCATCTTGCAAGTGCCGCAGGGGTGATAGGCGCTTTCGGCTTCTTCCTTGATGAACGCATCGATTTCTTCATCTGATTGAACCGAAGCTCCTGGCTGGATTTCAGCACCACGGAATGGGTCTAACGCGGCCTGACCAAACACTGTGCGGGTCAGCCTTATGCAATGTCGGAAATCAATCCAGTCCTGTGGATCAGACATATAGTTGAACTTAATGCGCGGGGCCTCAAACGGGTCTGCCGAGTTAAGCGAAATATGACCTCGAGACGCGGATCGCATCGGGCCAACATGGGCTTGAAACCCATGTCCCTCGGCAGCGGCGGTGCCGTCATACCGAATAGCCATTGGCAGGAAATGAAACTGGATGTCCGGATACGGAACACCAGCAGCGGAGCGCACAAACGCCGCGCTTTCGAATTGGTTAGAAGCCCCAAGACCCTTTTTAAAGAAGAGCCATTGCGCTCCGGCGAAGGCCTTTCCAAAGGTGTTCCAATGCTTGAACAAGGTGATCGGCTGTGTGCAGGCTTGTTGGATGTAAACTTCAAGATGATCCTGCAGGTTCTGACCAACGCCTTTTCGGTCCGCGACGACGTCGATACCATTTTCAGCAAGGTGAGCGGCGGGGCCTATACCGGAAAGCATGAGAAGTTTGGGCGAGTTAATCGCGCTGGCCGCTACAACGACAGAACGGCGCGCCGTGATGACTTCGCTCCGACCATTTCTGCGGATACGAACGCCAGTGGCACGTTTCCCGTCAAACTCGATTTTCTCTGCATAGGCCCGAATTAGAGACAAATTTTGCCGCTTTAGAGCTGGTTTTAGATAAGCGTTCGCTGTGGACCACCGCACTCCTTTGTGGATCGTATGTTCCATCGGGCCGAAGCCCTCTTGCTTCTCACCGTTATAGTCATCGGTTGTTTCAAACCCTGCTTGCTGACCAGCTTTCACGAAAGCTTCAAATAGGGGGTTTGATCGCGGTCCGCGCGTAACATGCAGTGGTCCGGATGTGCCGCGCCATTTCGGGTCACCACCTTGGCCGTTTGGGCTCCAATGCTCCATGCGTTTGAAGTACGGCAGGACATCAGCATAGCTCCATCCCTTCGCACCGCTGTCTTCCCAATGGTCAAAATCCATCGCGTGTCCACGCACATAGACCATCCCGTTAATCGAAGATGAGCCGCCGATCACTTTGCCCCGCGGTGTGGCGAGGCGTCGGTTGTTAAGGTGTGGCTCCGGTTCGCTCTGAAAACCCCAGTCATAGAGCCGCATTCGCATAGGATAAGAGAGCGCGCCTGGCATCTGAATGAATGGCCCCGCATCGCTTCCCCCATACTCAATGAGAATGACGGAATGCTTGCCGTTTTCGCTCAGTCGCGAAGCAAGAACAGATCCGGCAGACCCAGAACCAATGATGACGAAATCAGCTTGCATCATGTTTCTCAATAGGGGCTGTCGACGCGGCCCATGCCGACATAAACGGATTTGATCTGGCTGTAGTAATCAAGCGCGGCTTTGCTGTTCTCCCGTCCCACGCCGGATTGTTTAGAGCCACCAAACGGAACTTCTACAGGCGCAAGGTTATAGGTGTTGATCCAGCAGGTTCCGGCTTCAAACGCTTTGGCAACGCGATGCGCGCGCGAAATGTTCTTTGTAAATACACCTGCGCTCAAGCCAAACTCGGTCCCATTCGCCCGCGTTAGAGCCTCTTCTTCGGTGTCAAAGCCCAAAACGGCCATGACGGGCCCAAAGATTTCTTCGCGCGCGATTGTCATGTCATCGGTCACATCCGCAAAGACTGTGGGTGCAATGAAAAAACCAGCTTCATGACCGTTGACGCGCGGAGAGTCGCCTCCTGTTACAAGTGTAGCGCCTTCGCTCTTGGCTATTTCAATATAGCGTGTAACTTTCTCCAACTGAGCCTTGGAGACCAACGGCCCTAGGTGCGTGTCTTCGTTCAATGGGTCACCCACGCGAATAGCTTCAGTGCGCGTTTTGAGGCGCGTTAGAAACTGTTCTTTGATCGAGTTATGAACAAAAACGCGCGTTCCGTTGGAGCAAACCTGACCAGTTGAATAGAAATTACCGAGCATTGCCCCGCTAATGGCATCTTCGATATCTGCGTCTTCGAACACAAGTAGTGGAGACTTACCGCCAAGCTCCATCGTCACATGACGCAGCCCTTCAGCAGCGGCGGCATAGACCTTGCGCCCTGTCGGGACGGACCCTGTAAGAGAGACTTTATCGACGCGCGGGTCTGTTGAGAGCGCTGCTCCTACATCGCCAAGCCCCTGAACCACATTGAATAATCCGGCGGGGGCGCCAGCTTCTATAAAGATCTCAGAAATTTTTAAGGCGCAAAGCGGCGTGGTTTCGGATGGCTTGAAAACCATAGCGTTACCACAGGCGAGTGCTGGGGCGGCCTTCCAGCATGCGATTTGGGTTGGATAGTTCCACGCGCCAATGCCGACACATACGCCAAGTGGTTCGCGGATGGTGTAGGCAAAATCCTCGCCCAGGGGCACGGTTTCGCCTGTCATACCAGAGACTATTCCACTGAAATACTCCAATGCATCCGCACCAGAGGTCGCGTCGGCAACGAGCGTCTCCTGAAGGGCTTTGCCCGTGTCCATGGTTTCGAGTTCGCTCAGTTCGCGGTTTCGATCACGAATGATATCAGCCGCGCGCCGTAGGACCCGCCCACGCTCTACAGGCATCAAAGCAGCCCATTGTTTCTGTGCGCGTCGGGCAGAGATCAGCGCAGCTTCAATGATAGACGGCGTGGCAGAATGAAACTTTGCGATCACTTCTCCGGTTGCGGGATAAACGCAATCAAATGCTGTTCCTGCTGTGTCTTCAATATAAGCGCCATCAACAAAATGGCTCTCTTTGGGCTGGAATAGGGTCATATTTCGGGCCTAGTTGTTTTGGTGTCTCAGGAGGCAGAGGTCGAGATAGTCAACAACCAGTGCTTTTGTGGTTTGCCTGTTTGGAGCCATATCTTGAAGCGCGTGCCGGATGTAAAATCCGTCAATCATCGAGGCGAGGCCTTGTGCGATGTTGCAGGCTGCGTCGTCCGAGACGATCTCCTTTAACTGAAAAACGAGATTGCTGTTCAGACGGCGCGCGTAGACACGCAGCAGACGGGCAACCTCATTTGAATTTTGTGCTTTGACATAAAAGGCGAGCCACGCCGCAACGACATTGGGATCGAATTGCTCCTGATCAAAGCTCGCATCAATAATTGCGATGATCCGGTCTCGTGGAGACATTGCCGTGCTTGAGCGTTCAGCAACGCTTTGCCCAAATTGACGAAGGATATGTCGGATCACGGCGAGGAAGATTTGCTCTTTACTGCCGAAATAGTGATGGGCAAGCGCCGAGGACATGCCGGCGCGCCGCGCGATTTGGCTCACAGTGACGTCAAGCGAACCGTTTTGTCCGATCTCTGCGATCGTCGCATTTATAAGTGCGCTGCGGCGCACAGGTTCCATTCCAATCTTGGGCATAAGCCGACTCTTTCACCAAGGGCGTTTACAATAACGAGCTTATGAGGTTAATTGACTAGTCAATCAATAAAAATCAGACATGGCCAAGCATGTAAAGATTGCGTTAGGTATGTCGCATCAACGGGAGATTAATCATGACAAAAACATTTCTTGCCAGCACCACGGCGCTTGTTGTGGCGACAACGGCTGCTTTTGCCGAATGTAACACAGTGACGTTCGCCGATGTGGGCTGGACCGACATTACAGCAACGACCGCAGCAACAACTGTTGTGCTTGACGCTCTGGGCTATGAAACAGAGGTGAAAGTTCTCTCTGTTCCTGTGACCTACAAGGCACTTGAGGGCGGCGATGTTGACGTATTCCTCGGCAACTGGATGCCGACGATGGAAGCGGATATTGCAAGTTATCGCGAAGCTGGAACGGTTGATACCGTTCGGGAAAACCTTGAGGGCGCGAAGTATACGCTTGCAGTGAATGCGGCGGCTGCGGCGCTTGGTATCAAGAGCTTTGCAGATATCGCAGCGCATAAAGATGCGCTTGATGGCAAAATTTACGGTATTGAGCCAGGCAATGATGGCAACCGTCTTATTCAGTCAATGATTGACGGCAACGCCTTTGATCTTGAAGGTTTCGAAGTTGCGGAAAGCTCCGAACAGGGCATGCTGGCGCAGGTAGATCGCGCAACCAAAAGAGACGAGCCGATTGTGTTCCTTGGTTGGGAGCCGCATCCGATGAACGCCAACTTTGAAATGTCGTACCTAGAGGGTGGCGACGAGTTCTTTGGCCCTGATCTGGGTGGTGCGACAGTCTATACAAACACGCGCGCGGGTTATGTTGATGAGTGCCCGAACGTTGGTGCGCTTCTCAAGAATCTCAAGTTTACCCTTGCTATGGAAAACGAGATTATGGGTGCGATCCTGAATGACGGCGCTGACCCAGAAGAAGCTGCATCTGAATGGCTCAAAGGCAATCCTGATGTTTACGCATCATGGCTCGGTGGTGTGACGGCGCTGGATGGCGGCGAAGCCCTCGCAGCGGTTACAGAAGCACTGAAGTAAATCAATCGGGGCGCTTGATCGGTTCAAGCGCCCCTTTTTCGATCAGCTCAACAGTATACAGGCATCCATGGACTGGCTCACCGAAACGAAAATCCCCGTCGGCAAAACGGCGGCGCGCATGTTTGACTGGCTTCAGGCGCGCGGCGAGCATGTTTTCGATTGGATATCATACGTCATGGAAGGCATGATTGATGCGTTCCTATGGCTTATGCAGACGCCACCACCGCTTGTTGTTGTTTTTGTGTTCGCAGCGCTGGCTTATGTTTACCAGAGAAGCTGGAAGATCTCCCTCTTCGTCGTGCTTGGGTTCCTGTTCATTCTGAATCAAGGGTATTGGGAAGAGACAACAGAGAGCCTAACGCTGGTACTTTCGGCCTGTGTTGTCTGTATGGGGATTGGCGTGCCGATTGGAATTGCTGCCGCGCATCGTCCTCGGTTTTACCGAGCATTACGGCCTATTTTGGACCTGATGCAGACTCTGCCGACGTTCGTATACCTCATTCCTGCGATTGTATTCTTCGGGATCGGTATGGTGCCGGGGCTAATTGCGACCGTAATTTTTGTATTGCCCGCGCCGGTTAGATTGACGCACCTCGGGGTTACATCAACGCCCCAGCCGCTGCTTGAAGCGGCAGAGGCCTTTGGTGCAACGCCGCGACAGAAGCTTTGGAAAGTCGAACTTCCCTATGCATTGCCGCAGATCATGACCGGCTTGAACCAAACGATTATGTTGTCGCTCTCGATGGTGGTGATTGCCGCGCTCGTTGGGGCAGATGGGCTTGGCGTTCCGGTTGTGCGGGCGTTGAATCAGGTGAATACGGCGCTTGGGTTTGAGAGCGGCTTCGTGATTGTTGTGGTGGCGATCATGCTGGATCGAGTGTTGAGGATAGATAGCAAATGAGCGCGGAACCACTTCCCTCTGTTGTATTTGATAATGTGAGTATTGTTTTCGGGAACAAGCCACAAAAAGCGCTGCCGCTGATGGATCAGGGTATGTCGCGCGCAGAAGTGCAGTCTGAAACCGATCAAATCCTCGGTGTCCATGATTGTAGCCTTTCCGTTGCCGAGGGTGAAATTCTCGTGCTGATGGGGCTCTCTGGTTCGGGGAAATCGACCCTATTGCGGGCGGTTAACGGCCTAAACCCCGTTGTGCGTGGCGCTGTGCACGTCAATGACGGCGAGGGCATGATAGATGTTACCAACGCCTCGGCTGATACTTTGCGGGAAATGCGCCAGAGGCGTATCGCGATGGTGTTCCAACAGTTCGGCCTATTGCCTTGGAGAACGGTTGAGCAGAACGTTGCATTGGGGCCGGAATTGGCCGGAGAAGCCGCGTCTGATTACCTTCCTTTGGTGCAGGAAACCCTAGCACTTGTCGGTTTGGCCGACTGGGCAGACCGTAAGGTTTCAGAATTGTCTGGTGGCATGCAGCAACGTGTTGGCCTTGCCCGTGCATTTGTGACGAAAGCACCGATTTTGCTGATGGACGAGCCATTCAGCGCGCTTGACCCACTTATCCGTACAAGACTTCAGGATGAATTGCTCGATCTTCAAAATAATCTACGGCGCACCATTATCTTTGTGAGCCATGATCTGGACGAGGCGTTCAAACTGGGCGATCGGATCGCAATTCTTGAAGGTGGGCGAATTGTTCAATGCGGCACACCCCAACAAATCATCCGAAATCCAGCAAACGAATACGTGCGCGACTTTGTAGCTAATATGAACCCACTTGGCGTGTTGTGTGCGGGCGATGTGATGACCGACGGAACAGACAGCGAAGCGCCGGAAATACAGTCTAACGCGCCGCTTTCCGAAGTAATGACCCTTTTGAATTCGGGCGTTATGCAGGTTTCCGTTAAAAACGGAGAAACCCAAGTCGGTTTGATCCGCGCGCGGGATATTGTTCGTACGCTTGGCGCCGTAGCCGAAGGCGAAATTTCAGACGAAATGCAGAGTTAGAGACTATTCGTCGAGCAAATTAGGCGCGCCGAAATGGCGCTCGCCGCGTTTCTCGGCAAGTGCGATCTGTTTTTGGCGCTCGCGGAAACGCTCTTTGCGCTCTTCCGTGGTCTTGTCGTGGCAGAGATGGCAGCTCACACCGTCTTCATACTCTGGGCGCTTCGTATCCTCGGGCAGAATTGGTTGGCGGCAGGCATGGCACAACAGATGTGGCCCTTCGACAAGCCCGTGGCCGATTGAAACGCGGCCGTCAAAGACGAAACACTCGCCGTTCCAAGTGCTTTCTTCGGCAGGGACCTCTTCGAGATATTTCAGAATACCGCCCTTTAGGTGGAATACGTCTTCAACACCCTGGCCAAGCAAGTAGTTCGTTGATTTCTCGCACCGGATACCACCGGTGCAGAACATCGCGACGCGCTTGTTGTGAAAGCGGTCTTTGTTCTCTTCCCACCACGCAGGAAACTCGCCGAAAGTCTTGGTTTCAGGGTCTATTGCGCCTTCAAACGTCCCGATTGCCACTTCGTAGTCGTTGCGTGTATCAATCACTACAACGTCTTCCTGCTGGATCAGGTCGTTCCAATCTTCGGGGGCGACGTAATGTCCAACCTTGGCGCGTGGGTCTACATCGGGTTGGCCCATTGTGACGATCTCTTTTTTGAGACGCACTTTCATCCGCCCGAATGGCATCTCGCTTGCGGCGCTTTCTTTATGCTCGAGATCCGAGCAACCGGGCAGGGCGCGCAGATGCGCGAGCAAACGATCAATACCTTTGCGCGGACCGGCAACAGTTCCGTTGATGCCTTCTGCGGCAATCAAAAGCGAACCATTAATGCCTTCTTCCTTGCATAGAGCCTTAATAGGGGCACGCAAAGCGTCCGGATCATCGAAACGGGTGAAGTGATATAGTGCGGCTACAACTGTCATGGGCCTCAAATAGTGTGAACCTGAGCGCCCTGCAAGAGCAACAGTTGACGCAGGCCAGAAGGCAATCTACCCCTTATGCAACGAAAGGTTGTCTCATGCGTCCAGCAAACGAAGCTCTTCTGGTTATCGATGTTCAAAATGATTTTTGCCCTGGTGGTGCGCTTGCAGTCTCTGAAGGGCACCAGGTCGTGCCCTACATCAATGAAATGATGCTGGATTTTCGGCACATCGTGCTTACGCAGGACTGGCATCCCAATAGGCATTCGTCTTTTGCCTCGAGCCACTCCGGCAAGGGCGAATTCGAGCTTACGCAAATGCCCTATGGGCCACAGGTTCTCTGGCCGGACCATTGCATCCAAGGAAGCGAAGGTGCGGCGTTTCACGAAAAGCTCGATACCGACCGCGCAAATGTCATCATTCGTAAGGGCAGCAATCCTGAAATAGACAGTTACTCCGGCTTCTTTGAGAATGATCATAAAACCCCAACTGGTTTAGACGGATACCTCAAAACCCGCGGAATAGACACTGTTACCATTGTTGGTTTGGCTACGGATTATTGCGTGCGCTTCACTGCGACGGATGCGAGAACGCTTGGCCTGAGCGTTGCTGTGGATTTGGCAGGTTGTCGCGGGATTGGGCTGGGTGACTCGCTTGGAGAAGCATATGACGAGATGCGTAAATCCGGCGTGACTTTGATCGAAGGCTAACAGCAGGAAATTGTTAAACAGTCTGCCCTAGAGTGGCTTCCATTCAATTGGAATCCACTGTTTATGTACTCAAATGTTCGACGAACGCGCCTGCAAAGCGAACTTGATAGTTTTGAAACGCGCAACTCTACCGAGGGCCTGCTGCTGCGATATGCTAGGGGGCGTGTTCGGCAAATTGGCAATCGACAGATACTTGCGCTTGTTGGCGGAGTTGCGATCGCTAGCCTTTATGACTTTGAGCTTGGCATTGCGCTCGCCCTCCTTTCCTTGTTCGGAGACTTAATCGAGTGCACGTACCTTTTTCGAATTTCAAAAAACGGAATCAAGCGAAATGGGCTCAATCGCGCGCAAGTAATTTCAACCACCTTAGCTGGCATTCAAGGTCTATGCGTTTCGTTGATTGTCTGGACACTCTGGAACCTCGGCGAAGCTGGAGAATTACATTTCTTTGCAATGGCGATTTTACTGGGCGCGGGGATCAACTCTGGGTTGGTTACGCCGTTTCACCGATATGCAGGGCTCGTCCGGGTTGTCACATTTCTGGCTCTCGGAGTTTGGCTAACCTTCTCCGAGCTCCCAAGTCCGCAAGGAACCTACAAAGAAATTTATGACGCATTGGCCTTTGCGCTCCTGCTCTATCTTGCCTACGTTTTCGTTCAATTTTCAAACGTCAGCTTTGCGCGTCGGCAGTCTTATGAGCGGAAACTGTTGGAGCAGAAAAACGCAGTGGAGCGCATGCACGCTGAGCTTCGCGAAGAAAGCCAGCGCGCTAGAAATCTTGCTCTTGTTGCAAAGCATGCCAATGACAGTGTCATTATCTCTGACGCTGATCGAAGGATAGAGTGGGTTAACCCAGCATTTAGCGAGGTGACCGGATACGGGAGCAGCGAAGCGATTGGTAAGACTCTTGGGCAGCTTTTGAATGGCAGCAATACATCAATGGAAGCCGTTGATGAGATCAAAAATGCAATCGAGCAAAAACGATCAATTCGTACAGAGATCATAAACTATACTAAATCCGGCCGCGAAATTTGGATTGAGACCAATATTACACCTCTTACAACGCCTGACGGCGAGTTGGACAAAATCATTTCGGTCGAGCGCGATATTACCGAAACCAAAAAACGGGAGCGGGAACTGGCTCTTGCTCGAATCGAGGCCGAGGACAATGCGAAAAGCAAAGCGAACTTCCTTGCCACAATGAGCCATGAAATTCGTACACCGTTGAATGGGATCATCGGCATGGCGGAATTGCTGTCGCGTGCGCCGATTTCAAACGAACAACAAGATTACGCCTCGACAATCCTATCATCTGGCGAGGCTTTGCTTCAGATCATCAACGATGTGCTCGACCTTTCCAAACACGAGGCAAAAGGCATCACGCTTGTCGCGGAGCCATTCTCAGTACCTGATTGTGTTCAGAGCGCCGTAAAGCTTCTAGAGCCGTTGGCCCAAAGCAAGGGGCTTGAATATGAATTGAATTTGCCAACTTCGCCTTTGCCCCATCTAATTGGGGATGCGGGACGCCTTCGCCAGATCGTGCTGAATCTGGTTGGAAATGCGATCAAGTTCACAAGCGAGGGCCATGTCAAAATCGCTCTTTCTACAAAGGCTCTGGCGGACAGACAGAGAGTTGTGATTGAAGTTTGCGACACGGGTATCGGAATTGCACCCGAAGCACGGCAGAGAATTTTTGAAACATTTACACAGGCTGAAGGCGATACGCCGCATAAGTACGGCGGTACTGGCCTTGGCCTGACCATCTCACAGAACCTTGCGCGCCAAATGGGCGGCGAAATTTCAGTAGAGTCAAGGGTTGGTAAGGGATCAGTGTTCAAGCTTGCCCTTGAGCTAGACATTGCTGAAACGCAAACGCAATCAAAGGCGCTTAGTGCTACGAAGAAAATCAAAATCACTTGCCTTAGTAATAAGAAAATTCTCGTAGCAGATGATAATAAAACCAACCGCTTGCTTCTTAATAAAATGCTTGGGCCACATGCAGCGCACATCGAGTTTGCGGTTGACGGAGAAGAGGCAGTGAACCTTTTCAAGAAACAAAAGCCGGACCTTATTTTGATGGATATATCGATGCCCAAGAAAAACGGGTTAGACGCCACAAAGTGTATTCGGGAACTCGAAAAGCATCGGAGTGCGACAACGGTTGTTATCGCGCTAACTGCGAACGCATTTGAGACCGATCGCGAAGAGTGTTTGCGCGCTGGCATGAATGGTTTCATGACCAAGCCCTTCAAGCTTGCCGATCTCGCAGAAAATGTTGCAGAGCATATGCGTGAAAACTAATTGCGGTTTGCGTTGCTTCTGTGATCGTCTATCAGGGATGGAAACCTAATTTTGGGGTGCCCCGTGGTCGATATTGCTTCGCGTGTATATAATCATAAGTGGAAGATCGATCCGATCGTACGGTCGTTGATTGATACAGATTTCTACAAACTCCTGATGTGTCAGTCTGTGTTCCGCAATCACCGCGACGCGAACGTTACATTCTCGCTCATCAATCGCAGCAAAAAGGTCCGGCTCGCGGATATCATTGACGAGGGCGAATTGCGGGAGCAACTCGACCATATGCGTTCGCTTTCGCTAAGCCGCGGCGAGAGCACATGGCTGCGCGGGAACATGTTTTACGGCAAGCGCCAAATGTTTCGGTCAGATTTCATGGAGTGGTTCGAGGGCCTAAGATTGCCGCCCTATCACCTCGAAAAGCGCGACGGGCAATATGAGCTGACTTTCGAAGGCACGTGGCCGGAGGTTATGCTTTGGGAAGTTCCTGCGCTGGCCATTTTGGTCGAGCTTCGCAGCCGTGCTGTCATGTCTGACATGGGGCGTTTTGAACTTCAGGTTCTTTATGCGCGCGCGATGACAAAAGTCTGGGAGAAGGTTGAAGAACTTCGTCCAGTTGAGAACTTGCGTATTGCTGATTTTGGCACGCGCCGTCGCCACAGTTTTCTTTGGCAGGATTGGTGCGTTCAGGCCATGCAAGAAGGCTTGGCGCAGAAGTTTGTTGGCACGTCAAACTGTTTGATTGCCATGCGTCGCGAGGTCGAGGCGATAGGTACAAACGCACACGAACTTCCGATGGTTTATTCCGCACTCGCCGAAACTGATAAGGAATTGCGCGTTGCGCCGTACAAAGTTTTGGAAGATTGGCAGGAAGAGCACGAAGGGAATCTTCGAATAATTTTGCCAGATACCTACGGCACATCGAGTTTTCTTCGTCAGGCGCCGGATTGGCTGGCAAGCTGGACAGGCATCCGGATCGATAGTGGCGACCCTGAAAAGGGTGCGGAGACAGCAATTCAGTGGTGGAAAGATCGCGGCGAAGATCCGCGCGAAAAGCTTGTTATTTTCTCTGATGGATTGGATGTCGCGAAAATCAAAGAGCTGAGCGCAAAGTTTGCGGGTCGTGTGCGGATTTCTTTCGGGTGGGGCACATTGTTGACCAATGATTTCAGAGGCCTCGTCGCGGATGACGGCCTCGCACCATTCTCGCTTGTTTGCAAAGCGGTGGAGGCCAATGGCAAACCGACAGTTAAGCTTTCGGATAACCCGAACAAGGCAATGGGACCGTTAGACGAAATTGAAAGATACAAACGCGTGTTTGATATCGGTGCGCAGCAAAAATTCGACGTAATTGTGTGAACTAGTCGTCTCCAGAAACACGACCGCGGAGTGATTTTATCTGGCCACGTCGGACTTTGCTTTCGACACGACGCCTTTTGCTTGCCAATGTTGGGCGGGTTTTGATCCTGCGTTTTGGACGCTCAAGCGACTTTTGAACCAATGTACAAAGACGTTCGCGCGCAATTTCCCGATTACGTGCTTGCGAGCGTGTGTCCTCAACCCGAATAAGAACCGCGCCTTCTTGGGTCCATTTCTGACCAGCAAGCTTTTTCAGGCGGGCCTTGGCATAAGGGGGCAGGTTTGGGCTTCGCGCGGCTTCGAAACGCAATTCGACTGCGGTTGAGACTTTGTTTACATTCTGTCCGCCGGGCCCGGAACTGCGGGTGAAATTCTCTGAGAACTCCCAGTCTTCCAAGGTTATGTCGTCGTTGATCCGCATGCCTTACCAATATGGGAATTCAAAGAAAATTGCATCTGAAATTGAAAGAGCCTTAGCGGATGTCGCTAAGGCTCTCCTCGAGAATCGGAGGTGGCTAGTGGGACAGAGCTGCCCCTAAGCCGGTGCATAATTTAGGAGGGTTGCCCCCTAAACAATTCCCAGCTCGTGACCTTCGCCATCTGCTCCATTTTCCCAATAATCATAGGCACCTCCTTTCAAGTTGTTTCTATAACTAGGAGGTTGCCACAGATTTTGTGTTTGTCAAAACTTTTTACGCAACATTTGGGTGAAGTTTTGTGACAATAAGGCGAAATGGCACCAAAGCGATTAATGCTAGGGCAAGTTTGACCAACCAATCAGCAAAAGCGAGAGAAACCCAAAGCGGCACAACGCCACCGAAGCCGAGGAACGGAACGCCTTCCCAAGCCCAACTGATCGCGGCGTCAGCGTTTGCTCCGAAGATTGTTACCGAGGCAGAGAACGCGATTGTGAAAAACAGCACAGTGTCGAGCACAGAACCGAAAAGCGTCGAGGCCAAGGGAGCGCGCCACCATGCGCCAGAGCGCAACCGATCAAAGATTGCGACGTCAAGGAGCTGCGCCGAAAGGAAGGCAACCGCAGAAGCAACAGCAACGCGGAGCGCAACGAGCGGGCCGTATTCCCCGTGAATTTGCGAGCCAATCAAGGAGCAGGCCACCCCAACGCAGAAGCCAACAAACACGACGCGTCGCGCAGCGCTTGCGCCATACACGCGGTTCATAATGTCGGTTACAAGAAAGGCGAGCGGATAGGTTAGGGCGCCCCATGTGAGCCAGTCGCCCAATAGAAATTGAACGAGAATGTTGCTGGCCACAACAATGGCCGCCATGGCGATAACGCCGGGGAGAAGTCTTGTCATGACGTAATCCGTTTTATCAAGGTAGCGGAGACTCGGCCCCGATTATTCGGGACGGATGGGGTCTAACGACCTCGCAGCACGTTGGCAAGCCCCTTCGAAGGCCGCGATTGCCGATGCCGTGCTCGCAATTTACTTGGCGCGTAGAACGGTTTCACACTGGTTTGGTAGGTCGGCCATCACGAGTTCGCGCCGCTTGGGCGGGGGCGGTGCATTCGGATCAGCTGGCTTTGGCTTTGGCGGATTGAGGATATCCTGCACCCATTTTTCCGCCTCGGCGCATCCGTCGCCCTTGGGGGGCGGGGCTTGATCAACGCAGCCTTTCGCGCCTCTTGGGCAAGCGAGCCGTACATGGAAGTGGTAATGATGCCCCCACCATGGCCGGATTTTCCGAAGCCACGCACGGTTGCCTTTCTCGTCGTTGCACATCTGAACCTTAGCGCCGGGAAATACAAAAATCCTCGCAACGGCTTTATCCTTGGCCGCGGCCTTGAGAATGTTGTGATGCGCTCTTGTCCAGCTGTTGTTGACATAGGCTCCGTTGGCGCGGCGCATAGAGATCGAAGAGATGTTTTCGCGTGCGTTTCGCGAGAGGGTCAGGTCTTGGGCTGGCAGCATCCAGATATCTGCATCCAGCCCGATTTGGTGGCTGCGGTGACCAGACAGCATCGGGCCGCCGCGCGGTTGGGCCATGTCGCCGATATAGAGGCCGTTCCACCCATCTTGCTTGGCGGCGTATTTGGATAATCTCTCGATAAACTCAACGGTTTCGGGATGCCCCCAGTTTCGGTTTCGGGAGAGGCGCATGGCCTGCCAAGTCGGACCAGTTTCCGGAAGTTGAACGCCGCCTGCAAGGCATCCTTTTGCGTAGCTGCCGAATGGAGCGGCCTTATGTGGCGATCCAGCCGATTTAGAGCCGAAAAGCTGGCGAGCTTCGGGCTCTGCTAATGCAGCCGTGCCGGAAATCAACGCGATGACGAATGCGAGTTGCTTAATCATGTTGTTTGATCTCCCTGTGGTTTCACCCAGATTAACAAGACTAAGCCAATCGTAAACAGCGCGATGAGAGGCGTAATGCCAATCCGCTGATTTCCGCTCAGATCGGAGAAAATTGCGATCAGCCCAGGGGCCATAAACGCGGTTGCTTTGCCCGAGAGCGCATAGAGGCCGAAAGCTTCGGTTGGGCGCTCGGCATCCGCATGACGGACCATCATGGTGCGGGAGCTGGCTTGAAGCGCGCCGCCAGCAGCACCGATAATGCCGCCGCAAATAAAGAAGATGATGTCAGGTACAGAAGAGCCCGCGGGAAAAGGCACGCCAAAGATGTTGTCGCGCGACATCCCGACCACGATGATACAGACCGTGATGAGACAGAAGATAGAGAACTTGATAACGGGTTTTGGCCCTTTCCGAGCATCGACAAGCCCGCCGACATAGGAAAAAACGGCCGCTGTAATAGCGCCAACAATCCCGAATACGCCGATCTGGATAAGCGACCAGTCAAGCACCCCTTTGGCATAGATCGCGCCAAAGCCGTAGAGGCCGTTCAGCGCATCACGATAAAACAAGCTGCTTGAAAGAAACGCAAATAGCGAAGAGCGATGGGGAAGTGACTTGATTGTACTCCAAAGCTCTGCGAGCGCGTCTTTTGCGCTGCCGCCAGATGCCGTGTCGCTTGGCTTTTCGCGAACCCAGAGGAAAAAGGGGATCATCGCGACGATAAACCAGATTGCGGTAAATGGCCCGACAAAGCGCGTCCCTTCGCGCTGGGTCGGATCGAGGCCGAATAGCGGCTCAATTCCGATAAGTGTCTTGCCCGTTGCGTTCTCTGCGAAGAGGAGCAGCATAATAAACAAAGACAATACGCCGCCCCAATATCCGAGCGCGAAGCCAGAGCCGGAAATGCGGCCGATGTCTTCTTTTGGTGCGAGTGAGGGGAGGATCGAGTTTACAAAGATAGTTGTGAATTCGACACCAATGAAGCCGATGCCAAACAGAACCAAAACCCAGAAAATGTTAAAATCGGTTGGATGCGCAGTCCAGAGAGCGGCGGCTCCGAAGATATAGAAGGCGGAGAATATCTTGATCCACAACATTCTGTTGCCAGAACTGTCGGCAAAGGCACCCAGGACAGGTGCAGAAAACGCAATGAGAAGGCCTGTTACGGTAAGCCCATAGCCCCAGTAGGCCTGCGCTTGTGCTTTGGCCCCTTCAGGGTCCATTCCGCCAGAGAGCAGCTTCAGACCGACGATTTCGGCGAAATAGGGACCGAAAATAAAGGTGAGCATGAGCGTATGAAACGGTTGGCTGGCCCAATCAAACGCCATCCATCCCCATACACGCTTCTTCTGCGAGATTTGTGCCACTGCTCGAAGTCCTGTTTGTTTTAACTAGGAGTAAGACAGTGAACGCAACGTCAAATCAAGGGGTGATTGCTGTATCGCCCATTGGGGGCCAAGGGCGTTTGGTGTCTGCGTCGACCCAAGCGGCGCTCCACTGCGGCATTTCCGGAGCGGTTGCTTCAAGCCCAAGTGCATCCATAACCCGTTTGGTTGACACGATACCGTTTCGATCTGTAACAGCCGTTCGAAACAGGGCGTGGCTCGCGCATTCTCCACGGACCCACATGCCTTGCTCCAGATAGATGAAACGTTCATCCCAAGACACCAATCTGCTGCGCATCTCTATCTTGTCAAATGCGCGAATGCGGCGGCGATAGCGAATGCTCGTCCCCGCAACCGCCAAACCCCATTTTTCGCGCCGCAGCACTTTGATCAAGCCCATACGCCGCGCGAGCGGGATGCGCCCAAGATCATAGAGCGACAGCGCTCTGCCATTGTTAAGCTCCGCCCACATATCGAGATCCCACGGCCAACAAATATGATGCGAAACATGGTTCTCGCCAACCTTGAGCGGCGTGGCGTTTCGGTATTTGACGGCTTCTTTGAACAGGCGAATAAACGGATACATGGCAATCTCCTTTACCTTTTTCTGTGAAGAAGTTTTCGCAACGGTCAACCACGACGTCACGGCAAGCTCTTGCCAGATGTGGATGGGCGCATTAGGTGAATAGGAACGCGGAAAAAAGGGGCAGGTATGTCGTCGCTATATCAAATTCTCAATCTTGTGCTGGACATCGTCTGGTTCATCATGATTGCGCATATCATCATGAGTTGGCTCATTAATTTTCAGGTTCTGAATTTGCGCCAGCCGCTTGTTGCGCAGATTTGGTACGGGCTAAACAAACTGCTCGAGCCGGCCTATAGCCGCATCCGACAATTCCTCCCCGATATGGGCGGAATCGATCTTGCGCCATTGGTTGCCTTTGTGATCCTGATCGCAATTCGCATTATTCTTCAGAACAACGCGGCGTTTTTCTTCTAGCGACTCTTGTTCTTGGTTGCGGCCTGTGGAACTGTAGGGGAAACCCTAAAAACAAGCAGTACTACAGGCTATGACCACCGCTCAGACACTTTTGTCGACCGTATTCGGATTCGATGAATTTCGCCCCGGACAGGCGGAGATTGTAGACGCGGTTGCGAAGGGTTCGAACACCTTGGCGATTATGCCAACGGGTGGTGGTAAGTCTCTTTGCTTTCAACTTCCTGCGCTGATGCGCGACGGTGTGACGGTTGTGATCTCACCGCTGATCGCCCTCATGCGGGATCAAGTACGGGCGCTGAAAGAAGCTGGTGTTTCGGCTGGCGCGTTAACGTCTGGAAATACTGAAGAAGAGACCGAAGAGGTGTTTGCCGCATTGGATGCGGGCCATATGAAGCTGCTTTATATGGCTCCTGAACGGCTTGCCAATTCCGGTACGCACAACATGTTGCGACGTATCGGGGTGTCTTTGATTGCGGTCGACGAGGCGCACTGTGTGTCTGCGTGGGGCCATGATTTCCGGCCCGATTACCTTAGAATTGGCGAGTTGCGCCACATGTTGGATGTGCCGCTGGCGGCCTTCACCGCCACGGCAGATCAGGAAACCAGAAGCGAAATTATTGCGCGCCTCTTTGACGGAAACACGCCCGAAACCTTTTTGCATGGGTTCGATCGCCCGAATATTCACCTAAAGTTTGAAGCAAAGAACGGGCCTCGAAAACAGATATTGGCCTTTGCGCAAGAGCATCGCGGGCAGGCAGGAATTGTTTATTGCGCCAGCCGCGCCAAGACAGAGACCCTAGCCAAAGCGCTCCGAGACGCTGGGCACAACGCTTTGCACTACCATGGCGGCATGGAGGCGGATGATCGTCGTTTTGTCGAGGCGAAGTTCCAGAGCGAAGATGGGTTAATCGTTGCCGCAACCGTCGCGTTTGGAATGGGCGTTGATAAGCCCGATATCCGCTGGGTTGCGCATGCTGATTTGCCCAAATCTATCGAAAGCTATTATCAGGAAATCGGGCGCGCAGGGCGCGATGGCGGGCCGGCCGAAACTTTAACGCTCTATGGTGCGGATGACATCCGCCTTCGACGGGTTCAGATCGACGAAAGCCTTGCGCCGCTCGAGCGAAGGGAAGCCGATCACGGGCGGCTAAACGCGCTACTTGGCTTGTCTGAAGCGCTTCGGTGTCGGCGCCAGATGTTGCTGTCCTATTTCGGTGAAACAACAGAACCCTGCGGCCATTGTGATCTTTGCGAGAATCCTGTCGAGATTTTTGACGGTACAACTGCCGTTCGCAAAGCCCTTTCTGCGATTTTGCGGACTGGCGAATATTTCGGCGCTGGGCACTTGATTGATATTCTGCTCGGCGCGGAAACGGACAAGGTTCGCGAAAAGGGGCATGATACATTGCCGACATTCGGAGTTGGCAAAGAGTACAGCAAGCGCGAGTGGCAGGCTGTTTTCCGGCAGATGATGGGGCATGATCTCATACGCCCTGATCCGGAGAGATTTGGTGCGCTTCGAATGACAGAGGCGGCGCGCCCCATTCTGCGCGACGAAGCGACAATCGATTTGCGCAAAGACACGATCCAGCAAGCCAAACAAAACAGACGCCCTGCAATCAAACGGCTGGTGTCCGAAGAAGACGAGCCGCTCTTGAGTGCGCTCAAGGCGAAACGTCGCGCTTTGGCAGAGGCTGCTCGCGTTCCGGCCTATGTCGTTTTTACGGATCGTACGTTGATCGAAATGGCAGAAACAAAGCCGCAGAACCTTGATGAGATGGCGGCGATCAGCGGTGTTGGCGCGAAGAAACTGGAAGTTTACGGCGCAACGTTCTTGGAAGTCATCGTTGGCGAGAAGCCAACAGACGTACATCCGATGAGACGGCAGCTCGCAGGGAAAGAGGCAGGCACAACATTCGACAGGCTTGCCGAAGAACAGCTTCGTCTTGCCCGAGGGGACTGCGGAGGCGAGAAATACCTGAGTTGTAGCACGTCGACGTTAAAGCAAATTGCCGAACGAAAGCCTTCTTCGCTCGATGACATGATGCGCATATCAGGTATGGGCGAGGCGAAGGCAGAGCGTTTCGGACCGGCTTTTCTTCAGATTCTAAGCGAAGCTTCCTAGCCGTTAACTCACCAGATCCGCGTTAGGGGATAGAACATTTTGCAGCGCAGGGCGTACGTCCTTTGGCGCATACTTCTCGATGAACTTATAGATTTCATTCTTTCGGAGCGGCTTGGTCGAGTATTCGTCGAGCCCTGCTGCAAGCATTTCTGCCTTGTCTGTGTCCAGAGCATGAGCGGTTAGGGCAATAATTGGTGTCGGCGCTTTTCCGGCGGCTTTCTCGTGCTCCCTAATTTGGCGAGTCGCTTCTTTGCCGTCGACCTCTGGCATGGATATATCCATAAAAACCAAGTCGGGCTTGAACTGTGAAAAGGCTTCGACTGCTTCTCGCCCGTTAACGGCAAACTCCAGTTCAATGTCGAGATTGCGAACCATCTTGCTGAATACCAAACGGTTTGTGCCATTGTCCTCTGCGGCCAGAACCCGAAGTCTTCGGGCTTCGATTTGGGGCTTCGCTGGAACCTCGACGGTCTTGCTGATTTCGGTTTTTGCATTTCCCCGCGGTGCAGAGGTTGGAAGGTCTAATATGACATGAAAGGTTGATCCGTTCCCTTCCGAAGACTCAACCCAGATTTTACCAGACATAAGCTCGACAAGTTGTTTGGTTATTGCAAGTCCAAGGCCGGTGCCTTCAAACTTTCGGTTATGATCACCGTCGACCTGATTGAATTCACCAAAGATGAACTCGGCGTGTTCTTTGGAAATGCCAATTCCGGTGTCTTCGATTTCGATATGCACTTTTTGTTTCTTCGGGTTCCGAGACGGCGTGGCATGCACACCGATGCGAATGAACCCGTCCGACGTAAATTTGACCGCGTTTCCGATCAAGTTGGTGAGCACTTGCCGAAGCCGCCCTGGATCTCCGACAAAATGGGCATCTTCTGGAAGTGTATTCTCTACGCGTAGTTCAAGTCCTTTGTCTTGTGCGGACGGCGAAAGGAGTGTGACGGTTTCGTTTACAACGGCCTCAAACGAGAAAGGTTCAGGATTGAGAGTGAGTTTTTCGGCTTCGATTTTTGAGTAATCCAGAATGTCGTTGATAATGACGAGAAGCGCTTCGCCAGAATGTCGAATGGTCTGGATATAGAGTTTCTGTTCCTCGCTTAGATCGGTGTCTTGCAGAAGGTCCGCCATGCCAATCACCCCGTTCATTGGCGTGCGGATCTCATGGCTCATGTTGGCGAGAAAAGCAGATTTGGCCCGATTGGCAGCTTCAGCTTTTTCACGCGCTGCTTTGAGTTCTGCCTCGTAGCGGATGGTGGCGGTGATGTTGAGGGCGAGCGTAACCGTGTCACCACCTTCTGCGCGCCGCTCAATGAGTTTAATGTAATGTCCGTTCCAGAGTTGAATGGTCTCTTCGCGGATCTCGGGTTCGTGCCAGCGTTCGAGCATCCTCGCGCACCATTCGGCTCTGGTGGCGTTGCCGATATCAACGATGCCCTCCTCAGCGACGAGCTGTAGAACGCGATTGTATTTAACACCCACACGAATTTCTTCGAGGCCGTCGAAGGTCGCCATATAGGCGTTGTTTGCAGCTACCAGCCGTGAGTTGCTATCAAAGACCGCGAAGCCGTCCTGAATGGACTGGATAGAATCCCACAGGCGGCGTTCCGCGATCTGAACTTTATTTTCTGCGGTCCGAAGCTCGGATAGAACCTGCGACTTCTCGCCCTTTAGTTGCTCGGCTTGCGTGCGCGCGGAGCGCACTTCTAACCGCTTCTCAACGATTTCATCAGAGAGCGCTCGGGCGTGCTTGCCAAGCCGCGAGTTTGCGGAAAACAGTTCGGATTGTTTTTGGGCCAGCAACCGCTCCGCAGCGAGCCTCGCGCGTCTTTCCTGGGCTAGTTTGTCCGCTATATCAAATCCCAAAGCTCTTCTCCGAACTACCTTTCAGGAAGATTGTTCGATTCTGGTGAATAGAGTCTTAACTCGGAAGAAATTCGGTGCTTGGTGAGTGGTTTGAATGCAAACGGGGCGCGCAACAACTGCTGCACGCCTCGCAAGAAATTCGTAATTTAAGCCGGATTAGAGCCGTTCAATTGCCAATGCGATCCCTTGGCCACCACCGATGCACATCGTGATAAGCGCGCGCTTGCCACCGATTCTTTCCAACTCATAGAGGGCTTTGACGGTAATAATCGCGCCTGTCGCACCAACAGGGTGACCGAGCGCGATCGCGCCACCGTTTGGATTAACGACATCTGGGTTCATGCCAAGTTCCTTGGCGACGGCAAGCGCTTGGCTGGCGAAGGCTTCGTTGCTCTCGATCACGTCGAAATCAGCAATGCTCAAACCCGTACGCTCAAGAAGGTTTTGAACTGCCGGAATCGGTCCGATCCCCATCACTTCCGGCCTTACACCACCAAGCCCATAGCCAAGTACGCGTGCCTTCGGAGTGAGGCCAGCTTTCTCTGCGGCATTTGCGGTTGCATAGATGATAGCAGCGGCCCCATCATTGATGCCAGAGGCGTTTCCGGCTGTAACAGAGCCTTCTTTTTGGAATACGGGTCGCAACTTGGCGAGATCATCTAGTGTCGTCGCGCGGGGATGCTCGTCTGTGTCGAAGAGGACTGTCTGGCGTTTGACCTTAATCTCTACAGGAACGATCTGGTCCTTGAAGTAACCGGCATTTTGAGCTGCAATTGCATTGGTTTGGCTTCTTAGAGCGAAGGCGTCTTGTTCTTCGCGTGTGATGCCGAATTCGCTTGCAACGTTTTCGGCGGTTACGCCCATGTGCCCCGTACCAAACGGGCAATTCAGCGCGCCAAGCATCATGTCCTGCGCAACAGCGTCGCCCATTTTGCTGCCCCAGCGCGCAGACGGAAGGATGTAGGGCGCGCGGCTCATGCTTTCTGCTCCGCCAGCTAGGGCAAAATCGCAATCCCCCAGCATTAGAGACTGAATTGCAGAGATTTGAGCCTGAACGCCAGAGCCGCAGAGCCGGTTGACGTTCATCGCAGGAACGCTGTCAGGAATGCCAGCCTGCATGGCGGCGACGCGGCTGATGTACATGTCGCGGGGTTCTGTGTTGATCACATGGCCCATGGCAACGGTACCGATTTGGGCCGGTTCGACGTTGGCGCGGGACATGGCCTCTTTGGCGACGACAGTTCCAAGGTCCGCTGGGGACACTCCGGCAAGGCTCTTGCCGAACCCGCCGATAGCTGTGCGCGCGCTGCCTAGAATTACGATGTCTGTCATGTCGGGCTCCTCATTGATTTTGAGGAAGTCTAGCACCCGAAAATGACCCGAAAAGGATTACGCAGCGTCTCTGGCTGCCAAAAGATCAGCAATGGCTTTGCGGAAGGAGTCCGGGCTGTCACCGAGTGATGCGAGGACCGCTTCCTCATACTCGAGCGCAAGTGGTGTAATTTCGTCGATCATTGTGCGGCCGTCAGGCGTTAGAGACAATTCGACCAAACGGCGATCCGTTTCGCTAACAAGCTTGTTGATCAATCCACGTTTTTCGAGACGCGCTGCGGCGCGGCTTATCTTTGACTTATCCATATGAACCATCTTGTGAATCTCACGCACACTTAGTGGTTCGGATTGTTGTGAAAGATGCGCAAGGATGCGCCATTCGGGAATGGTGATCCCAAATCGGTCTTGATAGATTTCAGAGAATTCCTGACTGATCTTTGCCGACAGAACGGCAAGCTGATAGGGCAAAAACTCTTTCAGGTTCAAATCGGTCAAGGGGCGGCCTTTCTCGGGGATTTATATCTGTTTGCACGAGTATACACGAGTTTTCAAGAATTCTTGCGAATGAAACGACTTGCGGGAATAGTAGAACAAGATGGTTTGCATATGCGTGAGCGTTGGGTGTGAAATAGAGCCTATTCATGCATAACAGGGAGAGAATGATGGGCGATAGAGTTGTGTTGCTTGGGACAAAAGGCGGGCCAGCTATTCGCCCAAATGGGCCAATGCCCACCTCCTCTCTGCTTGAGATGGACGGCAAGCGCATCGTCGTCGATTGCGGCCTTGGCGTTGCGAGAGGGCTCGTGAATGCGGGAATGAGCCTTAAAGAACTGGAAACGATTTTTATCACGCATCTGCATTCGGATCATCTCTTGGAGCTTGGGCCATTAATCCACACCGCATGGACGACGGGATTGGCACAGGAGGTGACCGTGTTCGGCCCAGAGGGAACGCGAGCCTATTTCGCGGGTTTCTTGCAATCGATGAGCTTTGATAACGCACTTCGCGTGGCGGATGAGGGGCGCAGACCACTTGAGGAGTTGGTTCAGATTGTCGAGTATGGTGAAGGTGAAATTGCTGGCTCTCCTGTATCGACCACCGCGCTGCGTGTTGATCATCCACCTGTCACGGATTGTTTCGCGTTGCGGTTTGAGGCCAATGGAAAACGCGTGACGTTTTCGGCTGATACGGCTTATTTCGAGCCACTTTCCAAATTTGCCGAAGGTAGTGATTTGTTGATACACGAGGCGATGCTTGCCGAAGGTGTGGACGCATTGGTTGCCCGAACGGGCAGCGCCGATCGATTGCGTGCGCATCTAATGGCAAGTCACACGGTCGCAGAAGACGTTGGCAAGATCGCGACCGCTGCAAAGTGCAAGCATTTGGCCTTGCATCATTTGGTGCCCGCGGATGATCCGGATTTCAGCTTCAAAGATTGGGAGAAGGCGGTGCGCACCTCTTGGGATGGGGCGCTCACAATTGGTTTTGACGGTGTAGAGATACGTTACTAAGCGGCACTAATATGGCTTAAAACGAAAAAGCCCGCCGGATTAAACCGACGGGCCTCACTGAATTTCAGTTGCCGGTGGGCCTAGGCAACATCAAACTCCAGCGGTTTCACAGACTGGAATAGTCCGGTATCGCAAAGCTCTTTGATAAGAGTTTCGTTCACTTTGCCATCAACATAGAGCAGCGCGATTGCGTCACCGCCTTGCTCGGAACGGCCGAGGGTAAAGTTAGCGATGTTAACGCCGTTCTTACCCATGATGCCGCCCAGCGTCCCGATGATGCCCGGAGCGTCTTGGTTGGTGGTGTAGAGCATGTGCTCGCCAACTTCGGCGTCGATGTTGATGCCTTTGATCTGGATGAAGCGTGGCTTGCCATCGCTGAACACGGTGCCTGCAATAGACCGCTCGCGCAGATCGGTGACGACGGTCATCTTGATATAAGCATCAAATGCGCCGGTTTGTTCCTGCGTGGTTTTGCTGATCTTGATGCCGCGGTCTTTTGCGATAACTGGCGCAGAGACCATGTTCACATCTGGGTTTGTGCTCTGCATGATGCCAGCAATTGCAGCACACTCGAGAGCGGCGAGGTTCATTTCGGCAACGGCGCCATCATATGTGATGTTGATCGCTTTGATCGGCTCGTCTGTAAGCTGACCGATAAACGCGCCGAGGTTCTCCGCAAGTTTAACCCACGGTCCCATGATCTTGGCTTCTTCGGCAGTCACGGATGGCATGTTGAGCGCGTTGGTCACGGCTCCGGTCAGCAGGTAATCCGACATTTGCTCTGCAACTTGCAGGGCCACGTTTTCCTGCGCTTCAGTTGTAGAGGCGCCGAGGTGCGGTGTGCAGACAACGTTCGGAAGGTTAAAGAGCGGGCTGTCCTTGGCGGGCTCAACCTCAAACACGTCAAAGGCCGCGCCCGCAACGTGGCCAGATTTCAGCGCCTCTGCCAGATCTTCTTCGATCACAAGGCCTCCACGCGCACAGTTGATAATGCGCACACCTTTTTTCATCTTGGCGATGGCTTCGGCGTTGATCATGCCTCGGGTGGCATCTGTTGCAGGAACGTGCAGGGTGATGAAATCGGAACGCTCAAGCAGTTCGTCAAGCTCAACCTTGGTTACGCCAAGTTTGGCGGCGCGCTCTTCGGAGAGGAAGGGATCATAAGCGATCACTCTCATTTTCAGGCCAACCGCACGGTCGCAAACGATGCCGCCGATGTTGCCTGCGCCGATAACACCGAGCGTTTTGTTCGTAAGCTCAACACCCATGAACTTCGACTTTTCCCATTTTCCTGCGTGGGTGCTGGCGGACGCTTCTGGAATCTGGCGCGCTACTGCGAACATCATCGCAATTGCGTGCTCGGCGGTTGTGATCATGTTGCCGAAAGGCGTGTTCATCACGATCACACCTTTCTTGGACGCTGCAGGGATGTCGACGTTATCAACACCGATACCAGCGCGGGCAACGACTTTGAGATTGTCGGCAGCGTCGAGAATTTTTTCGGTTACTTTGGTCGCCGAGCGGATTGCGAGGCCGTCGTAATCTTTGATCTTGGCGAGGAGCGCATCTTTGTCTTTGCCAAGGTTAGGCTCGAAATCAACGTCGATGCCACGGTCACGGAAAATCTGAACAGCAGTTTCAGAGAGCTTGTCGGAAACGAGAACTTTGGGTGCCATGTTGAGGCTCCTTTGCTTTTCGGTTGCGCGTTCTATGCGCGAAAATAAGGGGGAGAGGCGGGCCGCTTGGCCCACCGGAATTACTGTGCTTCGATTTCGGCGTTGAACGCCCAGTCAAGCCACGGCATTAGCGCTGCCACATCGGAGGCTTCAATCGTGCCGCCACACCAGATACGAAGGCCAGCTGGCGCGTCACGATAGGCGCCGATATCAAGCGCAACGCCTTCGTTCTCGAGCCGCTTTGCAACAGCTTTGGCAAAAGCCGCGCCATCTTTGATCCGCTCGTCTGTGAACTTAAGGCAAACCGAAGTTGTCGAGCGCGTGGCCGGATCAGTTGCGAGGAACTCGATCCAATCGTGCGCGTCAACGAATTTGCTTACCTCGGCTGTGTTGGCTTCGGCGCGGGCAATTAGACCCTTAAGGCCGCCTTGGGCGCGGGCCCAATCAAGCGCCACGAGGTAATCTTCAACGCAGAGCATCGACGGCGTGTTGATCGTTGCACCCGTAAAGATACCCTCGATCAGTTTGCCACCTTTGGTCAGGCGGAAAATCTTGGGGAGGGGCCACGCAGGCGTATAGCTTTCGAGCCGCTCAACTGCGCGTGGCGACAGGATAAGAACGCCGTGCGCCGCTTCGCCGCCGAGCACTTTTTGCCAGCTGAATGTGGTGACATCGAGCTTGTCCCATGGCAGGTCCATCGCGAATGCAGCCGAAGTTGCATCACAGATGGTGAGGCCAGCACGGTCCGCAGGGATTGCATCGCCATTGGGCATCCGAACGCCGGATGTTGTGCCGTTCCATGTAAAGACAACGTCATTATCATAGTTCAGCGCAGCCATATCGACGATTTCGCCGTAATCCGCCACATGCGCGGTCGCTTCGATCTTGAGCTGTTTGACAACATCAGTGACCCAACCCGAACCAAAGCTTTCCCACGCAACCATTTCCGCAGGGCGTTCGCCAAGGAGCGACCACATCGCCATTTCCATTGCGCCGGTATCAGACGCCGGAACGATGCCAATTTTGTAGTCCGCAGGAATTCCAAGAACTTCACGCGTTCCTTCGATTGCAGCCTTAAGCTTTTCCTTGCCGATGGCAGCACGATGCGAGCGGCCAAGAGGCGCGTCAGCAAGTGATTCCAATGTCCATGTGGAAGGTTTGGCGCAGGGGCCAGAAGAAAAACGCGGATTTGCCGGCCGCGTGGCCGGGGTATTCGTAACCATTGATGCTATCCTCACAGATATATGCCCTTCGTTGGGGAAGGGTGTCCCACGGACGGACTTAGAGAGGTGAACGGGGTGGCGCAAGCCGTAAAATTGCGATAATCGGCGCCGTAGATCACAAAACTTGCGCAACGCGTCCACTATCGGAAACTTCCCATGTATATTGCAACGCTACTGACCAACCCTGAAAATCCATCGCTGAGCCGCGAGACCGTCGAGTCGCTGCGCAATGCATGGGGTGGCGGGGATGCGATCTGGCTGGCAGTTGGTGAAGCGGCAGAATTTGCGCTGGGCGAGAAGCCAAGCAACCTTTGGGATGTATGGGAAAGCCTTCAAAGCATCGGTGTTGATCTGGTGGTGCAGCCGCGTGAGGGGCGCGTGAAAAAGATGCTGCTTGCTGATATGGACAGCACGATGATCCAGCAAGAGTGTATCGATGAATTGGCCGACGAAGCAGGTGTTGGCCCACGCGTTGCGGACATTACTGCGCGCGCGATGAATGGCGAGTTGGATTTCGACGGGGCGCTGCGCGAACGCGTTGGGCTGCTTAAGGGATTAGAAGCAAGTGTAATCGAACGCGTCCTTCAAACGCGCATCACTCTAATGCCAGGCGGCCGAGCGCTGTTGGCAACGATGAAGGATGCGGGGGCATTTGCTGCTCTTGTTTCGGGCGGGTTCACGGCGTTTACGAGCAAAGTTGCCTCTGAACTCGGCTTTGACGAAAACCGTGCAAACACGCTTATTGTAAAAGACGGTGTTCTAACTGGTGAAGTCGGAACGCCGATCCTTGGTCGGCAGGCAAAGGTAGATGCGCTTGAGCAGATCACCGCGCGCCTTGGTATCTCCGAGGCCGATGTAATGGCAGTGGGCGACGGCGCGAATGATCTCGGGATGCTCGGCCGCGCAGGCTCTGGCGTTGCGCTTCATGCAAAACCGAGCGTTGCTGCGGAATGTGATATTCGTATCAATCACGGCGACCTGACGGCGCTTCTCTATATCCAAGGTTACAGCAAGGACGAATTTAAAGGTGTTTGAAGTCGGGCTCGAGCTTCTTGCGCTTCTAATACTTGCTGGATTTTGTGCCGGATTTGTTGATGCCATCGCTGGCGGTGGCGGGCTGATAACGGTGCCTGTTTTGCTTTTGTCGGGCGCATCGCCGATCGAGGCACTTTCGACCAACAAGGTTCAGGGTGTTTTCGGCGCGGGAACGGCCGCGCTTTCCTATGCCCGCGCGGGGCAAGTGAACCTGCACGAGCAAATTGGTCCTGCGGCCTTGTCTTTCGTCGCGTCTTTCTGCGGCGCGTTGCTGGTTGCCTATATACCGGTGGATTGGATCAAGATTGTTCTGCCTTTCTTGATGGTGGCGATAGCGTTGTTTTTTGCTCTTAAGCCGGGGCTTGATGATGTGGATCGCGTTCGGCGCATGTCTATTCCGGTATTTACCGTTGTGATGATCCCGTTGATTGCGGCCTATGATGGGCTCTTGGGGCCAGGAACCGGCTCGTTCTTCATGATCGCGTTCGTGACGCTTGCTGGGTATGGCGTATTAAAAGCGACGGCGCATACCAAACTGCTGAACTTCGCCTCTAACCTTGGCGCAATCGTTGCATTTTCTGCCGTGGCGACGCCGTGGTGGTTTACGGGGCTTGCCATGGGCGCGGCGCAGATTGCAGGCGCGCAGGTCGGCTCTAAACTTGCGGTAAAAGTTGGCGCACGGGTGATTAAGCCACTGCTTGTTGTCACGTCGGCTGCCCTCGCCGCGCGCCTGATTTGGGACTGGTTTTAGGGCTTGTTAAGCTAGACTAGAGCCGATCCGGGCTTGATTGAGGCCGCCTTAATACCGCGACGATTCACCATGGGTGCATTCATTCGGCGCAGAGTCGCCGGATGGTTGGCATCCAACACGCCGAGTTTCACCAGAATGGCTGCTATCGCGCATTCGCTCGCGCGGGTTGCGCCATCAGTAACCTTAAGCGCGACACCAAGCTTTTGCTCGGGAAGGATTGCGGTAAACACGCCATCTGCGCCAGTCTTGATCGCAACCCTGCCTCCCATGGCCTGCATTAACTCTGTGCAAGCGCGCGTTGTTCCGGCAACCAATTCTGGATGGGTAACCATTGCTTCTACAAGGCGCGCCGCGCTTGTCTCGCGCGTTCCTGTACCTTCACGCGCCGCTGCGAAAAACGCCATGGATCGAGCCAAACCATGCACAGAGGTCGCAAAGTTCGGCGCGCTACATCCGTCGATGCCAAAGCCAGGGCTCGTTTCTTGAGTGACTTCTTCAAAGGCGTCTTTGACCGCGATTTGCAGAGGATGATCCGGCTCCACATATTCTGCCTCGCCGCCCATGTGCTTATTCAGCGTCAAGAAACCTGCGTGTTTGCCAGAACAGTTGTTGTGGCACTGGCAAGGCTCCTCATGGGCACGGATCAAGCGATTACGCTCTTCGATGTCAGGTGCAAGCTGTGGGCCGCAGCGCAAATCACTATCGTCATATCCCAACGCCTCAAGCCAAGATTTCACGCGGGTTACATGCATTGCCGCGCCCTGATGGCTCGCGCAGGCAAGGGCAAGCTGCTCTGTTCCAAGCGAAGCCTGATCGGCAGCGCCCGAATCCAGCAGAGGTAGAGCCTGAATCATCTTGCAAGAGCTTCGCGGGAAGATGATTTGATCTGGCTCCCCCCACGCCTCGATGATTTCTCCGCGCTCGTCACAGACAACGGCGTGGCCCGTATGGATCGACTCCAATATCTCGCCGCGCCAGATCTCGGCCAGCGTTACCGGTGCGTTCTCTGTTAGTTTCATGGGCCACTCCTAAAAAACGTGATTGTCTTGGACGTAAAATTGCACGAACGGGGCTTTTAAACCGGTTCCGAATACGGATAGACTAGGCTTATCGAGATTGAAATCAGCAGGCCAGCGCAAAAGTCACCAGAGAGAGATAGCGCCCTGCATAAATTGAGGCCCTACAGTCCGGAGGCTGTGAGAGATGAATTCACTTATTGCAAATTTTCGGAGCGCTATTATCGGGAGCGCCGCATTGGCCACTGTTGCGGGCGGCGCTGCATTTGCGCAATCCTCGGAGAACCGCGTTGCAACCAACACCGACTGGAGCGTTTTTGTCGAAGATGATCCGACAGAATGCTGGGTTGTGTCCGCGCCAAAAGAAACCGTGAACAAGAAAGACGGTCGCGTTGTTGCTGTGCGTCGGAGTGATATCCTCTTGTTCGTGACATACCGTCCGGGATCAAATGTTGACGGTGAAGTTTCCTTTACCGGCGGATATCCCTTTGCAAACGGCTCCACCGTCAGTGTGAAGGTCGGAGAGTCAACGTTCGAGTTCTTTACAAAAGATGAGAATGCTTGGCCCGCGACATCAGGCGACGACAAGAAAATCGTAACTGCGATGAAGCGCGGTACGTCCGCGATTGTCACAGGCCGCTCAACACGCGGAACAGTCACACAAGACACGTTTAGCCTTCTTGGCTTTACGGCAGCGATTGAAGAAGCTGAAAAACGCTGCGGCTCTTAATCGCTATATGTGGCTCTATTCCTGCGCTTTCGAGCGCAGGGTATGCTCAGAACATCGACGGCTTTGAGTTTTCGCTGGGCGACATTTCGCGCCGCTGTGAAATCGTTGTGATTGGACCTGACATTGAAATTTCCTGTTCGCCCGAGCTTTGGCCGGTCGAGCAGCTTTGTTCTGTTGCGCGAGACTCTACAGGGCTGGCTTATGTCGAGTGCATGGGCGGCGAGTTGGCCGAGGTTGAAGCGCGTTGCGAAGTTCTGATGTATGACGAGGACATCGGCGACCTGCTCTGTTAGTATTTCCGAAAGGCGTGATTTGGCTTTTGCGAAAATCCCCTGTATGACGCGCGCTTGAGTTTTCGGAGACCTGCCATGACTGATTCCAGCCCCAAGGGTGACGCCCCCAAATCCGCGCCAACTGCGCCGGTCACACAAGACGTGCGCACGTTTCCTCGCAAAGTTGAAGCGACCGACAAGATCAACCTTGTTGGGCTGACGCGCCCAGCGTTGCGCGAGGCGTTGATCGAGATTGGCACCAAAGAAAAGCAAGCCAAAATGCGCGCTGGGCAAATTTGGCAGTGGATTTACCAAAAAGGCGTGCGCGACTTTGATCTGATGAGCAATCTGGCCAAGGATTACCGCGCGCTCTTAGCGGAGAAATGCGAGATCCGTGTTCCCGAAGTCGTGACCAAGCAAGTTTCCGAGGATGGAACGCGTAAATACTTGGTGCGGATCGCGGGCGGCCATGAGGTCGAGATCGTTTATATCCCAGAAACAGATCGCGGGACGCTCTGTGTCAGCTCACAGGTTGGTTGCACGCTGACATGTACGTTCTGCCACACGGGTACACAAAAGCTTGTGCGGAACCTGACAGCCGCCGAAATCATCGGCCAAGTTATGGTCGCGCGGGATGATTTGGGCGAATGGCCCAAGCTCGGAGAGGCCAATCCGCCCAAGGTTAGGCTCTTGTCGAACATCGTTTTGATGGGCATGGGCGAGCCGCTCTATAATTTCGAGAACGTCCGTGACGCGATGAAAATTGCGATGGACCCTGAGGGCATTTCACTATCGCGCCGTCGGATCACCCTCTCAACAAGCGGCGTGGTTCCCGAGATTTGGCGCACCGCGGAAGAGATCGGATGCCAGCTTGCGGTGTCGTTCCACGCCACTACTGACGAGGTGCGCGATGTCTTGGTTCCGATCAACAAACGCTGGAATATCGAAGCTCTTTTGGAGGCTTTGCGGGCGTACCCGAAAGTGAGCAACAGCGAGCGGATCACTTTTGAATATGTGATGCTCAAGGATGTGAACGACAGCGACGAGGACGCACACAGGCTGATGAAGTTGATTGAAGGCATCCCTGCTAAGATCAACCTTATTCCGTTCAACGAATGGCCGGGTGCACCTTATCAGCGGAGCAGCAACAACCGAATTCATGCCTTTGCGGATATCGTACACAATGCGGGCTATTCCTCGCCGATCCGTCGTCCGCGGGGCGAGGATATTATGGCCGCATGCGGACAGCTCAAATCAGAGACAGAGCGTGCCCGCAAAAGCAAGAAACAGATCGAAAAAGAAGCGGGATTAGGCTGAATTAGAGCCTGACTATCGTCCCGGGACTTCTTTTCTCGGGGGCTGGATATCCCAGTTTTCGATCACTTCAACAGCTTCAGCCGCGGTATCGACAAAGCGGAAGAGATCAAGATCGTCAGCAGAGATCGTTCCGGCTTCTGCTAGAGCTTCCCAGTTGATGATTTTTTCCCAGAATTCCTTGCCAAAGAGCAGGAACGGAACCGGCTCCATCCGACCTGTTTGAATGAGGGTGAGGGCTTCGAATGTCTCGTCCAGCGTGCCAAACCCGCCTGGAAACACTGTGATGGCTTTGGCGCGCATCAGGAAGTGCATTTTGCGAATGGCGAAATAGTGGAAGTTAAAACAAAGCTCCGGTGTCACATATTCGTTCGGGGCTTGCTCAAAGGGCAGCACGATATTGAGGCCCACAGAGACGCCGCCCGCGTCAACCGCGCCGCGGCTGCCGGCTTCCATGACGCCGGGCCCGCCGCCAGTTACGATCACGTTGTCTTTGTTTCCGGTTTCCATCGACTTCAAAGTCATCAAACGGGCAAATTCCCGCGCTTCCTCGTAATAGCAGGACAAATCCGCGAGCGTTTTCGTGCGCGCCGTGTCCTTTTTCGCGGGTTCCGGTATGCGCGCGCCGCCAAACATAACGACGGTTGAATTGATACCGTGCTCGTCCAGGCCCATCTCCGGCTTGAGCAATTCAAGCTGAAGTCGCACAGGGCGCAACTCTTCGCGGCACATGAAATCGCTGTCATCGAAGGCCAGTCGATAGGCAGGAGAGCGTGTTTGCGGCGTATCTGGCGTATGGTGTGATTGCTCGCGATCTTGGTGGCTGTCTCGGAAAGGGTGGCGGCGGCTGTCGTCGTTCATCGGGTGTTTCCTCTAACCTGCATTGCGTGCTTACCCTTAGCGGTCTATATGCTTCAACGAACTGACGCCATAGAGGATTAGGGTTACGCATGTCTAACGCACAACTGGAAACCGCAATCGAAGCAGCATGGGACGCGCGCGACACGATCACGCCCGACACCAAAGGCGAACAACGTGATGCGATCGAAGCGACACTTGCCGCACTTGATGGCGGTACGCTGCGCGTGGCCGAGCCGCGCGACAATGGCGAATGGCACGTAAACCAATGGGCCAAGAAAGCTGTGCTTCTTGGATTCCGCATTAAAGATATGGAACCACAAAGTGGCGGCCCGCAAGGTTCCGGCTGGTGGGATAAAGTCGACAGCAAGTTCCTTGGTTGGGGCGAGAACGAATGGAAATCTGCGGGCTTCCGCGCTGTTCCAAACTGCGTTGTTCGTAAATCCGCCTATATCGCACCTGGCGTTGTCCTGATGCCATCCTTTGTGAACCTCGGCGCTTATGTGGATGAGGGCACCATGGTTGATACATGGGCAACAGTCGGATCCTGCGCGCAGATCGGCAAAAACGTACACCTCTCTGGTGGTGTAGGCATCGGCGGCGTTCTTGAGCCTATGCAAGCTGGCCCAACCATCATCGAGGACAACTGCTTTATCGGTGCGCGCTCTGAAGTTGTTGAGGGCTGCATCGTCCGCGAAGGCTCTGTTCTTGGCATGGGCGTGTTTATCGGCAAGTCGACCAAGATCGTTGATCGTGAAACCGGCGAAGTGATGTATGGCGAAGTTCCACCATATTCTGTTGTGGTCGCAGGCTCTATGCCAAGCAAAAACGGCGTTAACCTCTATTGCGCAGTGATCGTTAAACGCGTCGATGCAAAGACACGTAGCAAGACAGGCATCAACGAGTTGCTTCGCGACTAACGCGGCATTCATTGACCATGCGCCCCTGCCTTGCTAAGCGGGGCGCATGACAGCAAAAAACGCTAAATCAAAGAAATCCTCACGCCAGAAAGTCTTTACGCTTCTGGTTGAAGTCGGCCGCAGCGAGAATGACGGCTTACCTGAAAAGGCAACGGGCGCGGCGCTGATGGTCTACGCAAGCGGTGTGGATGAGGCCGAGGCCGTTCGCGAAACGGTTGCGATCCTGAAGCAAGCTGAAATGGCTCCGCTTGATGTCTCTGGCTACGGCACTCTTGAGGAGCGCCTCAAAGAGGGGCACGACATCTCTCAGGAAGAGCGTGATCTTATGGCGCGCGCCAAAGAAGAAAACAGCGTTATCGTCGTGCAGTCGACTCCGTTTTTCGACTGAATTAGACACTGTTCTGGGCAATTCATCGCCCAGTTTGACAGTATATGCACAACGCCTGAGCGGGTATCAAACCGCAAAGACAGGAACCAGACATGACCAACACAGACCCTGTAAGCCTAACCGCAGATTTGATCCGCTGCCCCTCGGTGACGCCAGAAGAAGGCGGCGCGCTTGTCTTGCTTGAGAAGCTCCTGTCAGACGCTGGTTTCGAATGCACGCGGGTGGATCGTGGTGGCGTAAGCAATCTGTTTGCGCGCTGGGGGCATCGCGGCGCAAACAAGACGTTCGGGTTTAACGGGCACACCGATGTTGTCCCTGTTGGCGATCTCGCTGCTTGGACGGTTGATCCCTTCGGTGCCGAGGTGAAAGACGGCTGGCTTTATGGTCGTGGCGCGACGGATATGAAATCCGGAGTTGCAGCTTTTGTTTCTGCGGCCATTGACCTTGTCACAGATACGCCACCGGACGGCGCCATTATAATTGCCATAACTGGCGACGAAGAAGGCGACGCCATCGATGGTACGACTGCGCTTCTGGACTACATGGCCCAGGCGGGCGAGAAAATGTCGGTTTGCCTTGTCGGAGAGCCAACATCGCCGAATGTGCTTGGTGATATGATGAAAATCGGACGTCGCGGTAGCTTGACCGCGTATTTCACAATCAACGGCGTGCAAGGGCACTCGGCCTATCCGCATCGTGCCAAGAACCCTGTGCCTGCAATGGCGCGGCTCATGGATCGGTTGGCGAGCCATACACTCGATGAAGGCACAGACCATTTCGATGCCTCAACCCTCGCGATCACAACTATTGATACCGGAAATACCGCGACAAACGTTATCCCCGCGGCGTGCAAAGGCACCGTAAATATTCGGTTCAATGATACGCACAGCGGCGCAAGCCTTGACGAATGGCTTCGTAGCGAAGCCGATAAAGTGGCGCAGGAGTTTGGCGTTGATATCGATGTTAAGGTCACTGTTTCGGGCGAAAGTTTTGTAACTCCACCCGGAGAGCTTTCGGCTATGGTTGCCAAAGCGGTGACGGAAGAAACGGGCGTGACCCCCGAACTTTCGACATCCGGCGGTACTTCAGATGCGCGGTTCGTAAAAGATCACTGTCCTGTTGTGGAGTTTGGCCTTGTTGGAAAAACCATGCATCAGGTAGACGAATGCGTTGAGATCGACCAGATCAACCGTCTTAAATCTATCTACGCCCGCGTTCTGAACGACTATTTTGCATGACGGTTTTTATCGAACAAACAGACGATCTCGAGGCCTGCCTTGCGCTTAGGATCGAAGTGTTTGTTCGTGAACAAGGTATTCCTTTTGATGAAGAGATCGATGATCTAGATGCAGAAGCTCTCCATCTGATTGCCGTTGATGATGGAAAACCAGTTGGAACGGCGCGTTTGATTGTCGACGGAAAGACGGGGAAAATCGGGCGCGTATGCGTTGCGAAAAGCCATCGGGGCACGGGCTTGGGCGCAGCTTTGATCAAGGCAGGGCTTGCGCGGTTTGAAGGCAATTCAGGCCTGAATAGAGCCTATCTTTCGGCGCAAGTTTCCGCGATTGGATTCTATGAGCGGCTCGGGTTCAAAGCCTACGGAGAGCCTTACGACGACGCTGGCATTCCGCACCGTGATATGGAGCGGCCTTTGTGAAACCAACGCTCGTGATCATGCTCAAAGAACCACGGCCCGGACGGGTGAAAACGCGGTTGGGCAGAGGTATCGGCATGGTTGGGGCCGCGTGGTGGTTTAGGCATCAGGTCTCGTCGCTGTTGCGTGAGTTGGCTGATCCGCATTGGCAAATTTTGCTTGCTGTCTCTCCAGATGTTGATGGAGCCAAGAGCCGCGTTTGGCCTGCGCAGTTTCAGCGTATTCAGCAAGGGCGCGGCGACCTCGGTGATCGGATGGGGCGGCTTTTCCGTGGCTTACCAGCCGGTCCAGTTGTGATTATTGGAGCGGACATTCCAAACATCAAAAGGTCCAATATTAGAGCCGCTTTTTGGGTGCTCGGACAGCATCAAGCCGTTATCGGACCAGCGCCAGACGGGGGCTATTGGCTCATCGGTTTGAAGCGCGTTGCGCGCCCACCGGCCACTCTGTTCGAAGGTGTGCGTTGGTCAAGTGAGCACGCTCTTGCAGATACGCTAAAATCGCTTGGCACTTATTCGGTTGCGATGATTGAAACCAAACAGGATGTTGATAGCGTGGACGATCTCCGCGCCCTTCGAAGCAACTCCATGCGTGACGTGCCCAATTCCCCGTGCTAGTGCAGGCGGATGGTACATATCCCTTCTAAAGACGAGATCTTACAGTGGATCTCGGACAATCCGACGAAAACGAGCAAACGAGACATTGCCAAGGCATTTGGCATCAAAGGTGCTGCGCGGATTGATCTGAAGCGCGCGCTCAAGGAACTCGAGAGCGAAGGCCACCTACAGAAGCGCAAGCGCAGCTATACCGACCCTGAAGAGCTACCACCCGTGAGCGTTCTGGAGGTCATTGGGCCAGACGCCGATGGTGATCTGACCGCGCGACCCCTTGAATGGCAAGGAACCGGTGAGGAGCCCAGAGTTGTGGTCGTTCCAAAGTCTGGCGATCCGGCCCTTGGTAAAGGAAACCGCATCCTCGCGCGCTTGAAAAAGGTAGGCGGCGATGAGTTTGATTATGAAGCGCGCCTCATACGTAAAATCGGCTCTAACCCGCTTCGAATTCTCGCAATATTCCGCGAAAGCCACGAAGGTGGTCGCCTTGTTCCGATTGATAAAGGGGCGGATAAGGAATGGCTCGTACCCGAAGGCGCAACCGATGATGCACGCGATGGCGAGCTTGTCGAAGCGCAGCAAACAGGCCCAAAAGGGCGCATGGGGCTTCCGCGCGCCAAGGTTGTTGCGCGTCTGGGAGATCCTAGCGAACCGCGTGCTGTTTCTCTTATCGCCATTCACCAGCATGGGATTCCCGATCATTTTCCTGACGCTGTAATCGCGGAAGCCGATAAGGCAAAGCCTGCGCCGTTGGGTGATCGGCTCGATCTGCGGGACATGCCTCTCGTGACAATCGATCCTGTCGACGCGCGCGATCATGATGATGCCTGTTTCGCCCAAATAGACACTAATCCTGCAAATAAGGGCGGCTTTATCGTTTGGGTCGCTATTGCGGATGTTGCGCATTACGTCACTCCTGGGTCTGCACTTGACCGAGAGGCGCGCAAGCGGGGCAACTCCAGCTATTTCCCTGATCGCGTTGTGCCGATGTTGCCAGATCGGCTTTCTGGCGATCTTTGCTCGCTACACGAGGGCGTTGAGCGCCCCTGCGTTGCGGTAAAAATGGTCATCGACAAAGATGGGACTAAGATTTCTCACGAATTCCATCGCGCGATGATGAAGTCTGCGGCCTCGCTTGCATATGCCGAGGTTCAGGACGCGATGGACGGCCGCGCAAATGAAAAATGCGAGCCGCTGTTAGAGGATGTCATCAAGCCACTTTACGGGGCCTATGCGGCTCTAACACGGGCCAGAGAGGCGCGGCAGCCACTTGAATTAGACCTTCCAGAGCGCAAAATCGAGCTTGGCGAAGATGGAAAAGTTGCGTCGATTGCGTTTCGTGAGCGGCTTGACGCGCACAAAATGATCGAAGAGTTCATGGTGCTTGCCAATGTCGCGGCGGCGGAAACTCTTCTGAAAAAGAAAACACCTCTGCTCTATCGCGTTCACGAAGAACCAAGCACAGAGAAGCTAGAAGCTTTGCGAGAGACAGCTGTTTCGTCAGGTTTGGTTTTGGCAAAAGGGCAGGTGCTCCAGACGCGGCACTTGAATCAATTGCTGGCACAGGCCGCAGGCACGGATCAGGACGAGTTGATCAATATTTCAACGCTCCGCTCCATGACGCAGGCTTATTACAGCCCTGAGAACTTTGCTCATTTCGGCCTCGCGCTTCGAAACTACGCGCATTTCACATCGCCCATTCGGCGGTACGCTGACTTGATCGTGCATCGCGGTTTGATCTCCGCGCATGGGTGGGGCGATGATGGTCTGAGCGAACAGGATATTGAGTCACTCGAGGAAACAGCACAGCAGATTTCTGATACCGAACGCCGCTCTATGGTTGCGGAGCGTGACACGACCGATCGCTATTTGGCGTCTTATCTTTCTGAACGTTTGGGAAATGAGTTCAGTGGCCGCGTTGCCGGAATTGCGCGGTTTGGCGTGTTTGTTAAGCTGGATGAAACTGGCGCTGACGGGTTGGTTCCAATCGGGACAATCGGGCGCGAATTCTTTGTGCATGACGAAGACACCAACACCCTTCGTGGCGAGAAATCAGGACTCACGATTGGGCTTGGTCAACGTGCGCTTGTGCGCCTCGCAGAGGCAACTCCGGTCACTGGTGGCATCACATTGGACCTTCTGGAGTTGGATGGAAAAGCACTTCCCAAGAGTTCCAATTCGGGTGGCGGCAAAACACATCGCGGCCGAAAAGTGGGTCAAACACGGGCGAAAAAGGCAAAATTGAAGCGCAAGGTTAAGCGGAAGCGTGGGAACTAGGTATCGGCAAAAATCGGCGTAGCTTTGCCAAAACAAGGCTGGCCAATTTACAGAGTTGAAAAACGCGATACTCTGAAGGGAGAGCAGCAAATGATAAAACCATGCAATTACTTCGAACGATACTCATTGCCCTTTCCCTTTGTATCCCGGCATTTGCATATGCCGCGGGTGAAAAGACCCGCCCAATGGCACGCCCTGATGTGACGGGAGATATGCACATGAGCGCAGCACAGGGCGAGCAGGGTTTTGAGGCGTGGATTCACCAATTTCGGCCGCGAGCACGCGGCCAAGGAATTTCGGATGCGACCCTAAACAGTGCTTTTGGCAGCATTTCCTATGATGCGGATGTTGTGAAAAAGGATCGCAACCAGTCTGAATTTACCAAACAGATTTGGGAGTATCTTGATAGCGCGACCTCTGATGCGCGTGTTTCGAACGGTAAGAAAGCGTTGAACAAACACATTGAGTTGTTGCAGCAGATCGAAGCGACCTACGGTGTCGAAAAAGAGATCGTTGCCGCTGTTTGGGGGCTTGAAAGTGCCTATGGTGCGTTTCGTGGTGATGTTCCGATTATAGAGGCGCTCGCAACATTGGCTTATGACGGGCGGCGTGGACGGTTTTTTGAAAGCCAACTGATTGCGGCGCTTAAGATCTTGCAAGCAGGGGATGTTTCCCAAGGCAAAATGAAAGGGAGCTGGGCCGGGGCTATGGGCCACACCCAATTTATGCCCACCTCCTATCTGAGCTATGCCGTTGATTTTACGGGTGATGGAAAGCGCGATATCTGGGACGATAATCCGGCCGATGCGCTGGCTTCAGCGGCGGCTTATCTGCGGGAGTTTGGATGGAAGACAGGCCAGCCTTGGGGTGTTGAAGTGCGCCTTCCGAAAGGATTCGACTATCGGCAGACAAGCGAACGTGTAAAGAAACCGGTGTCGGCATGGACCGAAATGGGCGTGCGCGATGTAAGCGGCAAGTCGGTGCCGAACTATGGCCGCGCGTCAATCTTGCTGCCTGCTGGTGCGCAGGGGGCGGCGTTCATGATTTTTGACAACTTCCATGTGATAGAGCGATACAACACGGCGGATGCCTATGTGATTGGTGTGGGGCATTTGGCAGATCGAATTGCTGGCGGCCCGCCGATTCAAGCGACCTGGCCGCGTGGTGACCGTCCGTTACATTTTAGGGAAAAGATTGAGATGCAACAGCTTTTGGCAAAAGCTGGTTTCGATCCACAAGGCACGGACGGCATTATTGGGCCGAATACGATTGCGGCGATTAAAGCGTTTCAAGAGAATGTAGGGATGGTGCCCGATGGGTACGCCAGTGTTAACGTTTTGAAGAAGCTTCGATAACCAATGCGTAGCTTTGATGAGATCTATGAGATTTCGGCAAGCCGCAAGGGCGGCGCGGATGCGCTTGAGGAACTGTTAGGTAAGCCTTTACCTCAGAGCGAACTGTTGGAAATTCCGGATGACAGATGGCTGTCGCGGTTTAGCCAGCATGTGTTTTCTGCTGGTTTTAACTGGAAGGTGATTGAAACAAAGTGGCCGGGGTTTGAAGAAGCTTTTCACGGGTTTGATCTTGGGCGCTGTGCATTCATGGATGACGAGATGTTTGACTCCCTCATCCAAGATACGCGGATCGTGCGGCACGGGGCAAAGATCCTGTCGGTTCGAGACAATGCGGCGTTTCTGCTCGAACTGCGTGATGAACATGGCTCTGTTGCTCAAGTATTGGCGGGATGGCCCAAGGATGACTATGTCGGGCTGCTAAAAATGCTTAAGAAGCGCGGCACACGTCTTGGCGGGAATACTGGGGCGTATGCGTTGCGGTTTATGGGCGTTGACGGGTTTATTTTCTCGCGGGATGTGGTGGGAAGGCTGGTTGCTGAAGGGGTAATCGACAAGGCACCGACGTCGCAAAAGGCATTGGCGCAAGCACAAAATGCCTTCAACACTTGGGCTGAACAATCAGGCCGCAGTTTAACGGAAATCAGTCGAGTGCTGGCGTTTAGCCTTTAGTCTCTACGCTTTTTGCGCTTCAGAGTATCACCGAGCTTCAGTTTTGGCGTGAGTTCAACACGATCCTCTGGGCTCGGATCTTCCCCCTGCGCACGGCGCGCAATGATTTGCGCGGCAAGCTTGCCGATCTCGCGGCGTTCCGACCCCATAGAGGCAAGTTTGCGCGGCAACCCGTCTAGAAGCTCAACACCATTGAAGCCCGCAAGGCCTATGTGTTTCGGAACCTTGATACCTTTTTCCAGACAGTAAAGAAGCCCGCCTGCGCCAATCATGTCATTGGAATAATAGAGGAAATCTAGGTCTGGTGTGCGCTCAAGCATCGCCTCTGTCATTTCGCGGCCTTTAAGGAGCGCAGAGCCGCCAGAGTAAAATTCCTGATCGGCCACCTCAAGCCCAGCTTTTGCCAAGGCTTCGGTAAAGCCTTCAAACCGTTTGCGCGCACGGTGATCAAGCGGCATCTTTGTGCCCATAAACCCGATGCGTTTGTAGCCAGCCTTGATAATCGCTTGCGCCATCTTGCGACCGGCGCGGCGATGCGAAATGCCGACCATTGCATCTATGGGTTCGCCATCGACATCCATAATCTCAACGATAGGAATGCCTGCGTTTTCCATCATTGCGCGTGAAGCGTCGGAGTGCTCCAAGCCAGCAATGATTACGCCGGAAGGCCGCCACGAGAGCATTTCAAAGAGAACTTCTTCTTCCTTTTCCGGCAGGTAATTCGTGACGCCAACAACGGGTTGAAGTGGCGTGTCATCAAGCACGTCTGAAATGCCCGTCAAAACTTCGGGGAATACCATGTTTGAAAGCGACGGGATGATAACCGCCACCAGATTAACCCGCTGGCTGGCCAAGGCACCCGCGATCTTGTTGGGGACATATCCAAGGCGCTTTGCGGCCTCCTGAACCTTGACCCGCGTCTCCGCCGAGACATCGCCACGATTTCGCAGCACGCGGGATACCGTCATTTCGCTCACGCCCGATGCTTCAGAAACATCGCGGAGGGTGAGGGGACGCTTAGTTGCAGGGGAGGACTGGCTCAATGTAACCACCATATGAAATTTTGATTTCTTTATTGATAGCGCGAAAATCTCTCTTGTCCAATGACGGATGCTGGAGTATGTTATCGCTAACAGTAAAGTCCGGCGCGTCCTGCAAGCTCTCTATCTCTTGGCGCAATGGATTGAGGGGGATGTGGTGGGCCAAATTCACTCCCCCTTTACTGTAACCTCCAACGGTATTTCTCTTTGCTCCGGTCTGCGGAACGTGCCACTGTTTTCGCAAGAAAAACGGAGGTAGGCATGGCGGATTTATCGGAAGTCGGGCAGCATTTTCTGATGGGGCTGCGGCCGACAACGTCGTTGCACAAAGATGACAAGCACATGTTGGCCACGCTTAAGCCGCTCGGGATTGTCCTCTTCCGCGATAATTTCCTCCAAGATGCGCCCTACGATGAATGGTTCCCTGCCTACCAGTCATTGCTAAATGAGGTTGCAGCTGCGCTTGGGCGCGATGACTTTGTTGTCAGTATTGACCATGAGGGTGGTCGGGTCTGCCGGCCTCCCGAGCCAGTAACCCAATATGATTACGCTCGAAATTGGGCGGACAAGGCCGAAGATGTAGGCGTTGCCGTTGGGCGCGAGCTGGCGTCTTTGGGCATTAACCTGAATTTTGCGCCGGTGCTGGATATTGACTCTAATCCGGACAATCCGGTCATTGGCCCTCGTGCGTTTGGCGCTACTCCCGAAGATGTTGTTAAAGCCGGTTTGACGTTTGCGCGGGCGATGGAAGGCGAAGGGGTTGTAGCATGTGCGAAACACTACCCTGGCCACGGAGATACAGCGCAGGACTCACATTACGAATTGCCTGTGGTGAATACCCTTGCCGGAGAGCGCAATATCCGCGAGTTGGTGCCGTTTAAGGCCGCAATCGAAGCGGGGATGCAGATGATCATGACCTCGCACGTTATGATTCCTGATATTGATCCAGATTTTCCTGCGACGTTATCAAGCCGAATTGTTCGCGAAGAACTTCGTGGTCGGTTTGGCTACGATGGCGTTGTGATTTCAGACGACACAGGCATGCGCGCAATGGACAGCTATTTCAAAGCCCCCTCCGTCGCGGAGGATTTCTTTGCGTCAGGGCATGATATCCTAATGATCTGTTCCTATTGGGCAGATACCGACAGAGCGCTTGGCCTTGCGGAGCATCTTATTAAAGCAAAGAAATCAGCGAGCTATGCACAAGGTATTCTCGCACCTTCCGAACAGCGGCTGGCCCGTTTCCGCGAAGCTTTGCCAAAGAATACACCAAAGCACATGCAGCCAGAGTTCTGGGCAGCACATAAAGAAGTTGCCCCGCTATTTGCGGGGGAGCGGGCTGTTATCGTTCGGTAATTGACGTGGCGAATGCGTCGCCATCTGTACTGTAGGGATGCGCATATAGGGATGTCTATATGCTTGATTTAATTAATGAATTATTCGGATCTTTGCCTGAAATAGTGTGTAAGATTTGCGCCTGAATTTACGCTACATTCCCAGTACGTTACCCAAAAATCTATCGTTACGCGTTAGTGCTAAGCTTTGCCAAAAACGCAGACTTTAGACACTCGAGAGTGGACGCCAACGGAGGTATTGCCTTACTTATTCAGTAATAGCAGGATGATTGCAAAGTACTGGTTAGATTGGCTACCCATTGTTTTCGTTACCAAATTGGCTTCGTGCAAAACCAAGACAAATTTCCGAGCCGCAGCGGTTCGGTTCTGATGCTATGCCCCGAACGGCGGCAGCAAGCTTTGCAAACAACATTGATCAGTTAGTGATCGATCTCTACCGACCTCACATTTTATCCAACGACTGTTTGATCGTTACCGGCTACCAAGACTTTTTGTCTTCGCTTTCCATTTTGATGAAAGAAGTTCCTGAGCTGAGGAATCCTGCGCAGGGAAGTGAAACCCGAATTCGGGTCGCCTTTGGTGTTGATACAGCAAATGCAACGCGCCTAGGCAGATCCATTCCAGTTACCGAGGAGATGAAGCTTTTTTGGCTCGAGCGCTCGGGACTACATGTAGAGGATGACGAAGACCTTCTTGCAGTTCTTGCAAGGCAAGCGATTCTTAAAGGCATCATCCAACTGAGGGTATTTGACCCAATCCTAGCGAAAGAAAAGTTAGGTATCTCAGGTGAGCGGCGTCTTCATTCGAAAATCGTGAGCTCGCCAAAGGGCGCAGTCGCTGGCTCTGCTAACTTCTCAAAATCGGGCCTTTATCGAAACATCGAATATGCCGATGATTTGGATAATGGGAGCCATGACCTCCAGCTAAAGAGGACCCAATCGGCCGAACAAGTTTGGGATGCCTCGGTCGATTGGAGTGAAGAAGCACTGGAAATCCTCGATAAACTCATCAAGCCAGTCACCGCCGAAGATGCGATGGCGCGAATGATTGCAGAGCAGACAGGATTTGAACCGTGGCTTACTGGACAGCGACAATCGATTACTGGGCATACCCTTTTCCCCTATCAACAGGAGCTAACTTATGAAGCCTGCTCAATCGTCTACGATCACGGAATTGCGTTTGTCGAGGCGCCCACAGGATCAGGAAAAACGGAAATCGGGTGTCATCTAGCTGAGTCGCTTTCTGAAACCTTTTCTCATGTCATTCCCATGTCTTCCGTGCATGACATCTCGCGGAAAAACGCGGCTGTAATCGCCCCGCCGAAGGTGATCCCGAGTTGGGAAAAGCACTCGACCAACTCTTTAACTGCAATTGCAAACAGCAAGCTTGCAAAGCAAAAACTCAGAGGAGCTGGAAACCAAGTAAAATCGGGACTGCGCCTCGACCAATTTGGGACTATCATCATTGATGAAAGTCACACAGTCACACCCGGGTTTGAACGGGCTTCGCAGATGGCGGCGGCAATTGAACTGGCTCCACCATGTTGGAATGTATGCCTGTCTGCAACGTTACTTGGAAATCGTGACGTCGACTGGCTTACTCACATGCAGGAAAAACGTGCATCAATCTTTATGACGCCGGACTACATCCAAACAATGGGCGAGCTTTTCCAAAAAGAGATGCATAAGCAACCTATCATTTTCGATCAAGGCGCGCCGCTTGCCGCCCTAACAGAGCCAGACACTACCTTATCTAGAGAGACGCGATCACAACTGGCTGCGCTGATTTCGCCATTCCTGACACGCCGACAACGGCACTGCATCGGTGAAAGTAATGATCGGACCAAACACACTTATCCAAGACTGGCTAACCACGGTCGCCCCACCGTGCTCAAGACGACGAAAAAGCATCGCCAGTTACTAGACGAAATTGTCGCCCTTTGCCGTGAGCTTGCACCTGGGGGCCGCGTTACTGCTACTGAGAAAAGCCGCTTTGGACACGAAAGAACCCAGCAGAGCACCCAAGATCAACTCCACATCCGCAATCTGTTGAACATACTTAGAGCCAATTCGGCACAAGCAAGCTGGGAAATGTCTCACGGCGTCATCGGTAAATGGTTGCGCGAGTTCGAGGGCGGTTCCAATGCACGAAAGAACAAACTGCAGTCCAAGCAACAGGACATGTTCTCGCTCTTGGATATCGATCAGCCTGGACCGACAGGTACGTGTGATGAACTCAGCAAGAAGCTCAAAGCGAAACCGTTGGCAGAGTTGGATGAGCGCCGGTACAAAGCTTGCCTTGATATCCAAGCAACCAAAGATCGGGTTGTGTTTTTGGCTGAGCGAACAGATACCCTCGAGATTTTTGCAGAGGCACTATCGCGCAAAGGGCATCACACGAATTTTGTCGTGGGAAATCAGACAAAAGGCGAAAATCGCGCCGTAAAGGCCATCTTTGGGGACGCCCCTGATAGCTTCGAGCGCATCGTATCAGGTAAGTCTGTAGAACAGTTTTTTCGGCCGGGCGGGAAGAAGGCACCGAAGGGTCCGGCATCTATCTTCATGACCTATAAGATGGCAGAAGGTATCAATCTACAGTCTTCAGACACGCTTGTCTTGCTTGGGGTAACTTCTAACCTCAAGGAACTCATTCAAGGGCTTGGCAGGATCGACAGGATAGATAGCCAATTTGGGATCGTAAATTACCACCTTGTCGATGTTCCTGTAGGACAATTCGCCTCCGACGAGAAAATCACACAGCGGATCGAAAACTACAAAACCCTATCTGGCGAGGAACTGATTGATGCAGTTCAGGAAGAAAGGTCAGAAGATGCAGAGGCTATCTTGGCAAGCGTGGTTGAGTATTTGCGCGCCCCGCGGCGGCTTCGCAATAACAATTTCCATGACGTTCTCTCAGTTACAAGAAAGGCGCTTAATCCTTACAAATATGAACAGATTTCTAAGGCAAAAATTGAGGGCACTTGGGGAGCTGAATTATCCTTGTTATCTGGAAAGGAGAGCTTCACGGCCCTGCATCTCAAGGGCGCGAACACTCAGAACCGCTTTTTGCCGCCGCGTTTAATTTTGCTCAGACAAGATCAAGATGGCCTCAGGCTGGAAAGAGAGCAGTTAAGCTGTGCGCAAACGTTGAACGCAGCGTATGAACGGACCAAAGACCTAGGACAAGAAACAACCCATATGTCGGTTGCAAAACTTACGAACGCGCTGGAAGTCGTGTCCGGACAACTTGGGGAAATTACAGAATGGGATTTACGGCCCGCGCGAGTGGAAAGCTTAATGAAGGCATGTGCAGAGTTTATGAACCAATGGGAAAGAGACAAACTTGATGATCAACAGCGCTTCGGTCTCCTATCGCTGCCCTCAATAGAAATGATCTGCGAGAGCTGGAGTAGGCTCCTTGATCCCTACTGGGAGCAGGTGAAACACGAGCTACGCCAAAGTTTTGCCTATGAAGACCTACCCAAGGGCTACATTGCCCTCCAAGAAGTACTCAAAAAGCTCGAGCAGGATCGCCTACAATCTCCTGAAGTTTACGATCTGATGTCCACAGTGATTTCAGAGGCAGAGCGCCTGTCGTACAGCCATGAGCCTGAGATCGGTCGGCGCGTGTCAGTCGTGTTCTTTTCAATTGGCAGCGGTGACCTGTAAAGTTTCCTGGGGGTGGCCCAATCCGGCTCCCAACCAGATTACCCGGCGTCTGCAGGTAGTCTTATCAGTGCTCCGATGCGAGGATTTTTGCTGCTTGTTCAGAGTTTGAACTTCGCAAAACAGAATTCTCCCGCGGTCTTGCAAATCGCTACAGTGGCTATTGAATGCGATGTTGAAGCAACTTGATTTCGTCGCCCGATATTTTAACGCCCTTGCGCCAAAGATTGTCCTTCATCACGGACGGATATTTGTGTGCATAATCACGATATTTGTCATTGGACACAGCAAAGGATATTGGCAAATAATTGAGGCATTCGAGAATGTATTTGTCAGCTTGAACTCCGCTAGGCACGACATAGATTTCGTCTTTCTTGAGCCCGAATATACTTTCGAGCATCGCCAATGAATGTCGCGTGCCGCTTGAAAAAGCCCCGTGTTTGCCGAGTGTGTAAAAAATATTGGCGTCAAAAAAGCAAACGATACGATATCTCTGTGAACGAAGAAGGTCTACAACTTCGCCAAGCGGTTGGGCGTCTAGGCCATGTTTGTGGCCAAGATGGTAAATGTTGCTTCCATCAAAAACCGCTGTTTTCTCATCCAGTCGCAATTCACGCATAAACCCCTGACGATCATTACGCAGCAGAAAATGTTGCTTGTGCGTGCGAGCACTGCGATTCAGCAACCACCAGAGCACCGCCACTGTCGCTAAAAGGATCAAAACGGGGGCCATGCCCAAGTCTGTCTCTCCCAAAAACAACCACAAAAGCAGCGCAGATATGCTTGCGAGAAGGCTTAGGTTTGCGAGATTTAGAAGGGTCCGACCGATCCACGACCCAGCATTGGTGCTTGGTTGAGAGTCAAAATTATTTGTGAGCAATTCGCCCAATGTTACGGGTTTTGAGGCCAAAGTGTTTCTCATGTAGATGCTGTTTGAAGAAACGTATCCAAGCAACTCTGGAAAGTCTATGAGGGCTTGAAAAGCTTTGTATGTATTCAAAAAACCAGTCAAACAACGCTTGCCTAAAGCTCGAAACCTTCGTGCTGCGGATTCCATTGTCCGCAATCTTTCTTCCCGCTCATTGGCAGTCATGGCCCATCGCCGACAATCTCCACGGGTTAGCGTGCTGTTCATCAAAGCAGACATTCGCTGCGAGCGCTCGGATTGACGAATTGATTTCACGCGTTCGTTCTGTAGTTGAGAGCGGCTAAAGCGAACCTCTATTTTCGAGATTAACAACGAACCTTCAATGTAATGGTCAAATTCGTTACACTTGGTAAGTTGACCAGAACCGCCTTGACCTCATTGGAATAATGCGCAGTCTCAGCGGGTAACGAATTTCAGGAGAACCGACGATGAGCCACTACTTAAAAAAATCATTTGTGCTCGGAGGAGCGCTCTCATTGGCAGCGCTAAGCGTTCAGGCTGAAAGCTTCAACTGGGCGTCGAAGACAGATCCACAGACGATGGACCCTCACGCAGTCAACTCTACGCCAGTGTTGTCATTTCTAAACAACATCTATGAAGGTCTTGTACGACGTGCGCCGGATATGTCGATCGAACCGTCCCTCGCGACGTCATGGGAACCGCTGGAGGGCGAGAACGGCTGGCGATTCAATCTGCGTGAAGGCGTGACATTTCAGGACGGCGCTGCCTTCACCTCCGAAGATGTCATGTTTTCTTATGAACGCGCGTCAAGTGAAGCAGCCGATACTCGGTCATGGTTCTCACCAGTCACTGATGTGCGCATTGTTGATGATTACACGATTGAATTCCTGACGAATTCCCCAAATCCATTGTTCCCATCGTCTATCGCGAACTTCATGATCCTCGATTCCGATTGGGCAAAGTCGAACGATGCGGTTTTACCTGCCAAGGATTCCGAGAATTTCGCGACCCTGAATGTGAATGGCACCGGGCCCTTTACCGTCGCAAGCCGCGATCCTGGCGTGAAGACCGTTTTGGTGCCGCACGCCGAATGGTGGGACACGCCCACTCACAACATCACCGAAGCCACGTTTACCCCGATCGGTAACTCCGCTACGGGCCTGGCCGCGCTTTTGTCAGGTGACATTGATTTCATCGAGCCGATCCCGTTGCAAGACGTTGAACAGGTCGAAAGCCGTGATGGGTACCGTGTTATCGAAGGTGAAGAAACCCGAGTCATCATGTTCGGGTTTGGACATGAACACGACACGCTGCTCTACTCAAACGATGTAACCGACACGAACCCGTTTACTGATCCGCGCGTGCGACTGGCTGCGGCACATGCTATCGATATCGCCTCCATCGACCGCGTGCTATTCCGCGGTAAGATCGAAGCGGCGAGCCAGTTGGTGCCAGCAAACATTTCCGGCTATTCCGAGGCCAATCAGGACCGCCCCGCGTATGATCCCGAGCGAGCAAAAGAACTTCTTGCAGAGGCAGGGTATCCCGATGGGTTCAGCTTCGGTTTGAAATGCACAAACGACCGTTACATTAACGACGAAGCCCTGTGCCGTGCGGCAGCTTCGATGTTTGCGGCTGTCGGTCTGGATGCACAATTGTCCACAGGTCCGGTGCGCGACTATTGGGAGCAGCTGCGAGCAGACGATTTCGATATGTACCTCTTGGGCTGGTCCCCAGGCACATTCGATATCGAGCATCCGGTGCGGTTCTTGCTTCATACCCAAGACGACGAGGCCAAATTGGGGTCATGGAATTTCGGTAACTATTCCAACGCCCGCGTTGATGAGCTGTTGCCTTTGATCTTGAAAGAACTCGATCCTGCGGCACGTCAGGAAATGATCGATGAGTTGGTCAAGATTACGCAAGATGACGTTGCATATATCCCGCTTTATACGCAGCCGTTGATCTGGGCAGTGAAAGACAACATCGACGTTACTCAACGCGCCGATAACTTCTTTATGCTGCGTTGGGTCACTGTGAACTGATCGAGATAGAAAAGCAGTAAGGCAATGGTGTTTTTCCTGACAAAACGGCTGATACAGTCGGTGTTTGTGATGCTCGCCGTTGCCTTTCTGGCGTTCTCTTTGTTCCGCTATGTGGGCGACCCCGTGTCTCAAATGACAGGGGTCGAAACTTCGGTGGAAGATCGCGAACGCTTGCGTGAAGATCTCGGTCTGAACGACCCGTTCGTCTATCAGTTTGTGCGCTTTACTGGCGACTTGCTGAAAGGTGATTTCGGATACTCCTATCGAACGCGACAACCGGTGGCGGAAATGATCGCATCGCGTATTCCCGCCACATTGGAGCTTGGGCTAGTTGCGCTGTTGATCTCGTTGCTGGTTGGCATTCCGGCGGGTGTCTACACTGCGCTGCGGCCGCGCGGGTTTGCCACGCAATCGATATTGATGATCACACTGGTCGGCGTTTCAATCCCCACCTTTGTCATCGGCATCATGCTGATCTTCTTTTTTGGCGTTCAGCTGGGTTGGCTGCCTACGTTCGGGCGCGGCGGCACAGTGAGTGTGGGCGGTTGGGAAACGTCGTTTCTAACGATCGACGGCTGGCGCTCCCTGATTTTGCCAGCGCTGACACTCGGTGTGTATCAGCTTACGTTGACGATGCGACTCGTGAGAGCAGAAATGATGGACGTTATGCAGTCCGATTATATCCGCTTCGCAACGGCGCGCGGTGTCCCGATGGGACGTCTGTATTTCCGTCATGCACTGTCAAATACCATGGTGCCTGTCATCACGATCATCGGTCTTCAGTTCGGTGGCGTAATTGCATTTTCCATTGTCACCGAAAGTGTATTCCAGTGGCCGGGGATGGGTTTGTTATTTCTCGAGTCGATCCGCTTCGTCGATATTCCTGTAATGGGCGTGTATTTGGTCGTGATCGCATTTTTCTTTGTTCTCGTGAACCTGATCGTTGATCTTCTGTATGTGTTGATCGACCCACGTTTGCGCATAAGTGATGTGTCCTGATGCTCGACTTTATCAAACGCCATGAAGGCCTCTGGCTTTTCACGCACTCACCGTCAGTGATGATCGCCGCGATTGTTGCGCTGGCCATCCTGATCGGAGCAGTTTTCGCGCCGTGGATTGCGCCGGTTGACCCCTATGACCTTTCTTCGTTTTCGCTGATGGATGGATTGCTGCCTCCTGTATGGGAGGAATTCGGAACATCTAAATTCCCGCTCGGCACCGATGATCAGGGGCGAGATATGATTTCCTCCATCCTGTACGGGTCACGGCTTTCGCTCATCATCGGGGTCTGTGCAATGGCTATCGCGTCGATCTTGGGTGTTGGGCTTGGGTTGGCTGCCGGATACATTGGCGGGCGATTTGATGCTGTTATCATGCGCATCGCTGACATCCAACTGGCTCTGCCCGCTATCCTGACTGCCCTGTTGATCGATGGCATCGCCCGCGGAATCCTGCCACCAGAGTTGCGGCAAGACATGCGCGTTGTTGTTCTGACGCTCGCAATTGCGCTGTCGCTTTGGGTAAACTTTGCGCGGACCGCACGAGCATCGACATTCGTCCAGATGAACAAGGAATACGTGCAGGCAGCAATGATGCAGGGCCAACATCCGTTGCGGATCATGTTTGTGCATATCCTGCCGAATATTCTGGGGCCGCTGCTGGTAATCATGACTGTCGATCTAGCCTCTGCGATTTTGCTTGAGGCGACCTTGTCATTTCTTGGTATCGGTCTGCCTGCTGACAGCCCGTCATTGGGCACATTGATCCGAATAGGGATGCAATTCCTACTCTCTGGCGAATGGTGGATTTTGTGGATACCCACGCTGTTCCTGATCGCGCTGGTCGTGTCCATCAACGTGCTGGGCGATTTCCTCCGTGACGTCTTTAATCCGAGGCTGCGCTGATGTTGAGGGTTGAGAACCTAACCGTAAAATTCCCGTCCCGCTTTGGTGATTTCACCGCCGTGCAAGATTTGTCGATGACCATCAAGCCGGGTGAAATTCATGGTCTCGTTGGTGAAAGTGGCGCAGGTAAATCCACCGTCGGCGCGGCGATTATCGGGCTGCTGCAAAGCCCGGGCTATATCTCGGACGGCACCATGATGCTGGGTGACACCGATTTGCGCGGTCTGGACCAGCAAGAAGCCCACCGTCTGCGTGGCAAGCGTATTTCGATGATCTTTCAAGACCCGCAGACAAGCTTGAATCCTTTAATGCGCATTGAGGACCAGCTCGTAGAGACCATCCTCGCGCATGAAGACATTTCCTCCGCTGCAGCCAAGAGCCGCGCAATTGATCTGCTTGAAGAAATGGGAATCAAAGACGCGGCCTCGCGCATGCAATCATATCCGCACCAATTTTCCGGGGGCATGCGCCAACGTGTTGTTATCGCCTTGGCGCTTTGTACAAATCCCGAATTGATCATTGCCGATGAGCCGACAACCGCCCTTGATGTTGCGGTGCAATCGCAGGTGCTGGATCTCATCCGGCGTCTTGCAGAAGTACGCAAGGTTGGGTTCATGTTGATAACCCATGATATCGGCGTGATTGCGCGAATTGCCGACACAGTAACGGTCATGCGGCACGGCAAAGGAATTGAAAGCGGCCCTACCGCGCAGGTTCTGGGAAATCCGGTTCATACTTATACCAAACAATTGATGGCGGCTGTTCCCCCACTCGATCGAAAGATAGACCGTTTCATGGTGCCGGAGAAAGACGACATTGTGACATCAAATATGAACAGCGGTGCCCAAGCAGAGGCGTGGTTGCTTAGCGGTACAAAGTCGGACCCGATCGGCCTTTCTCTCTCTGATATCGACGTTACTTTTCCGGGCGTTCGGACATCTATCTTTAAAAAGCCGGATCCGTTTGTCGCGCTAAGCGAAATCAATTTCGACGTGCGCCCGGGATCCGTCATGGGAATTGTCGGAGAAAGTGGCTCCGGAAAATCTACGCTGGCGAAAACACTGACCGGACTGGTCAAACCAGCCAATGGCACGATGACACTTGGGGATTCCGATCTGCCAGGTGGAAAAACAAGAGCACGCAAACATCCATCTCGGCAGCTGATGCAGATGGTTTTCCAAGACCCGTTCTCCTCCCTGAATTCGAGGCACAAGATCGGTGATATCTTGGCCGAACCACTTTGGCTGTATGGTCTGGTCAAGGATCAGAAGGAACGACAGGAATTGTGTGCAGACATGCTCGGCCTTGTCGGTATGCCACCTGAGGCAATCAATAAGTTTCCTCACCAGTTTTCCGGCGGCCAACGGCAACGCATCGCGGTTGCGCGGGCTCTTTTGGCGCGGCCGAAAATACTGATCTGTGACGAGCCAACTTCGGCCCTCGACGTATCCATTCAAGCACAGCTTTTGAACCTGCTGAAAGACCTGCAAAAGGCGTTTGGACTAACCGTCATCTTTATCAGCCACAATCTATCAGTCGTGCGCCAGATGTCGGATGATGTTGTGGTTTTGCGCAACGGGCGCATTCAAGAAAAAGGCCCTTCAGAGCAGGTGTATGAAGATCCTAAAGCGGACTACACAAAGAGATTACTGGAGCTGACCCCAACCATGCCGAGCAAGTGGATGTCATGATGACCCAAATGACAGGTGAGCAGGCATTGCGTAGTTTGCGGCAAAGGTCTGGTTCACGCCGTTAGCGCGGAATGTCGAACTACATCTCCTTGTCGGAAGAAGCGTTCTGACTTTGAATCAACTGAGCAAGTATTTACCTGTAATCTGCATGCAAATTGATTGCGCCAGAGGTGCATTTTAGCGCCGGTAAGGCACCTCCGGCGTGAAATTAAGCTAGCTTATGGGCCAACTACGCAGACCTTTACTGCGAATGCAGAAATTTACGTGACCCCTATTCGCACTTAGAAGTCGAGGTTTTCGACGTTTAGGGCGTTGTTTTGGATAAAGTCGCGACGCGGCTCAACAACATCTCCCATAAGCTTGGTAAAGAGATCGTCTGCCTCTGCCATATCCTCGACCTTAACTTGCAAAAGGATACGCGCGTCAGGGTCTAGCGTGGTTTCCCAAAGCTGATCAGGGTTCATCTCGCCCAAGCCTTTATAGCGTTGAAGAGACAGGCCTTTTTCGCCTTCCTTCAAGATCGCTTGCAGCAACTCGCTTGGTCCGTGGATGAGAGTTTCCTTATCCTTGCGGACGAGCTTAGAGGGCTTGTTGTAAACATCCAGAAGGCTCTCGGTATAGCTTCCGAGTTTGCGTGCCTCACCAGAGCGCAGTACGTGGCCGTCAAGTGTACGAACCTCTTCAACACCGCGCAGGATACGCGCAAGACGAATACCTTTGTCCTGTGTTGGACGGCCGCGCCAGCCGCGCTCGTATTCAACTGCGATGCTATCCAGACGTGCAGCGATTGCATCTGCAACAGCCTGTAGGTTTTCATCTACGGCGCCCGGTACGAAAGCAGCAGCGATAGCAGCCTGTTCGATAATGTGCTGCGGATAGTGGGTCGGGAAGGCTTGCAGGATGCGGCGCACTTGGCGCGCCTCATCCACAACACGGCGCAAATCAGCGCCAACGATTTCCTCGCCAGATGCGAGACGCAGCACAGCGCCATCGATGCCCTGCTCGATCAGGTAATCGTCCATTGCGGCCTGATCTTTGAGGTAAACCTCTGACTTTCCTCGCGAAACTTTATAGAGCGGTGGCTGCGCAATATAAAGATAACCGCCTTCGATAAGTTCAGGCATCTGCCGATAGAAGAACGTTAACAGGAGCGTGCGAATGTGTGCACCGTCCACGTCGGCATCGGTCATGATGACGATCTTGTGGTAACGCAGTTTGCTGATGTCAAATTCGTCGCGGCCGATACCAGTGCCGAGCGCCATCACGAGGTTGCCGATCTCTTGGCTGGCGAGCATGCGGTCAAACCGTGCGCGCTCTACGTTCAGGATCTTACCCTTGAGGGGCAAAATAGCCTGTGTCATCCGATCTCGGCCTGTTTGTGCAGAACCGCCGGCGGAATCCCCCTCCACAAGGAAGACTTCGGTTTTGGACGGGTCTTTTTCAGAGCAATCCTTGAGCTTGCCAGCGAGGAAATTCACGTCGAGCGCGGTCTTACGGCGTGTGAGTTCCCGTGCTTTCCGAGCCGCTTCACGGGCAAGTGCAGCCTCTACAATCTTACCAACGATCTGCTTGGCTTCGTTCGGGTTCTCTTCAAACCACTCTGCGAGCTTTTCGTTTACGAGGCTCTCAACCGCTGGACGGACCTCGGAAGACACAAGTTTGTCTTTGGTCTGAGAGCTGAACTTCGGATCAGGCACTTTTACGGACAGCACACAGGTAAGCCCCTCACGCGCATCATCACCGGTGAAGGAAACCTTTTCCTTCTTCGCGATACCGCTGGATTGGGCGTAGCTGTTGATTGTGCGCGTCAACGCGCCGCGGAAACCGGCCAAATGGGTGCCGCCGTCGCGCTGTGGGATGTTGTTGGTAAAGGGCAGGACGTTTTCGTGGTAGCTGTCGTTCCACCACATCGCGACCTCAACGCCGATGTCATCTTTCTCGCCAACCATAAAGATCGGTTCTGGCATAACGGCGGTTTTGCTTCGGTCGAGGAACTTCACGAATTCCTTAACGCCACCTTCGTAATAAAGCTCTGTTTCAAGAGGTTCTACGGGGCGATTGTCGCGGAGGATAATGCGGACGCCGGAATTGAGGAACGCAAGCTCGCGAAGACGCTTTTCGAGCGTTTCAAAGCTGAAATCGCGGTTAGAGAATGTATCGGTCGAGGCAAGAAAGCGCACTTCGGTTCCTTTGCGCCCGTTTGCATCGCCAACTACGCGCAGGTGTTCAACCGTGTCGCCGTGTTCAAAGCGTGCGAAATGCTCTTTGCCGTCACGCCAAATGCGGAGCTCAAGAAAATCAGAGAGCGCGTTCACAACCGAAACACCAACGCCATGAAGGCCGCCGGATACTTTGTAAGAGTTACTGTCGAACTTACCGCCTGCGTGAAGCTGGGTCATGATAACTTCGGCCGCAGAAACGCCTTCGTCTTCGTGCATTCCAACCGGAATTCCGCGTCCGTTGTCACTTACGGATACCGAAGAATCTTCGTGAATCGTTACGGTCACGGCGTCAGCATGACCAGCTAACGCTTCGTCAATTCCGTTGTCCACAACTTCATACACCATGTGGTGCAAACCAGAGCCGTCATCGGTATCACCGATGTACATACCAGGCCGTTTTCTCACGGCCTCCAAGCCCTTGAGAACCTTAATGGAATCGGCACCGTATTCTTCTGGTTGCTGCTCGTTTTCAGCCATGTTCGCGATCCTTCAAATTTTGAATATTTATACGGTGTTTCCAGAGGATTGTCACGCAATTGAGCGCAATTATACGAGGGCAGAAACCGTAAGATACGCCCCGACTCCGAGTAGGAGAGCGCCAGCAAAAATATTCAGCCTGGAAAGTGCTTTGGGCGTGCTGAGAAACCCTCTTAATCGGTGGACCAACGCGGCGAATATCAGGTTGCCGACAAAGGGCACAATGATCGACAAGAACACGATTGCGGCAATGTCTGGTGGTGTGATCTGTGTGAGATCGAAGAAGCCTGGCAGCATACCCATATAGAACAGGATCGCCTTGGGATTTCCGAGGATAACGGCGACGCCGGCCAGAAATCCGGCCAGCACTCCGGGGCGGGTCAGGCGGCTATCGGTGTCGATTGTCCGGTCTGCGTGGCGGATAAGCTGTACGCCGAGATAGAGGAAAAACGCAGCGGCGCCGTAGCGGAGTATCGTCATCAACCCATCAATTTCCTCAACTAGCCAGCTAACGCCAAGAACAGCAAGCAATGGCCAGAAGGCATCGCCAATCGCAACGCCAAATGCGAGCGGCCATGCCGCAGAGAAGCCGCCAGACAAAGCGCGCGCCACAATCGCAACCCAGACAGGGCCGGGGGTTAGGAATAAGACGAGCAACGCGAAGGCGTATAGGGCGAGGTCAGAGGCAGCGAGCGTCATTCTGCAACATGAATTTCAGATGTGCCGTCATTATCGGTGACCTCAAGATGATCCGCTCGCGCACCAAGCTCAACAAAGAGTTCCGCTCCTGTACCTGTCATGAAGGCCTGTGCGTTAAGGGCGCAAAGCTCGTCATAGAGCGCGGCGCGGCGGCTGGAATCTAGGTGTGCAGCCACCTCATCAAGCAACAGAATCGGCGGCGCTCCGATTTCGTTTGCCAAGGCCCGCCCATTTGCGAGGATGAGCGATATCAGCAGCGCTTTTTGTTCGCCTGTGGAGCAGTCTTTGGCAGGTACGTTTTTTTCGGCGTAAACCGCTCCAAGATCTGCCCGATGGGGGCCGATGAGCGTGCGTCCGGCGCGAATATCGAGCGCGCGATTGTCCGCGAACGCAGCGGCTAGGTCTTGGGCTTGTTCTGGCTTTGGCGCGGAGTCATCAACATGAAAGAGGGCGAGATCGGCCTTTGGAAAGCTGGTTTCCGCCGCCTCTTGCGCGTCTGTGAGTTTGTTGACGGTATGGTGCCGATTGGCCCAAATTTGCGCGCCGACGTCTGCCATTTGTTTCTCAAGTGCGAGATACCATGACGGATCGCGTACTTGGTCTTTCAATAGCCTGTTGCGTTCGCGCATGCATTTTTCATAAGTCAGCACTGCGTCGGCGTGTTCGGGCAAAAAGCTGAGCACCATTCGATCAAGGAACCGACGACGCCCTTCAGCGCCCTCTATCCAGAGCCGATCCATTGAAGGGATTAGCCAGAGAACGCGTGCAATCTCGCCCAAGGCGTTTTGCGGGGCGGATTTTCCATCAATTTTGACCTGTCGTGCCGCGCCACCTTCAGACCATGTTTCAATTTCATATAGGTGGGATTGCGAGTTTAAGACCGCAGAGATTTTCCAGCCGTCCACACCGGCCTTGCGTGTCATATCAGCAGCGCTTGCGCGGCGGAGACCCCGACCAGGAGAGAGAAGCGAAATCGCCTCAAGGACATTGGTTTTGCCTGCGCCGTTTGGGCCGAAAATCGCAACGGGTTTGCCAGATAGCTCCAATCGGCTCACTTTGTGCGAGCGGAAATGGGAAAGGGTTAGCGCATGAACCGAGAGGCCTGTCATTGGCAATTTCCTGCGCTTTGTGTCTGCCCTAGTGCGGGCAAGCCTTAGACTCGCATCGGCATGACAACATAGACCGCCGAGGTGTCATTGCCTTCGCGCATCAAAGTCGGGTCACCAGCAGAGTTGAACATGAACACCGCGTTCTCACGATCAACTTGGCTTGCGATCTCAAGAAGATACTTGGCATTAAACCCGATCTCCAAACGTTCGTCGCCATAAGCCACGGCGAGTTCCTCTTCCGCAGCGCCACTGTCTGGCGCGTTGACGGAAAGTACCAAACGGTCTTCATCGAGCGAAAGCTTAACCGCACGGCTGCGTTCGCTGCTTACGGTGGATACACGGTCAACAGCTTTCGCGAACTCGGCCGCGTCGACCTCGAGCTTGCGCGTGTTACCAGCTGGGATAACGCGCGTGTAATCTGGGAAGGTTCCGTCGATGACTTTGGAAGTCAGCGTGATCTCGGGCGTGGCAAATCGCACCTTGGTTTCGCTTACGGAAACGGCGATTTGCACATCGTCGTCCTCAAGAAGTTTACGCAACTCGCCAACGGTTTTTCGGGGAACAATCACACCGGGCATGTCCGCAGCACCTTCTGGAAGATCAGCATCAATGCGGGCTAGACGGTGACCGTCGGTGGCCACACAACGCAACACTTTGCCGCCTTCGGCATCAGCGATATGCATGAAGACACCGTTTAGGTAATATCTTGTTTCCTCAGTCGAAATCGCAAACTTCGACTTATCGAACAAGCGGCGCAGGACAACCGCACTCGCCGTGAAATTGGCGGTGTATTCTGAAGTGGCCATCACAGGGAAATCTTCGCGCGGGAGCGTGGCCAGAGAGAAGTTGGAGCGGCCAGCCTCGACAGTCAAACGACCAGATGCGCCATCGTCGGTCAATTGAACAAGTGCACCGTCAGGAAGCTTGCGGACGATCTCGTGAAGCAGAACTGCCGAAACCGTTGTTGCGCCAGCGCGTTCAACTTGCGCAAGAGTCTTGTCCACAACTTCAATATCAAGGTCAGTGGCGCGGAAAGAAACGGCCTCACCCTCGGCCTCGATCAAGACATTGGCGAGGATAGGTATCGTGTTGCGACGCTCGACCACGGATTGTGCTTGCGAAACCGCTTTTAGAAGTGCGGCGCGTTCGATACTGATTTTCATTCTGTTGCTCCTACCGACAGGTGCAGGGGCGAAGAGGCAAAGCCTCCGCCCGATGTTGCGAGTTCAATGGAATGTCCGACGATATGAGGGGGGCGTCAAGGGAAGAAGCCCCCTCAGAGAAGGTTTTCAAGCCTCTAGGCTGCGGCGCAACAGTTCAAGGTCTTCTGCGATCTGGTTGTCGTGCGCTTTGAGCTCTTCGATGCGCTTCACGCCGTGCATTACGGTCGTGTGGTCGCGCCCGCCGAACCGACGTCCGATTTCAGGAAGTGAACGGCTGGTGAGTTGCTTGGAAAGGAACATCGCAACCTGACGCGGACGTGCGATTGTTCGCACACGCTTCGGGCCAATCATTTCGGAAAGGCGGATGTTGTAGTGCTCGCTTACTTTGCGCTGGATTTCCTCGATTGTGATCTTGCGATCAGAAGCGCGGAGGATATCTGCGAGGCAGTCTTGAGCGAGTTCGAGCGTAATCTCACGACCCACGAGAGACGCGAAGGCAAACAGACGGGTCAGCGCGCCCTCAAGAACACGGACGTTCGTTGAAATGCGGTGGGCGAGGAATTCAAGAACGCCATCAGCCAGAACCAGTCCGGAATATTGTTTACGATAGAGTTCGACCTTTTGCTGCAGAATGCCAAGGCGCAATTCGTAGTCGGTCGGATGAAGATCAACCACAAGGCCGCACTGCAGCCGCGACTTGATACGATCTTCGAGCTCTTTGATTTCTCCGGGTGCGCGATCTGCTGAGATGATAATCTGTTTGTTCTGATCGACCAGCGCGTTGAACGTATGGAAAAACTCTTCCTGCGTTGAATCTTTGCCAGCGATGAATTGCACGTCATCAACCATCAGAACATCAACGGAGCGGAAGAGCTCCTTGAAATCCATCATCTTGCGCTCGCGAAGTGCTTGAACAAAGCGGTACATGAACTGCTCGGCAGAGAGGTAAACGACATTCAGGTCGGGGCGCTCGCTCTGAAGCTCTTGAGCGATTGCGTGCATCAGGTGTGTTTTACCGAGGCCAACACCGCCGTAAAGGAACAGAGGGTTGAATGAAACGGGGCCACCTTCGGCCACGCGTTTGGCGGCGGCGTGGGCAAGTTCGTTAGGTTTGCCGACAACAAAGCTGTCGAACGTAAAACGCGAATCCAGCGGCGCGCCGGGAAGCTCTACTTCGGGGGCTTGGGGTTGTGTTTGGGCAGGGGTAGCGCCTTGGGACTTCTTGGGAGCGGTGCGCGTTGCGGTTTTGGCCACAGCGAATTCCAAACGGTGTACCGCTTCTCCTGCTTCATTCAGCAGGTGTTTGATCTGCTCACCAAAATTGCGAGAGACCCAGTTTCCCATGAAACTTGTCGGAACTGAGAACACGGCAACGCCATCACGAAATCCGGAGAACTCAAGTGGTTCTATCCAATTTGTGAAGTTGCTCGTTCCAACAGTTCTTTGCAGCTCTTCCCGTACCGATCCCCAGGTCTCGTTGGTCATTCTTGTCTTACCCGCTTCGTCAAATATTCCTGAAACCACCGCAGCAGCGATTCCAGAATCCCCAAATAAAGCAACCACGCTTCGACTGTTTGCGTCATTGACATAACGCAAACGCCTTCCCCGTTCGGACTCACATAGAATCCGGGACTTGTGACAGCTCGCTACGCTGGAACTCCCGAATTCCAGCAAACAACCTGGCCTCACACAAGCGAGGGGGCGAAGAGGGATGCGGCGCGCTCGCGAAGAAGATCTCCGCAAAATGCGCTTTAACCACCCAAGGCAGTGGCAAAACCAAGCCTTGAGAAACAAATCAACCCAGCGTTGTTCTCTCGCCGAGATGTCAAACCACTGGTTGCCCGGCGTTTGTTCTACTTCGGCTGTGTTGATGTCGACTCTTCAGACGCGACGTGAATCGCATGGACAAGCTAGCAAGGGTTCAGCGACACGCGCAACTTATCTTCGGCCTTGACTCTGTCTTTCTTCAAACGAATCTGAGAAGCCCTTTTTTAGTCTCTTTTGAAGAAACATTTTTGTCGCAACGACAAAAAAAGAGCGCTCCCATAGGGAACGCTCTCTCAATAACCAAAGCGGTCGATTCGTATTAGGCGATTGCCTTAACGCGTGCCGAAAGGCGCGACAGTTTACGAGCGACTGTGTTTTTGTGGTAGATGCCTTTAGTCACACCGCGCATCAGCTCTGGCTGAGCAGCGCGAAGTGCAGCAGTTGCATCTTCCTTGTTGCCGGACTCGATCGCTTCCTCAACCTTGCGGAGGAAGGTGCGAACGCGCGAACGGCGTGCTTTGTTTACTTGGAAACGACGCTCGTTTTGACGGGCGCGTTTTTTAGCTTGGGGCGAATTTGCCATATCTCGAATTCCCACTTGTTGGGGTCGTGTAAATCTGAAGTTGGGCTTCTAGGCCCGACTCGCTCGTAAGTCAACGGGGTTTTCGCGCTTTTTCCTACTTATCGCGGAACTGCGCTTCTCTTTTTTCCTGAAACGCAGCCATTCCCTCTTTTTGGTCCTCGGTCGCGAAGAGCGAGTGGAACAAACGCCGTTCATAGAGCAGCCCCTCGGAAAGCGTTGTTTCATAGGACCTATCGACCGCTTCCTTGGCCGCTTTCGTTGCGAGTTGGGACTTCTCCGCAATCTTGTGGGCCGCGCTCAAGGCTTCATCCATAAGTTTCTTGGCGGGGACCAATCTGCTTACCAAACCGGAGCGTTCCGCTTCTTCGGCATCCATGAAACGGCCCGTCAGGTGCATATCCATTGATTTCGACTTCCCGACGAATCGAGTCAGACGCTGGCTTCCGCCCATTCCGGCAATGACGCCGAGGTTGATCTCGGGCTGTCCAAACTTTGCGTTGTCCGCGCAGATGATAAAATCACACATCATTGCAAGCTCACATCCGCCACCAAGAGCATAGCCCGCGACGGCGGCAATGATTGGCTTCCGGTTGTTCAGAAGGCGTGTTGTCTCGGCGCCGAAATAGTCAGAGCCAAACATGTCGACAAAGCTCTTATCCGCCATCTCTTTGATGTCTGCGCCCGCGGCAAATGCTTTTTCCGAACCTGTCAGAACAATGCAGCGGACTTTATCGTTCTTCTCGGCAGCCTCTAAAGCATCCGCCAATTCGCCCAGAAGTGTCGAATTGAGCGCATTTAGTGCTTCGGGTCGGTTGAGTTTAATAAGAGCGACGTGGTCTTCGACATCGACGATCAGGGTCTCATAAGCCATGTTCAGGTACCAATTTGTTACAGTTAGCTCTTGGATTATCAGTCTTGCGAGACCATTCAACCTATCTTTGGCACGTGGGGCAATAGAATGTCGAACGGCCCGATTGGGAAATACGCTCGATTTTTGCGCTGCATTCAGTGTTCACGCATGGCTCTCCTTCGCGGCCATACACCTTGAAACTATGTTGAAAATAGCCAAGATCTCCGTCTGCCTGCCTGTGATCCTTTAGTGTTGAGCCCCCAGCCTCAATCGCTTCAGACAGAACATCACGGATGGCAGGAACCAGTGCAGCAATATCACGCTGCCGAAGTTTTTTTGCCTGTTTACGTGGCGATATGCCCGTGCGGAAAAGAATCTCACAGACATAGATATTGCCCAATCCCGCGACGATTCTTTGATCCAGAAGTACGGATTTCATTGGTGCTGTTTTGGTTGCGATTTTTTCGGCGAGGTAGGTTTCGTTAAACTCATTCCCGAAGGGCTCCGGGCCAAGGACTTTGAGGAGTTTGTGCTCCTCCGCAGTGTCGGTATTTAATAAGTCCATAGCGCCAAAACGGCGTGGGTCATTGAATGTCACACGAGCGCCGTTGTCGAAATTGAGCACAACATGATCGTGTTTCTCTGGTGCGGGATGGTTGAAATGAAAATCGCCAACCGTTCCGCCGGATATCAGCATGCGACCCGACATGCCTAAATGGATCAGAAGTGTTTCTCCGGTATCAAGGTCCGCAAGAATGTATTTTGATCTGCGTCTCAACCCCAGAATCCGCGCCCCTGTTAACCGCGTTGCCATATCAGGCGGAAAAGGCCAGCGCAGATCGGGACGTCGGATATCGGCTTTTGTTATCACCGCGCGCTCCATTACTGGTAACAACCCGCGACGAACCGTCTCTACCTCGGGTAATTCGGGCATGAAATGTTTCCTTCTGTGCGGCGTTCATTGTAACCAAGACTGAGCGCTCTATAAGAGTGGTGTGATTTAGGAATGGGCAAGTCAAAATGACCGAGAACTCCCAAAAAACAACTCACTTCGGTTTTCAGACCGTCGACGAGGATGCAAAAGCGGGCATGGTGCATGGTGTTTTCACCAATGTTGCCTCGAAATACGACGTGATGAACGACGCCATGTCGATGGGAATTCATCGCATCTGGAAGGAAGCGATGATGGATTGGCTCGCGCCGCGAGCAGGCCAGCAGCTTCTTGATGTGGCCGGCGGTACAGGGGATATTTCCTTTAAGTTCCTGAAGCGCGCCGGACATGGCCATGCAACGATATGTGACATGACCGAGAGTATGCTGGTTGAGGGCGCACAACGCCCGCAGGCTCGCGAACGGGCGGATGAGTTGGATTGGGTCGTCGGCGATGCAATGGCTTTGCCGTTCCCTGATAACTCTTTCGATGTGTATACGATCAGTTTTGGCATTCGGAATGTAACGCGCATTCAAGATGCACTAGACGAGGCGTTTCGCGTATTGCGCCCTGGCGGTCGGATCATGGTTCTGGAGTTCTCGCAATTGCCGAATGCAGCGATGCAGAAAGCATATGACCTTTATTCCTTCAATGTCATTCCGAAAATGGGGAAGATGATCGCCAACGACGAAGAGAGCTACCAGTATCTGGTCGAATCTATCCGCAAGTTCCCCGATCAGGAAACTTTTGCAGGCATGATCCGCAAAGCTGGCTTCGACAATGTTAAGTATCGGAATCTCTCGATGGGAATTGCCGCACTTCACTCAGGATGGAAAATCTAGATGCGCGGCCCTCATAATATCTGGCGATTTGTACGAACCGGCGCAACTTTTGAGCGGACCGGTGCTATGGCCGTTATTCTCGATGCAATTGATGCGCCGCCGATCATTCGCATTCCACTGCGCAGTTTGGTTTGGCCGTTTCGCTGGCTGGGGCTAAAGGGAGATCCGGCGCTTTCGCCTGTTGTGCGCGCGTTGAATGCGCTGGGGCCAGCTTACATTAAGTTTGGTCAGATGATCTCGACCCGTCCCGATATCGCGGGTGCCGACTTGGCGCGGGAATTGCGCGTTCTACAGGACAAGCTCCCTCCATTTCCGACCGAGGAAGCAATTAAATCCATCGAAGCAGAATTGGATCGGCCGGCATCGGAGCTGTTCAGCGAGTTTGGCGATGCCGTCGCGGCCGCAAGTATCGCGCAAGTACATCGCGCGCGCTTGGCCGAAAACGGCAAAGAGGTTGCGGTCAAGGTTTTGCGGCCCAACATCGAAAAAGCATTCCGAAAAGACATTGATGCTTTCTATTTCGCGGCTGGTCTTTTCGAGTTTCTTTCTCCTGCGTCTCGCCGACTAAAGCCGACGGATGTGATAACTCATTTCGATAAAGGCGTGATGGGCGAGTTGGATCTAAGGCTCGAGTGCGCTGCGGCGTCTGAGTTCGCTGCGAGCACAGCCAAAGACCCTGGTATTCAAATCCCCGATCCGGAATGGGATTTGTCTGGTAAACGGCTCATGGTGCTTGGTTGGGCTGAAGGCGTTCCAATCGGTGACAATGATGCGCTTGATGCTGCGGGCCACGACCGGACCAAGATTGCGGCGCGTGTTTTGCAACTCTTTTTGAGCCACGCATTGCGCGACGGCTATTTCCACGCGGATATGCATCAAGGCAACATGAAGATCGCCGCGAATGGTGACATTATTGCCTATGATTTCGGTATTATGGGCCGGATCGACGAATACACCCGCCGTGTTTACGCCGAGATTTTGTACGGCTTTATTCAACGAGACTACAAACGAGTCGCGGCGGTCCATTTTGAGGCCGGCTATGTTCCTGCTGACCGTGATGTGGATGAGTTTGCCAGTGCCATTCGCGCTGTAGGTGAGCCGATTTTTGGAATGGACGCGACGGGCATTTCCATGGGTCGCCTCCTGCATCACCTTTTCGAGGTGACGGAGCGTTTCGGAATGGAGACCCGCACAGAGTTGATCTTGTTGCAACGAACAATGGTTGTTGTCGAAGGGGTCGCGCGTTCGCTTGATCCGCACATCAACATCTGGAACGTCGCGCGCCCTGTTGTTGAGGATTATATCAAGACGAACCTCGGCCCGCGTGCCTTCCTTAAGGATTTCGCGCAGTCCGCTCGTGTGCTTAGCCGCCTTAGCCCCTTGTTGCCAGAATTGGCAGAGCAGGTGTTGATGAAGCAAACCCAGCCTGAAGAAAAGCGTGCGAAATCGCGTGGCCTCGGGAGCGCTGGGATGTTTGCGCTGGGCGCGGGCGTAGCTCTGGCGGGCGTTTGGGCCGGAACTCTTTTTTAAGCCTGAAGCGCTGTGAGTTCGGCTTGGAACGCCTGCTCGTAGTCGCGATCACCCTGCGAGATCTTCCACAGGCAATAAGCCGCCATGCGCCAGTGAAACAACGGTGAAAGAAGCTGGAAGCGTTTCTGCAGCGAAGGATCGCGGTACGCTTGAAGCAGACTGTGTGCGTCTGCGTCGCGTAAAGGGCCTTCGCCATATAGGATTTGCATCGCGGGAGAGAGGAATATTGCAAAGTCCTCGCAAGGGTCGCCGATTGCGGGGCATTGCCAATCGATGAATTGGATTCCCGTTTGCGTAACAAGGATATTCGCGGGAACGAGATCTCCGTGCAGGAACACTGGAGGTGTTTCTGAAATATATGGAAGGTCAGGCGGAGGAGGGAGTAACTGCTTTTGTGCCTCGTCGCACAGAGACAGGATTTTCTGGCCTTGAAGTAAGAGTTTTGATGCAACGGGTGGGCCAGCCTTCAGCAATGACGGAGCGTTTTGGTGATGGAGAAACTGCATAGCCTTACCGAGCTTGGAGGTGCTTTCGCGGGCTGGTTTCCAAATCTCGCCATCAACGTATACATAGATTAAGCAAAGCCCCTCACGCGTACTGAGGAGTTTTAGCGGGTTAGGTGAAATGCCTTTTCCACTGAGCTCGGTCAGCGCGGCAAGCTCTGCGCCTGCTCTGTTGGGAAAGAGGGGGTTCGTGCTTTCTTTCGGGTAGAGCTTGCAAACGAGCGTTTCGGTTTCGGATTGTAGCTTCCATGAACGATTGCTCCGACCACCCTTAAGAGGCGTCCAAACCGTGCGGGCATTGGCTAGGCCTTCGGCGCAGAGTCTATCCTTAAGGTTTTGCGGAGCTTCTGCCATCTCTTGCCTGTACCAAATAAATGTCTGGGCAAGCTAGTCAGACGGGCTCGAATGATCAACACTCGCTATTCCTTACGTAGAGCCGTGACTTCATCAACAGCGACAATTGCGCCGCTATCCAAAACAAGTTTGGCCGTGCCTCCATCTTGTCGAGCTTCAACAACCTGCGAATAGCTTTCTATTTGTTTGGTCGCTAGCTGCTCCCCTTCGCTATAGCTTTCTAACGAAAAGCTATAGTTACCGTGAAGCATTGGTGATCCAGATGCATTCTGCCCCGTCCATTCGAAGGGCTCGTCGGTGATCGGGATCTCGGTTCTTTGAACAACTGTCCCCAACTCGTTCCGAACCAACAGGAATGTCTGGTCAGCGCCGCTTGGTGGATTTGGCGCAAGTGTAATTGGGGCGCCATCAAACTTTGTTGGGGCAGTTGAGCGGGCATCCATGCCGACCCAACTAGCGACTTGAGACATCCCGTTTGAACCGTAGTTCGCAACAAGATTCTCCAACAATTCGTTTGTCTTAACACCCTGCTCAACATTGGAAAACGTGGCAAGTTGCGCGGCAAAGTCGGTTGAGTCCGTCGGGTTCAACGGGTCCTGATTGTTGATTTGCGCGGTCAACATAGTGAGGAAAGTATCGAAGTCTGAAGCCAGTGCTTTCCGATCGGCGGTTGATTCCCTAATTGGCTCAGATGTCTGAGTTGGCGGGGTTTGAGGGGAAATTTCCATCTGTGTCCTTTCTAGACGCGGTAGTCCACACTTTCGGCGGACCCCAATTTGAGTTTTCTTGGTGGGAGAGTTTCAGAACCATTCTTGGTTGAAGCGCTGAAGTCAGAAATGTCTTCTCGGTCGTGCCCGTGATGATCGGGGGTATTCTCCGAGCCTGATTGGGAGAAGCTGAAAGCCGTATTTTCGTATCCCAGCGATTGAAAGCCTTGGGAGAGCATTTCGATGTTCCGGCGCATGAGTTCGAGCGTTTCAGGCCGTTCCGCAACGACAGATAGCATCATGCCGTGTTCAGCTGGCAGGAGCGTAAGCCGAACTTTTCCTAACTCTTCCGGCGATAGAGCGATTTCTATTGGGCGATTGGGCTCATGAGGGATTGATTGGGCGAGTTGCTGCACAATCAGTCGCGGCACCTCTGGTCGCAAACCTGCAACTTCCCTTGAAGACGTCGTGGGTGCTGATGCTGAGGATTCAATTCGGCTAAAGCTCGTTTCGATCTCGGTCTCTCTCGGCTGCGGATCATCTATCTGAGCAATTTCAATCAATGAACTGGAGGCGAGATGCTGCGGTTCATTCGAACCAATCCGAATATTGCTTGGTGCGTTCGGCAGCTCGAATTTCTGTCGATCCAATTGCGCTGCAGATTCTTGCTTCTCTGGGCGTGCCGCCGCGGAGCATTCGTGCGTAGAGATTCCTAGAGGCGCGTCGCTATGGAGAACGTCTTTGGGACCGTCAGGCTTATGAGTCGAGTTTGTGCTCGCGTCGGTGTTTGCAACGACCGATTGATCGCGCTGGCTTGTTTGATCCTTTCGATAAGCATCTAAGGAAGCGGAAGACTCCGACGGAGTTGTTTTCGTAGTTTCTTGTGTCTTGGGTTGAGTTACAGACCCGATCTGAGCAGTTTGCGTTTCAATCTTGGTAGAGTGCAAAGGGGCCTCTGTGGGTTCCGATGCAACGCTCGTCCGCGTTGGCGCGAATGGATTTTGCCCGGTATTATGGGCAACTTTGTGAGTTTGTGATGCCTGCAAAATGTTTCCATCTCCACCGGCAAGCGTCCTATTTTGTGGTTCTTTCAAGTAGGAAGCTGGGCGCCAACTTTCTTTGCCCCTTTGATTCTCTGGAGGCGACTGAGTACCAACTATTCCCGCCTGTTTGTCGCTCCAGTTCTCGTGTTTCGCTTGGATTGGTGCCGGTGCCTCACGCTTTTTCTGGGACCTGTCGGTGTTAGATTCCAATGACTGGGCGATACTTTTTTCGCTTATTGCAGCCGCTAATACTGGAGCCTCGTTTCCGATAGGTGCTGCTTCAAGCTGGCCCTGCGTTACATTCAAAGGAGTTGAGTTGTAGTCCCGTTCTTGGGCGTTGGTATCGCGTGCATCGGCTATGGTCGTCTTTGTGATTTCGATCGGGCTATCAAGCAGAGAAATAGGCGTTTCTTGGGGGACACTAATGTCATTCTGTGTTTTCTCGATTTTGCGATCATCAAAAGCTGCCTCTCTCGCATGACCGACCAGCGCTACTTTTTCTAGAGCGCGCGCTGCTTCAGATTCCTTCTTCAATCCATCCGACGCATCCATTTGGATGAGAGACGCTGTCGGATTTGAAACAACATCGACCGGGATTGTAGGTTGGGCGGCTGTAACTTCGCCACCAATAATCGACTGTTGAAAAGAGGCGCCTTCCAATTGCGTCTCCGACAGGGCGCTTAAGAAACTTTCAGCACCAGACACATCACTTTCGCCACGCGACTTTTCCGCTGCGGATATTGTGGGTAGCGCCGTCATGAGTTGCGCGAGAATAGTGCTTTTCATCCAAAGTCTCCGGAATTCTTCCTCGAGAGAACTTAGGCTCCAGATAGTTACCAGTTATTTACTGATCGCATCGCATACTCATGAAAATGCATACAATTGCAGGTAATCTATGACGAGTATCCATCACATTACGCCCGCTGTTCCGCTGAAACCTAATTTGTCATCTGATACGGATCTCATGAAGGTGGCAAAGGATCTGGAGGCGAACTTCTTAGCTGAGATGCTGAAGACTGCGGGTTTAGGCAAAACCAGCAAAACCATGGGGGGCGGAGCAGGCGAGGAGCAGTTTAGCTCTTTTCTTCGGCAAGCTCAGGCGGAAGCGATGGTAGAGAAGGGAGGGATCGGGCTCGCCCAGTCTCTTTTTGAGGCATTGAAGGAGCACGTCGATGAATAGTTCAGATACAATTTCTCAACTCTCCGAAACTTTGGATTTGGAGCGTGCGCGGCTCCTTTCCGGAGATATCCTTAAATTTGAATCTATTCTGGCGGAAAAGACGCGACTTTTTGAAATGCTTTTGGAAAGCGACGCGCCGGACAGGTTGGCGCTCGATACTTTGCGGAAAAAGGCGTCCGAAAATCAAGCGCTACTTGCGACGACAATAAGAGCGATCCGGAGCGTAAACGGGCGAATTTCCGCCCATAAGAATCGCCAGGCAGGCATTGTTTCTTATTCCCAAAATGGGGCGCGCGTACAAATCGGCGGCACAAGCATGACAAGCTTCGAATCCCGATCTTAAGAACGCGCCATTTGTGTCAAATTGGCATGAAATGGGCATCCGAGGTTAGGATAGTGTTCACGTTTCACCCCCATTCTTAAATCACTTCCAAGGGGAAGGCTGAAGCTCTGAAAAAGGGCTTCGAGGACATGTCAGAACGGCATTCGCACATCTTTGAGGTGTAAATTCATGACTGCGCAAAAGCGCATACAGTTAAGGAAAGCAATATGTCTAGTATTCTGACAAACACAGGTGCAATGGTCGCGCTGCAAACGCTGAAAGGCGTTAATGTAAATATGGCGACTACCCAAAACGAGATTTCGACGGGTAAGTCGGTATCTTCTGCTAAAGACAATTCCGCTGTCTGGGCAATTTCCAAAGTAATGGAAGCAGACGTGAACGGTTTTAAGGCAATTTCCGATAGCCTTGCTCTCGGAGAATCTACGGTCGCGGTCGCTCGGCAGGCTTCTGAAACGGTAACTGACTTGTTGACTGATATTAAAGGCAAGATCGTTGCGGCCCAGGAGGAGAATGTCGACCGGACTAAAATCCAAACTGATATTTCTGCGCTTCGTGATCAGATTACTGCGGTGGTCAGTGCTGCGCAATTTAACGGTCTGAACCTCATTCAAGGAACTGAAGACGTTGATATTTTGTCTTCTCTTGATCGTTCAGCAGATGGTTCGGTTGCAGCCACAAACATTACGATCTCTCGTCAGGATCAATCAACGGCCGCAGGGACATATGGTTCAGGCACTGACATCTCCGCTAATGCGGTAATCGCAGATAGCGCTTCAGCAGTGGCATCCTCGGCAAACACCGCAATTGTATCTTATGCGAATACTTGGGCAGCGAATGATACTGCAACTTTGACGGTTGCCGGAGTTGAACTCAGCTTTACTGCGACAGGTGCTGCCGTTGCCGATGTTGCCAGTTTTTTTGAGGGTGCGATCAATGGCCTTGGTCTTGATGGTGTCACGGCATCTTCGTCCGGTGGTGATCTTACAATTAGCTCCACGCGTGCCTTTGAAGACCTTTCCGTAACGTCTGCGTCTTCAACCGCTGGAGACGGTGACGCACTCATCACATCGTTGAACGGCACCGGTTCACTTACGCTTTCAACCGGTGATATCAGTAAGCGTGCTGAGCAGATTGATATGTCGACCGCAGCAGCTGTTTCCGAAGGCGATAGCTATAAAGTTACTGTCGGCTCTAATTCCTACAACTACATCGCTGGCAAAGGCGAAAGTATGGAGGATGTAGCTAAGGGCCTTAAAACGGCAATCGATGGCGGCAGTATCGCAGGCGTAACCACTAAGGTTGTTCAGGATGCTACGACAAAGCAGTGGAGCGTTCAGATTGACAATGATGGAACCGGCTCGACGTCTCTTGCCTTGTCAACTGCGGCGAACCAAGACGGGAAGGCTTCGGGCGGTCTTTTTGGGCTCGATAAAATCGACGTGCGCACCGACGCTGGAGCTAGCTCTGCTTTGGATAGCATCGAAACACTAATTCAATCATCAATCGACGCAGGTGCAAATTTTGGCTCCGCACAGGCACGGATTGAGAACCAGAGCGATTTCATCAGCAAACTCACCGACTCGCTAAAGTCAGGAATCGGGACTTTGGTTGATGCAGATATGGAAGAAGTATCAGCCAGACTAACTGCGCTTCAAACTCAGCAACAGCTTGCCGTACAATCCCTATCGATTGCCAATCAGGCACCACAGTCGATCTTGTCTCTATTCCGCTAACTCAAACCGACAGTCGGAGCACTAAACACTAGCGCTCCGACTATTCTGTGAAATTGTTCAATCGGAAGGATTCGGAGTGAACGCAATTCAAAGGGCGAAGTCCGCCTATGGAACAACTCGAGAGACAATAAGAACGCCTAAAAGCATTGAGTTTGAAGCCTTTGCACGTATTTCACACAGTTTGAAATCCGCCGAAGAAAAAGGCAAAAAAGGGTTCAATTCTCTTGTTCAAGCTCTAGACACAAACCGGAAACTTTGGACCATACTCGCCGCCGATGTTGCCGAGGAAAAAAACCCTCTGCCTCAAGAGCTAAAAGCAAGAATTTTCTATCTTGCTGAGTTTACCAATCTACATACGCGGAAGGTGCTCAAGCGAGAGGCATCAGCTCAAGTTCTAATTGAAATTAATATGTCGATAATGCGTGGCCTAAAAGCGGGAGCAGCGAACCAATGAGTGGACTTGTACTTAAGCTCGGACCGAAAGAAAGAGTGCTGATAAATGGTGCGGTAATCGAGAATGGCGAGAGGCGGTCGCGTTTGTCAATTGTAACGCCAAACGCCAATATTCTTCGACTTAAAGACGCTATTCATCCAGAGGAGGCAAACACTCCTGTCCGTCGCGTTTGCTATATTGCGCAACTCGTCTTGTCTGGTGATGCTGAGCCAGATGACGCCAAGTTGCAAATTCTCAGAGGAGTCGAGCAATTAAGCCAAGTACTGACTGACATTGATAGCCGCGAACAATTAACGAACGCTACAAATGCTGTGCTCGACGGGCGTTTCTATTTTGCACTCAAATCCTTGAGAGCACTTTTGCCGAGAGAGGATAGGCTTTTCGCGGCATCAAAAGCATCATGACATTCCAAGCCATTATTCCTGTAGGTGGATATGCAGGATGGAAATTTCTTGAGAGGACAAGAGACGATCAGTCTCAACTCATGAACAAGTCACCTGTTTTGGCGCGCGAGGTGAAGTACTTCGAAGAAAAAATAGGTAGCGTAAAAAATGCCCAGGACCTAATTAGAGATCACACTCTGTTAAAGGTCTCGCTTGGAGCATTCGGGTTATCCGAGGATCTTCCAAATAAAGCTTTCATTCGAAAGGTGCTCGAAGAAGGATCGGCTGCGGAAGGAGCTTTTGCAAATAGGTTGTCGGATAAGCGCTACTTTGAGCTAACAAAAGCCTTTGGATTCGATCAACAGGTTCCCAACACACAGAAAAGCAGTTTCGCAGAGCAAATCGTAAGTGCATATCAAAAACAAAGTTTTGAAACTGCGGTGGGTGAGCAAGACCAGGATATGCGATTAGGGCTAACGGTTCAGCGCAAATTAACTGAAATTGCGTCGAGCGACAAAAGTGAGAAGGCCAAATGGTTTTTGGTCATGGGAAGCCCGCCCCTAAGAGAAGTTTTTGAGACGGCGTTCAACTTACCAAAGTCCTTTGGAACTTTAGATTTGGATAAGCAACTCGAAGTTTTTTCAGAGAAAGCAGCCAAGTCGTTTGGGTCACCGGACCTCTCTCAGTTTGCAGGCAAAGAAGCGCGCGATGAGCTTATTCAAAAGTTCCTGATAAACGCGCAAATAAAACAAGCGAACCAATCGTTTAACGCGCAATCAACCGCTTTGCAGTTGCTGCAAGCCTCCAGTGGTCGCGCCCTTCTCGGTTTTTGATGCGAATTTAAGATATGGGGAGCCCAACATTTCATTCCATAGTCGAACCAATGCAATTTCTAAGCTGTTCAAAACTGTTTTCAATTCCTTGTACATCCGCCGACCCAATGAATTCGTCTAACGTTGGCCAGATTGAAATAGCTTCATCAATGAGTGGATCAGAACCCTTCGCATATAAGCCTGCTTGGATCATCGCTTCTGATCTTTCATAGGCTCCGAGAAGTTGGCGCGTTCTTTGAATAAGTTTGTTCTCATTGTCGTTCGCTGCGGATGGCAAACTTCGAGAAACTGATCGAAGTAAATCAACAGCAGGATATCTTCCACGTTCAGCGATTTCTCGGTCTAGGATGACGTGCCCATCCAGCACTCCTCGCATTATGTCGGCGATTGGTTCTTCCATATTGGACCCTGCCACTAACACGGTGAAGATCGCCGTAATATCTCCGTCGCCAACCTTTCCTGGCCCGGCTCTTTCGGAAAGTGACATGATCGCGTGTGACATCGACGCGGGATATCCACGGAGCGAGGCATCTTCGCCAGCGGCCAGTGCAACTTCGCGATGAGCTTCCGCGAAGCGTGTAATTGAATCGACCAAAAGCAAAACCTGAAGCCCTAGATCACGGAAATACTCAGCAACCGTCATTGCTGTAAAGACACATTTGCGCCGCGTTAGAGGCGACTGATCTGATGTTGCGGCGATTAGAACCGCCTTATCGAGACCTTCTTTGCCAAGACCGTTTTCGATAAATTCACGAACTTCTCTTCCGCGTTCGCCAACCAGTGCAATTATCACCACATCGGCCGACATTCCTTTTGCAAGTTGGGATAGGAGTGTTGATTTACCAACGCCAGATCCGGCGAATAGTCCCATGCGTTGCCCGCGCACAATTGGAAGTAGTGTGTTAAAAACCGCGAGGCCAGTCTCCATACGTTCGCCAAGCGCTTTTCTTTTTGTGGGCGATGGCGGTGCTCCGTGAATAGGACGCTTGTTTGGCCCTTGATGTAATTTTCGACCATCAAGCGGTTGACCAAATGGATCAATGACGCGTCCAATCCATGACGTGCTCGGAGACAATTGAAATGATCCAGAATGCAAAACACGATCACCAATTCTAATGCCATCAACATTCTCGGCTAAAAGCATTTTCGCCCGGCCGGGTGTAACGACCAGCACTTCTCCTTCAACAGATGTCCCGCATTTACGGACAACCGTTATGCTATCTCGAACACACACATGATCTGATAAGCCTGCCACCCAAAGCGTGTTTTGCGAAATTTCGAGAACACGCCCAACTGCGCGTGAAAGCTGAAGCTCTTCAATCTGTGAGGTTAGCGAATTCAGTTGCTCGAGCGACATTCTGTTCTCCTTTTGATCACTAAACCCTTTCTAAAGGAATCAGGGTTAAGAGTTGGTTGAAGCCGATCAAGGGAGAAGCCCTGTGTTTGAAAACCTATCAGTTCTTCGCATGTCTCAAGCGATGACCAACCACGCATCTACGCGGCAATCCGTGATTGCTGAAAATGTAGCTCATGCGGATACGCCAGCTTATAAAGCTAAGACGGTTAAACCCTTCGCTGAGCTTTATGGAAGCGGTGACGGTGCGCAGTTGAAATCAACGCGTTCTGGGCATCTGGATTTCCAACATTCATCAATTTCTGCACAGAATGTAATTGTACCATCCGAAGCTGAAGCGTCCCCCAATGGAAATAACGTGGGCCTTGAGCGAGAGCTGATGAATGCCAGCATTGCGCGGCATGATTTTGACACGGCGATCGCGATCTACAAGTCCACGCTTAACGTTCTTCGAACGAGCATTCGCTAGGAAAGGGACGAGCTAGATGAGTGATCTATTAAAAACAATGACCCTCTCAAGCAGTGGCATGCAAGCGCAGGCTAGCAGGCTGCGGCATGTATCTGAAAATATCGCAAACTCGGATACGCCAGGCTATCGACGGAAAACCATTTCGTTCGAGGAGATTGCGGGAAAAAGCGCAGCGGCTGGCGGCGTGCAAATTGGAGCAGTGCAACTGGATAAAACAGAGCTGCAACGAGTTTACGATCCCTCTCACCCGCTCGCAGATGTTTCAGGTCACTACGAAGGCTCGAATGTAGAGCTAATTGTTGAAGTTGCAGATGCTCGAGAGGCGCAACGTTCATACGAGGCGAATTTGAAGATGTTCGATCAAGCACGGCAAATGTCGTCGGCCTTGCTCGACCTACTCCGTCGATAGAGGAGAGTTTTTATGAATATCAACACAACTTTGGCCGCGCAAAACTACAACGCAATGCGAACGGCGACGGCGCCGAAACCAGCTTCGGGTGAAACCTCTGGTTCGTTTACGAAAGTCGCGCAAGATTTTGCAACCACGCTGGTCAACAGTGAAGAGCAAGCTAAAGCGGCGATGACGAGCGGAGCAGACCCGAACTCTCTTGTTCAGGCGCTCGCGCAGACCGAACTTGCAGTCGAAACAGCTGTGAGTGTGCGAGATAGGGTCGTCGAGGCATATCAGGAAATTCTACGGATGCCGGTGTAATCATGGATGAATTTCAGATCTACGATACGCTACGGCAGGGGCTTTGGATCGCAGTTGTTATATCAACGCCTATTCTTGTTGTTGCATTGGTCGCTGGCTTGATTATCGGCCTATTCCAAGCACTTACATCTATTCAGGAAATGACGCTGACTTTTGTGCCCAAACTTGGCGCAATGCTCGTCGTATTTTGGATGACAATGGGGTTCATGACCGAAACGTTGGTTTCGTTCTTTAAAAGCGGCCTCGTCCCTCTAATTGCGGGAGTGTAGCCAATGGACAATGCAAGTTATACCTCGCTCACTCGGCAAGCAGGCCTGCGAAAAGAAATGCAATCGATTGCCAACAATATTGCGAACCTTTCGACCACCGGATTTCGCAAAGAAGGCGTCGTTTTTGCAGAACATATCAAGGCCCTTGATCCAGAAAGCGAAAGCCTGTCGATGGCCCATGCGAGCGTCGCCAGAACTGATTTTTCGCAAGGAGCACTGAAGCAAACCAACGGTACGTTCGATCTTGCCATCGAGGGCAACGGGTTTTTCCTAGTCGAAACGGAGGGTGGACAACGGTTGTCTCGTGGTGGGGCGTTCCTTGCCAATAGCGAGGGGGATTTGGTGACACCAGATGGCGCGCGAGTCCTCGACGCGGGTCAAGCACCGATATTTGTGCCTCCGGACGCCTTGGAAATTAGCATTGGCAGCGATGGAACGTTGAGCGCAGACGGTCGCCCAATATCCCAGATTGGGGTGTTCGAACCAACTGAAACCAACAGCCTATCCCGTGAAAATGGTGTTCGCTTCTCATTTGAGGGCGATCTTCGGCCGCAAACCGAAAGTCAGGTTCTTCAGGGGTTTGTCGAGGATTCAAATGTAAATCCAATCATAGAAGTGTCTCGGATGATCGAGGTCCAGCGCGCTTACGAACAGGGGCAGAGCTTTCTGGAAAAAGAAGATGAGCGAATTCGTTCTGTTCTGAGAACTCTCGGCTAATCGAAAGGGAAAAACATGCGAGCTTTAGCAATTGCCGCCACCGGTATGTCCGCCCAACAGATGCGGGTTGAAACGATCTCCAATAACTTGGCGAATATGAACACTACCGGGTACAACGCGCGCCGCGCGGAGTTTGCGGACCTACATTACCAACAGCAAACACGGGCTGGAACGATCGTTTCCTCGGATGGGACTGCGCTTCCAACCGGCGTCCAGCTTGGACTTGGTGTTCGTCCAGCTGCGGTTACGGTTCAACTTGCGCAAGGATCGCTTGCTGAAACTGGCGGTGATCTTGACCTCGCCATCGAGGGGGCAGGATACCTTGAAGTTACGCTCCCATCGGGCGTTTCAGCTTACACCCGTGACGGCGGCTTACACCGCTCCGCTGAAGGACTGATTGTTACGTCAGACGGCTACCCCGTGGTGCCGGACATAACCATTCCTGATGATGCTCGCAGTATTTCAATCAACGCCGAAGGCGAGGTTCATGCATATTTTTCAGATCGTGTTGAGCCAGAGGTACTTGGTCAGTTCACGCTAGCTGGTTTTTCAAATCCGAAAGGTCTTGAGGCCATTGGTTCGAACCTATTCCTTGAATCTGCGGCATCTGGCCAAGCTAACATTTCGGTCCCAGGGGAAGACGGAATAGGAACCCTGCGCCAGGGTTATCTCGAGTCGTCATCGGTTGATGCCGTTCGAGAAGTGACTGAACTCATCGAAGCCCAACGAGGCTATGAGCTAAACGCCAAAGTGCTTACCGCCGCTGATCAGATGCTTAGCGCAACTTCACAGGTGCGCTAATGAGGCTGTTAATGTTCATTGCCGCAACTCTATTTAGCGCTGACGTTGCGACTTCTGATATTCTTGTTGCGGCGAGAACGCTCAGAAGCGGCGACATAATTGGGGCGAGCGATTACGCCATTGCCGAGGGCAGTGTCGCCAGCGCGATCGATGCAGCAACAAACATCGCAGGGCTTGAAGCTAAAACTGCAATTTATGCTGGTCAGCCAATCCAAGCAGGCTCTATCGGAGCACCTACTGTCGTTGCCCGAAACCAGCCAGTTTTGCTGATTTATTCCCAAGGTGGAATCTTCATTGCTACCGAAGCGCGCGCGCTCGGTCGCGGCGGCGCTGGAGATGCAATCAAAGTCATGAATTTGGCGTCGCGGTCGACGGTTCTGGGCGTTGTTCAGACGGATGGAAGTGTCAAAGTTAAATAGGATGATTATGAAAAAAGTACTGATTTCTGCCGGTTTTCTCTGTGGCGCTGTAGCCTGTTCACCGTTGGAGGAGGTTGGGCGTGCTCCCGACTTTACCAACTCCGTTACCGGCCCAGAATACAATGCAATGATGTCGCCTGGGTTTCCTGCAACGGTTGACCGCAGCCGCAAAGACGTCGCCTCGCTTTGGAGCAGAGAGCAGCAATCGCTTCTTGGAGATCGAAGAGCGCTGAAGCGGGGAGATATTCTCACTGTTGTAATTGAGATAGATGAGAAAGCAGAAATATCCAATTCCACCGAACGGAGCCGTGACGGGCAGAAGTCAATGGGAATTCCTTCGTTCTTTGGGTTGCCTCAACGTGCAAACGAGTTGCTTCCTGTCGGGGCAAACATGGCAAACGCAGTCGAAACGAACTCGTCTACTTCACATCAGGGCGACGGCCAAGTGAAGCGCAAAGAGAAAATCACGCTTCGAGTCGCGGCTACTGTCGTTGACGTTTTACAGAACGGCGTTTTGGCAATTCAGGGATCGCAAGAAGTTCGGGTCAATTTCGAAATTCGGGAATTGCTTGTTTCTGGTTATGTTCGACCTGGCGACATCACGCGCCAAAATCAAATTACCTATGACAAAATCGCGTCGGCCCGCATTTCATACGGTGGCCGCGGTCAAATTACGACGGTTCAGCAGCCCGCATACGGACAGCAGATAGCCGATATTGTGTTACCATTTTGAGGCGCGCGATGAAGTTCCTACTACCAATAGTATTGTGTCTATTTGGAATTGCGGTGGGTTTTGGCTCTTCTAAAGCGGTTCCACTGATGCAGGCAGCATTAAATGATGAATGCACGCTGGACACAACGGAAACTCACCCATTGGAGGTGGCTGAAATTGAAAGCATCTCAAGCGAGTACTTAAAACTTAGTAACCAGTTTGTTGTTCCAATTGTTCGTGAAAATGATGTGGGAGCATTGGCGGTTCTTTCGCTGAGTCTTGAGGTGAAGGAGGGGCAGAAAGAAGCTGTATTTGAGATGGAACCAAAAATCCGCAATGAGCTTCTGGCAGTGCTCTTTGATCACGCGAATGACGGAGGCTTTGACGGGCAATTTGCATCGCGCAACAATCTCGACCTTCTGCAAACTAGGTTGCTTGCGTCGGTTAGAGAGGCAACAGATAATCAAGTTACCGATGTTCTTATCACCGATATTGTTAGGCAGAACATATCGAACTAGCGACTATTCTTCGATTTTGAAAGCGACTTAAGAGCTTGAGTTTGCCCAAAAGCCTTGGCCGCTTTGTTTTTCTGGGCATCAATCTCGGCCATAATATTTGAACGCTCTGTGTTTATCTCCACCGCGCGCATTGATCGCCAGTCGTTCCACCTCGAACTGAGTTCACAGTAAGCGATGGTGGTTTCGATACTGGTGTCTGTCCCGTAACAAGCTGAAGATTGGGCCAGAGACGTGAACTCTTCCGATAGAATTTGGTTAGCACTTTCCAATGCATTTAACTTGCCGAGCTCGGTGTCGAGTTTGAGCTTTGCAAGCATCTTGAGTTGTTCGAGGTTGCGCTGCTTCATGTAAGTTTTCCTGCTTTCTTTCGAACGCTCTCAGCGAACCGGATCGCAAGTGCAACCGCCTCGTAGTGTTCCGCATGGACTTCTTCGCCAAGTTCGACAGTCGCATAAATGGCGCGGGTTGCGGGTGGGTCTCGGTGAATTGGGACACCGTTCTCCATCGCTGTCTCGCGAATTCTCATTGCAACTTCATCTACTCCCTTTGCAACGCAGACCGGAGCGCCCCCGTTCTTTTTGTTCCAAACTAACGCAACAGCGAAATGGGTTGGGTTAACCAGCACAACATCAGCCTTCGGCACTTCCGTCATCATTCTATTGAGTGCAATTTCTTGCCCGCGCTGACGACGCTGCCCTTTTTGATGTGGGTCGCCTTCGGAATTCTTCTGTTCGTCTGTTAGTTCTTTTCGAGACATCATGTTTTTTCGGTGATGTTCTTTGTACTGGAACAGATAATCAACAGCGCCGATACAAACGGAAATCAACACTACGACCATAACAAATTGGACTATCAGCGACATCATTCCAATGATTGCTTGCTGCGCGGAGAGCTTTGCGATTGATAGAATTACATCGCGTTTCTTCGCTAGAAATACGCCGAGAATAATTGAAACCAGCACCAGTTTTGCTGTGCTTTTGCCAAACTCAAATAATCCTGAACGACCAAACTTATTCTTCAAATTCGACAGCGGAGAGATTTTGGACAGTTTGGGTTCGAGTTTTGCTGGCGCAAAAACAAAGCCTTTCTGAAAGAAAACGACACCAATAACCATCACTACAGGCAAGACGAAAAGAGGGGCTAACGGAAACAGTGATGAAGCAATTGCTCCGGTCAAACTCGCAGATGTCGTTGCAGCTACGAAGTTTTGTGGCGAATGCAGTAATATGGAAAGTGCCGCCGCTGAGCGCGGAATTGCATTTGGCCCGAACACAAACAACGCAATTAGAAAACCTGTAAAAGAAGCAGCTGTGATCAAATCCGTTGAGCGCGGAATCTCACCTTTCTTTCGAGCGTCATCCAGCTTCTGCTGAGACGCTTCATATTGTTTTTCACCTTCGTCGTTTTGGCTCATTGAGGTTTCAAAAACGGATTAGAAAGAGTTTCAGAAAACGCTGCCCACCAAAGGGAGATAATTGCGGGCGAGATCAGCAGAAGAAGCGCAATTCCTCCTAAGGTGATCGCGGGCGCACCGACCATCGCGACCATCAACTGTGGCATCGCACGGTTAATGACGCCGATTGCAACGTTGTAGAGTAAAGAAGCAGCGACAAACGGCGAAGAAAGGACAAAGGCGAGCGAAAATGCTCTGGCGATGTGACTAACACCTAAGTTGGTAAGATTTTCGCCAGATGGAAGCTGCCCAAAGGGAATAGCGGTATAGGAGAGTGTTAACGCTTCGATAACGAGAAGATGAAATCCGTTTGCGAGCGCCACCGAGAGCCCACCCCAGAACAACAAGTGCCCGATGGCGGGCTGTGGCTCCGATGATGCCGTACCAAACATTTGCGAAAGCGAAATCGATTGAGCAACAATCGCACCAATCATTTGAAGTGCGAAAACGAATGAACGAAGAATTATGCCCAAGGACAGGCCGGCTGCTATTTCGACGGCTACTTCAACAATCCCAATTTCCGGAAACGCTTGGTGCTCTGGAAACAAGATTGAATATACCGGTACAGTGAATGCCACCGATAGGCCCAGACGTATTCGCATTGGAATTGCGTGCTCACCGAATGCTGGCAGTAGTGCCATTGTTGCGCCGACTCGCAGGAAAGTAAGGAAAAACGACGTAATAATTGCCTGATTTTGGGCTAAGAGTATGGAAAGGTCGGCTGTCATTTCGTGACAAACCCAACAAGCGCTGGTTTCGCGTCTGTCCCAATTTCCTCAAATGAGAGGACTGGGTTAGAGATGCCTTTGGCGGTCAGAACGGTTCTGAGGAAACGCCGCCGCATTCTTGAAGTTACGATTGCTGGGAACGCTCCGTTTTCTCCGGCGCGTGCGACTTTCTGCGCGATTCCAGCAGCCAGAGAATTGAATTCGTCAGGAGGAAGGGCAACGTCTATTTGCCCTCGATCACCCTCGATTTGATACTGACTGAAGGTCGCCTCCCATTCCGGAGCGAGTTGGACAAGAGGGATTGAGCCATCGTCGCGGCGAAGCTCAGAGACGAGTTGAAAGCCAAGCCGCTGGCGGACGTGTTCTGTAATGCCTTCGCTTTTTTGATACACAGGTCGAGCTTCAGAGATGGCTTCCAGAATGAGTGCAAGATTTCGTACAGAAACTTGCTCTTCGAGCAGTTGGCGCATCACGCTAAGTAGAAGATCCACAGGCACTTTTTCGGGAATGAGTTCGTCGAGTAGCTGCTGATTTGCGCGCGCGCGAGATTCGTCTGAAAGATTTGTGAATTCCTCGAGTATGCGGCGAAGAGCTTTCAGTGTTAGAAGCCGGGGAAAGTTGCTTCTGATTGTTTCTAAAAGGTGTGTGGCGAGCACTTCGCTGGGGGACACAAGGGTGATGCCTGACGTGGCAACAGCCTCTTGATTCTCAGAGTTTATCCAGCGGGCCGGAGCGCCGTATACAGGTTCCTTTACATTGGTGCCTGCTTCCAGAAGATCTTGGTTGTCGGCCAGCAATGCGAGAACCTTGTCTTGCTCAACTCGGTCGCTTGCTTGTTCGACACCTTGAATGTTGATGATGTACGTACCGTTTGGAAGCGTAGCGTTATCAGAAAGCCGTATTTCGGGAAGAATCAAACCGTAGACGGTCGCAATATGTTTGCGCATATTCTCGATTCTGACGTCGAGTCCTGTTGCTGGGTCGAGCACCATATTTATGAGATCGGGCGCAAATTCTATATGGATGTCATCAAGGTCCAACAAATCCCCTAGCGATTTTTCAGCAGCGACCTGTTCGGCGTTGCTTTCAGCGGTGAGTTCATCGGCCTGGGAAGTTTTGTTTTTCGCGAAAACAAACCAAGACGCAGAACCAAGCAAAGCTGCGCCGAGCATAAATGGGAGAAATGGAAGCCCCGGAACCAGAGCAAATATGCCCATAAGGAAAGCGACGGTCGCGAGTGCAGAGTGGTGGCGCCCGAGTTGTGAGAATATTGCGAGATCTGTTGAGCCTGTTGCCCCGCCGCGTGCAAGCAAGAGCGCTGAAGCGATAGAGATTATGACGGCTGGAATCTGTGAAACTAAGCCATCTCCGACTGTTAGTATTGCGTAAGTTTCTAGGGCTTGTCCCGCTGGCATTTTGTGAACAACCAAGCCCATTACAAGCCCCATCACAAGATTGAGCAGTGTAATGAGAAGCCCTGCAACAGCATCGCCTTTCACAAATTTTGACGCACCATCGAGAGAACCAAAGAAGGTTGTTTCGGCTTGGTCGTTCTCACGGCGGGCTTTCGCCTCGGCGTGGCTGATTGCTCCTGCGGACATGTCTGCATCGATGGCCAGTTGTTTGCCGGGCATTGCGTCCAATGCAAACCGCGCTCCCACTTCAGCCATTCGGCCAGCGCCTTTAGTGATGACGATGAAGTTGACAATGAGAAGAACACCAAAAACGACCAACCCCAAGAAAACGCTGCCGCTCATTATGAAACTTGCAAAGCCTTGAATCACATTGCCGGCCGCGTTCGCGCCGGTATGTCCCTGGCCGATGATGAGCTTGGTCGATGACACATTGAGCGACAAACGCAGCATGAGTGATGCTAACAGAACCGTCGGAAACGCTGAGAAATCCAAGGGGCGTTCGATGAATAGGGTGACCGTAAACATCAATATCGCAAGAGCAAACGAAGCAGCTAATCCAACGTCGAGAACCCAAGAAGGGACGGGCAAAATCATCATCACGATAACTGCCATCAAGGCCAAAGCCAGCAGTACTGTTGGGCTGAATAGCAAGGGAATCTGGTTCGAGAGTCGCATTATGGATGACCTAATTGCTTGCTATGAAACGAGATGTTTGTCGCTCGCCCATGGGCACCAGGGAACCGAGCACTGGCAGTTGATCTGTTTGTCGTAGAAGCGGGAATAGGTTCTCGTTTGCGACGACGCTGCTGCTGTCCTGTTCTTCGGAATGGGTCTCCGTTATGACCTCTTTAGGTAGCGAACTCTTTATACGTTTGAAGCGTTTTTTGTATTTGTTGGCAAACTCGGGTGTACGTGAGTGGTATGCGCCGGCAGCGTCTTCCCAGTTGCCCATTTCCTGATAGAGATCTTTCAAAAATCGCGCCGCATATATCGCGTTTTTCTCCGGGTCGAACATTTCTTGGATCGAAGAGAAATTGTGGCCGTGCCACCTGTAGTTAATCTGAAAGCAACCAATGTCGAAACTGCGCGCGCCACCTAGATAACTATCTTGAACATAGTCGAAAGCTTGGTTTCTTGAATCGAACCAGACACCTTTGCCTTCCATATTTACCGTCCAGGGCCAGGGCGAAAAGCTCCCGTTTTTCTTTCGGCCTGTCTCGGCTAGCGAAATAGAATATAGGACTTCTACCGGCACACCTGTTTGATTTGCAGCGGCAAGCGTCGCATCTGAACATACCGAGTTTTGTGAGTTGTTTAGACTTGCGTGGCCTGCAAATGGGGCAGCGAAGGCCAGCAGTACTCCAAGAATAGCTTGAAGCGCGCGTCGCTGGACACGAACAAAAATTTTGTCATTTTGGAGGCTGCCAAGAGCCTTGCAATTCTTGCATCTCATTCTCCCAAAATACAGAGCGAACCTTAAGCAAAGGTTAGTGCCGCTGGCTGCTATTCCACGGTGATTGAGTTAGACAGTTCACTCAATCTCTCACGGTCTGCTCGACTATTTTGAAGAAGCTGCACTGCGAATTTAGGGGTGATTTGGCTCTGAGGTGTATCGTTAACAACTCCGACGGTATGTGTTTCGATTTGGGAATCGGCTCGTTGCCCATTGTTGGGCATCTCTCGGTTGCCCCAATCTCGAGTTCTTTCCGCTGTAGGCTTCACTGAGCCTGTTTGTCTCGGCTGAGATTCGTGCGTTATGAACCCAAGTGTGTTGAGCCTCTCGGAGATCTTTTTTTGTAGATTCGGAGGTAGATCGCTGCGCTCTTCCAAAGCGCTTTCGCTCAGTTGAAATAGTAGAAACTCCTCGATCTCCGCATCAATGTTTGCTTGGAAAATACGCTCAATTAAGCTTGGTTTATACGGACTAAGCAGATTGAATTGATTGCTCTTTTGCGCAATTTCGAGCGCAACCTCAAATTCTTTTTGGTTTATCAACGCTTCAACTAAGATTTCTTTTGTGTAGCGACCCATTTCCGTTGCGCGGAATTCTAGATCAATACTTTCCAGGATCACTCGTTCGCTTGCGGTAACCGATTGGGATGTTGAAAAGCCGCTTACAATCGATTTGAGAGCGCTTGCTTCAAGCTCCCCAAGTTCACGAGCTACTTTTTCACCGATCAAAGGGAAGTATCTGTCTTCGCCGTAGCTGACATCGCCATCTAGTTCGACGTTGTATAACGCAGAGATTTTCTTTTGAAGGTGTCCAGGTAGTAATGCGAACTGCCTTTTCATTTCTTCTGTTTTAGTTCTCGGTTCGTTGCGCCCTAGGTTCGTCCAGAAAAGCAATCGTATGCCGCAATTCTCTGGTAAGTTTGCGGTTAGCTCATCGTTTGGATTCTTCCCAGTTAGCCTTTGCGCAATTAGGCTAAGCACGCCTCTAGAATTAAATTTTTGACTTTTCTGTTCGAGTAGGCCTAAGGCTTCAGATCCTAACCCAGCATAGATATGTGCTTTGATCTGCCGAAGTTTGTTACTCTCAGTTGATTCTAATTGGACTGCATGATTGGCTTTGCGTAGATTTTCTATCGGGTCCTCAACGATCGCCCAGTTGTTTAAGTTAAAATCAAAATCGCAGAATGGCTTTTTATGAAATTTCGATGCATTTGCATGTTGCAAGGGGTCATGGATTTCAGACTGTAGTTGTGTGGGAGTAGCAGAACGCGGGGCCTCTTCCTGAATTGAATTATTCCCTCGCACTGGGTGTGCGTTGCTGTCTAATTTGACGGCCGAGTCGGGTTTCATCTCTGTTATCGGTGCAATTTCCACGAAACCGTGATTTGCAACTCGACCTAGTTCGGTAAGCAATTGTCGCTCAAAATTTGAAGACAGTGAGGTCAAACTTGAACGCCTATCTTTTGCAATTTCTTCAGGGTCGTTTGAATCGATGAAATTCACAACTAGTTTGTCGCTAAGTATTCGGGCTTGAGGCTGCAGTAGAGCCATTTGGGTTATTGCGTAGCCCAATACAGATTTAATTCTACCAACTAGCGAAGCGGCCTCTTTGTTTTCTTCGGTATTGTTATGCGCGGACCTAGTCGGGTCTTCGTTAAACACGTCTAACACGAGCCTATCGCCGTCCAGTACAAACGCTTCTGTCTTGCATTCACAATTTAAACGAAGTGAAAGGACTTGGTTTCTCGCGTCAAAACTAACATCTTCGATGCGCGTGCGAGGTATGCGATCAAATATTTCGTTCGTGAGTATCGATAGGTCATTGGATTCAAAGTGAAGCGTGTAACCGCTTTCCACTTTGCGCAGGCTCCAATCAACTTCTTTGGAAAAGTCGAGAACCAGCCTGGAAAAATCTTTGTGTTCGCCAGACCGCGCGACAATCGTTTCAGCGGCGAGCGGGACGCCCAAAAACAAAAGCGCAAGGATTAAGCCAAAGCGTTTCATACCGCGACCGACTTAACTTCTTTAAGCGCCTCTTCTAGCTCTCCGAAACTTGGGCGACTGTGGCTTGGAGTGTTTTGCCGTCCGACCTCGATGCAAATATTTGTGGCGTGGTTGTGCAGGTTGGCAACGAGCACATCTTTTATCAGGCTGTAGAAATGTGCATCTTCTTCGACGACCGATTGAACCTTTGCAGCAAACGGGCCCATCAACCCATAAGCGAGAAAGACGCCGAGAAAGGTCCCGACAAGCGCGCCGCCAATCAGTTTTCCAAGTATTTCAGGGGGTTGATCAATCGATGCCATTGTTTTGATAACACCAAGAACCGCGGCAACAATGCCAAGCGCAGGCAGCCCATCTGCAAGCGCCTGAAGGGCGTGACTTCCGTGCATTGCGTGTTGAAAATTTGCTTCTATGCGCTTCTCCAATACGTCCTCAACTTGATGCGGATCATCGTAGTTCATCGAGGCAGAACGCAATGTGTCGCAGATCAAGCCGATTGCCTCGGCGTCGGCGAGAATGCGCGGGTAACGTGTAAATATTTCGGACGTTTCCGGTGCTTCGATGTGTTCTTCGAGTGCAACCGAGTTTTGCCGTGCGAGTCTAATGAGCTCAAATAACAAGCAAAGTAGATCGCGGTAATCATTGTGTTTCCAGCGTGTGCCGCGAAAGACTTTTAGAACGTCAGATAATGTGGATTTCGCCCCAGAAGAATCATTCGAGATGAGGAATGCACCAACACCCGCACCGCCGATCATCATCAACTCAAAAGGTAATGAATGAAGTATTATCGACATCTTGCCACCAGCGGCTAAATAGCCACCAAAGACCATGACGAAAATCACGACAACGCCTATTATTCCAAGCATTTACTTTGCTCACTAACTAGGGAAAACTCTGAAAAGAATTGCAGGTGTGTATTAAAAAACCCTCAATATGCCCATCATTCGGACTGAATGTTCGCATTGCGCCCTGCTAAAACGACGCTAATTGCATATGCGGACTCAGCTGGTAGTGATGCGAGAATATTGGCAGCGGTTTCGGACCGCATTCTCGCGATAAAACCGGCGGCAAAATCAGGTTCCATCTGCTCAAAGAGAGGCGCAGATTCGCTGGCTTTCATGTTCTCGTATAGTGCGGTGAGCTTATTAATATCTTCGTCCGCAGCGGAGTTTGCTTGGGCGATTGTTTGGCTTAAGGCCTCTTCTGCGGCGAGGAGATCTTGCATATTTTCTTCATAGACCCGTTCCGCAATTGCAAGCGTTGCTAACCTCTCTGCAATTTCGGCCTCTCGTTTCTCTGCATTTCGTTCTCGTTCTTGCAAAGAGGTTACAAGTGCCTCAAGGCCATCCGTCGGAATACAGTAATCGGGTTCTGCCGGAGCGGTTAAACTCTCAAATTCGCGTGCAAGCGCTGGGCCCGCGCCACTGCCGAGGCGCATGAGCGCGGAGAGAATAAAGAAGCTAGCAACGATGATAAGGACGTTTCGGCTGCTTTTTCGTTTTCTGGAACGCACGTCTTTAGTTTGCTTAGGTCTCATTTGGCCCCCGATCGATGAAAAAAGCCAGCGCCCTTTACACTCTCTTTCGGGGCTGCTTCAGCTTGCGGAGCCTCGCCGTTCACGGGCAGATCGTGCAGAGAGGCAACGAGAATTTCGAGTTGCTTTGCGGCAGTTTCTGCACGTTCGGTTAGTGAATGAAGCGAAGCGGTTGAGTTGACGGCCGCCTGCTGGGCGTTCTGCAAGGTGGTCGTCATGTCATCGACCTGTGCCGACATGACGGCGACCGCGCCTCCAACCCCTTTCTCAAGGTCATTAAATTTTTTGAGCCGCCGTGAAAGGATCACGCAATAAAGAGCAGCGCCTAATGTTCCTGCGAGCAAGAATATGTCTGAAATTAAATCCATCTAAGCCTCTCTAGTTTAAAACGAATTCCATGATTAGGAGATCACTCGCATTCTCCTCGCCGACTATGAGTTGAACGCGATAGAGGACTTGGATCCGGAGCATGTAGAGTGAATTCGAACGCTCCAAGTCTTGGACTTTCAAGGCCCTCAAGTAGCGGTTCAGGGTGTCCACAATCCTGGGCTTTAAAGCCTCAACGGCCTTTTCCTTACCCTTCGGGACTTCGATTTGAGCGGAGAACCTAAGATGCCGTTGGTTGTTGCCGTCGTTGAGCGAAATGAGCAAAGGCTCAATGGGAACGAACGAAACGTCCGAGTAGTCAGGTGTTTCGCTGGCGTGCTCCTTCGAACTCTTCTTAACCGCATTGGTTCCCATGCTGAAATAAAAGTAGCTACCGGCACCGCCAGCCAAAAAAAGTACGAGACTTAACAGGACCATTCGAATGGCTCCTGATGAGCGGCTTATCTTTTCAGAATCCTGGGCAACCATTTCGTCCACCGTTAATTGCGATGGAATCGTTATGCCGCATGAAAACTAACCGATTGTTAAGGCTGATCGGTGAAAGTTGATTCTGTTGATTTGGCAGAAGCCAATTGAAAAGGAATCGAAGTGCAACAATTTCTCGCTCTCTGGCAGTCTCTGAGTATGCCTCGGAAAATTTCTGTCGTCGTGGCAACTCTGGCTATGTTTAGTGCGGTGTTGATGATCTCGCGGGTCGCATCTTCTACATCCATGTCTCTATTGTACGCGGGTTTAGAGCCAGGAAGTGCTGGTGAGGTCGTTGCAGCTCTTGAGCAGCGTAGTGCGCCATATGAGGTGCGTGGGAGCGCGATCTACGTCGATAGCCAGCTTAGAGACGAGTTGCGGCTCTCGCTCGCCGCAGATGGGCTCCCTGAGAACGGCGCACAAGGCTATGAGCTGCTCGATTCTCTTACAGGTATCGGAACCACGTCGCAGATGTTTGACGCGGCGTACTGGCGTGCGAAAGAAGGGGAGTTGGCGCGCACAATTCTTGCCAGTTCAAGCTACAAAAGTGCTCGTGTTCATCTATCGAATATGGTCAAGCAGCCGTTTAGTCGGGATGGTGACCGCACCGCATCGGTGACAGTCAAAGCGCAAAGCACAGTTACCCCAGATCAAGCGCGCGCCCTAAGATTTCTTGTGGCGTCGGCCGTTTCTGGTCTTATGCCAGAGAATGTTTCCGTGATTGATGGGCGTATTGGCAAAGTGATCGGCGCTGAAAATGAAGATCACGGTTTCCAAAATCCGGACGAGCGCGCGAAGGACATCAAGAATCGAGTGCTCCGGATTATTGCGGCACGCGTAGGGCCGGAAAATGTTGCTGTCGAAGTCAGCGTTGAAGCCGACATGGATAGTGAATCTATCGTTTCGCGTGAGTTCGATCCTGAGAGCCGTGTGGCGATTAGTACGGAAATTGAAGAACGGACTGCGAAATCCAATGATTTTCGGGGGTCTGCTGTGACCGTCGCGAGCAATTTGCCGGATGGTGATGCGGGGGCAAAAGATGACAACCGAAGTAGCGAAGATCGAGAATCAAAAGAGCGGACAAACTATGAGGTTTCTGAGACGAAACGCGAAGTTCTAAAGGCTCCGGGCGCGATAAAGAAGATAACTGTAGCAGTACTTGTCGACGCGGTTCATACGGTCGACGAAGCGGGCAACGAAAGCACAGCCCCTCGTTCGCAAGAAGAATTGGATGCGCTCAGAGACCTTGTTGCCTCCGCGGTCGGGTACGACGAAACTCGCGGCGATGTAATTACCATCAAGTCCATGGTGTTTGAAAAAACAGCCGAACTTGGGACGGAAGCTGATGTCGGTATTCTGACTACAATGGGAATCAATCTGACCCAAATCGTTCAGCTTGTGTTGCTCGGTTTGGTCGCGATGACAGCAATTCTATTTGTGATCAGACCATTTTTCTTGGGGAAACATAACGTAGGTCAGGCTGGTGAAACGCTTGAACTGCCAAATGAACTCACGCGCGAGCAGCGCCAAAACGCTCCAATCAGCGGTGAAATTGATGATGGAAGTCTGCCGATTCATCAGATGAACACAATTGCAGAATTTGATTCTGGTAACGAGTTTGAGCCATTGCCGGAGCTCAATGTGGCCTCCGGATTTGTCGGTCAAACCGAGTCTAGTGATCCTGTCGCGCGACTTCGTAAGATGATTGAGGAACGTCAGGAAGAAACGGTTGCGACATTGAAAAACTGGATGGAAGAAGGGGAGACAACATAATGTCAAAACCTGTTCAGCTTGATGATTTTTCAGCTACAGAGCGACTGGAAATCAAAAGTCAAAAGCTTCCAATTGAAAAGCAGGAAGAAATCCGTCTCGCGGCATATGAGCAAGGGTACAAGGCGGGATGGGAAGATTGTGTTGCCGCTAATGAAAGTGACCAGACGAGAATTTCGGAAGAACTCGCGGGCAACCTTAATGAGTTGTCATTTACCTATCATGAAGCACGGTCGTCAGTTTTGAAATCACTTGAGCCCGTGCTGAAGAAAATAACGGCTAAAGTTCTTCCAAGTATTGCGATGGATAGTTTTGGCGATCTTGTGGTTCAGAAAGCGTTAGCGCTGGCGAATGGTGCCTGCGATGTTCCGGTTGAGATTGTCGCATCCTCTGCAACTCTTGAAAAGATCACACCTTCTTCCAGCAAAGTTGAAAGCCTTCCATTGCAGTTCGTTGAAGAGCCCTCTCTTGGGGTCGGCCAAGTGTTTTTGCGTTTTGGAGCAAGCGAGCGTCAGATCGATGTCGAAAGCGTATTTGAAGGCATTAATGAAATCGTAGACGGCTTGTTTGAAGAAGACGGAGGGCTGGTAGCAAATGGATGAGAATTCAATGAACGAGACTGTGGGCAAACTGTATACCGACTTCCCGCTAGAGTTAACCGTATCAGTCGGGCGCGCGCGCCCTCTGATTAAGGATTTAATCGAAGCACAAAAGGGAACAGTACTGCCCTTAGATGCGCGCGTTGATGATCCGGTAATGCTCTACTTGGGCAACAAATTGGTGGCAACGGGTGAGCTGGTTGAGATGGACGGAGATCAACGCGGCAACCTTGCCGTCAAGCTCACGACAGTTAGCGGTTTGACAGAAAGTCAAAACAGATGAACTCGCTCCCAATTCGCGTTCTATTCCTGACCTTTCTAATTCTAGCCGTGTCAGGAGATGCAGTTAACGCACAGGAAATTGCGATCTCCTTTGGCGAGGGTACGTCGGTAGCTGGTCGAAGTATTCAACTCATCGTGCTGCTGACGATTCTCAGTGTCGTACCTGGGCTGGCGATCATGATCACGTGTTTCCCATTCATTGTGACTGTGCTGTCGATATTGCGACAAGCTATTGGCTTGCAGCAATCACCTCCCAACATGTTAATTGTCAGTTTGGCAATGTTTTTGACTTATTTCGTAATGCAGCCTGTGTTCGAAGAAGCATGGGAGACCGGGCTTGATCCTCTCGTTGCCGAGGAGCTGGAACTGAAGGATGCGGTAGAGAACATGCTTTCCCCGTTCAAGATGTTCATGATGTCGAGAACAGATCCGGAAACGCTCCAGTCGCTAGTCGATCTGCGAGAATCCACAGTTTCCGGCTCTACAGTGGCCGAGGAACAGCTTTCAATATTAATACCTTCATTCCTCATTTCTGAAGTGACGAAGGCATTTCAGATCGGTTTCATTGTTTTCCTACCATTTCTCATCATCGATTTGGTTGTTGCCGCGATCCTTATGTCGATGGGTATGATGATGGTGCCACCCGCTATCGTTTCGCTTCCGTTTAAGCTGGCTTTCTTTGTCGTAGCGGATGGCTGGACGCTCATCAGTACAGCTCTTGTCGGTAGTTACTTTTGAATTTGCGCACACAATGAGATCGCCAAGATCATCATAATAATCGTCAGCCTCTTCTCACGAAAAAAACTCGATTCGGCTAATTTTTCATGGCTAGCGCAGGGTTGCGGGTGGAAACAATTCAACCGATTGCGGCGAATTTGTGATGTTTAGACATGTTTCTGACATAATTTGAGCCAAATTCGCCTAAGTTCTTCCATATTTCGATGGGTTGGCGCATATTGAAGGTAGTTTAAGGCGCTCCGAGCGTCATAGTAATTCGTATCAGGAGTACAGAGTCATGAGACGCTTGGGTTTCAAGAATACAGTCGCAATTGCAATTTTAGGGTCATTCGCAGCAACCGGTGCTATGGCTCAGAGTAATTCCAGCAGCGCGAAATTCTACACGATTTCAGATGTTAAGAGCGCTGGAGATATCAAAATTCTCTGCGCCTTCAAGGATCTTTCCAATGGTCAGGTCGCGTATCTTCAAAGCATGCCAAATTTCGACGACATACTCGCGGCTGCGGTTAAAGTTTGCCCAGATACGGCGCTCGATCTAACTGATTTTGCAACTGCTTCGGTTGGCGGCGGCGATGTCGGAAATGATAAAGACGAAAACCCAGTTTTTATGGGTGAGCCAAAACGCAAGAAATCTAGCTCCAAGCCAACTTCCGTCAAAACCAAGCCAACCTCCGTCAAAACTGTGCGCGACTATGATGATGACATAGAGGACGAGGAAGAAGAGACAGGCGACGACAGTAACAGCGGCGGCGACGGCAACAGTGGTGGCGACGGTAACAGCGGCGGCGACGGTAACAGCGGCGGCGACGGTAACAGCGGTGGCGACGGTAACAGCGGCGGCGACGGCAACAGCGGCGGCGACGGCAACAGCGGTGGCGACGGCAACAGCGGTGGCGACGGCAACAGCGGTGGCGACGGTAACAGCGGTGGCGACGGCAACAGCGGTGGCGACGGTAACAGCGGTGGCGACGG
>NZ_JAPEIE010000004.1:0-195234 GCF_028823805.1 Halocynthiibacter sp. C4 | reverse complement strand
GACCGGATCATCCTGGGCGAGGTGCGCGGCAAGGAGGCCATGACCTTTCTGGAAGCCATCAACACCGGCCATGGCGGGTCCATGACCACGCTCCATGCCGAAACCCCGCAACTGGCCGTGCAGCGGCTCGCGATCGCCGCGCTCAAAACCGAGATACCGATGACCTATGCCGACATGATCCAGTACATCGAAAATTCCATCGATGTGATCATCCAGGCCGGTCGCCATGACGGCAAACGCGGCATCACCGAATTCTACCTCCCCGGCGCAACCGAGATTGGAACTTCCCCATGAAGACCTTTGAATATGAAATCCTCTCCTTCCCGATGGACCGTAAGAACAGTCTGATCGAAATGCAGGCGGCATTGAATGCGAAGGGCCAGATCGGCTGGGAGGTGGTCTCAATCATTTCGTCTGAGTTTGCCAATATCGGGCACACGGCTTTTCTGAAGCGTGAATCCTCCGGCGGTGCCGATTTTGGAGACAACCGATGAAGCGTGGTGCAGCGCCTTTCTTATTACTGTCAGTCGGTTTGGGCTTGATGGCATCGCCCCTAATGGCGGAGCGCAATCTCATCCCCAGTCTTGAGAGCATTCCAGATGTCTGCCCCGAACGCCCGAGCGAACCTGACTGGATGCAAAACATCGCCCTTCGAGACGCCTACCAGCGTGTCTTGGTCCAGGACATCTACCGGGCACAGAACATGGAGCGGATCGTTGAGACCGGATCCTGCGACTGCGGTCTTCGCTTCCCAGCATGGGATAACGCCGAAGTCACCTTCCAAGAAAACCACGCCAATGCGAACCGTTCAGAAATGCTGCAAGCGTCAAACAGTTACAACCGCCGCGCAAATGATCTTCGACCAGAAGCTCAAGCGATCTGCGAAGCAGTGGGTAAGTGGTAAGGGAACTCTGAAATGAGCGTTGTCACCTACTTTGTTGAAACCTCCCAAGGCTATCTCAACACCGCCGCCGAGACACAGTTCGGGTCTGTTGCTGCCACGGTGGGAACGCTTCTCGTTCTTGGAACAACGCTGGTGGTGATCCTCGTTTTCCTGAACATGATCTATCAGTACAAAGCGATGGACGGGCGAACGGCGTTCTGGCTTGCGGTCAAGATTGGTCTCATCGGGATATTTGCAACCAATTGGTTGCAGTTCAACGCACTCTCGTCCGCAATCCTCGCGGGGATCGACAGTATTGCGGGCGCGCTGGTCGCCTCCGTCGGTGGTGGCGTTCCAGGTCCATCGGGGACATTTGCAGAAGAATTTGACCGGCTCATCGCCGAGCTTGGAGAATACCTTAACGCGGCCGGGTCTGAGCTCAACTGGATGGCCGGCGCGATGCTCGACATTGTTGGCGTGTTGATGTTGTCGGTCTTGGGAGGGCTCGCTGCATTTATCTTGGTCGCGTCGCGTTTGATGATCGCGCTGCTCATTGGCATCGCACCCGTGATGATCTTCCTCACCCTTTTCGAAGTGACCAAGGATTACTTCGCGCGCTGGCTGTCGGCACTGGTCTCCTTTGCGCTCTACCCAATCGTCGTGGCAGGCGTATTCGCAACAATCACAGGTGTATCATCCGCCCTCATTGGTGAACTCGGCGACCCGGAAGGGGCCTCAAATATAGGCGCGCTCATCCCCTTCTTCATGATGGTCCTCATGGCCAAGGGCTTCATCATCGCCACGCCGTTCATCGTTCGCGCAATCTCAGGGAACATTATGATGCCAGCGCTGTCTGGGGGCTTGGCAGGAAGCTACAGCTTTGCGCGCGCTGCGATGGGCAATCAGCAGGCTTACAATCGGTATCTTGTTGGTGGTGCCAGTGGAGCCGAATATGCAGCACTCAGAGCACGGCAGTTCTTCGGGGCACAGCAGATGCCTGTGCGGCAAGGGATGGGACAAACTGGTCAGGCAAGTGGCTCAGGGTCACCAGGGACCGGGTCTCAGATGTTGGCGCAACTGGCGAGGCTGGGAAGGTTGGGGAGACGATGAGGGTCAATACGGGCACTCGACAGAATCGTCCAATGTGGCGTCAACACCTAGTTTCATAGGTTCATCGTCCGCCCAAGAAACCTTTTTTCTGTAAACTAAAGATGTTTACAGTTACCGCAAAGGCGATTTGTATCAAGAGGATTTTGAACGATCATAAGCGCTTACCAGCGCGTGGGCGCGCTTTTCTACTTCTGCTTGTGTCAGACCTGGCACGAAGAGAGCCGTCCCGATCCCAAAACCTGTCACGCCCGCGGATATCCAGCTGCTAAAGTCAGCTTCTCCGACTCCGCCAACCGCAAAGGTTTGCGTATCCTTCGGCAGAACTGCCTTGAGAGCCATGAAGCCGTTCAGACCGAGTATTGACGCTGGAAAGAACTTGAGCGCGTCCGCGCCGGCCGAAAGGGCACTAAAGCATTCTGTTGGCGACAGAACACCCGGAAAGGACTTGAGTCCCAAAGATTTTGTTCGGCGAATGACGCTAACATTAGCGTTAGGGGAAACGATCAGAGAACCACCAGCTTGGGATACCCGCTCGACGTCATCTTCCGTCAATACCGTACCAGCCCCAATCTCAGCGACGTTCCCATATTTCCGGGCCAGTTGCTCTATGGACTGGAAAGCTTTCGGAGAATTGAGAGGCACCTCGATCCTGCTGATCCCAGCCTCGATCAGAGCCCCACCAAGTCCTTCGACCTCCTCAGGACTCACACCTCTGAGAATTGCGACAATCGCCCGGCTCATCTTACCAACTCCGCATAGGCGTGCCGCAGGCCAGAAAGCGTGATATCTTTGTCTTCGACTATGATTGCATTGATCCCAAGGATCTTGAGACCTGCTCTGTATAGTTCGACAAGACGCGAATCTCCAATAAGGACGGTCTCTTGGTCGAGCCATTTCCGCCCCACACCACCAAGCTCCAGCCCAAGCAGATATCCTGAGAGCTCCGACCTGAGATAAGCATCTTCGGTGTTATTCAAAAGTGCCTTCGCTCGGATCGAAAAGAGCCTTGAAGAAATTCTAGTTGGGTCTTCAATCACAGTTTCCAGTGCCTCGATGAAAGCGTCCTGATCCCAACCTTCACCCCCGAGGGAATGACGCAAAACCGACTGTGACGAAAGCAGGCTAAATATTTCACCAGTCATATGGGTGTGGAATTCGGTGATCGTTCTATCGGAAACACGGACCCATTTGGTGTGTGTTCCCGGAAGGCAGATCACCCCTTCAAAATCCGGTTGTCCGGCAAGAAAGCCAGAGATCTGTGTTTCTTCGCCCCGCATAACATCAGCGGGTTCCAATTGCTTGAGGCCAGGAATAATAAACGTTTGCAGTCGCACATCCCTTGTTTGGGGAGTGACCGCTTCGCTAAGCCCCGGTGGAGCGCAAGGAACGGCTGAGTATGGGGCTTCCTTCCACCCCTCTCTCGCACCCGCCATCCCACAAACGATGACCGGAATTTGTCCATTGCTTCGAAGTGCATCTTCAACAGTTTCCATCAACGCCGCTTCAAATTCTTCGGGCCTGAGACGTGACATTCCCAACTCCGAACGACAAGTCGCAAGCACCTCGCCGTCACCCGCAATCAGCCAGGCACGAAGGTTCGTCGTCCCCCAATCTACAGCAATCCATTCTACGTCCATGACCATCACCCCGTCACCGCCACGCCGCCGTCGATGACGAGCGCCTGTCCGGTCATCATGCGACTTGCGGAGGAGGCCAGGAACAGCGTCCCAGAAACGATATCGTCGGGCTTCAGATGCTCCTTTAGGCATTGCTTTTCCAGGTGAGTGGCTAGCGACGCTGGGTCAGCCCATTTGTCCAGCTGCTTTTGCGTCAAAACCCAGCCTGGAGCCAATGCGTTCACCCGAATACTTTGGGAGCCGAATTCCCGCGCTAAACTGCGGGTCATGCCGTTTAGTCCGGAGTTGGCCGTTGTATAAAGCGGGTAACCGGCCCCGCCCATCATGTAACTGATCGATGTGAGGTTTATGATAGATCCGCCACCCAACGTCTTCATGCCCTCCACGACAGCCTGACAGGCAAAAAAATGGGCCTTGAGGTTGATTGCCTGCATCCAGTCCCAGAACTCCTCGGTAACCTCGTCGGTGCTGTGGCGCTGGTCGTTGGCGGCATTGTTCACAAGGACACCGACAGGACCGTGGGCTTCTGTGACTTGCGCAATTGCGGCCTGAATCGCGGGTGTGTCCGTGATATCGCATTGGATGAACAATGGGCGATTGCCGGTCTCGTCCTCCATAGCGTCCACAAAGGCCGCGGCGTCGGAGCGCCCCACAAAAGCGACCTTGGCACCTTGCCGCAAGAAGCCTTCGGTTAAATTCGCGCCGATGCCCGAGCCTCCGCCGGTGATGAAGACGCTTTTGCCGTCGAGATCGTGGAATGTTGCAGTCTGGGTCATCAGTGGCTCTCTCGTGTGACGGGGCGGGTGTCGTTGCCAACAAGGAAATCAAGGTCCGCGCCTTGATCCGCTTGCAGGACGTGATCCACATACATTTTGGCATAGCCGCGGGTGTAATGCGGCGGTTCGGGTTGCCATGCGTCGCGGCGCTCGGCCAGTTCTTCTTCGGATACGAGCAATTCCAACTTGCCCTGACTTGCCGAAAATTTAATGCGGTCGCCGGTTTTCACCAGCGCAAGCATTCCGCCCTCGTTCGCCTCGGGCGTGACATGCAGGATCACCGTGCCAAAGGCCGTGCCCGACATGCGGGCGTCAGAAATGCGCACCATATCCTTGATGCCTTCTTTGACCAGTTTGGACGGGATAGGCATATTGCCAACCTCAGCCATGCCCGGATACCCTTTTGGGCCGCAGCCCTTAAGAACAAGGATGCTGTCCTTGGTCACCGGCAGATCATCGTTGTCAATTGTGGCTTTTAGCTCTTCAATGTTTTCAAAGACGTAAGCCTCGCCTTCGTGCTCCAAAAGATGCTCGCTTGCGGCAGAAGGCTTCACGATGGCCCCACGTGGGGCGAGGTTGCCTTTCAAGACCTTGATGCCAGCCGATGGCTTCAGAGGGTCGTCGATCGGGTAGATCACATCGCGGTTCCAGCATTCAGCACCGTCTGCATAGGCGCTGATGTCACCACCAAGCACAGTTTTGGCTTTACGCAAATGTCCCGACAACTCTTTCAAGATCACCGGCATACCACCAGCGTAACAAAAATCTTCCATCAGGTACTTGCCAGACGGCATGCAGTTGACCAACAGGGGAACGTCGCCGCCAAGGTCAAAATCTTCCAGTTTCAGATCAATGCCAACACGGCCAGCTATGGCCAGAAGATGCACCACTGCATTTGTGGAACCGCCAACGGCAGCATTGGCCAAAATCGCGTTTTCCAAAGATGCCCGCGTGATAATGTCCGAAGGTTTCAGGTTTTCGTCCACCATTTCGACAATACGGTTGCCGGTAAGGTGCGCCAACGCCATGCGACGTGAATCCACAGCTGGAAGGGCTGCGTTTGTCGGTAGGCTTAGGCCCATGGCCTCAACAAGCGACGCCATGGTCGAGGCGGTGCCCATCGTCATGCAGACACCTTTTGAGCGGCTCATACCGGACTCAGCCGCCATAAAATCTTTCAAAGTCATATCACCGGCGCGGACCGCTTCCGAGAATTTCCAAACATCCGTGCCAGACCCAATGTCATTGCCCTGCCATTTGCCATTCAGCATCGGCCCAGAGCTAACCACGATAGATGGCAAATCGACCGAGGCCGCCCCCATCAACTGGCCGGGTGTTGTTTTGTCACAACCACCCAAAAGAACAACGCCGTCGATGCCATAGGCGCGGATCGATTCTTCGACATCCATCGCCAACAAATTGCGAAACAGCATAGCGGTTGGCTTCATCTGGGTTTCGCCCAGCGACATCACGGGGAACTCTACGGGAAAACCACCGGCTTCCCACACGCCGCGCTTCACGCCTTCGGCCAGATCGCGCAAGCCGCTGTTGCATGGCGTCAACTCCGACCACGTGTTGCAGATGCCAATGACGGGGCGCCCATCAAAAGCATGATCTGGAAAGCCTTGGTTCTTCATCCAGCTGCGATGGATGAATCCGTCCTTGTCCAGCTTTCCATACCAAGCGCGGTTGCGGCGGTCTTTTGTCATTAAATTTCTCTTTCTTGCCAGTCAGGCGATCGCATTGGAACTCAGGCTACTGAGCCATGCACGATGTGAAATCGCATGCGATGCGACATTTCCGGCCTGTTTTTCCAGATGGTCGACGGTCGCCCGAGCGAAATCCCGCAGTTTGCGGTCTTGGGCCATGCGTTCTCGCGCGACACTTCGATTGAGCAATCCAAGACCGTCAAGAACCGGATAATGCAGAAGCTCTTCCACATGGGGAAGGCCATCCAAATCGTTGGTAAAGTCTTCCGGCCCGGGCATCCGTTCTTGCCAATTTATCAGTTTCTGACGCACTTGCGGCAGGATGAAGTCTGTTGCTACGTCGCGCCAGAATGGGCTGTCATCCCGTTCACTGACGTAGTGCAGATTGATGAAGTCGCGAAAGTCGTCCACTTGTTTTGCGATGGCCGCATTGTAGCGCTGCTGATTTTTCTGCAAGGGAGCGCTGATCTGCAACAAGTGGCGGCGGCAAAACAGTAAAACCGCGACGATAGTGCCGTGGATTGAAGTCGCTTCCAAAGGTTCGAGAAAACTGGATGCAAGCCCGAGCGCAAGAACGTTGCCGCGCCAGACCTCGGAGATACGTCCCGCGTCGACAGGAATATCGGCGCGTGGCTCGATCTTGCGACCAAGCACACCCTCGATCTCCGCCAAGGCGATATCAGGTGACGAATGGCGATCCGAATAGACATATCCGCATCCGATCCGGCCCTGCGTCGGGATCTGCCACATCCACCCCGACGCTTGGGCCCATGCGTGCGTAAAGGTCGGAATTTCCTCGTCTTCGGCAAGGTCTAGCCAAAACGGCATCGCGCGATTGACCGGCAGCGCGTCGGAATAGCTTACCCAACTTGCGCCCATGGTCCCTTGGATCAATGTGCGGCGGAAGCCGGTGCAGTCGATGAAGAAGTCCCCTGCGATCGTTTCCCCAGTATCGAGTCTCAATTTGGTAACGCAGCCCGATTTGCCATCACGCTCTGCACTTTCCACAAGAGCATCGATCTTGGAGATGTCAGTTGCCTTGCGGCGTAAGTAGGCTCCGACTTTGGCCTGGTCAAAATGATAGGCGTGGTGAAAGCGGCTTACAGGAACGCGGCGGCCCCCCATTTCGGCTACCGGCGCTTTGCCGGTTTCCATGAGCTTGGCGAAGATATGCGGCGCGGAAACGGAGCGCCCGGCGGCAACGCAAAAGGTGTCGATCCAAGACCCCGCCCCCGGAATCCGATCGGTCAGAGCATAGGCATCATCAATCGGACCATCGTAGACATGGCCAAGCCGCCGCCAATCCCGATGGCGTATTCCATACTTGATTGTAGCATCGGTATGGGCGAGGAAATCTTCCTCGTCGAAGCCGAGTGATTGTAACACGCCGCCGAAGACTGAGGTTGTACCTTCGCCCACCCCGATGGTCGGGACTTTTGAGCTTTCAACGAGCGTGATACGCATTGGTATCCCTTGCCGCTCGCTTTCTGTCTTAAACAGGTGCGCAGCTAGCCAGCCGGCGGTACCCCCGCCGACGATCACCAGATGGGTCGGGTCGGATTTGGTCATGCCACTCGCATTACTTTTGCCCCGGACAGCCAGCCCGGAAGCCAATCGCCGTGGGCAGCAATCAGGGCGTCGACCAGAGCCCATATCTGGTCTAGGTCCAGTTCTGCGCCAGTATGCGGGTCCATCATGGCAGCATGGTAAACATGCTCCCTATTCTCCGTTAGCAACGCCCTAACGGTCAGTTCCTGCACATTGATGTTGCTGCGCATAATCGCGGTCAATTGCGGTGGAAGCTCAGGCACTTGAGTTGGCTGAATACCGTTGCGATCCACAAGGCAAGGCACCTCGACTACGCATCCCTCGGGCAGGGCCGGAATGTAGCCTCGGTTTTGAACATTTCCGTAAATGACGCTCGGCACACCAGTCCAGACAGAGTTAATAATCTCAGAGGCGTATTCGATCGAGTTCGGGACCTCGATCTTATCGGCCTTTCGATATTCCTCCAGCTTGTCTTTCCAGTCCGCGATCTGCTCAACACAGCGCTTTGGGTATTCGTCCAGCGGGATGCCAAACCGTTCGATCAAATCTTCACGACCCGACTTGATAAACCACGGGACGTACTCGGCAAAATGTTCGGAGCTTTCTGTCGCAAAATAGCCCAGCCGTTTCATCATCTCATACCGGACCTTATTCGGGCATCGCGGATTCGAGGTGCTTTCGGGCCGCGGAAAGATACCCTGTTCATATCCCTGATGAAGTTGTGGGTAGAGGTCACGGTAGCTTCCATCAGCTTCTACCTGCTCAAATTTCAGGAAGTATGCGACATGGTTAATACCTGCCGACAAATAGCGGATATCGTCCACCGGCAATTGAAGGTCACTTGCCAGTTCGGCAGCTGTGTGTTGCACGGAATGGCAGAGCCCAACTTGCTTGATATTCGGATAACGCTCGGCAATAGCCCACGTATTGATGGCCATCGGATTCACGTATTGCAGCAACAGCGCATCCGGGCAAACGGCAGTCATGTCTTCGCAGACCGACCAAAGGTGCGGCACGGTCCGCAGACCCCGCATGATCCCGCCGATTCCAAGCGTGTCGGCGATTGTCTGGTCTAGGCCAAATGACTTGGGGATCTCAAAATCGGTAACCGTGCAAGGTTCGAACCCGCCAATCTGAAAAGCAACGACGACAAAATCAGCGCCTTCGAGCGCCTCTCGTTGATCAAGGTGAATCGAATGTGTTGCCTCAACGCCAAGCGAAGCAACCATTTTGCGGAAGACAACTTCGCTTTCTTCCAGCCGCTGTTGGTTGATATCCATGAGCGAAACATGCGCACCTTGCAACGCTTCGCGCTGAAGAATGTCACCGACGATATTTGTCATAAATACTGTCGATCCGGCACCGATAAATGTAATTTTTGGGCTCGTCATAGTCGTCTCACTTTCTTAATCAGTCTTTTGGTCACACCCGGTGCCCTTCGATCACATAAATCGTTTCGGGCCATGCCAACGGCAGGTTAATCCCCGAGGTCATCAGAACCCGGCCTGACAGTCGCAATGCCACCGCCTTTAGCGCGTTGTCGCCACGCGAATGTGGCGCTATTTGCTCGGGGTTTGCGAGCCGGATTTCATAAAATGCGTCTGCATCCAGGCCGCTCAGGCGTAGGGCGCGCGGCAGGTTTTGCTCCGAAGTTGCACTTTGTCCTGCGAAGACGACGAAGCGATCCCTATCTTTTGCGATCTGAATTTCTGCGGTCACCGCAGGGTCGTCGCTATCGAGGGCATGGATGTCCCCAGCCATCATCCAGTCGCGGTTGTCTTTAAACCACGCAGTGATGCGCGCCAGTTTGGCCTCGTCTTCTTTGCTGAAGCTACGCAAATCGCTCTCGAATCCCATTTGGCGCATTGCAGCGATCCATGCCCGGAACTCCATCGTCAGGCTGCGACCTGTCGTGTGTGAATGTTCCGCACCGACATGGCTGCCCGTTATGGCCGATGGGATCAACAACGCAGCGGTCTGTTGCATCCGCAGTCGTTCGTGCGCATCGATGCAATCTGACAGCCAGACTCGGCTTGTGTGCTGTAGGATGCCATAGTCAATCCGACCCCCACCCGAAGCACAAGTTTCGATCTCTACCCCAGGGTGGGCCTCACGCAACCGCGCGAACAATTCCATGATACCACGTGCCTGGGCTGCATCTGGCATCGGCAACAGACGGTTGTGATCCCATTTGAAATAGTCGATCTCATTTTCAGAAAGGATCGCATCGAGTGCGGTAAACAGGTAATCGCGAACCTCGGCCTTTCCGAGATCCAGTGCCAACTGATAGCGCCCGGTGACTTGATCAGCCGGTCCCAATACCCAGTCAGGATGGGCGCGGTAAAGATCGCTATCGGCGTTGACCATCTCTGGTTCCACCCAAAGCCCGAACGTCATACCAAGCTCGTGTACCCTGTCGATTAGCGGCGTCAGCCCATCAGGCCATTTGCGCCGGTCGATCTGCCAATCACCGAGGGATGAAGTATCGTCATTACGCTTACCGAACCAACCGTCGTCCAGCACGAACCGCTCTGCCCCGATACGCGCGGCGCGCTCAGCCATATCGGACAAGGTTGCGAAGTCGTGGTCAAAATAGACGGCCTCCCAGCAATTGTAATGCACGAGCCGTTTGCGTGAAGGATCTGACCATGTAACAACAGTGTCCCGTACATGAGCCTGCAACTGCACTGCACAACCATTGAGGCCTGTGTCAGACCGAACGATCGTTAGTGGTGCGGTCTCGAAGTGCTTGTTGGGCGCACGTTCCGAACCTGCGCTATTACCGAACTGGATCATGCGGTGACCATCCGGCAGTTCCTCAGCAATCATCCTGTGCCCACCTGGCCAGCCATAGGCAAAGGCCATCGCTTCACCTCTGGTAAAGCGTGCGTCGGGCGTTGCAGTATAAACGAAAGGTGGCGTTTCGTGGCCAGAGCGGCCTTGCCGTGCTTCACGCAGTCGGGCGCCAACCGAGAAAGGCTGACGCTGCATCCGGAATTCTCCATTCCAACGACCCGAAAACTCGATCAATTCGGTCTGCGCGCCAGGGACCGGCAGGACCGGTGCCGAAAGCCAGCCCAATCTGACCGGCGTAAGTGAATCGATGCTGGCCCGAAGGGTCAACACGCCATCAAGAGTAATTTCGGCAGTATAAGTCAGGTCACCCGAAACAGCCGAGACAATAAGAGTCTGACTTTTAGGTGTGATTGTTGCCGGCTCAAACCGCAGGGAAATCTCTGCGCCGTTGCTGTCAAGAACGCGCAAAGCCGGCTGGCCCAAATGGACGCCATCGGAGACCGGGCATATCGTTAACCGCGGCAATGCATCCACCATTCCACCGGTCATGTCCCTGCAGCCTGCGGCGGCCAATTGGGACAAATCTTCGGCTTCGGATAGACGCGGGCCAAAATAGGCAATGCATGGAAGTCCGTTCGTTGGTTCCAGCACGAGTGTCTGAGTGCGATCGTCAATTCGGTACATTAGGCCACCACCTTGAAAGCTGCGTCGACCAGACGCTTTGTGTATTCTGTTTTTGGTGCTTCAAGCACTTGCGATGTCGGACCGGTTTCGATGATGTCTCCGTGCTGCATGACCATCACGTTGTGGCATAGGGCCTTCACCACTTTCAGGTCATGGCTGATGAACATATAGCTTAGGTCGTGCTTTGCCCGCAGGTCTCGCAAAAGGTCGATGATTTGGGCCTGAATTGACAGGTCAAGCGCCGAAGTTGGTTCGTCGAGTAGGATGAATTCTGGCTGCAAAACAACGGCACGAGCAATGGCCAGTCGTTGCCGCTGGCCACCGGAAAACTCGTGCGGGAAACGCTGCATCGCATCGCGGGGCATCTGAACATCGTCCAGTGCCTGTCCGATCAGTTCTTCACGCTCGGCGGCATTTTTGCCAATGCCGTTTACGATAAGTCCTTCTTCGAGAATCTGTCGAATAATCATGCGAGGATTAAGCGATGAGAACGGGTCCTGGAACACCACTTGAACACGGGTGCGGTACGGACGCATCTGTTTGCGCGTAAGGCCATCAATGCGGTCGCCGCCAAATGTAATTTGTCCGCCGTTCGGCTCTAACAGCCGGATCATGGCCATTCCCAGCGTGGTCTTGCCTGAGCCACTTTCTCCGACAACGCCCAAGGTTTCGCCTCGACGAATGCTGGCTGAGATATCGTTGACCGCAACAAGATCGACATGTTTCCGGCTCATCAAGCCGCCGTGCGCAATCCGAAATGCCACGCGTATATCTTTAGCCACCATCAGCGGTGCCGCGTCGGGATCCAGCTCATCTGGGCGACCCTTGGGTTCGCTTTCTAGCAGGTGACGTGTGTAAGGATGCTGGGGGTTGGCAAAAACGTCCTGTGTGTTTCCCCGCTCGACGACCTCGCCGTAACGCATCACGACCACCTTGTCAGAGGTCTTTTCGACAACTGTTAGATCGTGAGTGATCAATACGACCGCCATGTTATGGGATTTCTGCAGGTCTTTGAGCAGCGTGAGGATTTCCGCCTGCACGGTCACGTCGAGCGCTGTTGTTGGCTCGTCCGCGATCAGAAGGTCCGGTTTGTTGGCGAGGGCCATTGCGATCATGACCCGCTGGCGTTGACCGCCCGACATTTCGTGCGGATATTGGCTTAGCCGTGCCTCGGGATCAGGCAGTTGAACCTCTTGAAAGAGCTTTAAAACTTCAGCCATCGCCTGCTTCTTTGGCATCGGGCGGTGTATCTGAATAATCTCAGCGACCTGATCTCCGACCCGGTGGATCGGATTGAGCGATGTCAACGGCTCCTGGAAGATCATTGAAATTCGGTTTCCGCGGATTTCCTGCATTTCGAGCTCGGACAATTCCGACAGGTCGGTTCCATCGAACCAAATCCGGCTATCGGCCCCGACACGTGCGTTTTCGGCCAGCATCGACATTATGGCCCGGGCAGTTACCGACTTGCCCGACCCGCTTTCACCGACAACGGCAAGTGTTTCGCCGCGCGCCACTTCGTAGGACAAGCCGCGCACGGCGTTTACGGTGCCGTGAATTGTGCGAAAGTCCACAACGACGTTCTCAATTTTCAATAGGGGATCAGTCATTGGAATACGGGTCCATTGCATCGCGCAGGCCGTCACCAAACGCATTGAAAGCCAAAACAGAGATTACGATCATTCCAACTGGTGCCATCAACCAGGGGGCGGCCGCAAAGGATTGGAAATCACGCACTTGATTCAGCATCGTCCCCCAACTGACCATAGGAGCCTGCACACCGACGCCAAGAAAGGATAGGAAGCTTTCCAGCAGGATCACTTCAGGTAATTGATAAGTTGCCCAAACGATGATGTGTGATGAAGTGTTTGGAACGATATGGCGCCCGATGATGCGTTGGTCCGATGCCCCGACTGCTACAGCCGAACGAACATAGTCCATTGATCGCAAAGAAATAACTTTGCCCCGCAGTTCGCGGCTAAGGTCCGCCCAACGGAGCAAGACAAGGATCGACGCGAAAAGGATGAAGACGGTTATGGGATCAGCGCGACGCGGCAGGATCGCCACAAGCGCAAGATAGAGCGGCAAGTCAGGAAACGACCTCACGAATTCAACAATGCGCTGAACCAGCATGTCGAATACCCCACCAAAATAGCCTGAAGATACCCCGACTATTGTTCCAATGAAACAGGAGGCGGCCATTACAAGGAAGCCCATGAGAAGGGTCACTCGTGTGCCTTCTACCATCCTTGAAAACACATCACGGCCAAGGGAATCCGTGCCAAGCAGGTGCACAAACCCTCCGTCAGTGGTTCCAACTAGGTGAGTCTCGAATTCTAGCCCCAGGAACGTCCAGGGATCACCTTTCACAAATAACGCGAGATTATGGCGAACCTCCGGGTCGGGCACGAATTTGATCTCGAACGTGTTGGGATCCATCTCTTCGGCATAGCCTAGGACGTAGGGCCGGGTCAGGCCGCCTTCGGGCGCAAAGACCTTTGGCATCTGCGGCGGGCTGTAGATGGCAGTTCGATCCTTCGTCTCACCGTCATAGGGAGCGATGAACCCTGAAAAGACGGCTGTGATCACGATGAGCAAACATCCAATCAGCCCGACGACGCCGTACCGGTTGCGCAAAAAACGGCGGCGAACAAGCTGCCAGTAGGAGAGACCCGGGCCCGTCGCGGTTTCGGCATTCATTGTTTCTGTGGCCGTGGGTACGTCAATCTGAGGTCGGTTATCGACCATCGGTTTGTCGTCGGTGGGGTTGTGTGGCTGTTTCATTGGTATCCCCTTAATTCCGGCTCATCGTGGCGCGGCGAACCCGAGGGTCCAGCAATGCCAGCATCAGGTCAGCGAACAAGTTGCCCAGCACCAGCAAAACGGCCACCATCATGAAGATCGCGGCGACGACATACATGTCGCGGTCGCCGACGGCGCTCAGAATCAATGGGCCAACCGTAGGAATGCCCAGAACGATTGCGATTTCGATCTCGCCCTTGATCATGTAATCGAACCGCGTCCCAATGTTCATGATGACTGGGTGCAGAGCATTTGGTACTGCATGCTTGTAAAGGACCTTGCGACGGGACAATCCTTTGGCGCGGGCCGTTTCAATGTATTGCATGTTCATTACGTCGAGCAGGTTTCCCCGCATCATCCGCGTGGTGTACGCCTGTCCGGCCCAAATAGACACTACCAGGATCGGCCAAACATGCTTGAGAAAGTCCCAGAACTTCGCCCAATTCCACCCATCTTGTAAGATGTACTGAGGCGAATTGACCGCTCCAATATAGGGCGAGTGCCAGACGATAGCGAGGAAGTAGAGGATCACGAGCGAGATCACGAACTTCGGAATCACAATGCCCATGAAGGCAATCAGCGTGGCGATATTGTCGCCCAGTTTGTATTGGTTGGTCGCCGCATAGATGCCCAGAAGCACTCCGAACGCCTGACCAATGACGAGCGTCAGAACCGCCAGCAGCAGCGTACGAGGAAGGCGGGTTCCTATGACATCAGTTACAGGACGATTTTGCTCAAAGGACATACCGAAGTCGAAGTGGAACACGATGTTCTTGAGCCAGGTCACGTACTGAATCGCAATTGGCTGATCGAGGCCGAGCCGCTCTCGCATCGCTTCGGCTTGGGGCAGAAGCTCGTCGTAGGACTTGCCGGTCTGGGCTGCAGTGTTTGCAATCCAACCGTCAACGAAATCGCCGGGCACAGCTTGGATGATTGCGAAGGATACGATGGAGATTCCCAAAAGCAGTGGGATCGACATCGCAACGCGTTTCGCAAGAAAAACTAGAAAGTCCATGAGACAAGTGCTCCCGACTTATGGCGTCATGAGGAAAGTGCGAAAGTAAGATGTCCCACCCCCGCGCTTTGCGGGAGTAGGACGAGTTGCGGTCACGTAGCTTAGTATTGGGCTACGGTACCAGGGAGGAGCTCTTCTGTTTGCAATTCAGCAGGCACCCACAGGCGTTCACGGATTACCGCGTCTTCAGCCCACTCGTACATAAAGACTGGTGTACCAGGATGCGCATTGCGGACCCGCTTGTTCACCAACAGAGCCGCAGGAACCTGAACCAAACCAATATTGTAGTGGTTCTCTGTAAGTAGTGCCTGCATCCGCTTGGCAATGTCCGCCTGTTCAGCCGCATCACTAGATGCGTTAAATTTCAGAACAGAGTCCGCAAGTTCAGCTTCGAACGGAAGGAAATCTCGACCTTCCGATCCAGCTAGGTGGAACGCTGGACAGATTTCGGACGTCGGCAAGTTTCCGCAAGTTTCCCGTGTAGGCAAAACAAAGCTTACACGCTGAAGAATTGCTGAGAAGCTGCCAGAATTGCGGATCGGATCAAAGCTGGTTTCATCAACCGGCGTTGGCAATACGCGAATTCCGATTTCAGCCAACTGCGATGTCACTGCTTCAACCTGCTTACGGTCGTCATTACGCTGAGACTTGAAGGTCATGTCGATGACAAGGTCTTCACCCGTGCCAGGCACGTTCAAGATCCCGTTGCCGTCCGTGTCTTCCAGACCGAGACCGGCCAGAAGCTCGTTCGCGTATCCCTGATTGAACGGCGTGTAGTCAGTCGAAGCCGCATCATAGTAAGGTGAACCGCTCGCGAAACCACCCATGTATGGATAAGCGAATGGACCACGTGCCAAAGCTTGTCCTAGAGCGTCTCGATCAATTGCCGAGCTAAGCGCTTCGCGGAAATCTTGCTCACGGAACAACCCACGCAGTTCAGCGTCGTAGTCGCTGTCAGCCATGTTCTGAGCAAAGTTCAACTCGATCCGGAACGCCAATGTCCGCGGTCCGAACTTAGCAGTAACCGGGGCGTTTTCATCCTGGCTTTGCTTAAGCGCTTCAACGTAGTTGCCTGGGTTTTCCATGTTCGACCAGTCACCGGTACCGGCGACAGCTTGTGTCGTACGGTCGTCCCAAGTCGTCAACTTGAAGTGCATCTCGTTGAGATAGGGCAGCTGATTTCCGGCATCGTCCACTTTCCAGTAGTATGGATTGCGGCGAAGGATCACCAGTTCATCTGGACGGTGCTCGACTGGAACCCACGCACCCAAAACTGGAACCGGTACATCGCTTGACGGCATTGCGTTCAGGTAATCGTCGTAAGAAGCGTCGGAATTATAGGTCGGATGAGAATCGCGAAGCACATGGCTCGGCCCCGGGCAACCTTGAATATAGGCGAGACCCTCGACAACAGTTTCCGATTGTGCGCTTGGGAATACGAACTTGAATGAGTAATCGTCGATTACCTCAAGGCTCGCTCCACCACCGAAAGATCCAGCCTGAATGCGGCTCGTCACGTTTTCATCTTCGACGTTGTCGTTCCACCAGAAGGCGATGTCATCGGTATCAAACGGATCGCCGTCAGACCACTTGACACCTTCGACAAGATGCATGGTCAGCTCGGTCATATCTTCGCTCCACTCCCATGAGTGGGCCAAGTTAGGCAAAGGACCAGTCTGGTCTTCGGCGCGAACTTGCCAACGCGGACCTTGGCGTACAAGGCATTCCTGAACGGCCATGTTGATGCCGCCCCAACCTTGGTGCTGACCGGCAATCCAATGGAAGCCTTCAGGACGTCCACCGATTACGTGACGGAAAACGCCGCCATATTCGCCGATCCCGTCAGACATTGCTGAGGCATTAAAGACCAATGGATTGGCTGGCAGTCGCTCAGAAACAGGCGGAAGTGCGCCACTTGCGACCAGTGCGTCAAGGAACGGCGCTTGGCTGTAGTTATCGAGCGAACGGTACGAATACAAATCGTCACGACCAATCAGGTCGTATTCAAGGCCGGCTAGGCTCCGCTCTGGGGGCATCTCATCGGCATTTGCTGTGGTGATTCCCAGCGTAGCGGCGCAGACGCCGCCCAGCAAGAATCCAGTACAAGTGAGTTTGCGAATCATTTGGTTTCCTCCCTTAGAATTTTAGCATTCTCCTTGAAGGTATTTGTCTCGGCCTCCGGTTTTATAACAACTTCTTCCTGTTTTTGCATATTGATGCTAAAGTCTCATCTCAGGTGTCGAGTCCCCGGTACTCGGGCCGAGGCATGAAAGGCATAGCATGGCACAAAGGCTAAGTTCTGTTGACGCGATAGTTCCATTTTCGGAGTCTGTTGATCAGACCCGCGTACCGACTCCAAACAACTTCATCATTGAGAGCCACAAACCGACACTCTTTGATACCCCCTTCCATCACCACACATCGGTGGAATTGAATTTCCTTCAGAATTGTCATTTGGACTACTCATTCTCGGGCCAGGTAGCAAAGTTGAAGGCCAATCGACTGGTCGTGTTTTGGGGTGCTGCGCCACATAAAGTTACCGATGTCTATGGGGAAGGACGTATTACCAACATCTATCTTTCGCTGGGTCAATTCGTGCGTTGGGGTCTGCCGTCCGATCTCGTGAAAGCCATCCTAACCGGCGAAGTAATTGCTTCTCGAAATGATGATCCATTGGACGCCTTGCTAATCAACAGGATCTACAATGAGAAGCACCTTGAGCAGACCCCCTGGCGGCGAACGCACCTTGCCGAAATTGAAACGCGGTTGCGTCGGCTTGCGTTAGAAGGGTGGTCTACGCTGATTTCAAGCCCAAGCCGGGGCAATGGATTCTCAGTTAGGTCGACGACGATGCAAGAAGTCGAATCAATGTTGCGATTCATCTCCGAAAACTTCACCCTACCGATCAACGTGAAAGATATTGCGGCGGCATCAAGCTTGTCTCCGGCGCGCGCCGGGCAGGTTTTTCGGGATGTCTTGACCGTCAGTATCAAGAAGCATCTGACACGGACCCGTTTGTCCCACGCTCGAATGCTCCTAGTCGAAACCGAGGCGAAGGTGTCATCTGTCGCACTCGATAGTGGGTTCGCGTCGCTATCCGCCTTCTACGAAGCGTTCACCAAGGAACATAAACAATCCCCTGCAGAGTACCGTCGCCAGTCACAGCGAAGCAATCCGTTTCTGGCATTTCACGCGCAGCCCTAGCAAGCTAATGCTGCTCTTATGGACGTTGCAGTATTTACCCGATCAACATGAAACCCCGCGTGGCGTTCATCAAGTAAACGGCAGCGCGCCGATGCACCTTAAGATACACAACAGGATACAAACTTGGGGCCAAGGAACCACCATGGTGTCGACAGATTGCCAGAGGCTGATGTCAGCTCGTGCGTCAATTGATAACCCGACGACTGTTCGGCTTCGATCCTCCCTTCCAGACTAATCCCGTTCGCACGAAAAGCCACACCGGCTCAAAGATTCTGTTTCACCGTCAACTCCAACTCCTCCAAATCACCCACAGCATTCCGTAAGGGCTCTTTGTCCGACTCTCTTTCTGAATCGGTCGCAGGCACCTGCGCGGCAAACTCCATCTCCATCTGCCTTTGCGCCTCTGCGACAACCGCCTGCACCGCGGCCGCGGACTTCTTCGGCGGTCCGTCGGACCGCGTCGGCAGATGTTCCGCCTCGCTTCGCACCTGATCCGCGCTATCAGATATGGTTTCATCTTCTCCTCCCCCTTGCGAACGCGGGAACAAAGGCATCGCCTGAACACTCAAAGGCAGCGTGCCCTGCGGGCCCCCTCCCCCCGGCTCCGGAAACGGCAAATCACCCTTCTGCGCGCCATGGATCGCCGCAAACAGCCGGTCATCAAAATACTGGATCCGTTTCGCCCGCACTGGCATCTGGGCATCCACGACCATGATAATTTCATCGAGCGGCAACCGGCGCGCTTCGTCTTCAGGCAACAACGATGTTTCTTCCGTCCGCGTAGACTGGCTGCGCCCCTCAAACGGATTCTTGCCAATCGACCGCGACCGCGTGATGACCGTCTTTGTTGTCTTGCCCACGGCCTTGCTCAGCTCCTCGATGGTCTTTTCATCTGAGGGAGTGAGGTAGAGCTTTACGCCTGCGTTGCCTTGCAGCGCGCGGCGCGTGTTTTCACCATAGATTTCATCAAGGGCGGGGATGGTTTGCGTCACCACCGCCAGATGTCCGCGATAGGTGCGCAGGGTTTCTATGCTTTCAACCACAATGGGCATTTTGCCAAGGCGGTTGAACTCATCGAGCATGATCATCACGGGCCAGGGCTCATCTTTGCCCGGTTCCTTCTCTTGCATCGCCGAGAGAAGGTCTGAGAAAAACAATCGGATCAGCGGCGCGAGTGGCTTCACCATCAGAGGCTGCACGACCAAATACACAGTGAATGGCTTTTTGCGGATCGTGCGGAAATCAAAGTCGGAAACCTGCGTCGCCTCGTCAATTGCGGGGTTCTGCCATTGATCCAGACCTGACGTCATCAGAAGCGAGACATAGGAGGTCAGCGTGTCGTTGTTTGTGGACGCGAGCCGCGTAAAGATCAGCTTCGCAGCTTTGTTGTCAATCTCGTGGCTCCGCGCCACATATTCTTTCTGCTTGTTGCCCCCCGAGGCCGCGATCCGGTAGATCTCGCCCAAGCTCGGCTTCTTGCGCTGGAAGGCCAACAAGCCCGCCGCCACGAACAGATCAATACCTCCCTTCAAAAGCCCTTGAACGCGATCATTGTCGCTTTGCAGAAACAGCGTCGCCAGCAGTTGCAATTCCATCTGCTGACGCGCGGGGTCTTCCAATTCATAGATGCGCAAAAGCGGGTTATAGCGATGGGTCCGCTTGCCCTCCCAATCCGTGGGCGCGAAGCGGTAGACCTTGTCGCCTTGGGCCGCGCGATGACGCGCCGTCGCCTCAAAACACTCGCCCTTTACATCCAACGTGACGGCAGACCCCTGCCATGTGAGCAGGTTCGGGATCACAAAGCCGCTGGTTTTACCGCGCCCCGTTGGTGCCACGATCAGCGCATGGGGAAAGACCTTTGAGGTGATGTAGCGGGCCCGCGACTTTGGGCCGCCCAGCTTGCCCAGAATAAACCCGGTGCCGGGCTTCCCAAAGAACCCGTTGGCGTTCATCTCACCGCGCTTTTGCCAATGGGTTTGCCCAAAGCGCGTGAGGGCCGAGCCGGACAGGGCCAGGCTCATCATCAGCCCTGCGACGGCACATCCGCCGATGATCAGGTTGATCAGTTGGAAGTCGTCTGGCCGTCTGTCTCTGATCCAGAGGTAATTCTGCGCGATATATCCAAAATCGATATCGGCGCTGAACCCGAGGGCCTTAAAGGTCAGCACAGCCGAGGCAATTGTGTAGCCCATCGCCCCTGCCACCCAAGTGACCAGAACCACCCCGATGGCAATCCGCACCCTGCCCATGGATCCACTCAATGGACCTGCCCCCGCTCCGTCTCGCCGTCCACGTCTGCCGCGCGTTGTCTTTCGACTTCAACGTCTGCTAACTCGTCGACAACCTGTCGCAACGCCTCGGAGTTTGCGGTCGCCGCATCCGATTGCAAATAGACCTTTGCGGCATAGAGACGGTCGAGGCGATCTTCGATGATGTTTTCCAAAGCATCGCTGTCGCCATCGTTCAGACGATCCAGCTGCGCCGTGTCCAAAACCCGCGCCACCTGCGCGCGGAAGGCCTCGCGTTCGGTTTCGGTCTCAAAGGGCGACGACAATTCCCCTGCCCGTTCATGGGCGAGAACACGGGACAGTTCAGGCGTTTCAATCGTAGTTGTCTCGCGCTCGGTAAGGTTTTCCTCCCGTTCAGCGCCGCGCGCTTCATAGACGCGCGCGTATGTGTCGCCGAGACCCTCCGCCAGCTGCTCGGGCATATCGGGATATCGCGTCTGTAGATCGCGCGCAACGGAAACGGAGATTGGCGTCCTGCTGTGCGCGCCCAAACGCGCCGCTTCAACCTCAACGATAACCCGCTCTGCAGCGGCCCGATCTACGATCACCGCCCTGCCCTCCTCGCTCATACGGATCACATCGGTCGGGCGCGCGATCAGTTCTGGATGGTCGCGCAGATAGTCCCGCTGTTCGTCCTCCAAACGCTCTACGGCACGGCTTTCGATCACGGCCTCGTCCCGATCTTCAGTCCCGGCTTCAATTCGAGTCTCGATGCGAACCGCATTGGTAGCGGTTTCAATCTGGGCCTCAGTCACATGCGCCTGCACCTCGCGGGCTTCTTCAATGACCCCGTCACGGCGCAGCACACCTTCCCGCTCCAGCATGGTCCCCAGCTGCACATGTACATCATTGAGGATATCCCGCGCCTGTTCCAAATCCGCGCGGCGCTCAAGGTTCAAATCCTTCGCCTCGGCCACCTTGGACAAATCATCCGCAATCCATTGATGTTCCAGAGCCGCGTTCTGCGCCCCTGTCTCCATCCGGGCCACGACCTCGGACGTACTGATCCCCGTGCCGCGCAGTGCTGCATCGACGCGGGCGCGCACCCGTGGCTCAGACAGACGCTCGAACTGGCTTTGCTGAATGTTGGCTTCAGAATAGACCCCGCCTTCTGACGGGACCTCCGAGAGGGAATTGGACCGTAGCCCGAGCGGCTGCATATGCTGCACGCGGGCCTGAATTGCGTTGAGGGATTTCTCCAGCGCGGGCCGCTCCACATCCGGCTTTGCGGCGATCAGGTCTGTGATGTTCGCGACCTTTTCCGCGTAACGGCTGCGCAGATCCTCAAAAGACTCGTCTTCGGCCATGTAAATGCCTCCTGCGGTTTCAACGTGCCCCCCCTTCGCCAGAACCTCGCCCGCAAGGAACAGGACCTCAGCAATGTCTTCGCGGTTCTCAGAGGACGCCTCGGCAGCCAGCGAGTGGAACATGATTTTGGTGTTTGCTATTTCGGCAAGCGTGCGGGTCAGGTCTTTGCCCACCCGTTCGCGCTCCACTGGTGTCCTGCCCTCTTCCTTAGCCGCGTAGACCTCGCGGGTCTTGGGCGGGTAATGTACCTCGCCGCGATCCACTCGCCGCGTGGCTTCCAACCGCACGCCATACTTTTCCGCTTCCTCGACCATCGCCAATCGGAAATCGTCATAGTTGAATCGATGATTGCGCGCCAAATAGAAGAACTCACCCTCTTGCGAACGGCGATTCAACACGAGATGCGCATGCGGGTGGTCGCGGTCCTCATGCACCGCAATGATATAATCGAAGTGCCCTTCGTCATTCTGGAAGAACCGCTCCGCCACATCGGTCGCGATGTCGCGCACATCCTCTCCGCGCGTGCCAATCGGGAACGACATTAGCAGATGCGTGGTTTGCCCAAGCTTGGGTTTGAACCCGCCGTCCCACCGCTTGGCAAAGCGCTCGGTCAGGTCTTTGATCTCGCTGCGCTCAAGGCTGGATTTGCCATCCAGAAACCCGCTGCTGTCAACGATATGGGTAGACTTCGTCGTGAGGTATTCCAGCTGGTTTGCGAGCTGGGATTTAGTGTGCGTCCCACCCCCCCGGATCGCCTTGAACACGGCTGCCCGATGTCCTGCCGCAGCGCGCACCATCTGCTTTTGCTTTGAAGCATACAGACCCTGCATCGAGCCACGAATCCGGCTCCACCCGTCGCGAAACACCTCACCGGTAACCGCGTCTACTGCATCATTCAGCCGCATGAGCAAACTCCCTCAAAGCGGCTGTCGCGTCCATCTGCATGGCATCACGACGGCGGCGCACAAGCAGGTCAATCTCGTCTGCACTGTCCAAAATGAACCGCGCTAACCCGCGCATCTGTGCAAGCCGCAACTCGGAGAATTCGGGGCCCGTTCCCTGCCCCGCCCGATTGGCCTTTTGCATCTGCTTGGCAATCTGGGCGACACCGTTTCCAACCTCGTTCAAAGAAGCACGATAGCGCGCCATCTCTGCCGCTAATTGGGCGTCCGCCACAAAGGTGCCACCTGCCGCTTGCATCAAGCGGCGCAGCCCTTCCGAGCGCGTCTCGATCCCCGCTGACGCCAGCACCGCATCGAACGCCGCCATCTCATCAGAGGTTACTTTCACACTCACCGCCAAGACTGGAACCGCCGTGTCGCGCTGGCGCTCCTCGTCACTCTTCACCGTGTATTGCACCGCCCGAGGCGTCACCTCGAACCGCTCCGCAAGCACGGACGTGGACACTCCGTCCGCGGCTTCGCGCACGATCTCCATGCGCTCTGCATCAGTGAGACGTTTCGAGCGAGACATGCGAAGAAAGACCCCCTATTTCCTGCCACCTTCATACAAGGCTGCACCCAGCATACGATACTATACCATACTGTCAATAATATACTTATGTTGATTGGGTGCTTGGCAGCCTTGTATTCCGCTTCTCGCCAAGCGCCACCGGCGCGAGGCCGCGGACCGCCTGGCCGCCAGCGAGAACGTCAGCCACTGTTCGGCTGTCTCTGGATTTCGAGGATTTCACGCGACGCGGAACTCGTTCTCAGCGGTGTGCAGCGTTGTCTCGGAATGTATCCTAAGCGATGCTATTCTGGGTCAGCCAATTGAGTGCGCAGCTATGCGATCCAGGATAGCTTGATCCGCCCAGGACATGAAACGATACCCCGTGAAAGTGAAACGATTAACGTCAAGAAACTTATGGGTAGTGTGTGCCTACCGAGTTTTCGTTTCACCCAATATGAAACGATTCAGCCTGCGTGATCGAACAGCTCGCTTCACGAACCATCAATACCTATCTACGGACTTCTCAACTGCGAGATGGCTGCTGTCAGTGGCATCGCGCGAATACCCCCCTGCCCCGGTACTTCGCGATCACCAGCATAGACCAGCAATCGTTCTTCGACGTCCAATTCTTCGGCAGCGATATGGAACCCGCGCGTGACTTTCGGGCTCGTGGTGCGCTTGATCTCGATCGCCCAAAGCGTCTGGTTTGGCAGTTTCAGGATCAGATCGATTTCGGCACCTGCCGATGATCGATAGAAACTCGCCTCCGTCCCTCGTGGCGCGGCTGCAATCAGATTTTCGATACAGAAGCCTTCCCATGATCCACCGACGACGGGATGGCCAAGCAGAGCCTCGGTCGTTTCCAGTCCCAAGAGTGCATGGGCGAGACCGGCGTCTCGGATATAGACTTTGGGCGACTTTACCAACCTCTTTCCCGCGTTTGCATGCCATGGCGACAAACGCCGCACGAGCATCAAATCAACCAGGAGGTCGAGATAGCGTGCGACGCTCTGTCCTGAAACACCCAAGCCCGCCGCGATCTTGGCAGCATTGAGCAACCCACCCTGCTCATGGGCCAGCATCGTCCAAAAGCGGCGTAAGGTTTCTGCCGGAATGCGCAAACCGAAGGATGGGATGTCTCGTTCAAGATAGGTGCGAATGAAGTCTTCGCGCCAGGTGAGGCTTTCGCGGTCTGATCCCGCCAAAAAACTGTCGGGAAACCCACCGCGCAGCCAAAGCTGTGGCAAAGCCCCCTGCCCTACCTCATCAAGCGTGAATGGCGTGAGCTCATGATAGCTGACACGACCAGCGAGAGATTCCGCACTTTGCTGCAACAGAGTATTCGAGGCTGACCCCAGAAGCAGAAACTGACCAGTTCGGTGCCCTGCCCTTCTGCGGCGATCAATCTGTCCACGCAATGCGCCAAACAAGCCCGGGATCAGCTGCACCTCGTCAATGACAACAAGCTTGCCCGCTTGTTCATCGAGATACAGATCTGGTTCCTCAAGGATTTGGCGATCCGCCAGACGTTCCGTATCAAGATAGACCGCATCGCGCGTTTCTGCGATATCTTGCGCCAGCGTTGTCTTTCCCACCTGACGTGGGCCAAGCAGTACAACACCTGCCTGGTTGTCTAGGGCGTGTTCAATGCGGCTGAGATGATTACGCGTTATCATACCTTGCATTTATTCCATTACATGGCATAATTGCAAGGTATGATATTGAAGGCGCCCAAATAGTCAGTGTTCAGTTACAACGCCCCTGAACCGGCTTTTTAGATCAGGCTACCCAGTGATATGACCTGAGCAGCAAAGGGTTCGCGCTGTAGCTTTTCTGCCTTTTCAGTGCTCATAACGCCCAAAACGGTCAATCTTCAAAGGGAGGCTTTGCTGTTCCAAGATCATATCATCCTAAGTTTGACCTCGGTTTCTTCAGCAATGTACGCCAATCAAGGCTCTTGTTGGATAGGTCTTGGCACAATTTGAACGCGTAGCCACGGTGATTGCTGATCGTCTCTGAGCGTTCCAAGAGATATCCTAAGATCATGAAACTGAGCGCTGGACCAAGGTCCTTTATCGAGAACCAAGTGTTCCCAAGGTTGAGATATCCTGCAAGTTCATCCATTAAGCGACGGCAGTCTTCTTGGTTCTTAGCAAACCTGAGTTCCGCGCAGAGCCTTGGGTAGGCGTGCTCCATCTCATCTTGGCCAACTTCAATCTGAAAAGAATTTTCTTCTTTAACATACTGAGTCTTAGAAGTCTCTTTGTGCCCCTCAATTTCGGGGGCAGTGGCCCTCAAATCATCTGGTACTGCAGAGCTTATCTTCGAGATTTCCACAGTGATTTCATCCAGAAGATCGCTCAAAGCGTGCTTGTCTGGCTGGCGTCTCAATAGATTGCGGGCCTTTGAGAGCAAGCCTTCGTCCCAATTGGCGGGCATGAGATGTGCTTTGAGGTTGCTCAGGGCGGCTGAGCACATGTCTCTGAGCCGTCCCAGTTCGTTTTGATGGTCCTGGTGGTCTTGCGCCATGCGCAGGAACTCAGGGTAACGCTCTGCGAGCGGCAGAAGTGACAGGCCTGTTGCAAGGACAATGCTTCCCTGACGGTCCCTACGAGCCCAGCGTTTGCCATTGCCGCTTGATCGCCGCGTCAGCAGGCCCAAGGACACCAGTTTCGCAATATGGCGTTCAACGGTTTGGATACTGACATGAGCGCGTTTTGCGAGAGAGGCATTTGATGCAAAGCAAATATGCCCGTCGTCGCGTGTTGCATCGACTTGATCTACACGTAGGAACGAGATCATCGCTCTGAGGAGAGAGATGGACGTGCCTTTCAAGCCGAGTGGCTCCCGGATGTCTTCGATTACCTTGAGGAGTTGCCATTTGTTTTGGGCAATACCTCCCTGCCCCGTCGCTTTGCGCGACGAGCGTGCTCCAGCAGGAGCCATTCCTTGAAGTGTTCTCATGATTTGCCTGCAGGCAAAGAATTCCCGTCCGCCCAAGAGCGTTTTTTATTGCTTAGCGATTCGGTGACTGCTACGATTCAGGTGTCTAATCTGAGAAGCGTAGAAATACGTTCAGCCCTCGAAGCTTTGGTTTCGGGGGTTTCTCTTTGCTTACGTCCTCCTTTGTTGCTCTAGCCTCTGGTGTCATCCGCAGGGTTTACAGCTGTAAACTCCTGGTAGGATTTCTTGATGATGTCTTCGAGTTCACGATCGAGCCACTCAGCAAATGCTGCGTTCTCCCCTGCCCGTTTGATGGACATCGCGATTGATCCGCGTCCCGATTTGATTGTGACGCCTGGGACCGGTGTTGCCTCCCTGCCCTCGCTTGGACGCGCTCCACGCCGCGTAATCTCTCTCATAAGCTGTTCGAGGCGGTCATCTGACGACAGCTCGGCGCTCAACTTTGATAGGATTGCGAAGGATGATGATGCATTGACCTTTTTGGATGCGAAGGCCTCGGCCAAGGCGGTCCACTTTGGGCGGCCCGACTTTGGAGCGGCTCCAATTTGATCGCCAACATCGTCAGGAATATTGTCCGTGACCTTGGTCAGGTGGGATAGCCCAGACGCAGACAAGCTGAGGACCTGCCGGACGGTTTTGGTGTTATGGCCCGCTGCTTGAATGACGGCGGCAAACCGTGCCTTCTCGTAAAACGACAAGTTGCGACGTGCGGCATTCTCAAGGCCTTTGGCGAGAAGGGCTGTGGCGTCATCGAGATCTTGCACGTTGGCGCGGACTTTCAGGCCAAGGTCTCGGCAGGCGCGCAGGCGTCTGCGGCCGTAGATGATTTCAAACCGGCCCTCGGTCCCTGCCCTGCGGACCAAAATGGGAACCTGTTGGCCATCGTCCTTGATGCTGGATTTGAGCGTTTCAAAGCCGTCGCCGTCATCTTCGGAGTTTACAGCTGTAAACCCGTCCAGTCGGTCTTTCGGTCCCCAGTCGTCAATGAGGCCTGGGTCAAGCTCGCGGATGGCAGACAACGACCCTTGCAGCGCCCCTAAGGCCGGTGCTGTGGTCTTTGTGGTTCGGTCTTTGGGGCCTGGGCTGGAATTGGCAATCGTTTTGGCAATGCCGCTTAAATCCTGAAGTGATTTACGTGCCATCAGCTACGCCCCCATGCTTGGTGAATCATTGTTTCAACTTCGCGGCCAACAGCATCCATGGATTGTTTGGCGCGGTCATAGGTCGCCCGTGTCATCTCTGAGCGCACGACCTCGTAGATTGATTGTTTGAGCATCGTGGCATCGCTGATTGCGGTGCTCTTAAGCGCCGTGGCTGTCATGACGCGATCCAAAAAGAGCGCGCGCATGAACGAGGTCAATTGTTGTGACGGCACATCTGTTGGCTCGTCGCGGGTGATCAGAAACTTGAAGTGATCATATTGAAGCTCGGCACCCGCATCCTCGATGACGCCCATATAGGCCCCGGCAAGCTCAAGGAACTGCGCGGTTGAGGACACATCGAGCATTGAGGGCGAAAGTGGGACGATGAGAGAGGTCGCGGCAGCCATGCCGGAAATCGTCAGGAAGCCCAGTTGTGGCGGGCTGTCCATCAAGACAATATCGTACTGATCCTCAACCTGGGCCAAAGCATTGCGAATGCGCAGGAAGAAGGGCTGGTCAGGATTTGAGTTTACCGCTGATTCAGTCTCGAATTCGGACAGCAGCAGGCGTGCCGGAGCAAGCGACAGTCCCGGAAAATACGTCTGCATGATGACGTCAGGAAACGGCACCGGATCATCGTAGCGGATGGCGTCATAAACGGTGAGACCATCAAACTCGATCTCCGGGTTGATGCCGCACATTGAGGTCAGCGATCCTTGCGGGTCCAAATCAACCACGAGCACCCTGTAGCCGTGGAGCGCGAGATAGTGGGCGAGGTGAATAGTCGAAGTACTTTTGCTGCTACCGCCCTTGAAGTTCATCAACTGCCAGACTTGCAGCCGCTCGCCGTCTTTGCGGCCAGGGACGTATCTGCCCTTTGTTCGAGACGTTTTTTCCAAGATTTGGCGGGCTTCCCACAACTCTTGGGCGCTGTAGTAACGGCGGCCAGCGCGAACGTCTTTTGGTTCTGGGATTGTACCTTCGCCGTGGGTTTTACGCATGAACTGGCCCGACACGCCAAGCAATTCGGCGGCCTCTGGGGCTGAGAAGGGGCGCAATGATTTTGTGTTGTCGGGCGCGAATGCAGAGAGCAGATGCTCACTGATCGCACGGTTTAAACGCTCAGAGATATCCGTTGCCAACTCTGATGGTCTGTCTGTTATACTCGGTGTCGCGGGAATCATCTGGTTGCCCCAATTTGCTCAATGTGGCTTTTTTCGCGCCACTTGGGGATAAAAGGTGCGATTCACCTCTCTAAGTCAACGATTTTCTTATATTTAGTGTCTAACACAGCGCAATGCGCAAGATAAGACACTAGGGACTATCTGCTCATACGCCTGGAGTTTACAGCTGTAAACTCATCGAAATGTATCATTGGCTTGTTTGGCGATCGGGTTTGGGGCCCATCTGGAGCGGTCAAAAGACCAATGACGCAAATCTCCTCACATCGGAATAGTGTTTCGCGCTAGCGATTCCGCGCGAATAGCGCCGGGCCTGAACGGGCAGGGGGTTTTTCCCCGACCGTTCCGGTCACCCTCACAAGATTGGATTCTGCGGGCGTTTGGTTCGGGTGCTGTTCGAACGCAAAAAAGGCTCCGCCGCAGCGAAGCCAGTTGATCCTCACCACAAGGATTGGAGAGGCTAGGGCCGGGCGCTGGTGAGCGCCCTGCCTTTTGTTCAAACTATGCCTTCAGGGAGCCACGTGTCGATGCGCTTGGCTTGGGTTTCGGTGGTGTTGTGAGCCTTGCGCATTTCGGAGCAACCAAAAAGTGCTTCCATCTTGTCTGCCTTTTCGCTCTTTTTGCGTTTGGCGAAGGTGGTTGCGGTTGGGTGGTCCTCTGGAAGGTCCAACAACTCGCACCAGAGATTGACGAGGTATGGCCCGCCGACGCGACCAAAGAAGTTTTCTGCTGTTGGGGTGAAGTTCTCACGGATATTGGTTTTGACGGCTTTGTCGATCATTTCACCCAAGTCTTCATCGACGAACAGTCGCGAGGCGAGATGGCGGGTGACTTCTTCCATTATGAATTCTGGGCCTTTTGCTTTGTAGGCGCGGAAGACGCGTCCCATGTCACTGCTGAACTTGGCGGGTCGGGTCGTCTTGGTGAGCCGTTCGTCCAGCGCGTAGCCCGCCATTTCGGTTGTCGGAATGTTGGGGACTTCGGTTTCGCGCAAGCCTAGAACGCTCGAGTAACCCGATTTGCCAGAAAGCTGGAAGGCGAGAAGGGCCAACAGCAGGTCTGGGTCGCGCAAGGCCGCGTGTTGGCGTGCTCCCGTTGCAATACGCTCCAGATCGATACGCAGCTTATTGGAAATGGGCGACTTGGTGCCAGTGCTGCCTGCGTAGTTGGATTTGGCCAGCACGCCTGCCTCGATGGCCGCCTTCTTGTCTGTGCCGCGAATAAGACCTGTCTCACACTGCACCGTGCCGCGACTATCGACATACACCAAGACGCCCGCGTGGGCCTTCTGCTCATCCGTGAATGACCCGTCTAGGATCGACTGCAGCGCTGCCAGTTTGGCTTGGCCTTCATCGTCCAGAGCGTCGCTTTCGGCCAGTTCGGCCAAGGCATCGTATTCTTCGCCTTGTTCTTCGCTCAGATCGCCGTTTTCCGCATAGATGCGTGCCAGCTTCATCTCGTCGATTTGATACCATCCGATGTAGCTGTCATTGATGGGGTCTGCCCATTTCCAGCCTTCGGCGATCAAGGCCTCCGACGCGTCTGTCAGTTTCTTGCCAAACAAGTCATCTAAGATAGCGGGATCATCGATCAGGACCTCGTCTGCAAAGAGATCGCTGCTCGTGCGCCCACCAGCCTCGATGTAGGCTTTAACGCCGACGTAGATGGCGCGGCGGTCGCTGTCCTTGATCGCATCGGGCTTAAGCAACTTTTTGATGCGGTGATCGCTTTCACCGACGCCGCGCACGTTCTCCAAGACCTCAAGGGTCAGCTTCTCGTCATCGCTGATGGTGAAGGCGGCGGCGTTTGAGAGGCTGATGTGGCCGCTGCGCAGAGCGTCAATGACGGGGCAGGGGAGGGTGGCCAGTGCAAGGCGACGGTAGACATGGGCCTCGGTTGCGCCGTAGGCCGTAGCGATGTCGGCGACGGTGGCTCCACGTTTCTCCATTGCGCCAAAGTCTTGGATTTCGTCGGCAGGGTGCAAGGCTTCGCGTTGTGCATTCTCGGACGTTGCCCAATACTCTGCCGTCGCCTGATCAGGTGCCATCTTCACCGTAACCAACTGAAATCGTTTATCATCTTGTAGTAATGCGATGGCACGATAGCGACGTCCACCTACAACTACGCCAACGCCTGTTTCATCGCGATAGCCTGCGAGGTTCTGAATGAGACCGTAAGCGCGGATGTTTTCTGCAAGCGTGATGATGCTGGCCTCATTGACCACCTTGCGAGGATTGAGGTCAGAGATATGCAAGTCAGCGAAGGGGATTTCCTCAAAGGTGACGGGGATGTTTGATTGATCGTTCATCGGATATTTCCTTGTTTTGCGGTGGTGGGTTGGATGTGCCTCGCCCATCGATTGCTGATTTGAAGGGGAGGCACTGCGTGGATGCACCCGAGCTAAGGGTGCATCGCGTTCAGTATTCAGAGGCGTGTAAGACGGTGAGCACGCGCCGTGTGACGGCGACGTCTGCTGGGTCATCGCTGCCCATGCTGTAGTATTTGTCGTAGAGGTCGATTTTCCAGAATATGTGGTAGCTGTTGCCAGCGATCTCTAACTCGAATGCTCCAAAGGTGTGATCGCCGTAGGGGTCATTGTCCTTAGAAAACTCTGAGAAGGTTTGAACCCGCTGCATGATGATGGCTTTGGCTACTGGTGACAGATCGGCCACGCCGCGCGTCAACATGATTTGACCGGGAACAGTAAAATCTGCCCCCCAAGTGGTGCGAAACCTGTCGTTTTGTTCGGCAATGGTTGCGTTGGTTTCAGCTTCGCTTCGGCTTTCGTTTGGTTGGGCCATATCGGCTTACTCCTTTGTGGTGTGGATGGGGTCGTTGCCCCTTTGGTCGTCTGGTTTTGAGAAAAAGCCCCTTGAGGGCGTCGTCTCTAAAACCTGACCCACTGGCGAAGTGCCGGAGTGAGCAAGCGCACACCCCAAAAGTGCGAAAGTGGTGCGGCCCGCAGGCGAAGCCCGAGGACACGGTTTTGCTCTTTTGGGGTTGCGCGCGCGAGAACCCAGCGGGTTCTAAAGCATCTGTCCCGCAGCGGCGTATCGCGCTTGCGCGAACTCCAAGGGACCATTGAGACAGGATCGGGCGAGATCCGTTGCACCAGCTGATCGTGACCCGAATGGGCGGATCACAGCACCCCTGAACCCATATGAGACAAAGAAGGCTTCCTGGCTCATCTTTGAGACTGGAGGGCGCCTATTGGATCAATGGGGTAGGGGAGCGGTGTTCTGGGCGCAGGACGGCCTGTCGGACGAAGCCTAGAGCGGCGATGACGCGCCCTCAGGGCGGGGCAGGGGGCCCACTAGGCCGTTTGGCCATGACACACCGCCTAGAGCCACGTTTTGGCCTGTCAGAGGCGTCTATTCGTTCACTGCAGTACTAAGACTGACCAACGAAGTCATTGCACAATGGAAGAATATCTCGACTGGCTTATGTTCTCCCCGCCGCGCCGACATTCCACTCAAAGGCTTCGCCGTTCCATGTTTTGAGTTGAGCTTCCAACCAAGACAAGGTGATCGTGGCAAAACGCAATTGGTCAAACCGCAATGAGAAACGGACGCTTTGGGGCAGAGGGGTGTCACACGGCTAAATTTGTGAAACACGCGCTATCAGCGGAGCGCTATCATAGCTAGCAAAAATGCCTAGAAAAAAGATTTTTAAATCAACTACTTAGAATCCTAACCTATGATCGAGACGCCAGCAACTGTCTCATCGCCATCAAAATGGAGTGAAAACCGTCCTGGCGCAGACATCATGAGAACCCCGAATGATCGGAAATTTAGTGAAAGGCGCGGGCGATGCCCGCGCCTGACGTCTTAATTTGAGTAAGGGATGAAGCGATATTCACCATCGGTCTCGGTTTTGACCGCGTTGGCGCGGATTTCACCTGTGCCAAAATTGATGGCGACGGAGAGGTAGTCGTTGCCGGCTTGGCTGGTGGCGTTCCAGGCGCTGCCGATGCGGATGGAACGGTTGCGCGTTGATTTGGCTGTGATTTCGAAGTCTGGGTGCTTCTCGGTCTTCTTGTGAGGGTTTTCTGAGATTGCGATGTCGACATCGAATGTCAGGGAGGCGATCCAGCCGGTGAAAGTGTTGTCGTTTGTGCGGGTGATTGTACCTTCGAGTGTCATGTCAATTTTCCTTTTTGCTAAGTGACGAATTGAGCACGTCTCATGGCGACCGCGGATCACCGTAGCGCAGCACAGGGGAACCCCCTCGCGGGGTTGATCCGCTCAGGGCGCTTTGAGGTAAGTGTGGTGAGGAAAGTTAGCAAAAAGGGAGATTGCGACACCCAATTCGAAGGTTCACGCGCAAAAGAATATTTCATAGGCTGACTTGCCGAATGACCTGAGCTGTTTGCCTCACCTGAAAAGCCCGCAAATAGACCTAAGGCTCGGTTTTTTGTCATGTCGGACCAAGGCACCACCGAAATTGCCGGTGGAGCCAAGTGGCGCTCAACTACTCATGGTCATTATTGTTACGAACAATGACCCCATGTTTCCCGTATGCGTCCAGAAGATGCCCGAGATACTCGCTGGTGCTGGCAGTTACATGTCCCAAACCTGGCCAAGTGAACGGAAACGTCATAGAAGTCATCGCAAGCTCGAGCTCGATGCCAAGTTTGTCGGCAACTGCAATGGCCGCATCCGGGTCTTTGTCTTCAGGCCAAAGGTCTTCGTCGAAGATGATCCAGGCATCGTTCTCATCATCGACAGTGATCTCAGCTAGCAAAGCACCGAGCCGCTCTCCCGGATTGGTGGCATCTTCAAGAAGCGCAATTCGCAGAAACAAGGAAATACTCTCCTCATCTAGCCTCAGAGTTGGCCTGGAATCCACCACATCGACCCTGGGCTCTGGCCGCGCCCGATCATTGGCACATTCAACAGCTTTAGGCTCCTCATCACCGCCTTCCAACCACCACGGTGATGTGAAAATATTCAGAGGAGATGCACCACAACTCGGGCAGTGCCATAGATTTTCAGCGATTTGAGCGCCCGTAATTTTGCCATCGCAGTGAAGGCAAAACCATTCCGCGGCCCGGTCACCCTGTAGTGGGTGAACGACTTCGCCTTTGGCATTTGGCTTGGTCGATCGCCGAGGCCAGTCAGACGCTATGGCTGCACGAGTTTTCACAGCCTGGGCTTCCGCAATCGCAAGGGCATTCTCAACGAAACCACTGTCATTTGCTGGGCTGGAACCTCGGTGTTTGATTTCAATCTCGACTACAGGCCGCGAGAAATCAGCCTCGCCTAAGAGGATGCGCCATCCATCACCTTCCATGCGAATGTCACCGGAGAACTCAAAGAGTTGGTAGGCATGCCCATTAATTTCACCTGCTTTGATTGGCTCGCTGACTGGCCGCGACATGCTTTGCTCAATGAATTGCGGCTTGCCTCCGAGTGAGGGGAAGAATTCACGAACAAAGATATCGGCCTTGGCAAGCTCTTCTTCGCTCGGCATCCAGCCTTGCTTGGCCTTGACCGTCAGCGCCTTCCAATGCGGAAAGCCCAGCTCTGATGCAATAGCATCAAGCGCCTCATGTTGGTTTGAGCGCGAAGCGTGCGCATAGCGTTTTGCCAATAGTTTCAGTTCATCGATTTTAGTTTTCTTAGTCATGTTTCAGTTCCCAAAATAGGGATCCGACTAGGTGCCCGCTACTAACCAGATCCCGAAATTGGTCTGGGTTGTTCATTTAAGAATGACGTGCTGCGTAGCTTTGCGTGGCGGGCACACTGGCATGCACTAGAGGCCAAGTGCAACGTGCCGGATATCCTCAATATCGTCAAGGTGCCAATCTATGTGACCCAGACAAATAATCAGACCGATAGATCAGCTGTTGATTTCACCTTCAAAAGCTTCAATTGCCCCCAGGATGTCATCGAAGTCCGGCGCGTCCCCGATGATCATCTCCCGCATGCCGGAATAGTCCCGTCGCAAAGCGGCGGTAAGTTCCGCATTCGGCATCAATCTCAGGGACCCTGGTTTGGCGTCTTCGTAGTTGGCCCAAGCGGCCTTGAAGAAAACCGATTTGTGATGAGCGACCTGTTCCAGCAAATCCAAACTTCCTATGGCACGCCCCTTGGCCTCGTGACCGATGAGCCGGGCCATATCGTAATAGTGGCGCGACATCCGGTCGGCGAGGGGTTTGGCAGGATCCTGATGATAGAGCATGTGCAGGATTGTGGCCTTTTCCCAGAACGTCCGCTCAACGCCCAGCACTTTCACATCCACCTCGCAAGATCCCAGCAAATCAGGAAAGGCTTGATGCACGTATGGCGATATCTCGCGAACTTCGGCCGGCAGGTGGACGCCACGCGCCCCAAATTCAAAACGCACAATGGGTTTGACGTAGGTACCAGTGTCGTTCGTCAACGACGGATAGGCGAAGAGTAGAGTTTGTGCGTCGCCAGGATCAACCGACAGGGAAAAACCTTGATCCAGGCTTGCATTGAACCCAACCTGGACTTCGGCCAAGAGCGCACCGGATACCTCCGCTTCTGCCGCCTCCTGCAGCTCTTGCAGCAAAGATTTGCGTTTTCCGCCGGACAAGTCGGGGTTCTCGGGGTCGCGATCTCCTTCGAAACCAAGCTGTGCCCGATCGAGGGATAGATCCACATCTTCCGAGAAGCGGTGGATCACGTCATAGGCCTTGGAGAGGGATGTCCCTCCCTTGAAGATCATGTGATCGCCAAAGGAGGGCAGGGCGAAAAGCTGCTTCAGGGACCAGCAGACCCAGAAGTCTTTCTCAATGATGGCCTTGGACATCCCGAGCTGCGCCGCGGCCTCCTGGAAGGCTTCGTCTCGTTGTTCTGGGGTGTCGTTGGCAAACTGATCCATACTTAGGCAAGCGCAACGATCTGTTGCACGACAGGATGCATCCAGGCTGGCACATGCTTGCTTTGCTTGGAAAGCAGAGCCCTATCATTGTCGTCCAGCGAACGCGCCAACTTGCCAATCACCTGATCATCGACCCGATCCTTGCCGACATAACGCAGCGCCTGAAACACGGCACCGGTTTTCTGGCCAGCCCCGACGAGCGTCTTGGAGGAGGCATTGCGGAACTGGATCACCTGCCGACCGATAGTTTTGACCCGTGTTGGGCCATCGGTCATGTAAGTTGGTTTGGACGGCACCTGGGTTGAGAGTCCCAGCTGATTGGCCGCCATGGCGGGGGAAGGTTGCAGGGCGTGGTTGTCCTTGCGAGCCACGGCCTGCGCGATATCGTCCGCTGACGGTGACAGATAACCAAAGCGTGGGCTTTTTTTAGGATAGTCATAGAGCCCACGTGTCAGGCGCCGGATCACACCATGATCGGCCAGACGCGACAACGCCTGGTCCACGCTGGCGCGGGACCCGATGTCCAGAAAGTCCGACGGCGCAAAAATCGCCCCGCGGCCCTTTCCGATGATGCGTTGTTTGATTTTCGATGTGATCATGATCTATCTCCTTGTCAGAAAATAGGGCATGTTTTTCTGAAAGTCAATATTGGAGAAAGCGTATCTAAGACCGTCTCGAATGGGCGGGAACCGGACCTTCGCCGCTGACGCGTAGATCGTTTGGCTGAACACTGTACTCGGACATTCAGGTGAAACCGATCACGGTTTGTGGGCACTCGGTCAGATCAGGTTTTCGATCAGCGTATCGACATCAGGCTGCACACCTGTTTGCAGAACAGTTTGAATTGGCGTGTGAAGGTCAACCTCCACATCCTCAGATTTAATCGAAACCACAAGCGCATAGCGGGTCTTCTGGCTGTTCTTGCCTGCTTTCTTGCTGTGCTTCCACCATCCTGCCACGGGATATACGCAGAGCATATCGCGGGTTAGCAACTCAGCTGCTTCACCAGTCCAGACGTCGCAATGCAAGGACCCGGCCGAAACTGCCGCGCTGCCAAAACGCCAGCCTGAGTCTTGTTCACGTTCAGGCTTACGTTTGTCGCCAAGAGCGATCTTGTTGGTTTGCTCCAAAAACTCCTGACGACCTTCGCGCACACGCCGCAGATCGAACCGAAGTCCATGCGACTGATAGCGGCTTGGATAAACAGAAGCCGAGCGGCCCGGGTTGGGCTCAACAAAGTAGGATAAGGTTACTTTTACGGAGACCGTCTGGCCGCCCATGCTTTCCAGAACCGACCGTGGCCATGGCAGATCGAATGTATCGCAATAGCCCATCTTGCCGCCAACAAAGGGTTGGATCTCTTGCTGTGCAATCAAGGCAACATGGTTTTTCGCGGATGCACAGGCTCGATCAATGTCTGGAACGCCGTAGCCAAAGGCCCGCAGAAGTTGCTTTGCCTGGGTCTTGTTGTTTCCAGCACTCTCAAACGCTGCACACATCGGTTCGGTCCATTCTGCTGAGTGGACCAAGAGCGCACGTACTGTCTCAGGCCAAAGATCAGGATTGCGCGCGGAAATAATCGCTGCTGTGCGGGCGCCAAGGGCCGTTGCGGCACTCGTTGCGCGAAACGCAGCAAGCGGTGCTTTGGACATATCCGGACCCGCTGCCAACAGATCAAGTGCGTTCACCTGGTAGACGTATCCGTCGGCGCCAACGGCCTTGTTGCCGGCCTCGAATACGACCTCAGGTTTAAATGGCGTTTGGCTGTCATTCCAGGACACTGAGGTTCTGGTGTGGGGGCTGAGCGCGCCTGCCTCAACAATGGGGCGCATGTCTTCCGTTCCGGCGCCTTGGATAAGAACCTTGTCTGTGTAGCCGCCAACAGACACAGCATTCCAAGCCTGCGCTGGATCAAGGATTGGGGCATCTAAAGGCGCTTGCTGATCATCGAATTGTTGGACCCCACCTTCAGTATTTCCTGCCGAGACTACAAATAGGCGCGAGGGCTCGGTGTCGTCTTCCTCGTTGAGCGCGCCCGCAGCAAGGCGGTCAATTGCAGCACTCCATTGTGATGGTTGCGACCCAACACGATCTTTGTTCGATGTCGCCAGACAGTGGATACGTTTGTTATCCGGCTGGGCAGCTTCGGGATCTAGAACTGCGATCTCGGTGAGCCGTCCAAGGCGTGTCTCCTCGTTGTCTGGAAAACCTCGTGGCGGAATGATTTTGACAGATTCTAACCGGTGCTCGAGCTTGATTGGAGTTGTTGAGGACAGCAAGTTTGCTAGATCGCCGTGGAGCGCAAGTGACGCCATTTGCGTACCATGACTGCTTAGATTCTTGTGGCCAGTGTCATTGGTTAGCCAGTCATCGTTGATTGCATAGAGATCGGTCTCGAAGAGGGCAGCTTCGATCAGGTCGTGAGCGCGATTGACACCTGTGTCGAGAATGCTGACGTAGGGAACATTTGTGTCAGGCCAGACAACGTTTTGGGCAAAGCTCTCGATCCACTCGAGCTGCATGTCTTCATCGCAGTCTTCCATATAGAAGGCCGGGGTGTCATCGGCCCGGCGTAGTTCCTGAATGGTGAAGCGCGCAAAAAGCACCAGCTCAATCTCAACCTTGCTGGCCCGCACGGGTACAACCACAGACTCCGGAAACCTCAAACGGCTGTCATGAGGACCCATTGCGACGTCCAACGTGGCACACATGGTCTCAAGATCGGCCTCATTGTCCGGCGCACACCAGACCTCCCACCAAATGGGCGTGTGTTCGTCCTCGGGCAGCCGAAAACGATCATCGTTCCAGAATGATAGGAAATTTGCGGCCCTGATCTGATCAATTGCCTCAACACGGGGTTGATTGGGCGGTTTGCCGGTTTTCTCGCTCAGCGGAGCATGGCCATACTCATCGAGGATGCGATGAAGAATGGGCAGCGACCTCTGGGGGACATAGAGTCCGACGACCTTGTCACCGTTGGGTAAAACCTTTGTGGCGCCCAACTCCATTTTGTTTTTTTGCAGAACGTCGACGGCGGATGATCCTGAGCGTAGAACCACCTCAAGGTAGACGCCGTCAGAGGTCCCAAGCCGTTCATCTTCGGGGCGTTCTTCCTTGAACTTTGCTACACCTTTGTTCAGTTCAGAAAGAAGCTGGTCGCTATGCGCTTCGCGATCAAATTCCTTCGGCGTTCGCGGTTGCGAATGAGACCGGTAGCGAGATGCGGGTTGGTTGCCAGCAATAAACTGGTGGGGCAGACCATATCTGGAGGCCATGTGACACTACTCAGTCTTGAAAAGAAGTTTTCCCATCTCAAGACGTGAGGACAGGCGCTGTACAATATCAGCTGTTTTGAGATGATCTCGCTCATCAAGGATAGCCGCTTTGACGGCATCTTCGGTTGCCCGCGCAATCTCGGCCTGGCTCAAGCCGTCTGCTGCAGCATAGACCTGATCCCATTTGATGTTGGGGAATTTCAATGGCCGTAAATTGGCTTTGATGATGCTGCGAATTTCTTCAGATGTTGGCGGGAGGAATTCAAGAACCAGATCGAAACGACGCAACAGCGCGCGGTCTAGCAGCTCGGGGAAGTTGGTTGCCCCGATCACAACACTGTCGGTCGAGTTGGTTTCCTCCATGAACTGAAGGAAAGAGTTCAACACGCGGCGCATTTCGGCCACGTCGTTCGTGGCTCCACGGTTGGCACCAACAGCGTCAAACTCATCGAATAGGTAAACGCCACGATAAGCATGTATCTCATCAAATATCAGCCGCATCTTTGAGGCCGTCTCCCCCATAAAGCGGGTGATCAAGCTATCAAAGCGAATGACGAAAAGGGGAAGCCTGAGACTTCCTGCGACAGCTTCTGCAGTCATGGTCTTTCCAGAGCCGGGCGGACCCACAAACAACAGACTTTTACTGGGCGCTTTGCCATGTTCGTGCAAATACGTGCGCTTGTGTTGTTGGCGAATTAGATCGCCGATTTGAGCGAGGGCCGGCTTTGCTAGAGAGACGGCATCGAGATCAAACCGCGCATTGCGAAGTTCCAGCAAACCTTCCAACTCACCGCGCGGCTCATCAATTCTGATGGGAACGACCTGGCCTCGTTCCGCATACTTGCGCGCGTCTTGCACCGCCGCACGAATGTCCTCTGCGATGGTCTTACGACCCCGACGCGCCTCAGCGGCAGCCGCTTGCAACGCGACAGAATAGAACATCTCGTCGTCACCGTCGGCACGGCTACGCAGCATTGCTATGATCTGTTTTGCACTGGACATAGTGACGAAATTGGCCTGATAGGCTCTAGTGAGCGCTTGGTTGGTGTTCGAATTCTCTGTCGTTCTTTTGCTGTAGACTAGCAGTGCGGTTGCGCAAAAGCCAGAACAATAGCGTCACATCCGGACGCACTGGTAAGCATGAATTATGTTTAAATACAAAGTCTTGGTCTGGAAATCTTGCGGTAAAGCATGGTGCAATGTCGTGGTGAGCATATGCAAATGGCTGATCAGGAGGACTACATCACTCGTTTTCGAGCAGGGAACAGACAATCTGTTTTGCTAGATGGTGTTTCGGGCGCAGCCTAAAACGGCAAATCTTTTGAAGCCTGATCCTCTACATTGTCGATCGTACGCGCGACGCGCTCGATCGCCAGCGTTACGAAAGCTTCATCGAAAACGGTGTGCTTATTCCCATCCTGCGAAGATCCGTTTCGATGAACGCAGTCGTGGCGGAGTTCCATATATTGGAATAACTCCTTTAGATCTTCCGCCTGAGCGGCCAGCTCGATACCGGCTGCATCTTTGTAGATAGCAATGACCTTCTTTAGGTTATGATAGAGAACGCCCCGTAGGTTGGCGTCAACGGCCTTTCGTAACCGGTCCTCGACCGTCTGTCCCAAAACGTTGGAATCTGCTTCTACGTCGGACATCGTTACGGAGAGGGAGGTTTTCCGCATTACGTCGTTGCCTGTCGCGAACCGCACGAGGGCATCCCGGTCTCTCTGGATCACATTCCTAATCGTATCGCCGAAATACGCCTCAAGTACCGCGATGGCGCCAGAGAATACCAAACGGTTGCGGAACTGGGGATCACCGAGACGGGCATCGTTGCCTGCGTCGATCAAGTTCCGAAGCCCGTCGAGCGCTTCGCGAGCGATGCCATGAGGATCGTCCGGTGGGGGAAGGAAGTAGAGGTCTTCCGGATCGGGTTCGTACATGGGCATGTCCCCTTGGACCTCAAAGGACTTGGGTTCCTCCATCTCAAACCGGACTTCGCCCTGATTGGACCATGCGTGCCCGCTAAAGGTTGTCTCACATCCGTCGCAGGTCAGCTCGGCGTAGTCATCGCCAACGATGTCGCTGGTCTTCTCGGCCATGAAGTTAAGCAAAGGCGCATCAGCATCTTGGCTGTTCGTGTGCCCGCATTCGGGGCACGTCCAGAAGACATGGGTCAGGAATCGTTGCATCTTTCGGGCCTTACAGCGCATGAGCCAACAGGACAAGCTGGCGAACAAAGCCCCATGTTGAACGACCGTTCCTTTCGTTGCTTCAGACGCTCAACATTCGGCGAAATTCGCACCTTTAGTGAACGTCGGCTGTGCAGGCTGCAACTGCAGCAATCCGGGACTTCATGAGACGTCGGCTTAGGGCCGTTGTCTAGGTCGTGGCATGCGGGGCAGTGGCTTATGCTGCGTCTGCTCCGAAGTCTGCAGAGAGCCCAAAGCGCCGAATGCTGCGCTAAACACAAAGGCTCGCGCAAGACAGAAAGCCGACCTTTACAGCTAAGGCGTTCGCCTATCCCAAACGCAGTATGGACTTGTGTGAAACGGCTGTATCCCGGTTCCATTTTTCGAAGTACCGATAGTTTTTGGGGCCAATTCCGTGTTCGGCACTAAAGGATCCACCGTAGGTGTTGACGGCGTGGTCGACTACAATATCACGCAGGCGCATTTCAAATTTAGGATCGACAGGCCCATCTGTTTTCACAAGGTTGAAATGAAGACCGCCATCTCCGAGATGGCCGAAATCGCACACCTCCATCATTGGGAAGTCTTTGGCCAGCTTGCGCGTCATCTCCGCTCGGAAAGCAATCACCTTGTCACGTGTGAACCCCAGATCGAACGCAACAAGCGGCCCGGCTGATTTCACCCCTTCCGATAACGCATGGCGCAACGCCCAAATTTCTTCGGGGCGACCAAAAAGCGCGTCCTCGATGGGGGTTTCAGGAAGCTGCCATGCCTCAGACAGAACCGCCTCCAACACGTTATCCAAAGGTGTGTCCCATGGGGCTTTTGTCGGACGGGACAATTCGATCAGGAGCGCTGTTTCGGGGATCTCGCCCCTTGCGAAAGGGTTTTTCAAAGATGCCGCATGTGCAAACGTATGCTTCATTGCGGCCTTCGACATGAATTCGAATGCCGACAGCAGCGGCCCAACCCGGGTTTCCAGGTGGCGCAGCTGGGTCAACATTGCAGCGTCGCTCGACGGCACGACAAGTGCTGTCGCTTGTTCTGTTACAACCGGTTCAAGGTTCAGGACCGCTTCGGTGATGGTGCCGAACCAACCGCAACTGCCGATGTGCAGTTGCTTCCAATCTGGTCCAGTGTTGTCTTTGCGCACCGGACCTCCCAGACGGACCACTTCGCCATCTTTCAAAACAACCGTCAGCCCAAGCGTATTGGACCTGACGTCGCCATACCGCAGAAAGCGGCCGCCGCCGGTATTGGTCGCGACCATGCCGCCGATCATGGGGTCAGATCCAAGGTCGATGGGAAAGAACAGCCCGTGCTCGGCAAGCCGGTCATTAACCTCAGACAGCCTAAAACCCGTGCTGACCCGTATTGACCGGTTGGCGAGGTCCGGCTCAAAGGTTTCGCGCAGGCGGGACAGGCTCAGGACCGCCTGTTGACCTGAACTGTCCGGGACAGATGCGCCCACCAGCCCGGTGTTTCCTGATTGCGCAACAAAGGAGGTTTGGCTGGCGTTAAAGTGCTGCACACAGGCGGCAACCGCCTCCGTTGTTTCGGGCAGCAAGACGCCGCGGCTTTGACCGACCTCACCACGGACGCCGGTCAGGAACGCTGCCATATCCTTGGGATCAGTGACCGCCTTTATGCCAGCCGGGATGTTCATGCCACTCTCGTGCTCAACTGTTCCAAAGCCGCCGTGTAAGACGCCGCTTGCATGGCCTCGTAAAGCGCGAACTCATCTGTCACAGACTTGCCCAAGGCGGCCTCGAACGCAGAACGGCTGGAGGCTGCTTGGCTATCACTGCGGGCTTCATCGCCCAGATTGGATTGGAAAATACCAGCGGCGCTGACGGGCAAAAAGTCTTCGTAGATGATCGGGCTGATGGTGAGGGCACCTGCATCGAGCAGGGCATTCAGCCCTGTGCCCACGGCTGAGCCGGAACCAGAGGCATATTTGAAATACGCCAAGTCTTGATCGTGCAGTTCACGCCATGTGTCGGGGAAGGCTTTGAACACCTCCTCCAGCCTTTCGACATAATCTGCGGCATTGGACCCGTCTGCCGCTGGCAGGATGTCCGCGCGCACCTCTGCGAGAAGTTGATCGTAAAACGCACGGCCTTTCGGGGTCAGAGCCACACCGCGCTGTTCAATCTCGCCAAAGCGGGCGGTATGCTGCCCCTCTTGCCAGCCGTCACCAGCCTGAAAGCGGATGGCTTCGTTCAAGGCTTTAAATGCGGTTTGACGGAGCAGGATCGGGCATTTGCGGCGCGGGGGGCCTTCGACCACAGCCTTGGCGGGCAGACCTTGCGCCACCATGTCCGCCTGCGCTGCGTCTATGTCGAGCGTGCGGGGTGTCAGATGGTTGATATGCGGCCCTTTGAAAGACACGACATCGGCGATCAACCGGTGCGCTGCGATCAGGTCTTCGAACGTGGTATCATCAACGCAGGCTTCGGGATGCCACCGGAAGGTTTCCAGCACCTCAGCGACAAAGCGGATCGCGTCGGCTTCGTTCAATCCGCCCTCGGCCTCGGCCTTTTCTGTCAGAGCAATGGCCGCATCGGTAAAGATCTGGCGGCGGGCGAGCGTCGCAGCAGCCTTTTTGCGCAGGCCGTCATCCTTGATCAATTCAAGCCGCAAGAGCGAGGTGAAGACGCGGAAGGGGTTTTCGGCCAGCGCGTCCCGTCCAATGGGGCGAAACGCAGTCGAATGCACAGGGACTGAGGCGACCGAGAGGTCATAGTAGCCGACCGGCTCCATCCCCATCACGGCAAAGACGCGGCCCATCATGGCCAGTTCCTCGGCTGTGCCGAGCCGGATCGCGCCGTGGCGTTCGGCGCTGATGCGGTTCGTGTCTTCGCCGGGTGTCAATGCCAGCGCGTTGTCTTCGCGGTCCAGCACGCCCCTGTTCACCTGCTCAACAATCCCAACGAGTGTGCCATAGGCGGGCACCTCTTCGCGGTACATGGCGGACATAGCAGCGGAAAAATCAGCACGGATTTGGTTGGGGGAGACTTTCATAATCTATCCTCTGGCGCCTAAAAGCGCCCGTTTGTGAAATGGGTGAGCGCCGCGCCGGTCTCGTAGTAAAGACCCTTTGCTGCGGCATAAGTTTCGGATTTGGGGGCTTCGATTGGGAGGGGCAGTTGGCCCGTGCCCAGGATCCACTGAGCGGCCGCGCGCCCGAAAAGCGTGCCCGGCGAAATACCGCGACCGCTATAGCCAAAGATCGAAATGCCAGCCTTTCCGCGCCGTTCAATACGCGGCAGATAGGTGCAGGTCATGGCGATGCGGCCCGTCCAGTCCTGCTCAAAAGGGACACCCGCAAGCTGGGGAAAAAGTTTGGCCAATTTCCGCTTGGCCCAGCCCCGATGCATGCGGCCCCCAACCCCTTCGAGGTTTCCCAACGCACCAAAGATAATGCGCCCCGCTTGATCCATTCGAAACGACGACATGATCAGCGCCGTATCCCAGCAGCCTTCGCGCCCACACAGGAGGCTGCGCTGCAGGTCATCGGGCAAAGGTGCTGTGGCAAGCTGGAAGAAATGGGCCGGCACGATGGCGTTGTCGTCAGCGGCATCGACGCCATAGGCGTTGGTGGCTTGAATAAGGCGCGTTGCGCGCACTTCGCCCTGCGCTGTCTTCACCGTCCAGCCCTTAGCGCCTTCGGTGATCGAAACCGCGCTGGAGTCTTCAAAAATCTGCGCGCCCTGCGCTGCTGCAGCCCTCGCAAGCCCTTGCACATAGGCCAGCGGTTGGATTGTTCCGGCCCGCCCATCCCAAAGCGCCCCGCAATACGCGGTACTGCCCGTGCGCCGCGCGGTCTCGCTCGCGTCGAGAAGTTTCACCGGCGCGCCACGGGCCTCTTGCTGGGCGCACCGGTCTTCCAAATCGCGCAAGCCAGCTTCGGAATGGGCGCAATGAAGCGTCCCTTCCCGCACAGCTTCGCAGCGGATTTGGTTCCGTTCGATCAAGTCAAAGACCACCGAAGGGCCAGCAGCCAAGGTCTCATTGAGCAATGCGCCGACATCTTTGCCGATCTTCTCCTCGACCTGATCCGGCGGGGTCCAAAGCCCGGCATTCACCAGGCCCACATTGCGCCCCGACCCGCCGAACCCGATGCTGCGCGCTTCGAGCAAAGCCACCGACGCGCCGCCTAAAGCCAGATGGTAGGCCGCAGACACGCCGGTGAACCCGCCACCGATAACCACCACATCCACGGTGATCGCCTCTTGTAGAGGCGACCATGCGGGGGTGTCTGGGGCTGTCTTTGCCCAAAGGCTCTCGTTGCGCGCCACGGGTATCAGATCTCGAACGAGATGCCTTGGGCCAGCGGAAGTTCGCGCGAGTAGTTCACCGTGTTGGTCTGACGCCGCATATAGGCGCGCCATGCGTCAGAGCCGCTTTCGCGTCCGCCGCCGGTTTCCTTTTCACCGCCAAATGCCCCGCCGATCTCAGCGCCAGACGGGCCGATATTGACGTTGGCGATCCCGCAATCGGACCCTTGCGCCGAAAGGAAATACTCTGTCTCGCGCACATCGGTGGAGAAGATGCAGGAGGACAGACCCTGCGGCACAGCGTTTTGCAGCGCAATCGCCTCGTCCAGCTCTTTGTATTTCACCGCATAAAGGATTGGCGCAAAGGTTTCGGTATACATGATCGCGCTTTGCCCTGGCATCTCAACAATCGCCGGAGAGACATAGGCCGCGTCTGGGTATTGATCGGTCAAGGCCCGACCACCGCCATGCACGGTGCCACCTTCGGATTGCGCTTGTTCCAGCGCCTTTTCCATCGCGTTCATTGCGGCGCTGTCGATCAGCGGGCCAACCAGCGTGCCATCTGCAAGCGGGCTGCCGATGGACAGGCCAGCATAGACTTTGGCGAGACGCGGGATCAGCTGGTCATAAACGTCTTCGTGGACGATGAGGCGGCGCAGAGTTGTGCAACGCTGACCGGCCGTGCCAACAGCGGAAAAGACAATTGCGCGCACGGCCATTTCCAGATCAGCGGACGGGGCCACGATCATGGCATTGTTGCCGCCAAGCTCAAGGATCGTCTTGCCGAGACGCTTGGACATATCCGCGGCCACGGCCTTGCCCATCGGGACGGAGCCAGTGGCGGAGATGATCGCCACATCCTTCGACGCCGTCAGCGCTTCGCCCAGATCGCGTTCGCCAATCAGGGTCTGGATCAACCCATCAGGGGCATCATTCCCGAAGGCCGCCATGGCACGATCACAGATTCTTTGGATCGCAAGCTGGGTCAGCGGGGTCTTCTCGGACGGTTTCGCGATCACCGGATCGCCGCAAACCAGCGCCAACGCCGCGTTCCAACACCAGGGGGCCGCCGGGAAATTGAACGCCGTGATGATGCCGCAGATGCCAATCGGGTGCCAGGTTTCGCGCATAGAATGGCCGGGACGCTCAGAGGCAATGGTAAGACCATAAAGCTGGCGCGAAAGGCCCACTGCAAAGTCGCAGATGTCGATCATCTCTTGCACTTCGCCCAGCCCCTCTTGGTAGATCTTGCCGCATTCCAGCGTGACCAAATGGCCCAGGTTCTCCTTCTCGCGGCGCAGCTCTTCGCCCAAAAGCCGAACAAGCTCCCCCCTACGCGGGGCGGGCACCTTGCGCCAGGCATTGAAGGCGTTCACGCCCTTGGCGATTGCAGCTTCGGCATCGGCAACGCTGTGCATTGGGACATTGGCAATTACGCTGCCGTCTACGGGCGTGGTTACAGGCAGAGCGCCGCCGGTGGTTTGGTCGGCGGTCAGACCGCAGGCGTCGAGGATGTCTTGATGGGTCATGAAAGCGTTCCTTTAGTCAGAGGTCAGGCCGGACACGGCTCGTTGCAGGCGGTCGCAGCCGTCTTCGAGGTCGGCGCGCGCATAGGCGTAGGACAGGCGGAAATGGCCGGGCAGGCCAAAGGCGCGTCCGGGGACGATGGCAAGGCTGGTTGACGCCAGAACATAGGCGCAAAAGTCGGCGTCTGTTTCGAGGGTCTGCCCTTCCGGTGTCTTGTGCCCCAACAGGGCCTGGCAAGAGGGGAATACGTAGAACGCGCCGTCGGGCATGGTGCAGTCGATACCAGGAATGGCATTGAGCGTCTGAACGACAAAGTCGCGCCGGTCTCGAAAGGCGTCCTGGCGCTCTGCGATATGGCTTTGATCGCCTGTGACGGCCTCCAAAGCAGCGGCCTGCGATATGGAACACGCGCCTGAGGTGATTTGCCCCTGTACCGCGATCATGGCTTGGATCAGCTCAGGGGGTGCAATGCCCCAGCCAATCCGCCAGCCGGTCATCGCATGGGCCTTGGATACGCCGTTGATCACAATGGTGCGGTCGGCCAGATCGGGACATGCCGTGCGGAATGAGGTGAAAGGCGCGTAACTGATCAGATCATAAATCTCGTCTGACGCAATCCAGACATGGGGGTGACGTGCAAGAACCGCGCCAAGGGCCCGCAGTTCCACAGCACTGTAGACCGCGCCCGATGGATTGGACGGTGAGTTCAGCAAGAGCCAGCGCGTCCGCGGCGTGATGGCTGCCTCTAACTGATCTGGGGTCATCTTGAACCCGGCCTCGGCCTCGCATGGCACCAAAACAGATTGCCCACCGGAAAGGGCGATAATGTCGGAATAGCTGGTCCAATACGGCGTGGGGACAACAACGTTTTCGCCTTCGTTCAGGGTCGCTAGGAACAGGTCGGCCAAGACCTGTTTTGCCCCTGTGGCCACGATCACGTTGGCAGGCTCTACATTTGCACGATCAGCAATTGCAGCCCGCAACGCAGGCGTGCCAATCGTCGGGGGATAGCGTGTCTGTCCAGCCAACATCGCCTTGTGGGCAGCATCACAGATATGCGCGGGCGTCGGAAAATCTGGCTCGCCCGTACTTAATGCTAAAACATCATTACCCGATGCACGCATCCGTGCAGCCTGTTCAGAGATTGCAACGATCTCTGACAGTGCCATTCCGTCAATTCTCTTTGATCTTTTGAGCATGACAGCCCCCATTCATTGGGGTCGTTTGACATGACCTGACCATGTGTGGGAAACACAATTATCGTATAATAAATGCAAAAAACTCATACCTATGCTGCATCCCAAACGATTTCTTCCCCCGATGACGGCCCTGCGCGCGCTCGAATCCTTTGCGCGGACAGGCAGTGTCACCGAGACAGGGCGAGAGCTTGGCGTGTCGCAAAGCGCGGTTAGTCGGCAGCTGAAAGTTCTAGAGGACTACCTTGAAACGCCCCTATTCACGCGGGACAGAAAAAGTATCAGCCTGACACCAGCGGCGTATGACTATTGTCAAGACATCCGAGCGGCGTTGGAGCAAATCGGCACAGCGAGCTTGAGGCTAAAAGCCAATCCCGACGGCGGGCAACTTAACATCGCGATGCTTCCCGCCTTTGGGGTGCGGTGGTTGGCGCCAAAACTGCCAGATTTTGTCGAACGCCACCCCGAAGTCACCATCAATCTCAGCACCCGGATCAAGCCGTTCGATTTTTCGACCGAGACATTTCACGGTGCGATCCATTTTGGCGAACGGGACTGGTCAGATGTGAACTTTCTCGAGCTGATGAAAGAAGCTGTCGTGCCGGTCGCTTCGCACAGACTTGCTGCTTCGATCCAGTCCGATAGCATCGACGAAATATTCACGTTGCCCTTATTGCACCTGGAAACACGGCCAGATGCCTGGGAAAAATGGGCAAAAGCCTCCGGTCAGGATGTTCCGCCACCTACAGGAATGCTTGTCGATCAATTTGCGTCAATGATCCAAGCTGCGATCCATGACATGGGAGCGGCATTGGTCCCGACTTATTTGGTCGATCAAGAACTGGAAGACGGCCGCCTGATTGTGCTGCGATCTCAGGTGGATGTCTCCGTAGGATCGTACTTCTTCGTTTGGCCAAAGGATGAGGCGGTTTATCAACCACGAGATCTTTTTGTTGAGTGGTTGTCGCATATCACTGCGGCTTGATCTGCCCACAGGCAGACATTTCGGTCGCCGAAGCCTGATTGCATCCGCATTCTTCGGCGGACCTTTTTCGGCGTGTCAGCAACAAGGGGACCGCCAAACGACCCAGAACGTTGGGACCGAAAAAAGCACCTAAAGCCTGCCCGTAGTTTTTTGCTGTGGTCGATAAGCACGCACAGCAGTCATCGGCGCAGCCGCAGCGAAAGGCAACTCTGTCCCGCAGAACAGCCCTTGAAATTCTGATGGTTTAAGCTCGTGCAGCGAATGGCGGCTTTGCGGGTTGCGAGCGCAGCATTCTGATCGATGAGCGAACGGCAGGTATGGGCCGTCCATGCTTTGCCTCGCAAGCCAGATTGGGCAGATGCTGCGGCGCATCCGAGGTCCGCAGTGAGCCCAGACCTACAAAATTCTGCAACGCGGTGAATGTCTGCTTTTAGGCCCATAAACAGCTGCATCAGTTCGTGATTGACAGATTCATATCCCGCCGGTTATGAGTAAATCATAACTGAAGGGCTATTCGTCATGTCGCATCAACACGACACAGTCTTCCGATCACTCTCGGACCCGACCCGCAGGGCGATCTTCGAGCACCTGTGTCTTGATGGCGCGCAAAATGTCCTGGCACTGACCGAACACGCCGGGATTTCCCAACCGGCCGTCTCGAAACATCTGGCTGTCCTCAAACAGGCAGGCCTGGTCAGTGGACGGCAGGAAGGGCGTCAAACCCGCTATGTCGCCAATGTCGAGGCACTGGCACCGCTTGTCGATTGGACGCGAACCATGAGCCGGTTCTGGGATGCCAAGCTCGACGACCTCGATGATCTTCTGAAAAGGATGGACCAGTGATGGAAACCGAAACGAAAACGCGCACGGTTGTCAAGGAACGCGTGCTGCGCCACGCACCGGGAAAGGTCTGGCGCGCGCTGACACAAAAGCACCTCATAGAGGAGTGGCTAATGAGAAGCGATTTCAAACCCGAGATCGGCCACCGCTTCGATTTGGAAGCCGAATGGGGCAAAGTGTCCTGTGAGGTTCTGGCCGTCGAACCTCTCAAGACTCTTTCGTATTCTTGGGCAGCGCATGGGCTGGAGAGCGTCGTGACTTGGACCCTGACGGAATCCGCCACCGGCACGCATCTGAGAATGGAGCAATCGGGCTTCGGCCCCGGTCAGGACCAAGCTTATCACGGGGCCACTGCCGGTTGGACACAATTCCTTGACCGGTTGGAGGAGGTCATTGCCGATCTCGACAAGGGGGACGGCCAATGAGCATTGTCCTCTGGATTCTTCAGGCGCTGCTGGCCCTGCACACGGCCATCGGTGCCGGATGGAAGCTCTTCAACTCTGAGCAGGCCGTGCCGACCCTGACCGCCCTGCCTCACTGGGTCTGGACGGTCCTGATCCCGTTGGAACTGATCTGCGCCGCTGGACTCGTCATTCCGGCTCTCGCACCATCACTAGGATGGCTGGTTCCGGTTGCAGCCATCGGAATCGCTCTGGAAATGCTGGTGTTCTCCGGCGTTCACCTGCGCGCTGGAGCCGAAGACAATGGACCGATGTACTACTGGCTGGCAGTCGCGACTGTCTGTGCGGTGATCGTGCTTGGACGACTGTTCGTCGCGCCGTATTGAGACTGAAGGACAACAGGTATGACAGGCGATCCCAAGGTCAACGACCTGCTGAGCAAGAAAAACTGGAAGGACGAACGGCGCAAACTGCGCGACGTCATCCTCGACTGCGGCCTTGAAGAGCGCGTGAAATGGGGCAAGCTTTGCTATGCCTATGATGACAGCAATGTCGTCGTCATCTACGGGATGAAGAACTGCTGCGCCCTCGGCTTCTTCAAAGGGTCACTTCTTGAGGACGAGGACGGCCTTCTGGTCCAGCCCGGCAGGCACTCCCAGGCCATGCGGCGACTTCATTTCGAGAATCTGGGCGAGATCGAAGACGGCGAAGACACGATCAGACGCTTTATCGACCAAGCCATACAGGTGGAAAAGGACGGGCTGGAAGTCGAGTTTACCGAAAAGGACAACCTCGACTATCCAGATGAACTACACGACGCCCTTGATGACGATCCCGACCTGGCGGAAGCCTTCGATGAGCTAACACCGGGACGGCAACGCAGCTGGGTGCTGCACTTCTCCGATGCAAAACAGCCCGAAACCCGAAAACGGCGAATTGAACAGGCACGGGCAAAGATCGTCGCGGGAAAGGGACGAAACGAAAGATAGTTTGGGAAGTCATCGTTTTCACGCCATCACTCAAAAGCGGACTTTCGACCAACGGCAGCTTCGTCCGCGGGGTGTGAGTTCGATGAAGCCCGGAGTTTGCGTCTGCAGCGAATGACCGCAAAGCGGGCTGCGACCGCAGCATCGAGATGAGGTGGTCAACGGCAGGTAAGGGCCGATGTAGCGTGCATCGGGAAGGTAATCGCCCAATTAGCAAGGTCGACGCTCTTGACTTGGCGAAATCAGAGGCGTTCATGCCAAACATGAATGACCTCTCAACACATTCGCTGGATGACCTGTCAATTGACGAGTTTTCGCGGCCCAAAGCGCCGAAGGTTCCGGCAGCAACAGACATTCACCGCCGCCAAGGTCGACAGCTGGCGGCCATCCACCGTCACTATCTGATGGAGATGGCCCAAATTGGAGCGGTGTTGGCGCGGATTGAAGCGGGAGACGCTCCGCCCGAAAATCTGAGGCAGATTGTACTTTCACTCGATATGGCGGAGAATTTACGGGCATTCGGAAACCTTTGCGGACGCGAGTGCCAGGTGCTCAAATTCCACCACGACATTGAAGGTTCCGATATGTTCCCCCGCATCGAGGCGGCTGGTGGAGGGAGGTTTCGCGAGGTCGTCGCCAAGCTGCTATCAGAGCACGAGGTGGTCCACGAGTTGATCATCCGCCTCGGCCGCGCTGCGGCCGCGCTGATGGAAGATCCGGAAGAGGCGAACTTCGTTCGCGCCGCCACCACGTACCGAAAACTTGAAGAGGTCGTACGCTCCCATTTTGGCTATGAGGAGACGGAATTGGCGGAGGCCATCGGGTATTACCTCGGATCGATCTGAAGCCGCATCCGGAACAGCTATGCATCGTTTGAAGCAAATGCAGTTTCGGAGCGCGTTCGTCCGCGCTGCAGCCGGTCAACGGTCAAAATGCTGCATCCAGTATGAATGGCAGCAATGATGGGCCGCACTGTAGCACCGGATGCCAGCGGTGAAGGGTGCCGTTCGTTTGGCCTCGGACCCGCCGATCTGTCGAGATGCTGCGCTGCCTCCGATGGCCGCAACGAGCCCAAACTATCGATTTTCTGCTTCGCGGCCAATGGCGGCTTTTGGGCTAGAGGGCCAAACTTTTGGTACTGGTGTATTCGTCCTATTGCATCATCATCTCATGAACTGCTTCCATACCACGATCAACCATATCTGTGACCTCGGCAGCGTGTTGTTGGAGCGCCGCGACAAGTTCTGTGTCTTGTGACGTTTGCGTGACTACGATGCCTTCGTCAGTCAGTTCGATCTCGGTTTCGATTTTGTCGCCCCGCTGAAAGAAAACATCCAAAGTCCGGCTCTGAATGATGATCTCGGGGTCGTCTTTTTCCTCTACGCGGCGGATCATTCCAAAGACATGGCTGACCAATTGCTTCATCACCTCTTCATCCGATGATCGCGTGACTGTACGGATACCATTGGGAAGATTGGTGACTTCCCGCGTGATAGTCTCAAAATTGCGGAACATGACTGCAAGTTCGGCGCTCTCTTCAGGTGTCGCATTTTCCCCACGTAAGCCCGGCATATTGATCTCATCATGTCCAGTTCCATCGGCCCCGTGCATATGGCCGCCCCCGGACATGTGCTGAGACATCATATGGAGGGAGTTTCCCTTGGCGTAGAAAACACCTCCTGCGGCCAGCGTCACCAGGGCAAATAGCCCGATCGCAATTCGATGTTTGCCGTATTTTTTCTGAAAGAAAGTCACCATCAATTCCGATACATAAGTATGTGTTGTAGTTCATCTATTCAGCATTCCGCCTAAATCACATATGATACAGATCATGTATCCGGAAATTGTTGCCCTTTTTGACGATGCCCAAACGACCTGCCTTGCCAAGGGGCAAGTCCTATTTCGAAACGCCGAACCGGTCAGATCTATGTTTATTGTGGAAGAGGGTAGCGTGGAACTGGTGCGTCATGCGCGATCTGGCACCCGCTTGGTGCTGTCACGTGTAAGGCCGGGAAATGTGTTGGCTGAGGCTTCAGCCTACGCGAAGGTCTATCATTGTGATGGGGTGTCGCTTTCACGATCACGCGTGAAGCGTGTTCCCGTTTCTGAGTTTCAGCAAAAGTTAACTTCAAACGCAGACTTGCAGTACGTCTGGGCCAAGGCCCTAGCGCATGAATTGCAGGCTGCCCGCATGAATGCTGAGGTGCGAACTTTGCGGACAGTCGCCGAGAAAGTTGATGTCTGGCTTGAAAGCAACAAATCCCTCCCACCGAGGGGTGAGTTGCAGGTTTTAGCGCAAGTTTTGGGCGTCACGCGGGAAGCACTATATCGGGAACTGGCCAAACGAAGAGCATAGCACAGGTTTGCATCAGGGAGCTCCAGAGGCTTCCATTAGGGCATCTGCAGCGAACTACTACTTCGTCCCGCAAAGTGTGAGTTCGAGCGTCCTCAGTTTTCGCGCTCACAGGGAATGTCGGCAAACCGAACTGCGACTGCAGCATTGGGACGTCTCTGGAGCCACAATACTTGAAGAACCTGCGCACGATACTCCAAGTACCAGCTTGTTGAACTCAGAGAATATTCGTAGTCCGAATATCATCGGCAACGAAGTCTATGAGTGCGCGGACCTTGTTGGGCAGCGTGCGCCCCTCGAGATAGACGGCACCAAGTTCACTGGCCTCTCCGGAGTATTCTGTGAGCAGTGGCAGTAACCTGGCCTCTTCTAGGTAATTGCCAAGCGCAAACCGAGGCGTGTAGGCAACTCCAAGTCCCTGAATGGCCAGTTCAACTGCGGCGCGGGCGGAGTTGACCTTAAATCGGCTCGATATGGCAGCCGCCACTTCGGCGCCGTCGCGCTCGAATATCCAGCGGCGGGAATTGCGGCGGTTGGTATCCACGATACATGTATGCCGTGCCAAATCGTCCGGGGTTTCCGGAACGCCGTTACGCGCGATGTAGTCTGGGCTTGCCACGGGAACGCTCCGGAAGGTTCCAAGCCGACGCACTTTGAAAGATGCCAAGTCGAAGCTCCCGATGCGGAATGCAACGTCGATCCCGTCAGTGGCCAGGTCGACATAAGTGTCGCTGAGTCTCAGATCGACTGACAGATCGGGATGGGTCTCGGCGAATCGACCGAGCATGCCGGCGGCGTATATCTCGCCGAAAGTGACCGGCGCCGAAACACGCACGACACCGGTCAGTCCGCGCGGTCCTTCAGAGACCTCAGCCAAGAGATCATCGAAATCTTCTAGCAGCAGCGGTGCACGCGCCAGTAGGTCTTCGCCTGCAGCCGTCAGCCCGACCTTCCGTGTAGTGCGTTGAAACAGGCGAACCCCAAGTCGCGTTTCAAGCTCTGCCACGTATTTTGAGGTCAGCCTGTTCGATATACCGAGTTGTTCAGCGGCGCCCGTGAACGAGCCAGACTGAGCCGTGGCGACGAATGCGCGGATCTGATCAAGAACATCCATATGTCTATTAAGAACATTTTGTGGATAGTCATTCAACACCTTCGCCATTTAGGGGGGCACATTGAGGGTGTATGTACGCTTTACAAAGACACGCCGCGACAACGGCAGCTTCTCGATTGGAATTCGACATGACCACACAGACCAACACCGATTACGCCGCCTTCGCGCTTCGCATCTCAAGCGGCCTCCTTTTCATAGCTCATGGCTGGCTCAAGCTCAGCGTCTTCACCATCGCCGGTACGGTCGGCTACTTCGAAAGCCTGGGTCTGCCAGGACTGTTGGCATACCTGACGATCTTTGCTGAGATCGCCGGTGGTGTAGCTCTTATCTTGGGCGTTGGAACACGCCTTGTTTCACTCGCCCTGATCCCCGTGTTGCTTGGCGCTACCTGGGTGCACTCTGGCAATGGCTGGCTGTTTTCCAGCGAGGGTGGTGGTTGGGAGTTTCCTCTCTTCTGGGCCGTGATACAGGGTGTGATTGCCACACTCGGGAGCGGCGCATTTGCACTGCGGATCCCGGGTCTTCAAAAAGCGCTTGGCCAGTTCGCCTAAGCACAACCAAAGCTCGGGCTGCGCTGTCGCGGCCCGGCACTTTCCTAGGAGCCGATCATGAAAACCCACAGTCTCCAAGATCTGAAGGATAGTTTCGCGCCATCCAACCGTATGCCGGTCGTCTTCCTTGGTCACGGCAGCCCTATGAACGTGATTGAAGACAACAAGTACAGCCGCGCATGGTCCGACCTCGGACAAAGCCTGCCGCGACCAAAAGCAATCCTCGTCGTCTCGGCTCATTGGATGACCAAGGGAACTACTCTGGTAGATGTCTCTGCAATGCCGCGCACAATCCACGATTTTTACGGCTTCCCCAAATCGCTGTATGAGCAACAATATCCCGCCCATGGCAATCCGGAACTTGCCAGCGAGGCCGTCACGCTTCTTGCAAGTCACCGAGCACAGGAAGATGACACTTGGGGCCTCGACCACGGAGCCTGGGCTGTTCTGAAGTTTCTCTACCCTGAGGCTGACGTGCCGGTCTTCCAAGTTTCGGTCGACATGGCACGTGACCTTGATCATCAACTTGAAATTGGCCCGGCACTTTCGGCACTAAGGGACAGGGGCGTCTTGATCCTTGGCTCGGGAAATGTGGTGCACAATCTTCGTGAAATGCATGCCGGCAGCGAACCGCGGGACTTTGCGCTAGAGTTTGACACACTCTTTTCCGATAGACTGACGGATCGCGATTTTACGGCACTGGGTGACAGAAAGGCTCTCGGCACACTTTTAACGCGCGCTCATCCGACAGTAGACCACTATTTGCCGGCGCTAACCATCGCGGGGGCTTCGGACTCGCAGGACGAACTGACGTTCATGACAGATGCCATCGATCTGGGTTCGGTCTCTATGCGGTCGTTCGTATTTCACAGAGCCTGACAATCCACGCAATAGGCCAATTCTATTGTCGTGCGAAGCCCCAGTTGGCAGGTTAGGGCAGTGCGTGCATATGGATTACACAATGGACCTTACGCATCGTTAGTAATCGACCCGCTCAAAGCCATAGTTTCCAACATAGTCTCGCCATTCCACGAACACCGCTCTGGCGAAGAGGGAACACCCATGACTGGTGCGTCCGAATGCCGTTGGAATGGCGCTCCTGTTGGCTCGATTCCAACTGAAACCTCCTTGTGTGTCATAACTTCCGATCCGGACACCCGCATACCTATCGCAATCCCCGTCGTCTCGGTCGTCATCAATCAGGACGTCATAAACGCGGATTGAGCGGACGAAATTGAATTCTGGGCCGCTAATGTCGATGTCAGCGCGGTCTTGGACCAGCTGGAGTGCAAATTCTTCCGGCAGTAGGTCAGGCTTTGGACCGGCAAGATTCAAGACGGCATTCTCAGTAGTCAGCGGTTTGTTTGCAGGTGACAAAAGTGGTCGGGGGCGGTTCTGACTAGTGAACAAAATATCGTAGAGACGACCTCGATTATCCGACGGGGTAACTGGATCATAGGATGCACCCATCGGGCACCGCCAAATCTGCAATGGAGGTTCGATTGGCCAGGGAGTAATCCTCCGGATGAATTCGGCGCGGGCACGGGCGCACGGAACTGACGCTGGCCAGCCGCCAGAGAGGCATAGCAGTATTGCGCAGTCGATCTGATACGTTTGAGCCTGAACACGATTTGCAAGGCCTACGGACGAACCAAAAAGTGCGAGTAGGGCAACAATTGAGTATTTTCGAAATGTGCGAAGCATGTGAAGAATCCTATCGAGTAGGGCGTAGCCAACATGACTCCGTTAGTATATTATTACAACTCTAAATATATGATTGATAAATTACGCATAATCCATCTTATGTTAAATAATGTCAGTTTGGCGCAGTGTCATGACTGCGCCAAACGGTCTTACCCCATCGTCGGCATAACGAACTCGGGATCGCTGCGAATACCGGACGGCCAGCGCGTCGTGATCGTCTTGAGCCGGGTATAAAACCGCACACCTTCCGGGCCGTGCATGTGGTGGTCGCCGAACAGCGATTGCTTCCAGCCGCCAAAGCTGTGGAAGGCCATAGGCACGGGGATTGGAACATTGACGCCGACCATGCCGACCTCGATGTCATGCGCGAAGGTGCGCGCCGCATCGCCGTCGCGGGTAAACACCGCCACACCGTTGGCGTAGTCGTGGGCGTGGATCAGGTCCACGGCCTCGGCATAATCCTTGCGACGCACGACCGACAGGACCGGGCCGAAGATCTCTTCGCGCCAGACCGTCATGTCGGGGGTCACGTTATCGATCAGGGTCGGGCCCACGAAATAGCCGTTCTCGTAACCTTGCGGCGCCGCAAAGTCGCGGCCATCGACGACGACTTTTGCGCCCTCGGCCGCGCCCTTGTCGATCAGGCCCAGGATTTTTTCTTGCGCGGCCTTGGTAACAACCGGACCCATGTCCGACGCTTTGTCTGCGGCGGGGCCGACCTTCAGCGCCTCGATCTTCGGCACCAGCTTTTCTACCAGTGCATCGGCCACGGCATCGGTCACCGGAACCGTCACTGAGATCGCCATGCAGCGTTCGCCGGCCGAGCCGTAGGCCGCACCCATCAATGCGTTGGCGGCCATGTCGAGATCGGCGTCAGGCAGGATGACCATGTGGTTCTTGGCCCCACCGAGCGCCTGCACGCGCTTTCCGTTCTTCGTGCCGGTCTCGTAGATGTACTTTGCGATAGGAGTGGAGCCGACGAAGCTGATCGCCTTGACGTCCGGATGGGTCAGCAGCGCATCAACGGCCTCCTTGTCGCCCTGGATCACGTTGAAGACACCCTCGGGCAATCCCGCTTCGGCCAGCCATTCAGCGATGAGAAGCGAAGCAGAGGGATCTCGTTCGGAAGGTTTCAGTATGAATGTGTTGCCGCATGCGATGGCAACCGGGAACATCCACATAGGCACCATTGCCGGGAAGTTGAACGGCGTGATGCCGGCGACAACGCCAAGAGGTTGGCGCAGCGCATGACTGTCAACAGCGGTGCCGACATTCTCGGTGATCTCGCCCTTAAGCAGGTGCGGCGCGCCGACAGCGAATTCGACAACCTCGAGTCCGCGTGTCACCTCGCCGACTGCGTCGTCATGGGTCTTACCGTGTTCGGCCGAAATCGCCTCGGCAAGCTGATCGGCCCGGTCCCACAGGATCATCTTGAAGCGGTCAAGGATGCGGGCACGGCGCAGCGGCGGCGTTTTCGACCAGGTCGCCCAAGCGATCTTGGCCGACGCAACGGCCGCGTTCACTTCGTCGGTCGAAGCCAGCGCGACGGTTTTTTCCGCCTCGCCGGTTGCGGGGTTGTAGACCGGCTGGCTGCGGCCGGACGTGCCTGCGACGCGGGCATTGTCAATGAAATGGGCGATCTCAGACATGGAAAACTCCTCCGTTTGCTGAAGGCTGTATCTTTCATCCGAATTCGCATATAAACAGACAATAATGGCAATCCGTTATGCAAAAACAGCTACATGAATTGGGATGATCTCCGATACTTCCTTGCCGTCGCCCGCGAGGGCCAGATGCTTCGCGCCGCCTCGCGTCTAGGTGTCAGCCAGGCGCGCCTAAGCCGGCACGTGGCCGCATTGGAAGAGGCGGTCGGCGCCCGCCTTTTCGAGCGAACGACGCGCGGCTCAACGCTGACGGAAGAGGGCGTGGCGCTGTTCGCGACGGCCGAACGCATCGAAGCGGAGGTGCTGGACGGCACCGCCCGAATGCGCGGCCGAGATGAGGTGGCCGGAACCATTCGCATCGGCGCGCCGGATGGGTTCGGCAGCGCGTTTCTTGCGCCGAGGCTTGGCAAGTTTCGAGACGCCTATCCCGATCTCCGAATCCAACTTGTCCCGGTGCCGCGCAGCTTCTCGCTTTCCGAACGCGAAGCCGATCTCGCGATCATGGTGGGTCGACCCGACAAGGGGCGACTGCGCGTGAAAAAGCTCGTTGACTATTCCCTCGGCCTATATGCGTCCGAGGGCTATCTGGCGCGCGCCGGAACACCAAGAAGCTTAGACAACCTTAGGTCGCACACTTTGATTGGCTATGTCGATGACTTGATCTACACGCCGGAACTCAATTATGCGCCGGAATTTGTCCGCGACTGGAGATCGGACATCGAGGTGTCCACCGCAATCGGTCAGTTCGAAGCGGTTCGTTCCGGGACGGGTATCGGGATTTGCCACGACTTCATGGCCGCAGAGGAGCCTGGTCTGGTGCGTCTCTTCCCGAGCGTGTCAGTGACGCGGAGCTATTGGCTTGTCTGGCACGAAAACCAGGCTGTGGCCCGCCGGGTTCAAGCTGTTGTCGAATTGCTGGACGAACTCGTGCGTGGTGACCGAATGCTATTTGGTGCGACCGAAGCGCCTCGTCAATCAATGGTTGCCAATCGCTCGTCGCCGTCAGATGCCAGTTGAGATGCGAACTTTTCGAGTTCCGAATCCGAAACCGAAACGGAATGCTCAGAGGCCGGATAGGCTCCGTTCGCGACATCGTCACCGAACTCCCTGAATGCCGCGATCCGTTCCTGCTGAAGCCGGTCCAGCTCGCTACGGAAATCCCGGTAGGTCTTGGCGTGGCGCGGTTTGTGGCCAGGCGTGTAGCCCAAAACGTCCTCGGCGAAGAGATATTGCGCATCGGCATGGGGTCCTGCCCCCATGCCGAGGAGGACGAGTTTCGTCCGTTTGGCGATCTCGGCCGCAACACGGTCCGGGACCACTTCCAGTTCCGCCCCGAAGCACCCGATCGCTTCGAGTGCCTTCACATGTCTGAAGACCTCCATGGCGCTGTCGGCCGTCTTGCCGACCGCCTTAAAGCCGCCCGTCCAAGTCGCCTTTGAAGGTATCAATCCGACATGGCTCACGACCGGAATGCCGTCGTCCGCCAAGGCCTTGATTGTCCCAAACGACGAGGCGCAATAGACGCAGTCGCCGCCCAACTGCATCGCCCGGTGCGCCGCACGCTGATAGTCTTCCAGCGTGACCAACTCGCCATAAAGCAGCCCGACCTGAACGAAACAGTTTCCAGCGGCTTCGCGCATCTCTGGGGTCCAAGCCGGGTCGATGATCGACAGCATATCAATCCCAGCCTCGCACGCAGCTGCGGCCTCGTCTGGTGTATCGACATAAAGCATGGTGAGTTTGCGCTTGCCCTTCAGCGCGCGGATGTCCGCGACTGTTGGCCGTTTATGATAGAGTCCCATGGTTTCTCCTTCGCTCAGGCCGCCCTAAGCATTTTTTTCAGGTTTTGCGCGGGGTCTGACAGTAACGCCGCGTCCACTCGGGCTCCTATCAGCCTTTGTGCGATCTTAATGTCCTTGGCGACCGCATTGCCCCGGCCCAACCCTGCTGCACCGACAAGCGCGCCGACACCGTCAAGAAAGAACAGAATTTCAACCCCGTCACCGAGCGCTCGGATCACCGTCGGATTTCCCGAGGTATCGCCGACACCCTGGAGGCCCAGATCGTATTGATCTGACCAGAACCAGACCGGCACATCGAACCGAACATCCCCGCCGGCAAGATTGCGGCCGGCAACCTCGCCCTGCGCCTGCGCGTTCTGCCAGGTTTCGTATCGCCTGTAGTTTCCTTTGGACGTCCTGACCGCCGCGCAATCGCCTGCCGCGTAGATCAGCGGGTCATCCGTCATGAGTTGGCCGTCGACTCGGATGCCATTCTCAACGGTCAGTCCGGTGGACCGGGCCAATTCGTCATTTGGCACAACGCCAACCGCGGCGATGACCAGATCGGCTTGGAGGAAGCGCCCGTCTTCCAACTCCACGCCGCGGTCGGTGCAAGAGGCGATGTGAACGCCACAGAGAATGCTCACACCTTCCTCGTGATGCTTCGCCGCCAGCCGCGTCGCCAGCCGCTCCGGCACATTGCGTCCCAGAGGCCGCAGCCCGGCCTCGATAACCGTGATCTGATTTCCGCGGGTCCTGAGCTCTGCGGCAAGTTCCAATCCGATAAGCCCTGCCCCGACAATCGCCACCTTCGTTGCCGTATCGCCAGCGTCATAGAGCGCGCGCGCGTCCTCGATTGTCCGCAGAACCTGCGCCCCGTCGCCACCGGGACAGGTCAAGGTGCGCGGCCGCGCTCCGGTTGCGAGAAGAAGTTTATCGTAAGAGAGCGAGCCGCCGTCCGACAGCGACACCACCTGTGCATTGCGATCGATGGCAGTAGCAGAGACGCCGCATTTGAGATGGATCGCCTTTACCGAAAGGATCTCCGGTGACGTGATCGGCTTTTCGACCACGCCCGAGGCATCCGGTTTCGACAGCGGCGGTCGTTCATAGGGCAGCGCATGCTCATCGCCGACAACCGTGATCGCGCCTTCGTACCCGGCATCGCGGGCCGCGAATGCCGCCCGGATCCCGCATTCTCCGGCGCCGATGATGACGATCCCAGCCATCCTAGATTTCGACGAAGACACGGTCGCCCTCGACCTTGACCGGGTAGGTGCCCAGATTGACGCAGACCGGCGCGCGCTTCGCCTCGCCCGTGCGGTAATCAAACTGCCCGTTATGCTTCGGACATTCGATTACATAGTCCATCACCAACCCGTCTTCGAGGTGCACCTGTTCGTGGGTACAAAGCCCATCTGTGCAGAAGAACTCGTCATTCGGGCTGCGATAAATCGCGAATGTCCTGTCTCCGTGATCGAAGCGGATCAAATCCTCTTCGTCTATGTCATTCGTCGCGCAGGCGTCGATCCACTCGGCCATATCGTCTCCCTCCCCTTTTGATCTTTATTCTGCCGGAACGCTCAGTGCCTGCTCGTGCAAATCTTCCCGATATGGTTGGGCCGATCCGGGCAACTCGCGCTTGACGAAGAAATCCTCGTAACGGAGCTGCCGCTTCAGCGCCGGCCAGATCTCGCGATAAGCGTCGAGGATCGAGGTATTGGGCGCGGGCAGGTCATGCTTGATCTTCTCGTGCAGCTCCGGCAGCCGGTGATAGGGCACCATCGGGAACATGTGGTGCTCGACGTGATAGTTCATGTTCCAGTAAACGAAACGGCTGATCGGGTTGATATAGACCGTGCGGCTGTTCAGCCGGTGGTCGAGCACGTCCTCCGCCAGACCGGCGTGCTGCATGATACCGGTCATCACGTGATGCCAAGCGCCATAGAGCCGCGGCAAGCCGATGACCATCAGTGGCAAGATCGATTGCATCGCCACGGCAAGCACGATGGTCGCGAGGTAGATCAGAACCCAGACGCGGGCGACGCCGATGACCTTGTGCTGCTCCTGTTCGGGAATGAATGCCGCTTCCTCTGGATCGAGATTCCCGGCGGCATTCAGGAGCATCCGCTTCCACCCATTCAGCGCATCGAAAATTCCAAAGAAGTTCAGGAAGATGCGGAACAGCGCGGGTGGACGCATCGCGACAATCTCGGGGTCGCGGCCAACGATGATTGTGTCCGTGTGATGCCGCGCATGGCTCCAACGCCAGGACACGGGGTTCCGGATCATGCAGAAGGACGCGATCTGATAGACGACGTTGTTCATCCAAGGCGTCTTGAATGCAGTCCCATGACCGCATTCGTGCCACCGACTGTCCATAGCCGAGCCATAGAGCACGCCGTATGCCAACCAGAACGGCGCTGACCACCAGGACGGCCAAAGCGCGATCCCGATCCCGGCCAGAACGATCATGGACCCAAACAGGATGATCGCATCCCGGATCGCTGGCTGGTCGGAGCGCTGCATCAGCGCCTTCATCTCCTTGCGAGGGATGTCTGTGTGATACCACTCGGCGGTGGCCAGACCCGTCTCGACGGCTCGCTCGGAGTCCGGGCCAAGCAAAGAATAGTCGCGCTTCGTCATAATGTCCTCCCGAAACAGATTTTTTTGAGATACAGGACACTTCTGGTTTCGCCCATACTTGAACTTGCAAGTCACATCAAAATACATCAATAATGCATGCATTATGATGAAAAAGCATCAAGCGAAATGACGTCTCGTCGCCCCACGTTGAAGGATCTGGCAAGGGCCGCCGGTGTAGGCGTCGCCACGGTGGACCGGGTCTTAAACGAACGGCCCAACGTACGCGAGGCTACGATTGAATGCGTACTCGCGGCGGCGGAACGCATTGGCTATCCGACCGGAAAGTTGGAAGCTATCAAACTGGACGCCGCGCGACCGATAGTGCAATTTGGGTTTGTCCTTCACAAGCCAGCCCAAGAATTCTATCGCAATTTTGCGCATGCCCTCAAAACCGCAGTCGCTGAGCGCATGGATATTCGCGGACGATGCGACGTGCGATTTGCTGCGTCACAGGCCCCGTCCGACTTTGCGAACGAACTGACAGCTATCGCCAAGACCGCTGACGTGCTTGCCACCTCTGCCATCAACCACCCGATTCTGTCGGAGACGATCCGCGCCTTACAGCACTCGGGGAAACCGGTCTTTTCGCTGCTGAACGATGCCGCATCAGGCGTTCAGCAGAGCTATGTCGGCCTCGACAACGTCAAGGTCGGTCGGATCGCCGGGTGGATGATTGCCACGCAGATGCGGGAGGTCGGCAAGGTCGCCATCTTCATCGGCGGGAACCGATGGCACGGGCATATCCTTCGAGAGACGGGGCTCAGAAGTTACCTAAGGGATTTCGCGCCGCAGCTTGAACTTCTGGATGCCATCGTGAATTTGGAGACTCGACAGGTCACCTACGAGGCAACCCTTGATCTTCTCGAACGGCATTCCGATCTTCGCGGCATCTACGTGGCCGGCGGCGGGATGGAAGGAGCAATCGCAGCCCTGAGAGAAATGAGGCCGCCAGGCAAAGTGGCGCTGGTCGTGAACGAGTTGACGAACGAGAGCCGCGACGCGCTGACCGATCGCTACGTGAGCCTGGTGATCGCAACGCCGCTCGATCAACTCTGCCGAGACCTCGTCGCGTCGATGATCGAATTGGCCCGCGGTGGCCCGAGCGAGACCTCAGGCCAGCACTACCTCACCCCACAGCTATTCGCGCCGGAGTCGCTGTGAGCCTCAGGCGTCCCGTTCCATGATCCATTCGACTTGCGGAGCAGGCACGAAGCGCCATTTGCGTTTTGGTCCGGCCATGACGTTGAGATAGTACATTTCAAACCCGTAGGGCGCGCCGCAGGGGTGGTGGCCACGCGGCACGAGTACGACATCGCCATCGCTGACGGCCATCGTTTCATCAAGGCCGCCATCATCCGTATAAACCCGCTGGATGCCAAACCCAGAGGCAGGGTTCAGACGGTGGTAATAGGTTTCTTCCAGATAGGTGATGCGCGGGAAGTCATCCTCATCGTGGCGGTGGCTCGGGTAGGATGACCAGTGGCCCGCAGGCGTGAAGACCTCGGTGACCAAAAGGCTGTCACAGTAGTCTTCGTTTTCCATCGCAATGTTGTTGATGTGGCGGGTGTTGGTGCCCTTGCCCCGTTCCGTCAGCGTGATGCCATCGGGGCCAATCCGCCGCGCCTCGTGGCCGCCCATACCGGGGGCAGAGCAGACAGCAATGACGCAATCTGTTTCCGCCACGGCCTCCCACTCGGTGCCGTTTGGCAGATAGAGGCAGTGCGGTGGGGTCTTTTCAAAAACATTCATCCGCTCGCCGAGAACGCCCCAGTACTGTCCAGCACCGGTGATCTTGGCCTTGCCTTCGACCATCACAAGAATGACCTCGCGCTCGCCTGTGGCTTCAGCCGCAGTGTCACCTGCTTTCAGGTGATAGAGCGAGAAGCCGACATAGCGCCAGCCGGCGCTTTCGGGGGTGATCTGGTGCACTTTGCCGCGCGTGCCAAAGGGTTTGCAAAGGAGGTCAGCCATAGGGTCTACTTCTCGATTGTCAGGCCGGAACGGCCACAGATTTCAGTGATGTGATCAAAGCCGATCTTGGAATACTCGTAAGGCGCGGCTTTGGCGGGGTCCTGCTCTGCCTCGACCACGATCCATCCGTTGTAATCCATCGCCTTGAGCTTGTCGGTGATGGCCTGAAAGTCTATGCAGCCTTCCGGATCGCCGGGCACGGAGTAGACCCCAGCGGCCACCCCATCAAGGAAGCTTTTGTCCTCGGCATTGACCCAATCCAGAACCGGCTGGCGCACGTCCTTGAAATGAACGTGGTGCACACGGTGACCCCATTTGTCCAGAACGGCCACAGGATCAGCGCCCGCAAAATGCAGGTGGCCCGTGTCATACAGCAGGGTCAGGTCCTCGGTAGAGCCTTCCATCAGCCAGTCGATGTCTTCGGCATCCTGAACCATCGCCCCCATGTGGTGGTGATAGCTGAGGCCGGTGCCGATATCGCGCGACCATTTGGCGACTTCGGACAGTTTCGCGCCATAGGCCATAACCTCATCGCGGGTCAGTTTAGGGCGTTGGCTGACAGGCTGGCCGATATTGCCCTGAATGGTGTTGGAACATTCCGCATAGACGATGCAGGGCGCACCTAGGGCTGCGAACTGTTCGACCTGCTGGCGAATGGCTTCTTTCTCGGTCGCAATGTCATTGACCATCAGGTTGCCCGAACACCAGCCACCGCAAAGCGACACGCCATAGCGGTCCAGATAGGCGCGCAGGCCTTCGGTGTCCGCAGGCATCCGGCGGCCACGTTCGACACCGGTATAGCCGATGCGCCCCGCATCCTCCATCGCGCCCTCTGTGGTGTAGTCCTTCGTCAACTCTGGCAGATCATCGTTCTGCCAGGCGATCAGGGATATGCCGATCTTAACAGCCATTAGTCTGCCCTTTGTGTTTTCTTGTTGGTTTCGTACTTGGCGCGCGCGGCGTTTACTTCGGCGCGCTCGCTGACTTCCGGGACACCCACGTCCCACCATGTGCCGCCCGGCTCGGTGCTGGGATAGGGGTCCGTGTCGATGACGATCACGTAAGGGCCCTTGGCCTGCGCCCGCTTCGCCAGCGCCTCTTCGAGTTCGGCAATCGAGCCGACCTTGACGCTGACAGCGCCCATCGCCTCGGCATGTTTGGCAAAGTCGATGTTGGAGTTCTCGCCGCCGATCGAGTGATCCAACAGGTTGTTGAACTCCGCGCTGCCTGTGCTCATCTGCAGACGGTTGATGCAGCCATAGCCACGGTTGTCGGTCACGACCACGGTGAAGGGAATGCCCATCATCGCCGCCGTCGCCATTTCCGAGTTCGCCATCATATAGGTGCCGTCACCGGTAAAGCAGATCACGTCGCGTTCTGGTTGGGCCATCTTGATGCCCATGGCACCGGCGATCTCGTAGCCCATGCAGCTAAAACCGTACTCCATGTGATAGCTGCCCGGCTTGCTGGCTTTCCACAGCTTGTGCAGTTCGCCCGGCATGGTGCCAGCCGCGCACATCACGACAGTTTCTTCGGTGGATGCCCGTTGCACCGCGCCGATCACCTGCATGTCGGTTGCCAGTTCATTGCCGTCCGGCGCATCGGTCAGCGGATCGACCTTGCCGAGCCAGTCCGCTTTCAGCCCGTCGATTTTGCCGGGGGACGTGTAGCTGTTCAGCGCCTCGCCCAATTCCTCGAGGCCGACCAGTGCATCCGATTGCAGCGGCACGGCTCCGTGCTTCATGGCGTCATACGCCGCGACGTTGAGGGAAATCAGCCTGCGCGCAGGGTTGGCAAACAGCCCCCACGACCCGGTGGTGAAGTCCTGAAAACGGGTGCCAACGCCGATCACCACGTCGGCTTCGGCGCAGACGGTGTTCGAAGGCTCGCCGCCTGTCACACCAATCGGGCCAAGGTTCAGCGGGTGGTCCCACGGCAGAACGGATTTGCCCGCCTGCGTTTCCGTCACAGGGATATTGTGGGTTTGTGCAAAATCCGCCAACGCCTCGGTCGCCTGCGCGTAAAGCACGCCGCCGCCCGCCACGATCACAGGACGGCGCGCGCCTCGGATCAGTTTAGCGACATCCGCCAAGTCGAACTCATCAGGGCGCATACGGCGCTGACGCCAGATTTTGGGTTCAAAGAAGCTCTCAGGGTAGTCAAACGCCTCGGCCTGAACGTCCTGACAGAAAGACAGGCACACAGGGCCGCATTCCGCAGGGTCCGTCATAGTCCGGAACGCGCGTGGCAGGGCTGTCAGCAACTGCTCTGGCCGCATGATGCGGTCGAAGTAGCGTGTCACCGGCTTGAAGCAGTCATTTACAGTCACGGTGCCGTCTGTGAAATCCTCGACCTGTTGCAGGACCGGGTCCGGACCACGATCTGCAAAGACGTCACCCGGTATCAGAAGCACCGGCAGGCGGTTCACATGGGCCAGTGCCGCTGCCGTCACCATGTTCGCCGCTCCGGGACCGATGGAGGATGTGACCGCCATGGCCTTGCGCCGCCCCAACTGCTTTGCATATGCGATGGCGGCGTGCGCCATGGTCTGCTCGTTATGCCCGCGCCATGTCGGGAAGTTGTCTTTGGCGCCGTGCAGCGCCTCGCCAAGTCCCGCGACGTTGCCGTGGCCAAAAATCGCCCAGCAGCCTTCGATAAAGCGCTCGCCGTCGTCGTTTTGCTGTGCCGCGATATAGCGCACCATCGCCTGTGCGGCGGTCAGTCTGATCGTCTTACCCATAGGATTTACCCCGCGTTCAGGCGGGCCTCTGCCCGCGCATTGTCCCAGATATTACACAGTGCTGTATAGCGTTCGGCCATCTGCGACACCGCCGCATCATCAGCCATATCGCCCTTCAGCCAAGCCCGCGCGGCATCGCCAAAGATCGTCCGCCCAACAGCAAAGCCTTTGACCAGCGGCTGTTTGGCCGCCAGCGCGAAACTTGCCGCCAGCTCTGCCTCGGGCGCATCAAGGCCCAGCACCACGATCCCGCGTGTGCGCGGGTCGTTCCGCTCGATGGCCGCCACCGCATTGGCCCAGGCGGCCTCGGTCTTGAACGGCTCCAGTTTCCACCAATCGGGATAGACACCCGCGTCATAGAAGGACTGGATCAGCGTGGCCGAGGTGTCGTCATCGACCGGGGCGACCTTCGACGGGATGATCTCCAGCAGGAATTCCAGCCCGTTGCGTCGTGCTGCGGTAAACAGCCGTTTGACGCGCGCCACCTGCATCTTGGCCGTCTTGTCGTCGTCATTCGGGTGGCAGAAGACCAGCAGCTTCACCACGTTCTCCCGCGCCCATTCGCGCAGGCGGCCCATGTCCTCGCCCAGTTCCGGCTCGAATTCGATGGGGCGCGAGCCGGGCAATTCGGTTGGGCGACCGATCCAAAGACCGGTGCCCGTGGCCTTGTGCAGCGCAGATCGCCCGATCCGATTGTCACACAGGATGCCGTAGCCCGACTGGCCGTTCTGCACTTTGAGTGCCGCCGCAAGACAGAGTTCTTTGAAGGCCCCGCCCTTTTCCAGCGTGTAGCCCTCCATCTCTTCCAGTTGCAGCCGGTGGTCGAAGGCAAAGGTTTTCACCGATGACCAGTCGCCGTGGCGGTTCGTGGCCCAGTGCACCTGCTCAAGCTCGACATCGTTGCGCAGGTCGGCCCGTTTCATGCCGCGCTCAAAGAAGAATTGCAGCTCTTCCCAGCTTGGATAGGCAGGCGTACAGCCATGACGGCTGACGGCAAAGGCACCGCAGGCGTTGGCGTATTTCAATGTGGTTGGCCAGTCCTCGCCGTCCAGCCACCCCTTGAGCAGGCCAGACATAAAGCCGTCGCCAGCGCCCAGGACATTGAACACCTCGATCGGAAAACCCGGTCCCGCCTGTCCATCATCCAGACTGTCGGGCACATCGCCGGTAAAGGCCACCGCCCCCGCCGCGCCGCGTTTGCACACCAGCGTCGCCTTCGAGACCGCGCGCACCGCGCGCAGTGCCTTGATCGTATCGGTCGAACCACCCGCGATGTGAAATTCTTCCTCGGTGCCGACGATCAGATCGAACAGATGCAGTGTCGATTGCAGTTTCGCCGTCACCGCTTCGCTTTCGACAAACCGGCTTTCGCCGTCGCCGTGACCGGCCACGCCCCAAAGGTTCGGGCGATAGTCGATGTCCAAAGCGGTCTGCTGTCCGTTCGCGCGCGCAAGTTCCAGAGCCTTGATGGTTGCCGCCTCGACCTGCCGGTGGCTCAGATGCGTGCCCGTTGCCACAACCGCGCGGGCGGATCGGATGAAGCCTTCGTCGATGTCGTCAACCGTCAGCCCCATATCGGCGCATTGCTCGCGGTAGAAGATCAGTGGAAACTGTTCCTGATCACGAATGCCCAGCAGAACCAGAGCTGTCAACCGGTCCGGGTCGGTCTTGACGCCGTCGGTGTTGACGCCCTCGCGTTCAAGCTGCTCGCGAATGAAGCGCCCCATATGCTCATCACCGACGCCCGTGATGACGGCGGATTTCAACCCCAACCGTGCCGTCCCACAGGCAATATTGGTCGGAGAGCCGCCAATATACTTGTCGAACGAGCCCATATCCTCGAGCCGCCCGCCAATCTGTGCACCGTAAAGATCCACAGAGGATCGACCAATGGTAATCAAATCAAGTGTCTTGCTCATGGTTTACCCTCCCCTACCCCATCCGTTCTGAAGCGTAGGAACCCGGTGAAGGTGGGAAAACCACTGTCTTGTTTCCGTTCAGAAAAACCCTGCCTCTCACATGAGCATGGATCGCCTTTGCAAATACCTGCGCCTCGACATCCCGCCCGAGCGAAACGTAATCCTCGGGCGATTGGGCATGGGTCACTCGGATCGTGTCCTGCTCGATGATCGGGCCTTCGTCGAGGTCTGCAGTCACATAATGCGATGTCGCTCCGATCAGTTTTACGCCCCTCTCGAAGGCCTGTTTGTAAGGGTTTGCGCCTTTGAAGGATGGCAGGAAAGAATGGTGAATGTTGATGATCCGCCCTGACATCTTGCTACACATTTCGTCCGAAAGGATCTGCATGTATCTCGCGAGAACGATCAGCTCGGCATTTGTCTCTTCGACGACCGCCATGATGCGCGCTTCCGCCTCAGGCTTGTTCTCTTTCGTCACCTTGATGCAGTGAAACGGGATGTCTTCGTTTACCACGACCTTTTGGTAATCCATGTGGTTTGAGATGACGGCGACGATTTCGACCGGCAAAGCGCCGATGCGCCAGCGATAAAGAATATCGTTAAGGCAATGTCCAAATCGAGAGACCATGATGACGACCTTGCGCTTCACGGCCTCGTCGAAGAACTCCGCGTCCATGTCGAGTTCTTTTGCAATCGGCGCGAAGGCATTGCGCAACTCGTCCAAGCCCAAGCCGCGCTCGGACCGAAAGCTGGTTCGCATGAAAAAATTGCCAGTCTCGGCATCGTCGAACTGGGCGCTGTCAGTAATATTGCAGCCCTGGTCAGCCAGAAATGTCGAGATAGCAGAGACGATGCCGCGACGACTGTCGCACTGCACACGAAGAGCGAAACTTGTCATTGAGTCGCCACTAAGTCAGAGACTTTGACGACACAGCCTTCGGCGACTGATTTCAGCGCTGCATCGGCCAGCGCCAGCGCCATCATGCCGTCGTGGCCGGTGGTCGGGGTCGGGCTTCCGTTGGCGATTGCGTCAACAAATGCCGCGATCTCGTTGGCATATGCGTTTACATAACGCGACATGAAGAAATTCATAAGCGGTGGGCGCGTATAGCCCGTGCTGTCGGCGATCTCGATATTGGCTTCGCGGTGGTTCTCAGCTGAGACCGATCCTTTCGAACCATGCACCTCGATACGCTGGTCATACCCGTAGGTCGCACGGCGGGTATTTGTGATCGTACACTGCCTGCCGCTCGCGGTGGTCAGAATGACATTGATGCTGTCGTAGTCACCTAGTTTACCGATTTTCTCATCAGTCAGAACCGAGGCCGCGGCCTGCACGGTCTCGACCTCCTCGCCAAGCAGCCAACGCGCGACATCGAAGTCATGGATCGTCATGTCGCGGAAGATCCCGCCAGAGACTTTTATATAATCATAGGGCGGCGGACCTGGGTCGCGGCTGGTCAACGTGATCATCTCGACGTTCCCGATCCGACCATCTTCGATCGTTTTTTTGAGCGCCATGAAATCCGGATCGAATCGGCGCTGGAAACCCACCATGAGCGTCCCACCCTGATCCTCGACAGTTTTTAAGCAGCTCTTGACCCGTTCAAGACTCAGATCCACCGGTTTCTCGCAGAACACCGCCTTGCCCGCCTTAGCGAATTGTTCGATCAAGTCGGCATGGGTGTTGGTTGGCGTACAGATAGCCACGGCATCGACGTCGTCACTCGCTGCAATCTCGTCAATACTTCGGATGCCACAGCCGTAAGCGACGGCGACCTTTTTTGCCGCATCGGCCATTGGATCGGCGATGGCAACAAGCGTGGCACCAGGCGTTGCGGTTACGGCCCTTGCATGAACCTGGCCGATCCGACCGGCTCCCAGGATGGCAAATTTCACTGTCATGTTGTCCTCGTTGATTAGCGGTATGGATAGGTCAAAATTATTCTGTTAGCGGCCGACGTAGGGAGAAACCGTCGACCGCTTTGAGGGTCTTTATGCTGGGAAACCCTCGTTAGTATTTGGATTCGGGAACGCGGCGCTAAGCGGCGTCCTCGTACTCCGGCTGGGTCTTGGCGCCGGTGATGTAGGCTACGACGTCCTCGCCATTCGTCTCTTCTTTCTTCAGGTTTGCGCAGATACGTCCGCGTCGAAACACGACGATACGATCCACAAGATCCATAACCTGGCGCATGTTGTGGCTGATTAGAATGAGCGGTTCACCTTCCTCTTTCAACGTGCGGATGATGTTCTCAACTTGTGCGGTTTCCTGGACTCCGAGTGCAGCGGTCGGCTCGTCCATGATAGTCAACTTCGAATGGAAGGTTGCCGTGCGGGCAATGGCGACACATTGACGTTGGCCTCCCGACATATTCTGAATTGTGTTCCGGATGTTGGGAATTTTTACTCCGGTCCGGTTCAATGCATCCAAAGTCGATTGTCTCATGGCCTTGTAATCGAGTAAACGAAAAGGGCCCAACCAGTTTGCGTAAGTGCGTTCGCGCCCCAAAAACAGATTGTCTGGTACGTCCAGATCATCGGCCAGAGCCAGTGTCTGGAATACTGTTTCGACGCCATGCTCACGTGCCTCCAAAGGCCCCGAAAAATTGACTTCTTCTCCATACAGCCAGACCCGACCATTAGTGCGTTGCTCAACACCAGTGATCTGACGCACGAAAGTGGATTTTCCGGCACCATTGTCGCCCATTATTGCTACATGCTCACCTCTACGCAGTTCGAAGTTCGCGCCCTCCAACGCATGGACACCACCATAGTGTTTTGTCAGGTTCTCGGTTCTTAAAACGAAATCGTCGCTCATTTTCGATTTTCCTCTTTCAAGCGCGATTGCGCTGACGATACTGGTCAAGGACCACCGCCGCGATAATGATCGCGCCCATGGCGACAAGCTGATAGGACCCGTCGAGTTTGACATATGTGAAGCCCGAACGAATGACACCAATAACCATGGCACCAAGGACCGTGCCAATAATCGAACCGCGCCCGCCAGTCAGGCTGATACCGCCTATCACGGCCATCGCGATGGCAAAGAGCTCGTAAAATTCTCCCATCCCAGCTTGGGCAGTTGCGCCCTTTGAACTGAGTACAATTCCAGCAAAGGCCGCAAGCATTGATGCAATCATATACACCATTACCTTATGGCGTCTCACATTGATGCCGGACATCCGTGCTGCAACTTCGTTTGAGCCAATAGCATACGTATGTTTGCCGTAGACGGTGAAGCGCAAGATTATGTGAAACACTGCCGCTAATGCCAGGAACCAAACGACGGGCATCATTCCAGAGCCTAGAAATTTGAAACTCTCGGTCGGGAATGACACTGGTTGCCCATTGCTCCACAAGAGCGCGATACCACGACAAATAAGAAACATCCCAAGTGTCGCAATGAATGGAGGAATTCGGAAATAAGCAATAAATGTACCGTTGATAGCGCCAATGAAGGCTCCGAAAGTGAGGCCGACGACAATCGGAATGACCACTGGAAGGTCCATGGCCCAAACTCCAAAGAGCGCCTTCGGATTCGGGTTCCCATTTACAAGTTCAGTTTGTGCGAAACTCATTGCGACCATCGCCGTTGCCGCTACCAAAGGACCGGAACTCAAGTCGATCCCGCCGGTGATGATCACTTGTGTCACACCAAGTGCAATAATGCCGATAATAGCGACCTGAAGAATAATGATTTGAAGTCGTGCTTCATTGAAGATTGTATCAAATCGGTCATTTGTGTCGAACAGGAAGCTTTGACCGTTCATGTAAGGAAATGTTTGGCCCACGAGCTCGAATATTGCGATGATGATGATCAGCGCTAATAATATGTTCAACTCATTGGGCCATGACCTCTTGGAATGGTCGAAGGTCAACCCGCCAGTTCCTTGGCTCGTGTCTGCCATTTTCCTACCCCTTATATGCCGAAAATGGGAACGGCGCTCTTAGCGCCGTTCCGAATGTTGCAAGCTATGGATCAGCTTAGTTCTTAGTCAGGAAGTTCTCGATGTTTTCTGGTGTGACCAGCTGGAACGGGATATAGACCTTGCTGTCCACATCTTCACCGTTCGCAAGTGCGAGGGCCGTGTCGACGGATCCAGCACCCTGGCCAAATGCGTCCTGGAAGACCGTGACATCGAGTTCACCAGCTTGCATGGCGACCAGCGCGTCCTGTGTCGCATCCACGCCGCCCACTTCAACGGCGGCCATATCGATACCCGCTGCCTTCATTGCCTGGATCGCACCGATCGCCATTTCATCGTTGTTGGCGATCACGAAGTCGAAGGGCTCGCCCGAAGACAACCAGTTCGTCATGAGATCCTGCGCCTGGTCGCGCGACCAGTTTGCGGTCTGTTCGTCGATCAGCGTCATGAAGTTACACATGTCGGTGCCGATGATGTCATGCACGTCCTTGGAACGCTGAACAGCAGCCTGGTTGGACAGCTCGCCATTCATCAAGTAACCGGTCGCGCCGCCACCCTTGCCAGCGGCCCGCAAGTTCTTGCAAATCTCAAAGGCTTCAAGCGTGCCGGATTCGATTTCGTTTGACGCCACGAACGCCTGCGTGTCCGGCAGGCTGTCCACGTTGTCTGGCTGACGGTTGACGAAGACCAGCGGTACGTTACCAGCCGCTTCGGTGATGGCCGCACCGGCAGAGGTGTCAACGATATTCACAATGATCGCATCAACACCGGAAGCCACAAAGTTGCTGACCTGGTCGATCTGCTTGGCCAGATCGTTGCTCGCGTCCTCAACTTGCAAGTTGACGCCATCAAGGCTCGCTGCGTGATCTGTCATACCGTTGCGCATGACGGTCAGGAAATTGTCATCAAATGCCGCGATTGTGGCACCGATTTCCTGTGCGATTGCAGTGGTTCCAAGCAGCGAGGCAAAGCTGGCTGCGATTAGGGTCTTTTTCATGGGTTTCCTCCCTCTGTCGGTGTCCGGCCCACCAATTCCTTGCCGGAAGCCCCAGAGCGGGGCGATTGCTCCTCACGTCAGACAGCGAGCGCCTGAGGTTGCGAGGAAATGAAATCGAACGAGCGCTTGATCTCCGTATAGGGATCGTCGAGCGCATGGGTCTTGGGCGAAAAGCATTCGTAGCTGATCGGACCGTCGTAACCAGCCGCCAACAACGACGCGATTTGCTCGATGTTGCCGAGCCGATCATGTTCATCGACGAGAACGCGGTGCTCATCTTCCATTTGCGAAACACTTAACTTCGGATCGACCACTGCCGAAATATGCACGATGCCCGTCATCTCGGGAAAGATAGGCCCACCATCAGCCAGAGTATGATGGAATGTGTCGTGTACGATCTTGAAATGATCCTCCCCACCAACCGAGGCGATCATCTCGACAAGTTCTATCTTGGAGCGCAGCGACGAACGCTGAAAGCCCAGAGGTTCAACGAGCGCCGTCAGCTCAGCATCTTGCAACAAGGGAAGGACGCCCTTGAGGGCGACTCTTACGTTTGCCTGCCGCTCTCCATTTCCGAGCGCGGTGCCGTCATTCCGCGGAATGAGGCTGATGGTTTCGGATCCGGATGCCTTGGCCGTTGCGATCAGCGACTTGACCGCGTCTTCACGCTCAGGATTCCAGTCGTTAAACGGATAGACTTGGCTCAGTCCAACAAGACGAAGCCCCTTGTCCGAGGCGATACGACCAGCTTCTGCAGGATCTAGTTTATCAAACAACGGACGGGAAATATCATTGCGCACTTCGACCCCGACGCAGCCGAGCTTTGCGGCCAAATCGAGAAAGGAAATGTAACCGAGTTTCGGCACAGTCATATGATTCAGCGCTGTCTGCATTTTCGTCCTCCCAAGCTGGTACCTCCCACCAGCAACGAGATCACAATTGCGACGATTCTAGCCTCGGTCAATCAAGCGCGCTGCATTTAACGTCATTCATGACGCATTTAAGCGCTTCAAAATGATGTTTTTACGTCATTATACGATTTCAGGGAGGTGCAGCCGCGGTTCCAAAAAATACTGCCCCGCGACGCCATCATCCGGCTGCCCGCGGGCAGCGATCATCATTTCGACGAGATCCCGGCAGAGGTCCGGGAGTGGCGTCGCAATGGCCATAATTGCATAGCCATCGACAAGTGCCGCGCGACTTTCGGCTGTCAATTCATTGACGATGAGTGCGACCTGGGGTTCGGCATGTCTCTCGCGCAAGGCCGCTATCGCTCCTTCCATGCCACCGCCAGCCACGTAAATCCCCTTTAGGTCTGGATGTCGATCGAGCAAGTCGAGGGTTGCCTCATAGGTCAGCTGCCGCGTTTCCAAATTCACCAGCGTGTCCAGGACACTGAAACCGGAGCCTGCCTCTCTAACAAAAGACCGAAAACCAACCTCTCGAAGATCATGGCCGTGCCAGCGGTTGCCACCTACAAATATTGCAAGCTTACCCGGTTCATGCACAGTTTTTGTAATCAACCAAGCGGCCAGTCGGCCAACCTTCATGTTGTTCAAGCCGACATAGTTTTTTCGAATGCCCTGCGCAAAATCGTTCAACAGGGAAAAGACGGGAACATCTTTGTCTTTCAACACTTGGACGATCCGATCCAGTTTTTGGTCATTCACTGCTGAACTGGCAATTGCATCGCAAGTCTCACCGAGCTCAGTCAGGATCTCCGCGAATTCAGCAGGCGATTGAGATGACGAGTAACGAATGAGCACTTCGCCGCGTATGTCTTTGCGTGCCGTCACGGCTTGTTCGATTTCCCGCGCGAAGTTGCGATAGAATTCTTGCGATTGCTTGAGTAGGACAAAACCGAGTTTCACTTCCGGAAGTGATTGGTCGAGCCGGTCCCGGAACGTTCCCATGCCGTAATACCCAACCCGCTGCGCCGCTTCGGAGATTTTCCGGAGTGTTTCGGGACGGACCGTGCCGCGCCCGTTGATTGCCCGATCGACCGTCGTTACGCTGACGCCCGCCTCGCGAGCAACGTCCTTGATTGTTGTTCTATTCGCCACGCGCATTTCCCAGATGACGGATTTTCGTCATGTGAGGCTAGAACCTTCATCCGGCATTGGCAACTATGTCCTCGCTTACCCACTAATATCTGCTCAAGCTTGACGGTCTTCGAAGTAAACTGAGAAAAGAAATCACTTCTTCCGGCGTTGTCGCTTTGGCATGCGCCAATCTCTCGGTGCATATTTCAGGATTAATGAACGTCGCCGTTTCATTTTCGTTGATCCATAGAATCGACAATTCCGTGGACTCCCAAGCGTACACCCAACCAACCGTGCTCTTGCCATCGGGTCCTATCAGCCGAGCAATGGGCGATGCTTCTTTGTTAACTTGGGTCACTAATTAATTCACTTTGGATCTGCTGGCCGAATTTAAGGTCATTAGAAAACAGCTTGGTTTTGAGGGTCTAGGCGGCTACTTCCGCGCGATTGCTCGGGAAATTTTAGGGCTCTATTCAGCCTTGGACAAAATTACTCTTTAGCATGAATTCTCACCATAAGATTGGCATAGGTTTGATAAAACGCCCTTTCAAAAATACTCGCCCAACCCTCACGTGCAATTTTACTTCCATACTCGCCTATGATGGCGTTGGACCCTAATTCGGGAAATTATCGGCCGAAGACAATAGTCTACCCTCCGAATGTAGAATATATTGCGTGGTTAAATACTCTACATCTGGGCTCTGCCTTTGGCATGAAGCTACGGATACAACTTGGTCTGAACATTCAGGAAGCGCGCCGATCCAAAGGGTTCAGCCAAGAAACCCTTGCGCATCGTGCCGACATTGATCGGGGCTACATTGGCAAGATTGAAAACGCAAAGCATGCCGCGTCGATCGACATGATTGAAGCTATCGCAGAAGCACTGGGTGTAGAGGCGCAAGAACTTCTTAAGCCTCGAATTTGATTGCCCAGTGTTTAGACTGGTTGTCCGGCAAGGCTAACGTTCAAGTGTCCCAAAGAACCGTCCATATTCTTCGCTGACCTCTCGCGCATCCTGAAACGCGCGCGCCCGTTCGTCGTCAAGGCAGCGGAAATAGCTCTGTATATCCTGAATGTAGATCTCGAAGTCGTTCTGGATGAGGTCTGCGTATTCTCGAGCAGCTTGCGGATCGCTCGGCACAAAGTGCCGTTGCGGCGCGAGACAGGTTGCACTGCTGGCTGAACTCCCAACCACAGCACTCAATAGTATAACTTGCGGGACCAAATGCAGTAGCTTCATCTTTTGCCAAGAATCCTTTATATGACGCGGCATGGCAAAGCCCTCGGACCGATCAGACCGAGAGGAAATACTACATCAGAATCGCAATAATATACCTTGCGTTTCATTAATATACTTTCGTATGTTCGCGATGTCCATGGTGGGCAGTGCGATCCTACGTCTCGAGAATAGGGAAGTGTGATCGCAGTTATGAACTGGGAAGTAGAAGCACCGAATGTTGTCACTGAGGCTAGATTCCGCGAACTCGTGGAAAGCGGCTATAGCGCCGAGATCTTGTGCCAGGAAACTGCGCATAAGAAAGGTCCGAGCTATTACGGCGTCTGGATCATGCGCGCTGTCAGCGATGACGGTGTGGAAAAACTTTTGGTCACGGCTCGGACCCGCACAACTCACAACGATATCAAAATCCGTGAATTCAAAACCATCACGGGCGTTGTCTCGTTCCTCGTTGGCATTGGCTTCTCCCACGCCGATGTTCCGCTCGAAGAGGGCCAGCGAACAACTCACAAACTCGCTAGCCGCAACGAAGACAGCAGCGACTAGCCTTTTCTTCATTTGGCTGTTTGCTCCACCCGCAACAGCCCAAATGGTTCTGGTCATGGAGAGCGACGGCTCGCTGACCGCGACACAATCTCAATACAGCTTTGCTCGGAACTACAACGACGGCGTAGGCCAAGGGCCTGCAGCAGACGCGCTCGCAATCTTTGACGAACCCGTCGCTGACCCAGTTACAGAAGAAATCCGCACCGCCGCAATCGCTTCGAGAGCTCTCCTCCCCCGCGATGAAGTTCTTGCCGCCATCGAAACCACAGCGTTGCGCTATGGTAGCCACCCCGGTCTGCGCCGCGCGGGACTTTCGGTTTCGGATTGGCTCGTTCTCTTCCGCGCCAACATCGAAATCGAAAGCGCTTATCGTCAGAGCGCGGTTTCTAGTGCAGGGGCCATTGGCCTTGGACAGCTGATGCCAGCCACGGCCCGCGATCTTGGCGTTGACCCACGAGATCCCCTCCAGAACCTCGATGGTTCCGCCCGCTATCTTGCAATGATGCTGGAGCTGTTCGGCGATCCGCGTCTTGCCTTGGCAGCCTATAACGCTGGTCCCGATGCCGTGCGGCAGTACGGTGGCATCCCCCCTTACCGAGAAACCCAAAATCATGTGGCCCGCGTCATGGCGGTAGCCGCTCGACTGGAAGGAACAAACCCATGAGACATTTTACACGCGCTTTCGCTGCATCATTGGCGCTGTTCTTACTGATCGCAGACCCTGCACTTGCGCAAAGCATCGACCTCTCCCCAATTCAAAGTCTGCTACAGGGCATCGTCGATGCGCTGACCGGCCCGCTTGGAGTCGTGATTGCAACGCTGGCCGTTCTAGGCGTCTTTCTTAGCTGGTTCTTCAACATCATCGATCTGCGCCAAGCGCTTTGGGTGCTCGTAGGCATCGCAGGAGTCGCGGCTGCACCCACAATCGTTGCTGCGGTGTTTGCCGGTGGCTGAGCGCTCGCCACTCTTCCTCGGCCTTGTTCGGCCGCCAAAATTGCTAGGCCTGCCCATCATGTATGCGGTGGTCTGGCTCTTTGGATCGGTACTGCTGTTCGTCTGGGTTCAGCACATGGTAATCCTTGGGGTCGCGCTTGTGCTTTATCCTGTGCTTTGGAAAGCGGCTGATTGGGATCCCCGTTTCATCGACGTAATGATGACAGCCTTGCAAGAAACCCCTCCCACCCGAAACCGGCAGATACACGGTGGCGATAGCTATGCCCCGTGATGAAGCACTGGACGCCCGGACGCAGATACCCAATTGGTACGCGCGGGAGACACGCCTCGCGCATATGCTGCCCTATGTCAGCTTGGTCGGTGATCAGACGGTACGGACGCGGGTGAACGAGCTGTTTCAGTGCATCCGCTTGGACGGGATCAATAGCTACACGACCGACGATGCCTACCTCGACAAAATCACAGCCCTCTTTGCGCGCATCATCGCCCAGCTTGGACCGGAATACTCCTACTACGTACACAAAGTCTCAAAGGCGATTGCGCTTGAGTTGGAGCCCGTTGCGGATGATAGCTTTGCCGGTGAGGTTGACCAACAATGGCGAAACAAACTCGCAGGCAGCGGGCTGCGCGACAAAACACTGACCCTAACGGTCATCCACCGCCCTCCACCGAAGAGTTTTCTGCCGTTCGTCAACCGAAGCGCGCCAGAACGGTTTAAAGAAGAAACCCAGAAACGGCTCAGGCGGTTGGTCGAAGCCGTGAACGTCTTTGTGTCCGGCCTTGCTGATCTGAAGCCTCGCATCCTATCCGCCAAAGCAGGCGAGTTGGTCGGGTTTCTCGGGGCGCTGAATACAGGTCAGGAACTGCCGCTCTACCCTGCCAGCACCTTCGGGTTTCTGTCATTCAACGTTGCCAACACGCGGGTGACATTCTTTGACGACCACTTTGAGCTTTCAGAAGGGGTGGTCGGCCATCGCTACGGCAAGAGCTTCACCATCGGAGAGTATGCCGAAGGCACCTCCTGCACGATGTTCGACATGCTCAACCTGCCCGTCGACATGATCGTCACGCACTCCTTCACGCCGATCAATTCCAACCTGATGGCAGGTCGCATCAAGCGCCAGAAACGCCAGATGCAGGCATCGCAGGACGCTGCCCTCTCACTGATGGAAGCGCTCGACATCGCCGCGGATGATCTGGAAGCCAAACGGCAGAGCTTTGGCGAGCACCACATGGTCGTGACGATCTTCTGCGACACGCTTGATGAACTTCAGACCCTAAGCGCAGAGATCGTCAACGCCGCCGCCGCCGAAGGTGTGAAGATGATCGGCGAGCGGGCTGCGGCCAAGGCGCACTATCTCAGCCAACACCCCGGCAATCAGCCCAAACGCGTGCGTGCCAGTGCCATAACTAATCGCAACTTTGCAGACTTCGCGGCGTTTCACCGGACGCAACTTGGCAAGAACGCCGGTGAGGTGCCGTGGGGCAAAGTCATCACCATGCTGCCAACGCCGGAGCAAAGTGCCTATTGGTTCTCTTATCACGAGCAAGGTTCACCCGAGAAAGAACCGACCAGTGGTCATACCTTGATCATGGGACGGCCAGGTTCGGGCAAATCCGTCCTTTCTGCATTCCTCATGACTCAAGCCCGTCGAGCAGGCGCGCGGATCTTCGTCTTTGATTACCGCCTTGGTATGGAGATGGCGGTCCGCGCCAACGGGGGTAGCTATGCAGCATTGAAAGCAGGCCAAACCACAGGTCTGAACCCGCTTTGGACCGAAGTGGATGATCGCGGCACCGCATGGCTCTCGGACTGGCTGGCCACCCTGCTCTACCGGGTAGACAAACCACTCACGCCCGTGCAAACCAATCGCATCCAAGAGGTAGTCCGCCAGAACGCAAATGCTACCGACCCTGCCCTGCGCAATTGGAAGGACTTTGCATCGCTCCTTGTTTCCACCGATGATGGTGGTGATCTGCACCAGCGCCTGCTGGAATGGACCAACGACGGTCGCTACGGTTGGATCTTTGGCCAGTCTCTGGAGGACACGTTTTCTCTCGAAGGGGATGTTGTTGGCTTCGATCTGACGGGTATTCTCGATTCTGAATCTGAAAAAGAGCGCATGGCCGTTCTCAGCTACTTGTTCCGCCGCGTTGAGCGCGAGATTGAGGATCGCCACCCCACCATCATTGTGATTGATGAGGCTTGGAAGGCGCTCGACAACGCGTATTTCGCAGAACGACTGTCCAACTGGCTGGTGACGGCACGCAAGCAGAACACCGTCGCGGTGATGATGACGCAATACGCAAGCCAGTTAGAACGCACCCGCACCGGCAAGACCATCGTTGAAGCGGTCCCGACGCAAATCTTGCTGCCCAACATCCGCGCCCATGCGTCCGACTACGCCATGCTGAACCTCTTCGAGAAAGAACTCGACGTGTTGCTGAACACAGGCAGCAATTCGCGGCTGGCGCTTATTCGTGACGACCAAGGGTCCATCGTCGTCGATGCAGATCTCAGTGCTTTAGGCCCCAACCTCACGATCCTTGGCGGCATGGAGAAGGGTGAAGCGCTTGTAGGTGCAGACTACCGCGACCGACCTGATTTCTGGAGACTGACATGACACGATCACTGATCCTCATAGCCGCGCTCGGCATGCTTGCCTCCTGCGCACAATACCAAGAACCACAGGCCAATTGCTTCACGTTCCTTGCGGCAGTTGCACCAGTTGAGCCCGATTGCACCTTCACGCCTCTTGGCACTTTGGAGGGTGACATTGCTATCTAAGCTCGCTCATATCCTCTGCGTGTCTTTGCTGCCCGGTCTCGCGGTCGCTCAAGGGGTGCCAACGGTCGATAACGGTCTGACCGCACGCGACATAGTGGAAACCGGTGACCGTGAAGTCGATCTTGCGACCCAAGCCGACAAGCTATCCGCGCGCGAACTCATTGCCGAGATCGAGCGCGAACAATTGGAAACGCTGGCGCGTATTCTCGACGCCCAAACCAGCTTTGGAAGCCAAGGCCTGCCCGCAATGGTGTCTGGTTTGGAAGCTGGCAGTGGTGATCCTGCCCGGTCGGTGGAGGCAGTCTATGGCTCAGGCGAGGTTGATCCCAATCCCGCGGGGACGCAGATGTTTGGCGATGCGGGCCAGAATATCGAACAACTCATTATCCGCGTTGCGCAAGAAACCAGCGGCTTTGCAGGCGTCGGGCGCGCCGGTCTCTCTGCGGTCCAATGGCGCGCCCTTCTTCAAGCCCTGATTTGGCAGGAAAGTCGTTTTACCATCGGTGCGCGTTCACCCGTTGGCGCATTTGGCCTCACCCAGATCATGCCCGGTACCGCCAGCAATCTCGGCATTAATCCAGAATACTATGACAGCCCCTATCTGCAGGTGCATGGCGGCGCGCGGTACTTGGCCACGCAACTCAACACTTTTGACGGCAACATCATCAACGCGCTTGCCGCCTACAATGCAGGGCCGGGCCGCGTGTTTGAATACAGCGGCGTGCCGCCGTTTCGCGAAACACAGCACTACGTCAAGGTTATCCCTGAGCGCTACAATCACTATCTCAGCCGGATCGGCGGTATCGAAGCCTTGGGCACAATCGATCCTTCCCTTCTGGCCAATGCAAATCTCTCGATTACAGGGCATGGCGCTGCTTTCTATGGAAACAATTCCCCCGCCGCGATCAGACAGGCGGCCTTGCGGATCCGTGACATCATGGAGCGCATTTCGACGACTGAGGACGTTCAGGAGAGCGTGGCGCTTAACACCTACGCCCGCGCAGAACTCGTGCGTGTCGTGGCCGCCCGCGTCCGGCTTCAGGCGGCACGGACCCGGGTCTTGTCTGCGGAAGAACTGGCCCGGGCATCTGCCCGGATGGCCGAAGGGGTGTTCATGGAATTTACGATCAGGGAGATTGATTGATGGGACATTTACTCATGAGGACGGCCTTGGCCACTACGCTTGGGATTGGTTTGCATTTGGGCACCCTCTCTCCCGCCCTTGCGCAAGGTGTCCCCGTCGTCGACACCCAAAACATCGCCCAAAATATCCAGCAGCTACGGCAGATGATCGAAGACGAGATTCTGCAAAACGAGCAGCTGACGCAGCTGCGCGAACAGCTTGCCACCCTCACGGATCAACTCGCGGAGTTGCAGCGAACATATGAGGCCCTGACCCGTCTCGCCGAATTGCCCGAGATTATTCGCACGCAGATGGAAGATGAGCTCAACGGCCTTTTAGACCAAGAGTTCGGCGACATCATCGCGACCATCGAGGCCATCAAGAATGGGGACTTCTCGGGCCTGTCCGGGTCGGGCGCAGGCGAAATCGAAACCCAGATGGACCGCGTTCTGGCCGATCTCGGCTTTGATGACGACACGCTGTCGGAAATGGCCACCAGCGGTAATCCTGGGGCAAATCGCATCGCGACCCAAGCCACAACTGGCGCTCTGGTCTCGGCCGCAGCGCAAAACAGCTACAGCGATGCGGGCCAATCGCTTGAGCGTGTCGATCGGCTGGTCGGCCTGATCGATGACATGGATGAGTTGAAGGAAAGCGTCGATCTCAACACGCGCGTGACGGCAGAACTTGCAATTGCGCTTGTTGCCATGTGGCAGCTTGAAGCCATTCAAACAGTCGGTGATGGCACCGGTGGTGTGATCGATGCCGCAACCATCGCCGAAGAGCAGCGATTCATGGATTTCACCCTGCCCGATCTCAGCGCAGATTGAGGTGTGATACGTGGCGAGTGAACAAGAAATCATTGAAGAAGAACTAGTTTACGGTGCCCTTCGCCGTGAGCGGACGTGGCAACGACTCGGCCTCATGGGGCTGATCTTTGGCATCTTGGGCTGTCTGAGTGCGGCCGCTGTTGCACTGCTCGACGTCGATCCACCGCCCGTCGTCGTGCCCTATGATCCTGCGACCGGCTTTGCACTTCCCGAGGTCTCTGTCGGAGCCACCACAGTTACGGAAAACCAGGCCATCATTGAGGCGGAAGTGTTCCGCTACATCAGTGACCGCGAGGTCTACAACCAACTCGACAATGATGTGAGGGTTCGCAGTGTTTTGAGGCGATCCGACGGCGCCGCTGAAGCTTCGCTGCGCCAAATCTGGAATAGTGCCAATGCGGACTACCCGCCCACGCTTTATGGCACGAGCGGCCGTCTAGACGTCGAAGTCCTCAGTATCAATCGGATCGGCATCAATCGCGCTACAGTCCGTCTGCGCAAACGCCTCAACTCAATCAACGGCGTTCAAACCGGCCTGTTCACCGCCACTCTACTTTTTGAGTTCCGACCCGAGGCCAGCCGCTCCATCGATCAGGTTTGGACCAACCCCTTTGGCTTCACCGTGCTGGAATATTCTATCCGCTCCGACAGATTGGAGAATTAATGCGTTTCTGGAATTCACTCCAAAATACCTTGTCGCCAATGTCCCGAGAGCGCGAAGCGCGGCAGGGTATTGGCGACGCAACTCATTCCGGAAACGCATGTTTGTTCCCAGTTCGACTTTTCTTATTGCTGATTGCCCTATTGCCTGGCCTCGCTTTCGCCGAAGCCATTCCGCGTGGCGGACCCAATGACAGTCGCGTTCGATTGGCCACATATCAAGGTGCGCAGGTCTATCGACTCAATGTTTCCCTCACCCACGTGACAACAGTCGAATTCGGTGAAGGCGAAAGCATCCGCTCGATCATTGCAGGCGACACTGAGGGCTTTGAGATCGATGGCGTTCCTGGCGGTCAAGCCTTCGCGATCAAACCTGTCGCACGCGGCGTACATACCAATGTGACTGTCTACACCAACCGGCGCAGCTATTACTTCAACGTCCAGGAGACCCAAAGCCCCACCTTCTATGTGGTTCAGTTTCGCTATCCTGATGATGACGCGCGGCCAACCCGCGCAATTGCGAGCCAAGCCCCTAACTATAACTACGGGGCCAGCACGCAAGCCGAGTTCACCCCGACGCGCGTTTGGGATGATGGGACGTTTACGTATTTCGCGTTTGCCCGAAATGCGCCGGTGCCAGCCATCTTCCGATACTCCAGTGGCCGCGAGCGCACGGTAAACACGCAGGCCATCGAGGATGGTGTGATCCGCGTCTCAGGCGTGAACACGCAGTGGGTGCTGCGTCTCGGGGATGAAGTAGTCTGCATTCAGGCGACCTCACCAGCAGGGGCGTCATCATGAGCGATACGGGAGACGCAGAGCTCGAAAAACGCCTCGCCGCACTAGAGCAGGGCGGACATCGCGGGGGTTCACCCAAGGCTAGACGCTCGCCCCTTCTGGCCCTCATCGTCGTCGCACTCGTTGGTGCAGGTGGCGCCGTTCTCTACATGGTCTCCGGACCAGATGAGGAAACGGCTCTGCCAACAGCCACACCTGATGTGTTTCAAAATGAGGGTGACGGCTTTGGTGCGATCGAAGCCATACCTCCGCCCCTTGCCCCGGAAACCCAGATTGTCGTAGCCCCCGCCGCACCTTCTGAGCCCAACGCAGAGCTTCTCGCGCAACTGGCTGCTCTTCAGGCCCAGATCGAGGAATTGCGTAACGCTCCGGAACCCGTCGTCGAAGAAGATACGGCGGCTGCGGACGCCATTGATGGGCTAACAGCTCAGATCGCGGCCTTGCAAACTGCGTCGGAGGCAGCCCAACAGCTGTTTCAGGATGAATTGGCGGCGCGTGATCGCGAGCTGGAACAAATCCGTATGGACTTGGAATTGGCGCAACTTGAGGCCAATCGGCCAGTGCCCGCGCCAGTTCCTATCGGACCATCCGAGGAAGACCTCCTTGCGCGAGAGGCAGAACGGCTGCGCCGCGAAGAGGAAGCACGCCGCATAGCTGATCTTGAGCGACGCGCAGCAGAAGAACGCGCGTTTCAGGACCGCCGCATCGCGTCCCCGACGATTGCATTTGGCGGAACATCAGGGGCGAATGAAACCCCGCTTACCGAGCGCACATTCGGCGAGGTGACGGATTTTGTCTTGAACGGCGCATTGCCGACCTCCGTCACCCAAGCCGAGGTGATCGCCAACCCGTCCAACACCATCATTCAAGGCACGATGATTCAGGCTGTCATGGAAACTGCACTCGACAGCTCCCTGCCCGGTCAAACCCGCGCCGTTGTCTCCGAAGATGTCTTCAGCTTTGACGGATCGCGCCTTCTTATCCCGCGCGGCTCGCGGCTGATCGGGCGCTATCGCTCAGGGATCGATATTGCACAGCAGCGTGTCACCATCGCCTGGGACCGCATCATCCTACCAGACAATCAAACCATCCAGATCAGCTCCTTTGGTGGAGATGAATTGGGACGCTCCGGCGTTACTGGATTTGTGGACACGCGGTTCGCCGAGCGCTTTGGCTCCGCAGCTCTGATTTCGCTCATCTCGGCGGCCCCAAGTGCGGCGGCAGCCTCTGTAGAAGACGAAGCCGCAGCAGGTGTTCTCGAAGACGTGGGCGATGATCTGGCAGATGCCACGGACAGCGTCATTGGTGATTACCTCTCCATCGGCCCCGTCATCTATGTCGACCAAGGCGCACGCGTCACGGTCATGGTCGATCGCGATCTGGAGATCTTCTGAGCCCATGTCGCTGAGCTATCTCGAAACCTCGCTCGACCGGATCGACGCCGCCGCTCGCGACGATGTCATCGAGATCTGCATCAACCCCGATGGCACCTGTTGGGGCGAGTTCCAGGGCGATCACTTCATGCGGAAGCTGGACCAGAGGCTGACGGGCGTTCAGGTCAGGGACCTCGGCAACCAGATCGCCTCCTCGGCCAATACCACGATGAGCAAGGACCGCCCCATCGTCTCGGTCTCGATCACCTATAAGGGGCGCCCGATCCGCGCACAGGTCATCACCCCGCCCGCCGTGCTCTCGACCATGTCGATCAGCCTGCGGTTCTTCTCAAGCCTGCCACTCGAGGGCATTGCGCTCGATTTTCTCTATGGCAAAGAACGCAAGCTCGAAGACCTGCGCGTGGAAAAGAAGCGCGCCTTGCGCGCCGTCGTGGCCGCGGGCGTGATCGATGATGCGCTGGCATTTTGCGTCGAGAACAAGCTCAACATGATCGTCTCGGGCGGCACCTCCACCGGCAAGACAGTGGCCGCGCGCAAGATCCTCGCCCATGTGCCGGCCGAGGAACGCATCGTCACCATCGAGGAAGCGGCCGAGCTTCTGCCGACCCAGCCCAATGCCGTGACCCTCATCGCCAATCGCGACGCAGAATTCCAGACCGCCGATGTGCTTCTCACCGCCACGCTGCGCATGCGCCCCGACCGGATCATCCTGGGCGAGGTGCGCGGCAAGGAGGCCATGACCTTTCTGGAAGCCATCAACACCGGCCATGGCGGCTCCATGACCACGCTTCATGCCGAAACCCCGCAACTGGCCGTGCAGCGGCTTGCGATCGCAGCACTCAAGACCGAAATCCCGATGACCTATGCCGACATGATCCAGTACATCGAGAACTCCATCGACGTGATCATCCAGGCCGGCCGCCATGACGGCAAACGCGGCATCACAGAATTCTACCTCCCCGGCGCAACTGAGATTGGAACTTCTCCATGAAGACATTTGAATACGATATCCTGTCCTTTCAGGTGAAAAAGCAAAAGGACTACGACGCGATGCGAAGCGCCTTGAATGAGCGCGGCGCCGAGGGGTGGGAAGTCATTACAGCTGAAGCAGGTGACTACGGCTACACCACGTTCCTGAAGCGAGAATCTTCAAGAAAGAAGGCAGGTTCAGAATGATGCGGGTCGTTGCGACTGCAGGCCTGCTCGTCGTTCTCGGCGCAACCGCTGGTGTGGCCGAGCGGAACCTGATCCCGACGCTCGACAACCGTCCAGATGTTTGCCCAGAACAGTCACCCGAGCCGGAGTGGATGCAGAACATCGATGTGCGCGAGTCCTACAAGCGCCTCTTGATCCAACAGATCTACCGAGCTGAAAGCATGAAACGCATCGTTGACGCGCAAAGCTGTGACTGTCCCGTACGGTATCCGACTTGGGAGGTCGCCGTACGCGTCTACACCGAGCGCTACGCCTCATCTGAATACTGGGACGTTATCGAAGCGACGTCCGCCTACCGACGGCGGGCAAATGAACTGCGCCTTGCAGCCAAAGCGATCTGCGACGCCGCAGGCAACTGGTGAGGCTGATCCCCGATGAGCGTCGTCACCTACTTCGTTGAAACCTCCCAAGCCTATCTAGAAACCGCGGCCGAGACGCAGTTTGGCGCGGTCGCGGCAACGGTCGGCACGCTACTGGTTCTGGGCACAACACTGGTTGTCATTCTGGTCTTCATCAACATGATCTACCAGTATCGCGCCATGGACGGTCGAACTGCCTTTTGGCTTGCCGTGAAGGTCGGGCTGATAGGAATCTTCGCGGCCAACTGGGTCCAGTTCAATGCGCTTGCCTCAGCGATACTGAATGGGATCGACAGCATTGCCGGGGCCCTTGTTGCTTCTGTTGGCGGCGGATCACCAGGTCCGTCCGGTACCTTTGCAGAGGAATTCGACGATCTGATCGCAGCCCTCGGGGACTATCTGAATGCTGCGGGATCTGAGTTGAACTGGATGGCCGGCGCCTTGCTCGACACGCTTGGGGTACTGCTGCTCTCGATCCTTGGCGGGTTGGCGGCGTTCATTGTTGTAGCGTCACGGCTCATGATCGCCCTTCTGATCGGCATCGCGCCGGTCATGATCTTCCTGACCCTTTTCGAAGTGACAAAGGATTATTTCGCGCGCTGGTTATCCGCGCTCATTTCATTCGCGATGTATCCGATCGTAGTCGCCGGCGTGTTCGCGACGATCACGGGGGTGTCTCGGGCGCTTCTTGCCGAGCTTGGCGACCCGGAAGGGGCATCGAATATCGGGGCCCTTATCCCATTCTTCATGATGGTGCTGATGGCGAAGGGATTCATCATAGCAACGCCCTTCCTGGTTCGGGCAATTTCTGGGAACATCATGATGCCGGCACTCTCGGCCGGGTTCGGGGGAAGCTATGCCTTCGCCAGAGGGCTTGCAGGTAGCCAACAAGTTTACAATCGCTATGCCATCGGTGGCGCAACTGGGGCTGAATACGCAGCCCTTCGAGCGCGACAATTCTTTGGCGTGCAAGCCTTGCCGAGCCGACCAAATACTGCTGGAGGGCCAACTGCAGCTCGTCCGGGTGACGCAAACGGAACAGGCGCCCGAATGCTGGCACAGCTTTCAAGACTCGGTAGGTTGGGCAGGCGGTGACAGCCATGTGCCAAAAACTTGCCAAAACCGCAAAGGTTTCGCCGCGGGTTTTGTCATCGCTAAACGGTTGCCTCCTCGCGACACAAGGCACGTGGCCAAAAAACGAATGGACAATTTCAGCACCGAGCCACGGCCCTGCGCATCGCCCGATTGCCAACTGGATCAGGCTCTTCTCCGGGGTGTTGCCCTTCACCTTTCCAGTTGTCTGACCAAAGCCAATCTTCGAAATAATAGAGCCAAAGGTAAGTCCACGGAATGATGGTTTGGTCGATTCGCTTCCGCGCTTCCCATTCCCTGGCACCTGGAAGATGAAGACAGAGGCGCAGCGGATCTCTGTAGACGTGAGGCAAAGGACGCCCTGCCGCCAGCAACTCCAGATCCGGGTCGTCTATCTGAACATCGGGCGTTTGGCCCAGCTGAAACGTGATACTGGCAAGATAGGAGCGCGCCAAGGCGGTCGGTCGTATTGGCTCTTGCCATGTCAATTTGTTTGCGCGGACCTGCCCCACACCACTAATAGCCGGGCTTGCCTTCAGGAACAGCAGCTGCTGCGAAAGGGTCAGGTCGCATTGCCCGCCTCGTCCTATCATCAATCACCGAAGAACGTATTTGCTGGCACGGTGGTTGATGCTGCGACCTTCGATGTCGTCAGCCCGACCACAGGTGCGACAGAAAGCAGACCCGATTTGCGACCATCCGACACCGCATTGACGCGATTGCCGAGAACCCGTCCGGTGACACCAGAACCGAACGAACGCTCCATGATCAGGGACAAGCGGTCCTGACCGACTGCGTCTCGAAGGGCCTCAAAATCGGACAGGGCTTGCGCATGCCACGCATAGAACGCTGGTGCCCGGCGTTTATCCTTATTCCAGTTGTCTGCGAAGTTTTCCCCGTTGGTAGTCTCGTTCAGGATGGCATAGCCCCGCCGTCCGTCCAGAATGGGCCGGTCGATGAAGTGCGGCATCATCCGGATCGTTTCGACGAGCAGGTCCATTTCGTCCTGGAAGACGTGCTTGCGCACGCAATAGGCATAGGACTGCATTGCAAGGGTGGTAATGATGACGGAAATCGGGGCCACGTCTTGCGTGTTGTTCTCATAAAAAACGTCGCGGTGCCGTTTGAGCAATTGCACGATGCGGCGCAGGATACCCTTCACTGCTTCTCGGACAGGGAATGGCTCTACCTTCGCCTCGTCCCGCTGCATGGCGATGAACTTACCCACAAAGGTAGGTTGAAGTGCCGCGCGCTCGTCGAACAGTATCTTGTAGGCCCTCGGATTTGTCGGATGCCATTCTTTCAAAGCCCGGTCGGGCACCAGCTCGCCCCGGTTAATGCAGGCCGGGTTTGCGATAGTCGGGGACAGGTCAAGATGGAAGTCCCCCGCATAGTTAAGACGCCAGCAGCGCTTCTTTTCTTCGAGAATGCGCACGTAGGTGGTGTGTTCTTTCAGCCGATTGCCAACTGCCGCTTTTAGGACAGCCGGGGAGATGCCTGACGCGATACCTGCACAAAAGCAGATGAGATCGACATCGAATTCCCGCCGCCCGATCGGCTTCACGGCCGTTCCAAGTGCACTAGACCCTTGAAGATAGACCATAACACTGACGAGTAGCGGATCAGTCGATGCGGACAGCCAGTCTCCGACGGCACCATAGCTCTGGCGCGCACGATCAAACTGGGTTTCGGTGAGGTCCAGATCCTCGCCGATCTCGTCAAGGATGGTAAATATCTGCGTGCGCCGACGAATGTCACTGTCGGTCAGCGGCTGTCGCAACATCTGATTCATGCCGCATTCTCCTTGAGTTGATAGACCGGTACGAAGGCGTCGGCGGGCTGGGTGAAAAAGATCGGGGTCAGGTGGGGCTTTGCTCTTCGTGCTTCTGACATGCCCAGGCCCTTCAGGCGGCCGATCTTCGTTGTGTCATCCAAAGTGAAAAAACCACTCGGGACAGACGGCGAGATGCGGTAGATGCGATCCCCATCGTAAGGGTGTCCCGTCAGAAGTTTTGCCATACCGAGGGCGCCATGTGATTGCCCATCCGCGTAAAGGTTGAGGACTTTGAGTCCGAGACCGGCAAACCCGGGACTTTCGGGCAGCATGTAGACCTCGTCCAGACACCCCAGACTCAGAATGCGCAGGTCTGACGGATGCCACCCCAGAAGGGTGATGGCTTCGACGACGGCAATTGCCGTGGGGTTGTTGGCCCATGTCCCGCCATCGGTCAGGCCGATATCATCAGCAGTGCGATGTCGCTTGAAATACGTAGGTGCCGCTGCCGTTGCCAGAGCAGCATCCAGCGCAGTCTTGCGATAATCGGTTTGCAGGCGCATGTGATGCGCGGTCTTGTAGATATAGGGGCTGCGGAGATCGGCATCCCACGCTGGGATCACCAACCGGGTCTGTGAGTGCCCGATCAGATCGTCGTTCAGAACGGCCTTGAGCTCGCGGGCAAGAACTGCTGCATCGTGCTTTGGCCCGATAGCGTGCCGCCCTGTAGCGGTGAGGGTGCGCCAGGCCTGCTTCATCCACCCCGGGGACTCATCATCCGCCTTGTCCAGGCCGAAGATTAAAGGCCCGCGACGCTCGTAAAGGTCGAGCAGTTCCTTTGCCGTGCGGCCGAGACCAAGGCCAAGCGCGATAATGCCACCCGTCGATGTGCCTGCGATGAGATCGAAATAGCGCCCAATCGGCTGGCCCAGCTCTTCCTCGAGCCCCGCAAGGAACGCAGCCGGCATCGTGCCCTTGATCCCACCCCCGTCGATGGAGAGGATGCGACGTATCTGCCCTTTGTTCCCACCGCTGCTCATCTTGACATCCATTCCGCTTATGCCCTTCAGCCTTTCGGCGGATACGGGTCCTTGCCATAGGTGTTGCGCTCGCGGATGCGACCGTTCTCGCCGTGGATCAGCATCTCGCTGCCCTGACGAATGGCGGATTCCCGCGCGGCCGTGATGGCCTCGCGCTGCGTGCCGTGGACAGAAGACGCGCGGGAGCTACCCGCCCCCTTCACTGCCCAACCGCTCTGATGCGGCACAACGTGCTGATTTTTCTTAGACATTTCAAACCTCATATGTCGATTTCGGTTGACGTTTCTCCAACCTTGTGTTTAAATATACAGTAAGGATTGGCGTTTATCAACCACAACAATAACCGCCGGGAGAGAACCATGTTCGGACAAAGACTCAGGCTTGCCCGCAAGCGGGCGGGTCTATCCATGCAAGCGCTCGCAGAGCGCGTAACCCCAAGCGTGTCAGCGCAGGCCATCAGCAAATACGAGGCGGACAAGATGATGCCGTCCTCGTCGGTGCTGGTCGGCCTCGGCAAGGCGCTCGGCGTGTCACTGGACTTCCTGCTCGGCGGTCAGGTCGAAGCTCTGGAAAGCGTCGAGTGGCGAAAGAACTCGACTGCCTCGGCGCAGGATCGCGCGATGGCGGAATCCATCGTCATCGAGAAGCTCGAAGACTATCTCGCCATCGAGGACATCCTCGATATGCACCCCGCTGAAGACCCCTTCGCCGCGCTGCGCGTGGACATGGTGGCCGATGAAGAGGCCATCGACGCCAAGGCGCGGGACGTGCGGCGCGAGTGGCAACTTGGGATCGACCCGATCCCGAGTATGACCGCCCTGCTCGAAGACAAGGGGCTCAAGGTCATCGAGGCCGATCTCCCGGAACGCATCAACGGGCTGGCCTGTCATGTCGAACGGGCGGAAGGCGCACCGACTGAAGTGATCGTCGTCTCGCGGCACACCAATGTCGAACGCAAGCGCTTCAACCTCGCCCATGAGCTCGCACACCGGATCATCACCGAAACCGGCAATGCCGCGCTGAAAAAGGAACCCTCGATGCACCGCTTCGCGGGGGCGTTCCTCATTCCGCGTGAGCATCTGGAAGAGGAAGCTGGCCGAAACCGTCACGGCATGACCTGGATAGAGATCATGCGGCTCAAGCGCACCTATGGCGTCTCCGCCGCCGCGATGCTCGTGCGGCTCGGCCAGGTGGACATCCTGTCGAAGAGTGCCGTGGAATATGCGTTCAAGACCTATGCGCGAAGCTGGCGGCGCGAGGAGCCGGAACCTATCGGTCCAGGCGAGGGCTTCGCGGCCTTCGAGAAGCCGCAGCGCTTCGAGCGCCTCGTCTGGCGCGCGCTCGGCGAGGAGATGATTTCCCCCGTGCGGGCGGCGCAAATGCTCGGGCTCCCCTTGAGCGTTGTCGAACGCGACATCAGGGGGCCTCGTGACCAGTGACCTGTGTTGTCGTCAATGATGCGTCCTGTCTGATCGACTTGAAGAAGGGAGAGTTGCTGCACGTCCTGCTGCGGCTGCCCTATCGCTTCATCGTGCCCCTGCCCATCCGTGAGGAGGAGCTGCTCGATTTCACGGCGCAGGAATGGCGGATGCTCGAAGACGGCGGTCTCACCACCTACGATCTGCCGGGCGAAGAGGTCGCGCGGGTTTTCGCTCTAAAGCGGAAACATAGCCGCCTGTCAGCCAATGATTGCTTCGCCCTCGTGACGACAACCTGCCAGGAAAACGGCATCCTCCTGACCGGCGACAACCTTCTGCGCAAGGTCGCCACCGCTCGCGCGGTGCACGTTCATGGCGTCCTCTGGATCATCGACGAGCTGCACGCCGCCGAAGCCTGCGATGTCGGGCTTCTTGTCTCCGCCCTGCAAATCTGGCGGGCCGATGAGGCGGTCTTTCTACCCCCCACCGAGATCGACAAGCGGCTGCACCGTCTCGGGGCATAATCTGAACAAGGTGGAAATGGCTGGTCCCTGCCCACGACGTTCCGAGCGAAAGATCGAACGGTCATGCAAACCAGCCCCTTTTTTCGGCGTCAAAAAGCATCGTTTGTGACATTCAGCCTTACGGGAGCTACGCGCAGGTCGCTATGCCCGCCACGTTATCGAGCCACCAGCTTTTCGCCGCCCTCTTCCTGCAGCATCGCTTCCATGTCTTCCAAGCCATCGACAGCAGAGCGCATCTGGGCCTCATCATCCACGCCCACTGTCTCAGCATCCGCAACCGGGCCCTCAAAATCCATCTCCATCTGGCGTTGTTCCTCGGCGACGACGGCTTGAACAACTGGCGCGGTCTTCTTTGGAGCGAGATGGGTTTGCTCTGACGATTGGCCATCGCCAGCCTGGCTCGCCCTCTCCACATCGGCTTCTATTCCCCCTGGCCCATCCGACGGCGGCGTCATCGGCATGGCGCGCACACTCAGCGGCAGCGTGCCTTGCGATCCCCCTCCCCCCGGCTTCGGAAACGGCAATTCACCCGTCTGCGCCGCGTGGATCGCCTTGAACAGCCGGTCGTCAAAATACTGAATCCGCTTTGCACGGACCGGCATCTGCGCATCGATCACCATGACGATCTCATCGAGCGGCAGGCGGCGCGCCTCATCTTCAGGGAGCAAGGAGCTTTCTTCGGTCCGGGTCGACTGGCTGCGTCCTTCAAAGGGGTTCTTGCCGATGGACTGGGAGCGCGTGATGACGGTTTTCGTGGCCTTGCCAACCGCCTTGCTCAGTTCCTCGACGGTTTTTTCATCCGAGGGCGTCAGGTAAAGCTTCACGCCCGCGTTGCCCTGCAGGGCGCGGCGGGTGTTTTCGCCATAGATTTCATCGAGGGCGGGGATGGTTTGTGTCACGACGGCCAGGTGACCGCCATAGGTCCGCAGGGTCTCGATGCTCTCGACCACGATGGGCATCTTGCCGAGACGGTTGAACTCGTCGAGCATGATCATCACGGGCCACGGCTCGTCTGGCCCGGGGTCCTTTTCCTGCATGGCCGAGAGGAGATCGGAGAAAAACAGCCGGATCAGCGGCGCGAGCGGCTTCACCATCAGCGGCTGGACCACGAGATAGACCGAAAAGGGCTTTTTCCGGATCGTGCGGAAATCAAAGTCCGAGACTGCCGTCGCTTCATCGATGGCCGGGTTCTGCCATTGATCGAGCCCCGAGGTCATCAGGAGCGAGACGTAAGAGGTCAGGGTGTCATTGTTGGTCGAAGCCAACCGCGTGAAGATCAGTTTTGCGGCCCGGTTATCCACCTCGTGGCCGCGCGCGAAGTATTCCTTCTGCTTGTTCCCGCCCGAGGCCGCGATGCGATAGATCTCGCCCAAGGTGGGGCGCTTGCGCTGGAAGGCCAGCAGGCCTGCCGCCACGAAGAGATCGATCCCGCCCTTGAGGAGGCCCTGCACCCGGTCATTGTCGCTCTGCAGGAACAGCGTCGCCAGGAGCTGCAGTTCCATCTGCTGGCGCGCGGGATCTTTCAGTTGATAGATGCGCAGGAGCGGGTTGTAACGATGCGTGCGCTTGCCCTCCCAATCGGTGGGGGCAAAGCGATAGACTTGGTCGCCTTGGGCTGCGCGGTGCCGGGCCGTTGCCTCGAAACACTCGCCCTTCACATCGAGCGTCACGGCAGAGCCTTGCCAGGTCAGCAGGTTCGGAATGACGAAACCCGTCGTCTTGCCGCGGCCCGTGGGCGCCACGATTAGCGCATGCGGGAAAACCTTCGAGCAAATGTAGTTGGCGCGGGAGCCCGGCGTCCCCAGCTTGCCGAGGATGAACCCGGTACCGGGCGCCCCGAAAAAACCATTGGCCTTCATCTCGCGCGCGGTCTGCCAATGGGTCTGGCCAAAGCGTGTGAGGGCGGAGCCCGAGAGGGCGAGGCTCAGCATCAGGCCGGCAGCCGCGAAGCTGCCGATGATCAGGTGAATAAGTTGCGCGTCCTCCGGTCGGCGATCAAGGATCGCCAGATAGTTCTGCGCGATATAGGCAAAGTCGATCTCGGCCCCGAAGCCGAGATCCTGGTAGGCCAGCACCGCCGAGGCGATGGTATAGCCCATGGCCCCGGTCACAAGCGTCACCAACAGGACGCCTGTGGCGATCCGCGCTTTTCCCATGGAGGCGCTCAATGGACCTGACCCCGCTCGGTCTCGCCATCCACGTCTGTGGTGCGGTGTTTTTCGTATTCGGTGTCGGCAAGATCATCGACCACCTGGCGCAAGGCCTCGGTGTTGGCCGTTGCTGCATCCGATTGCAGGTAGACCTTGGCGACATAAAGCCGGTCGAGGCGGTCCTCGAGAACCTTGTCCAGCGCATCGGCATCGCCGGATGTGAGCCGCTCGAGTTGACGGTCATCCAGCACCCGCGCGATCTCGTCGCGGAAGGCGTCCCGCTCCGCCTCGGTCTCGAAGGGCGCGGACAACTCCCCCGCCCGCTCATGGTCCAGGACAGGCGCAATCTCGTCTGCAAGGCGGTCGGCACGGTCAGACTGCGAAGCAGTTTCACCGCGGGCTGCGAGGAGTGCGTCGCGCGTGCCAAACCCAAGCCCGTCGCGCATCTCGTTTTCGCGGCGGACCTGATTGATGACCTCCGTGTCGCGTATCTCGACGACGGCCGCATAGGTCGCGCCGAGCCCGCGGGCGAGGTGGGACGGGATGTCCGGATAGCGCGCTCGTAAGTCATCCGTGACAGCATCTGCAACGGGCGTGCGGAGGTCGCGTCCCTCCATGATGCGGTCGACCTCGCTGGTGATCTCGCTGGCGCGGGCCACATCGGTGATGGTCTCCCTGTAGGGCTCAGACCGGTCGATCACATCGCCGGGGCGTGCGAGCAGATCCGGGTGTGCCTCGAGATACGCGCGCTGCTCCGTCTCGATCCGGCGCTCCGCCCTTGAGACAACCTCCCAGTCCCGGTCCTCGATCTGCTGCGCGGTCAGGCCCTCTGCGCGCATCTCCTGACGGATTGTCCCTTCCATCGCCCGCACCGCGCCCTCATGATAATGGAACTGCTCGCTGATCGGTTCCGCTTCCATGACGCCATCCCGGTGCAGCACGTTTTCCCGTTCCAAGAGCGTGCCGAGCGCGACATGCACATCGTTGAGACTGTCTCGCGCCTGTTCCAGATCGGCGCGGCGCTCGAGGTTCAGGTTCCGCGCCTCGGCCACTTTGGAGAGATCATTGGCGATCCATTGATGTTCGAGCGCTGCATTTGACGCGCCCGTCTCGATCCGGGCCACCACTTCCGATGTGCTGATCCCTGTGCCCCGTAGTGCCGCGTCAATGCGCGATCTCAGGTCGGGCTCGGCCAGTCGCTCGCGCTGGCTGGCGTCGATATTGGCTTCGGAATAGATCCCGCCCTCCGAGGGGGTCTCTGACAGCGTGGATGATCGCAGCCCCAAGGGCTGCATGTGCTGGACCTGCGTCTGGATCTCGATGAGGCGCTTTTCCAGCACGGGACGTTCCGCGTCAGACTTCTCGGCGATCATGCCCTGCACCCGCGCGAGCTTTTCCGCATAGAGGCTTCTCAGATCCTCGAAGCTTTGATCCTCGGCCATATACACATCTCCTGTTCGGTCCATCTGTCCGCCATGCGCCAGCACCTCGCCCGCGCGGAAGAGTGCCGCGGCAATATCCTCGCGGGCTTCACGCGAAGCCTCCGCGGCAAGCGAATGGTAGACGGTTCTGGTGTTGGCGATCTCCGCCAGCGTCCGGGTCAAGTCGGACCCCACACGTTCCCGCTCGTGGGGCGCGCGACCCTCTTCTTTCGCGGCGTAGATCTCGCTGGTCCGGGCCGGGTAATGCACGACGCCGCGCTCCACCCGCCGCGTGGCTTCCAGGCGCACGCCGTACTTCTCCGCCTCCTCGACCATGGCGAGGCGAAAGTCGTCATAGTTGAACCGGTGGTTGCGCCCGAGGAAGAAGAACTCGCCTTCTTGCGAGCGGCGGTTCAGCACCAGATGCGCATGGGGGTGATCGCGGTCCTCATGCACCGCGATGATGTAGTCGAAATGCCCCTTATCAGTCTGGAAGAACCGCTCGGCCACGTCCGTCGCAATGTCGCGCACATCCTCGCCCCGCGTGCCAATCGGGAAGGACATGAGCATGTGTGTGGTCTGGCCCAGCTTGGGCTTGAAGCCCGCATCCCACCGTTTGGCAAAGCGCTCGGTCAGGTCCTTGATGTCACCCGCCTCGAGCTTGGACTTGCCATCCAGGAACCCGCTACTGTCCACGATATGGGTGGACTTGGTGGTGAGGTAATCGAGCTGGTTTGCGAGCTGCGATTTGGTATGCGTGCCCCCACCCCGGATCGCCTTGAAGACCGCTGGCCGATGCCCTGCTGCCGCGCGCGAAAGCTGGCTCTGCTTGGCGACATGCAGCCCCTGCATCGAGCCTCGGATTCGGCTCCAGCCGTCCCGGAAGACCTCGCCAGTGACGGTATGGACGGCATCATTCAGCCGCATGGGCAAACTCCCTCAGCGCGGCCGTAGCCTCCAGCTGCATCGCGTCGCGACGACGGCGCAGGAGCAGATCGATCTCGTCAGCAGAATCCAGGATGAACCGCGCCAGCCCGCGCATCTGCGCAAGCCGCAATTCGGTGAACTCCGAGCCGCCCCCCTGCCCCTGCCGATTGGCCTGAGTCATCTGCTTGGCGATCTGCGCGACCCCATTGCCGACCTCGTGCAGAGAGGCCCTGTAGCGCGCCATCTCTGCTGCCATCTGCGCATCCGGAACGAACACCCCGCCTGCCGCCTGAATGAGCCGCCGCAGCCCCTCGGCCCGGCTCTCGATCCCGGCGGCGGCCAGCACCTCGTCGAGCGCCGCAAGCTCCGCAGCGGTGACCTTCACACTGACCGCCGAGACCGGGATCGCGGCATCCGTCTGGCGCTCGGCATCGGCTTTCAGGACGTAGCGCACGGCCCGCGACGTAACCCCAAAACGCTCCGCAAGTTCAGACGTCGACACACCCTCCGCGGCCTCGCGAACGATCTGCATTTTCTCGATCTCTGTCAGGCGTTTTGTTCGGGACATGCGGAAGAAAGACCCCCTATTTCCTGCCACCTTCCACCAAGGCCGCCCCACCTTACGATAATATACCAAGATGTCAATTATATACTTACGTCGCATTCGGTCTCAGGCAGCCTTGGTGTCCGCTTCCCCCGCGGCCCGCAGGGACGCGGCTCTGCCGCCCTCACCACCGGGCGACCCACCTGTCCTAGGGGTCCCGTCCACCAGCCCCGCCCGAGGGTCTGGCCGAACGCCAAGTGTTCGGACGGAACCGCGGGCGGGCGCAAACCCCACCGACAGGGCGGACAGGCAGGGTCAAGGAGGGCCAGATTTGGCTCCGCCAAATCTCTGCCGCAAAAACCGGGAGGCCCTGGCCGACAGGTTTTTGTGGATGGCCCCCTTGAGGCTGACTGGCCGGTCTGTCGCGGCCTGGTCATTCCGGGCGGAGTGCGTCCGTTGAACGCGCAAGGACCAGCATCCCTGAAACAGGGATCGGGCCGCCCCAAGATCGTCCCGGCGCGGCCCATCCTCGTCAGAGGATTCAGTCCTGGGGATCTTTCGCGCTCGGCGGGAACATCACCAGCTCCGAGACCGCGACCGGAAAATCGAGCTTGAGGCTGAAGAACTCCGAGCCATCCCCGTTGCGGGTGTTGCGGAACATGGCGCCCACGCGTTGAAAGCGGGTGCGCTCCTGGCCATCGGTATCGGTGAACTTAACGGGGACGGTGGCGACGTAGTGGTTGGTCATTTGGGTTACTCCTTGTTGCGATGGGGATCACCCAGCACGGGGGCAAGAGGCCCGGTCGCAAGCGCAAATGCGGAGGGTCCGCGGCTCCGCCGTGGAAGCCGTATTTGTGCTTGCCGAAGCGTGAGCTGAGGGCACGATTGGGCCGACCCCGTGCGATCCACATCTATGAGCAAAAAGGAGTGATCCGGATGACCCTTGCCATCACGCAGCCGCCACCATCCGCGTCCGCGTCCCGCCGAGCCTGGCCGGGGTGCTGACGGAGCCCGCCCGCGTGGATGCGATGTTCCGAAACACGCCCGGAGGGACGTGCAGGTGTTCAGCCTCATGTGCGACGTCTCGACCCCTCGGTCTTGCGCTGCTGACGATGTGCGAGGTGCGCACCATCCCCAGCCCGTACCGATGCGGATGGACCGCACTCTGACGGACCGGGTAGAGGGATAACGGTACTGGACGCCGCAGACTGCCGATCACGCGTGACCGATCGCACGCGCTATGAGACATGACGAAAGGGCCGCGCCAAGCGCGACCCCCTCTCTTCAATCCTGCGCATTCTTCTTCGCCGGGTCCGCAACCCGCATGACCGTCAGACCTTTCGCTTCCGCCTTCTGCCCGAGGATCAGCGCGACCCTGTTGCGGCAATCACACTCCCAACCCGTCGAGGATTAGTTTCGTCTCAGGCATCCGCTTCAGCGAGTTGCCGATGTGCTCGCGCCAGCGCGGACCAATCTCCAGAGCAGCGGCATAGGCGCGGGCCAGATCATCAGGGCGGTCCTCGGCCATTGCCTCGATCAAGAAAGCCGCCTGCTCACGGTCCTTCGCGGATTTCAGGCTCCCTGCCCCATCGCGGCGCCGGTCGGCAATGATCAGTTTGTGGATCGCATAGCGCTCTGGACGCGGGATCTGCACGAGTATGCCAGATCGATAGATCGCCGCCGCATGAATCGGCTCGGCAATCAAGAAGTTGAGATAGTTCAAACCTTGGGCGTTCACGCCCAATGCTGGCAGATCACGGATTGTCTCATCTCCGAAGGCCGGTGTGAGAAACTCGACCAACTGGCCACTCCCGCCCTGGGACCATCGCCAGGTTCGGCCTTGGTCTAGAGCCGGTAAGGGATCAAATTTGAGCGCCGCGAAGGTCTCGGCCAGACCGGGGTCGACCTGATCCTGCAGCGCGATGCTGAGCTTTTCGAACTGGGCGATGTCGATGTCGCCGGTATTGGCCATGCCCCCCAAGGGCAGACGGATACCGAGCTCGCCCTCATAGAGCCGGAACGCGTTTGTCCCGACGATGGTGCCGCCCAAACGGAAAGTCCCGGCTGCCGCCATCGCCGACAGGATGGAACCGGTTGCCCGGTCGGTGGGAGTCATGGCTTCGGCGCGCAGAAGTCGAACGAGCCGCGACCGTTCTGCCTGCCGGTCCTTGGCAGTCGCGCGCAGCTCCTCAATCCGGTCGATGCGCGCGCGCGTCTCGTCGTTGTCTTCGCCGATATAGATGAAGCGCATCTCCGTTCCGACGCGTCGCGTTGCGTACCAATAGGCCTTGTCGCCGCGCTCTTTGAGCGTGGGCTTGCCTTCCACACCGGACAAAGCGTCGTCCTTCAAAAGACGTACCAGATCGGTATAGGCGCTCATCGCGATGCTGCCGAGAGGGGTCATGCCAATCATTTCCAAGTTTTGCTTGGCACGGGTATACCTATCAAAACATAAAATTGCTAGGCATAAGTTTTGTGTGGCACCGTCACTCCGATGAGAAAAAGAAGAAGGGCCGCCCGAAGGCGACCCTCTATGTTCAAGTCTCCACGGTCTTCTTCGACGGATCCGCAACCCGCATGACCGTCAGGCCTTTCGCTTCTGCCTTCTGCCCGAGGTTCAGCGCGACCCCGTTGCCGCCGAAGAGTACAACGCCCGTTGCCGCGAACTTGTCGTCCAGCATCTCGTCGTTGCACTTGAACGGTGCCGCCCGCCCATGCGCGGACCAGCGCGGATCGAAGCGCGCTTGGGCGACCCCGCGTGCCCGGGCCCACCGAGCCGCAATCATCTCCGCCCCGCGCTTGCCACCCTTATGGCAGAGAAAGATCTCCTGATTGCGGTTCTGCTTGATCCGTTCGCGAACCTTGTCGAGCGTGTTGAAGATCACATCGACATCGGTCCAGTCAGTGGCGCCTGAGACGATCAGGGGAACCCCCTCGACTTTCGATTTCGCGGCAGTCTCGCGGTCGTGCTGCTCGAGGAGCTGCCGTGCCTCGAAGACCGCCCCGGTCTCTTGCGCCCGGACGCTTGCGCGCGACCCGGCTGCCGGGATGAAGGCGTGACCCGTCTCGATCTCGTAGCATTCCGCCGCAGCCTCGCTCATCACCTCGATGGCGCTAACAATCTCGCGCAGCTGCACAAAGCGCGCCTGCGCCTCTTCGAGCGCGGTCTCAGCGATCTCCGATCCGTCATGGGATTTTGCCAGCGCGCCGATCTTGTCGGCGGTGCGGTCGACCTCCTTGCCGAGTGCCACCTTGCGGCGCTGCAGGATCGTCGCGAGCCCATGAGCCAGCGGTTCGATTTCGGCTTCAAGCCCAGTCCCGCGCAGCTGACCGAGCAGAGCCTCGAAGCTCTCGCGGATGATATGGTCGGTCAGGATGTGATCGTCCGGGATCGGCAGCTGCGCGTCCTTCTCGGTCAGCCCAAAAAGCTCGATGGTCTCGTAGGTGTTTGCAGTGTCGTAAGCCATGTCTGGTCTCCAGTGTTCGTTTCCAAGGCCACCACGTGAGTGTGGGGGCATGGCCGAATGCCTGGTTTCCGAATCTGCCCGGGTCAGGGACGGCGCAGCCGCCGGCTTGCCGGGCGCAAAAGTTTTCCGCGCGCAGCACCGGACACATGCGCGCCCTCACGCACGGGACCATCCCGCGCCACATGCCCCGCCCCCGCCGAAAAGTTTTGCGATCCTTGACGCGGGCTGATTTGGGGGCCATCCGGAGGATATGCTTCCGCACTCATGTGTGTGTGTTTTGACGGTAGGTTTGCCCGACCCGAGCATGCAAACGGCCCGACCGGACGCGGGAGACGGATGGAGCGACGGGATCGTTTTGGCCTCGGGCCAAAACAGACCAGAGCGCAATCCGGCGGAGCGGCCGGGGAGGGACGTGCTCGCGAGGCGGGCAAACCGGGGGCCTGGGTGCAACGCAGCGGTGAGGCCGCATGGCCGAATGCGCGACGGACCGAAGGGCCGTTCTCCCCTGCGACACGCGCAGCCGAGCTGGGGAGGTCGACAGGCTGTTGACACATTTCGCTCGGTCGGCCTGACTTACTTGCCAGAAGCGGCAAAATTCGGTAGTCTATTGGAGCACCAAGGAGTTTGCCATGAGCGTTCAAAAGCAATCTGTCAGTTTCACCGACACGGCCTACACATTTGCCAAGGAACTGGTCGAAGCTGGAGAGTACCCAAATATGAGCGCGGCTGTTTCGGGTGAATTGGCGAAGGCCAAGGCAGAGCGAGATCGTGAACGGTCTCTGCTCGAAGCAGAATTGGAGCGCCGTCTGTCTCTGCCTCTCGATCAATGGGAACCCGTCGGCGATGCCGCCGACGTCACTAAAGGCACCCGGGCCCATCTTGCCGCGATGGCCCAAAAGACCTGATGCGATTTATTAGGCATCCGTTCTTCGAACGGGACCTTATCGGTATCGTTGATCATATTGTTGAGGTGACCGATGGTGACGTTGCAGCCGCGAGCCGTCGCCTGGATGAAGTAGACGCGCTCTTAGAAGCGATTGCCTCAAGTCCAAACTCAGGCGTCCGGCTGAACGGAAAACTGGATGGATGGCTCGTGCGCCATGGCGGCGCCGGTCAGCGACTGACCATCGTATTCAAACCGGATGCAGACGCCGGGCAGATTTATCTCGCTCTTGTCGCGTTCGGCGGCCGAGATTGGATGCGGCTCGCGTCGGCAAGACAGGTGTTCGCTGACTAGCCTTAGAGCAATGGAGAGGCCAAGAAGTTGTAGACTGAACCTTCGCTGCGCCGTGCGCGAACTGGTAGGATGCGGGACGTAACTGACGTTGGCCGCAGCTATGCTTATGGCAGCTTCCTGAACATTTGCGCCGATCGGGACGGACAGTGGCATAAGTCACTTGAGACTTGACCCTAGGTGGTTGGGCGTGTCCAAGGTTCGGCCCCTTGCGTATTCACAAACACTTGGAAAACAGAGGTCGTTGCCGTGATGAACAAGCTGTGCCCATTTTGGCCACCAAAACACAGGTTGGATACTGTCTCGGGTATCAGAATTTTGCCCAAGAGTTTCCCGTCGGACGCAAAGCAATGTACGCCGTCGCCGGCCGAGGTCCACACGTTGCCCATCGTATCGACACGTAATCCATCTGGAATGCCGCAATCGATAGTGGCAAATGTTCCGCGATCCGTAAGAGTAGCCCCATCGACATCGAACTGGCGAATGACGGCTGGCACATCAGGGTCGTGACTGGCCCCGCTTTCTGCGATGAACAGTCGCGTTTCGTCGCGTGAAAATGCAAGTCCGTTTGGCTGAACGAAGTCGGATACGGTCGCAGTGCAGGTCCCCGTTTGCGGATCTATGCGGAACACATTGCGGGCGTCCTGTTCTGGTTCCGCCTGAAAGCCTTCGAAATTCGACAATATGCCATAGGACGGGTCGGTGAACCAAATGGCCCCATCCGAGGCAACCACAAGATCATTCGGCGAATTTAGGCGTTTGCCTTGATAGGACGACGCAAGTATCGTCAGAGAGCCGTTACTTTCGGTACGAACAACATCACGGGTCCCGTGCCGACATCCAACCAAACGGCCGTTCTGATCTCTTGAATTGCCGTTGTTAAAATTCGATCCACTGCGAAAAATCGAGACACCTTCAGTGTGGCTCCAGCGCATAATACGCTGTGACGGAATGTCTGAAAACAGAAGGCAGTTGTGATCACCGATCCAAACGGGGCCTTCGGTCCAAGTTAAACTATCCGCGATCTTTGATAAACGCGCCAGTGGATGCACCAATTGTAAGAACCGATCATCTCTAACATCCAAGTGTGAGGGCATTTTCATATCAATTCCTTTTCAAGAAGCATAGTAACGGCCTAGCATCCTGTTCAGGCTCATTTGGGCCGTTCTGTCAGTGGCTGTCACGCGGGAGCCTATTTCGTATCTTTTGGTATTTGGTCGCGAAATCCAAGCATCCACCGTCGGCGAGCTGACCCACTTTCTCGCGATAGAGTTCCTCCCATGGTGTTTGGTGCTCAAGCACTGGCGCAACCCAATTGTCGATACGCCGTTGCCATTCGTCCGGATCGACCAATGCATTCAGGGAGCGAGTATTCAAATCCAGCCTCACGCGGTCACCGTTCTGCAGATAGGCCAAGCCGCCCCCAACAACCGATTCTGGCGAAGCATTCAGGATCGACGGGCTTTCCGATGTGCCTGATTGACGGCCATCTCCGACTGTTGGCAAATGGGCGATACCCTGTTTAATCAAGGCATCCGGTGGCTGCATATTCACAACTTCGGCTGAACCCGGAAAGCCTATGCAACCGGTTCCGCGAATGAACAAAACGCAGTTTTCATCAACGCCCAGATCAGGATCATTGAGCGTCGCGTGGTAATGTTCGGGTCCATCAAACACGATCGCGCGGGCTTCCAGTGCGTTCTCATCACCCGTGCGAGACAGAAAGCGCTTTCGAAAATCGTCCGAAATTACAGAGGATTTCATAAGCGCTGAAGCAAACAAGTTACCGCTTAGAACAAGAAATCCGGCATTCTTGCGAAGTGGGTCAGCGACGCTTCGGATCACGGCTTTGTCCTCGCTGCGGGTGCCTTCCAAGGTCTCACCCAAGCGTTTGCCTGAGGCGGTCATCACGTCGGTGTTCAATAGATCGGCTTTGTTCAATTCGCCCATCACCGCGGGCACGCCGCCTGCTCGAAAAAATCTCTCTCCCAGAAACTCGCCTGCAGGCTGCATGTTGACCAACAAAGGCACTTCGAAACCGAAATCCTGCCAGTCTTGGATGTTTAGTTCGACCCCCACGTGATGGGCGATGGCCTGAATGTGGGGCGGCGCATTTGTTGAACCGCCTAAAGCCGTTGCAACGCGGATCGCGTTGACGAACGCGTCACGGGTCATAATTTTGGACGGGGTCAAGTCTTCATGGACCATGTCCACGATGCGCTTGCCCGTCTCATAGGCCATGCCCATCCTCTCGCGAAATGGCGCGGGTATCGCAGCACATCCCGGCAACGACATTCCAAGGGCTTCGGCCAAGGCGTTCATCGTGCTGGCGGTGCCCATTGTATTACAATGCCCTAAAGATGGGGCCGACGCACATGCGCGGCTGATGAATTCGTCGTAGTCAATGACGCCTTCGGCCAGCAGGCGTCTGCTTTCCCAGATGATCGTGCCAGACCCGGCCAGTTCACCCTTCCACCAGCCATCCAACATCGGCCCACCCGACAAGGCAATTGCCGGAAGATCCATGGTCGCGGCCCCCATCAACAAAGCAGGCGTCGTCTTGTCACATCCCGTTGTAAGAACGACACCGTCCAAAGGGTAGCCGTGCAAGATCTCGACAAGGCCCAGATAGGCAAGGTTCCGGTCAAGTGCTGCAGTCGGGCGTTTGCCGTTTTCGTGCAGGGGGTGGATCGGAAATTCGATAGGGATGCCGCCTGCGTCGCGAATACCCGCTTTGATCCGGTCGGCCAGAAACAGATGAATTTTGTTGCACGGCGTTAGCTCAGATCCGGATTGTGCGATACCGATGACGGGTCGGCCAGATTGCAACTCCTCGGGGGTGAAACCGTTATTTTGATATCGCTCCAGATAAAGGGCCGTCATGGCCGGATTATTTGGGTTGTTGAACCATTCCTCTGATCGAAGCTTTCCGTTTGCTCTAAAATTGTCGCGATAATCGGTCATTGGAATGATATCTTTCGTTTAGTTGCTATAAGTTTTCGCCCGCTCCCCTAGGAGCATGAGGGGGAGGTCAATCTCGCTTCGTTCCATCCAGTTCAGGCCGTCAGGTCTTCTGGCAGAATATCGGATGGGATGTTCTGGTAGCAGACAGGCCGAAGAAACCGGCGGATCGACAACGTGCCAACAGATGTTGCGCCAAAATTGGTCGAAGCAGGATACGGTCCGCCGTGTACCATTGTGTCACTGACTTCGACACCTGTAGGGAACCCGTTTGCCAAAATCCGTCCAGCTTTACGCTCCAGTATTGGCATCAGGTCGCTTGCGATGGAACTGTCAGCTTTCGACATGTGCAATGTGCAGGTCAATTGCCCTTGAAGGTGGCGTGCACAGGTCAGCATTTCCGCGATGCCGGAGACGTGAACAACAAGGCCGAGCGGGCCAAAGACCTCTTCTCCCAAGACGTCGTTTGCAAGGAATTCTTTGGCTGTGGTGCTGAACAAATTGGGCGATGCATAGCGCGGATCAGCCTCGGTTCTTACCAACTCGTCCACGTTTTTCGCATTGGCCACTGCTTGGGCGCCGCCGCGATAGGCGCTTGCAATCCCGTCCGTAAGCATCGCCTGCGGGCCAACCTCGCGCAGCGCCTGTGTGGCCGCGTCACAAAATGCATCCGCGTCCGTCCCTGCGACAACGATAGCAAGACCGGGGTTGGTGCAAAACTGTCCAGCCCCCATTGTGAGCGAGGCTGCCCAGCCCTTTGCGATGTCACTTGCGCGTTCTGCAAGAGCATTTGGCAACAAGAACATTGGATTGACCGAGCCGAGTTCGCCAAAAAACGGTATTGGTTCGGGGCGTGCAGCACAAAGATCAAACAACGCCCGCCCGCCTGCAAGGGATCCGGTAAAGCCCACCGCCTTGATCAGCGGATGCTGGACAAGGGCTGTGCCAACATCACGTCTGCCACCTTGGATGAGGCTAAAGATACCTGGGTCGACATCACATCGATTGATGGCAGCATGGATCGCCTCGGCCACGATTTCGCTTGTGCCCGGGTGGGCGGAGTGGCCTTTGACCACGACGGGGCATCCGGCTGCGAGGGCCGCCGCAGTGTCGCCGCCAGAAACCGAAAATGCCAAAGGGAAATTGGAGGCGCCAAAGACAGCCACGGGACCGATTGGGCGCTGCAACATATACAACTCCGGACGCGGGATTGGCTGGCGATCTGGCAAGGCTTCGTCATGCCGTCTATCCAGATAATCACCGTCGACAATATGCTGTGCGAAGAGCCGTAGCTGCCCTGTGGTGCGTCCACGCTCGCCTTGAAGGCGCGCTTCTGGCAGGCCTGTCTCTGCGCTGCCGATTGCGGTTATGTCATCGCCGCGCAGGTCGATTTCTTCTGCAATCGCGATCAAGAGATCGGCACGAGACTGTCGTGATGAACTTGAAAATGTGCCAAACGCCGCCTCGGCCAGATCTACGGCTTGATCCACCAGATCAACGGTTCCCACTGAAAAACGATGCGCTTCACCATGTGTCGGCGCAGATTGAAACTGATCGTGAGAAGAGATCCAAGCGCCACCAATCAAGTGGTTTCCATGTGGTGTAAAGGTCATAGCAATTGCCTTTCAGACAGGTTTTTCATCAATGCGCGGGCCCCAAAGACCCAAGGCGGACACACTGTGGACAGCGCAACAGTGTTGCGAAGTTCCCCAAGCGTGGGCGTCGAAACCGACACGACATCGCCGAGTTTATGCGTGAACCCCTGCCCAGGGGTGTCGCGGTCTTTGATCGGTGCGAACATGCTGCCCAGATAAAGCATCATGCCATCGGGGTACTGATGGTGTGGTCCCAAGGTCTGGCTGACTATGCTTTCCGGCGGGCGGCTGATTTCGCTCATCGCGCAGGTTTCTTCGAGCACAAACCCATCTGTGCCTTCGATGCTTAACCTGATGTCAGCGCGCTTGATATCTTCAAGCGTGAAGGCCGCGTCGAACACGCGAATGAACGGGCCGATCGCAGCAGAGGCATTATTGTCCTTGGCCTTTCCCAACAACAAGGCGGAGCGCCCCTCAACGTCTCGCAAATTGACATCGTTGCCCAGCGTCGCACCGCGGATCGTGCCGTCCGAGGACACAGCTAGAACGACTTCCGGTTCGGGGTTATTCCACTTCGACACCGGATGCAGACCGACCTGCGCAAAGGATCCGACAGACGACAGGGGCTGCGCCTTGGTAAACACTTCGGCATCAGGACCGATCCCGACCTCTAGGTACTGTGACCACAGGCCTTCGGCTTCCAGCACAGCCTTAACCTGGTGTGATTGCTTTGATCCGGGCTCAATGTCTTTGAGCGAACCACCGATGATCTTTGCAACATGTTCACGAATTTCGGCGGCGCGGGTCAAATCACCAGCGGCGCGTTCCTCGATGACGCGCTCGATCATGGACTTTGCAAAGGTAACGCCAGCGGCCTTGACCGCCTGAAGATCGCAAGGCGAAAGCAAGTGCAGCTGATCAGGCGCGCAGTTTGCATCACGTGATGTGTGTTCCAATTCCTCCAAGCTACAAATCAGGGTGCCCTCGATTGCGTTGAGGGTGGAATGGATGTCGCTTTCCTCAAGAAGGCTCGCCACTGTGGGAACCGCGTGGCATGTGATGTCCCAGACGTTTTCGTCACGTATGTGGACGACAGATGGTCCGATCCCCGGGCGCCAGACACGCCCGATATTTGTGCCGCCGGATTGCAATCCAAATGGGTTCTGTTGCACGTGATCCCCCCTAGTTCTGTTTTCCACGGCCATAGACCAACAACATCGTGATGATAACGACGCCGTAAATGATCTGGCGGTAAGATTCTGGCATTTGCATTATCGAGAGGACCGAATTCAGAAACACGATCAAAGTCGCGCCGATGAGGGTCCCCAGATAGCGGCCGCGCCCCCCCAGAATATGGGTGCCACCCAAGACAACGGCGGCAATCGCGGGCAACAGGTAGGGGGTTCCCATATCCTGATAGGCTTTGGCCGAATAGCCGGCCAGCAAGATACCAGCAGTGGAAGCACAGAGCGCGGATGCGACGAAAGATCCGACAATGACGCCGCGCGTGCGAATGCCCGAAAGATAGGCTGCGCCTTCTTTTACGCCGACCGCGTAGATTGACTTGCCGAACCCCGTTTTGGTCAGGACCACCGTGATCACAATCGAGACAAATACCCAGACGAAAATGGCAACTGGGATGCCTAGAATGGTATCAGCCGCCAGATACCGCATGAGCGCAGATGCCTCGGTCTGCGGCGCAAACCCACCCGTATGTGCAACCATCAAACCACGCAAAACGGAATCGACCCCAAGCGTAAAGATCATCGAGGGGATGCGCAGGAACGAAACGCCGAACCCGTTCAGGAGACCAACGGCCAAACCAACAGAAAGACCCGCAGGGATGGCCCAGGGGCCGCCTACGGTCGTTGCCATCATCGCCGCCGCCGTCATGGTCCAGGGGACAGACAAATCAATATGCCCAAGCAGTACCACCATCATCATGCCAGCGGCGCAAATGCCCAAAAACGATCCGATCTGCAGCTGTTGTAAAAGGTAGGACGGTGTGAGCAAGGGGGCAGTGCCCTGTGTCGTCAAGGTATAAGCCGTCCCAACCATCAGAATGACAAAGGTCGTTAGAAGCGCAATGATTAGCGGACGATCTGCGGGCTTTGAAAAGTTCAGTAAAGTCATCGGAAAAGCCCCAGTTTGTTTTTGACCTTGAATGTGCGCAGCGCGCCAAGGCTGACAGCCAAGAGAAGAACCAGTCCTTCGATAAGCGGTTGTAGCAACGGATCGATGGATAGGATGCGGAAGAAGAAGGAGATGATACGCAATATGAACGCACCGATCATTGACCCGATCGGCCCACCGGTGCCGCCCATCAAGGAGGTGCCGCCAAGCACAACGGATGCGATCGAATTAAGAGTGTAGGTTCCAGCCTGAGCAATGTCGGCGTTGCCAGAAGATGTTTGGATGGCCAAATAAAGCCCGCCACATGAGGCAAAGAAACCTGCAAGCGTAAACGCTGCGATCTTGGCCCGTTTGATGGGTAAACCAGACAGATGCGCCGCGCTTTCTGCTGACCCAATCGCATAGATCGTGCGACAGGTTACGGTGCGTTTGAACGGAATCCACACTCCCAAAGCAACGACCAGCAGGATAATCAGAGGCATCGGGATATTCACGAATGGCTGTATCCACGCGGCGTTTCCATTGTCGGCAAACCCGTAGGTTTCCGCAAAATCGAAAACAGCGTTTGTCATGGCCCAATTGAGATCGCCGTCGATGTCTCCGCCGGGGGAGGGGCGCAAAATCAGGGCAAGACCAATGGCGATGGCGCCAGTTGCCAAAGTCGCAATGATCGGTTGGATGCGACCATAGACCACGATCAATCCGTTCATCAGGCCAAATGCCGTGCCCGCCGCCAAGGTTAGAAAAGCGCCAAACAACATCTGCATTGGCGTGCCTGTCACAACGTGGGATGCAATCGTATTCGTCAGCGTCATGACAGCGCCGACAGACAGATCCAAGCCCCCTATCAGAACGGGGATGGTCTGGGCGATCGCGACAAATGCCAAAGCGACAACTTCATTAGAGTTCTGCACCAAAACGGCCGTCGAGAACCCACGCGGGTGCATCGATTGATAGGTAATGAACAGGATTGCAAATAGAACGAGCGCTCCTGCGAAGCCGCGATTTCGCAAGACGGTGGCTTTGAGTTTACTAATCATGCCAAGTCGTCCCTATGAATATTCAGTGAGGCGGCAATGATTGCTTCTTCGGTGAGCGCATCGCCTTCCAATTCTGAGACAACGCGCCCATCGTACATGACGCAAACTCTGTCGCAGCAGCCGATGAGTTCTGCGTAGTCTGTGGAATAAAGCAGAACTGTCTTTCCCGCTTCGACGAGATCGCGCATCAAACGATAGATCTCTTGCTTTGTTCCAACGTCAATCCCACGGGTTGGATCATTCAGCAGAATGATATCAGGATTAAGCATCAACCACTTAGCGATCACTACCTTTTGTTGGTTCCCCCCAGACAAAGTCTCTACCGGATCGTCAGCGCTTCCAACTTTGATTTGCAACAGCTCTATGGCTTTGGTTACCGCCTCGTCGGCCAAGTTGCCCTTGATGATACCTGCCTGAGACACGCTGCTGTAATTGGGCAGCAAGATATTGTCGCCAATCGACAGATCCAGCATCAAGCCTTCTGTTTTACGATCCTCAGGGACCAGTGCAAGCCCTTGTTGCTTGGACTTTGCTGGCGAGGATGGTTTGTACGTTTTACCGTGAACCTTTATCTCGCCCGTCACGCCGCGCAGTGCCCCAAAAAGACCAAGCAACAGCTCTTTGTGGCCCTGTCCATCAAGCCCGCCGAGTCCAACAATTTCTCCTGCGCTCACTTGTAAATCCACGCCCTTAAGACTGTTTTCCCAACGCAAATCAGACACGGACAGGGTTGTTTTGCCGATCGGGTTAGCGCGTTTAGGCGGGTATTGAGCCGTGATTTCACGCCCAATCATCAATTGGACAATTTCGGTTTCACTCAACTCGCCTTTGTCAAAGGATTGGATATGTTGACCGTTGCGAAATACGGATAGGCGATCACACAAGGCGTCGACTTCTTTCATGCGGTGACTAATGAAAATGCAGGCAACACCATCTGCGCGTAGCTCGCTTATAAGTTCGTAAACGGTTTCCACGTCATTACTTGTCAGCGCAGAAGTCCCTTCATCCAAGATCAAAACACGCGGATTTTTGGCAAGGGCTTTTGCAATTTCAATCATCTGACGGCGCGAAAGGCTGAGCTCGCGAATTTGTGCGTCCGGATCGACATCCTCACACTTGATCCGCGCGAGCAGTTCAATCGCCATCTGGCGTTGTTTGCGCGTGTCGATCAATCCCAGCCGACGGGGCGGCTTATCAATGAAAATGTTCTCTGCAACGGTAAGGTCAGGCACCAACGACAACTCTTGAAAAATGCAGACGATACCATCTGCGGTCGCTTCAGCTGTAGAACGGTAAGAGACTGAGGTGCCGTTGTTCAGGATATGCCCTTCGCTTGGCTCCAAGACCCCCGAAAGGATTTTGATCAGCGTAGACTTGCCCGCGCCGTTTTCGCCGAGGATCCCGTGGATACTGCCAGGTTTGCATGAAAAATTTACATTGTCCAAAGCCGTGATCCCACCGAAATAGCGAGACACTCCGTGCAGCTGAACAATAGCGTCGGATGCGTTCATGATTGATATCTTACTGAAGAGTGCGTGGGTGCCGGGTGATATTTTGCAATCACCCGGCGCTTTGTTTTGTTAGCTGTCGGATTCGTCTTCGGCCATAATTGAAGGACCGGAGATGTTCACGTCGCAGGGTGGGAACTCGTTCACGGTGAAGAAGTTATCGGGAAGTTCACTCCAGAAATTCTTACCGTCTTCCAGCTCGTCATAGGTCGCAACGGGCAGCGGAACCGAGATCAACTGAGGCATCACATTGCCCTCAAGCGCCGAAACGGCCGCTTTCATCGCAATCGCAACCAATCCCGGTGATTGACCGATCGAGATCCCCTTGAGGCCATCATCGGAGTATTCCGAAAGGGCCTTGCGGTAGCCGTTCTCGGATTCACCTGACACAGGCACCCAAGGATGGCCGCTGTCCTGAAGGGCCTGAACCATTCCGTTAGAGCCGCCTTGTGCCACTACAGCTGCGAATTCGCCATGCACCGCGATGGCGTCGGCAACAACTTTTTGTGTCGTGCCATCATCCCACATGCCAACAACGGAAACCATTTCCCAATCGCCGCCATGGGCTGCGAAAACTTCGTTGATCCCGATTGAACGGTCGCGATCCACAGAGTTGCCCGGAAGGCCACGCACTTCCAAGATTTTGCCGCCCGTTACGCCTTTTGCATCCAGTTCGCCCAGAACAAATTCGGCATACATGCGCCCCATGGCAAGCTGATCTTCGTTGACCTGCATGACCTTGTCTGTGTCCAACACGTTGTCAAACGGGACAAGAACGACGTCGTTGCGATCGGCCAGACGGATAACACGGTCGAAACCATCGGGGCTAACAGCAATCGTGATGATCGCATCGTAGCCTTGGTTGATGAAGTCTTCGATCGCGCCCAGCTGTGCAGGTGCGTCTGTCCCGGTCGAAACGACCTTGAAGTCGGAAATCTTGTCAGCAATCGACGGGTCTTGCGCAAAGGCTTTGGCCGTTTTGATCATTTGGATGCGCCAAGTGTTTCCCACAAAGCCGTTCACGACGGCAACGCGGAACGGGCCTTCACGCTCTTCCCATTGCATGAATTTGGTGTCGGCGGTCCATGGTGCAAAGCAACCAGGGTTTACACCTGGACCCTCTACAATTTCTGGACCGGCAAAAGCGGCCCCGGCCATCAACGCCGCGCCAGCTGTCAAAGTTGCTAGTGTTTTGTACATTTTTTCCTCCCTGGAATGTTTTGGTACTGTCGCGCCTCGACAAGCATTTGATTTAGATTGTTTTTATTGGTTTTCTGACGTATCGAAGTTCACGATCCCGTTCTCAAGATGTGACTTCATTAGATATTGGTAGGCGAGCCGATCGCGAGATTCTAACGCGCTGATGACGCCTTCATGCTCTTCAAATGTCGCCGTTTTGAAGGTGTCCGGGGTCTTCCCGTTTTTCATGATCCTGAGGATCACGGGCTTCATCAGGCCGTAGATATCCAAAATCGCCTTGTTGCGGAGCACACGGATCAGCCGGGTGTGAAACTCAAAATCATGTTCTGAGGCGACGTTGATTTCACTTGGCTCTTTCAGTTTGGAGTTGATCCGCCGCAGATCAGAAATGTCCTCATCTGTGATCTGGTCGAACAGTACCTCAACCGAGGACACCTCCAAGAGGCCGCGAAATCCCTGAATGTCTGAAAAGGTCTCAAGAGAGATGTTCATGACGTTGAAGGAGAACATTTCAATGGCGGAAGACATTCTGTTGTCGACGATTGTCGCGCCAACTTTTGGGCGGACCTCGACCACGCCATAGGTCTTCAAAATGCGCATCGCTTCGCGCACCGTATTGCGGGACGCGCCGAAAATTTCGCACAGCTCTTTCTCAGTCGGCAACTGATCTCCGACGGTTAAACCGCGCTCACCAATGAGCTGTCGCATTTGGTCAACGAGCTCGTCCACGGCAGATCGCGCAGCAGTAGATTTACTCATGTTGGCAATTTTGGTCATCGGTCTCTTTCCGTTCTGGCTACGCATCTGTTCGCGCATCCGCTCGAATCTGTATGAAGTAACGGATAAGCATCTCGAGCTAAATTGTCCAACAAATAAATCCCACAACTGGAAAATAACGCAATTATGACTTCAAAGGCAGCCTATTGACCAACAAATCAAAATGATTTTGGCGAAATATGATATCTAGTGGGTTCGGGCTCCTAGCTTGCAGCATCACTGACCCAAGCAGTAAGAACCCTCAGCTACGGCGTTCAATTGCCCATCTCGACAGCCGTCCGATTGCTGTCGGCCTCGAGGCCTTAAGCTATCGGAATGTCAGAGCGGTCATTCGATACGTCAAAGAAATATGGACTTTGGGCTCTGAGTGGCCGAGTGCACTCGCAGATGCGCGTATGATGGCGTTGCAAATACCGGAGGCACGTTTGGAGTCTTTTTGGGGCTGCTCGATTACATATACTCATATGCAGGCCGCTTTTAACGCCGTCGACGCGGTGACCGGGCGCGCCAAGCGGCTTGGCGCAATTAACACCATCCGACGTGAACTAGACGGAACGTTGACTGGGGATGCAACAGATGGCGAGGCCGCGGTTGAAGCGCTCAAATCAGCCGGTTTTGAACTACGTGGGAAAAGTGCCGCGATAGTTGGTGGTGTCGGAGGCGTTGGTCAGGCCATTGTAGACGCGATATGCGCAAAGGGGGTGCACCAACTTACGTTGCGAGAACACGATCCGGCGCGATTGATAGCGGCTCAAAACCTGGTTCAGGCGCATTGCGGCGTCGCCCTTTGCGATACGATATAAGGCGGTTCATTGCTTATAAATGCAACGAACTTTGGAAAGAGTGCCAATGACCCGTGCCTTTCGCGCTGGACGACATGAATGAGGCACGTGTGGTGAGCGACATCGTTTCAGGTGATGGCCTATCGCCTCTTCTTGCCCATGCTAAGTTAAGTGGAAGCTTGACCTTGACCTTGACCTTGACCTTGACCTTGACCTTGACCTTGACCTTGACCGGTAAAAACATGGGCGCAGAGCAGATCAACGCGCAGTTGTCACAACTCAGTATGATTTAGAGTAGGTCGTTTTACGGACCTTCACAGTCCTTGTTGGCAAGTCCGCTTTGTCCGTGCTCCTCTAGTTTGGTCTCTTCGCAGCGAAGAAACAATTTGGGATAGGCAACTGAAAGTGGGCTTGACTGGCTGTTCTGATGAACTCCGCTGCGTCGCCAAATGCGCGTTGAACTGCACCTGCGAAGAAATGTTGCGTCAGCAACATCGCCAAATGTCATCGTCGACTTTGTCGGCCTCTGTTAATTCGTACAAGATGCGGCGAAGTGTCGGTCTGAAATCCACTGACGTCGGCATCATTGAATGGCCGCTTCCGTGACTTGGGCTGCATCGCAGCATGAAATTTGCTGCAACTGCGAGGAAATGCTGCGTGAGCAATAGCCGCGCATGCATAAGGCCGCTTCGACCGCATCTTACCAGTTCGTTGATCGCGCCGCGAAAGGCAGCTTTTCAGGTTTTGGCCCTACCTCAGAGGAACCGCCGTACCCGCGACGAGTAGTTCTCGAATTCGGTGCCGTATTGGTCTTTGAGCCAAGGTTCCTCGGAAAATGGCGCGGCAATAAGTACTACAATCCCGGCCAATCCGACGACCATTGCCCAAGGCGCTGCTGACAGGATCATCCAGCCACCGACAATGCCAATATCAGCCATATACTGCGGGTTCCGCGAGTAGCCATACATGCCTTCTGTGCGCAGGGTCCCTTTGGCTCCACCAGTCTGCCGCACCCCGAAGTGTGAGACTTCCATCCACACGACGATATTGCCGATCAGGATGAGAGGCAGGCCGACGCCAAACCGCAACCAACTCGGTATGGCCAGATCAGCCCACCCCCAAATACCCAGCAGGATGAGAACCCCGAACAGCGTGAATGTTGGCACCCAGACAAAGAAAGGCGTGAGTGTCGTGTAGCGTCTTGGCGGCCATATCCGCCGCTCAGGAAAGGCAATCGACCAGAGGATTGCTGCAAGGGTCATAGCGGTAACCGCCAGACCCAGAAAAATGAGAAATCCCTGCATCATGCCTCCGCGTGTTCGTGGTCGATTATTTCCCGTCGTTCTGCGAGGGCTTGCCGCACGATCTGGAAAGCCGATGATAGAAACAGCCCCGCCATGATTGTTGCAACGATCAGGTCAGGCCAACCCGTTGCAGTGCCCCAGACGCCCAAGGCGGCGAACATGACGGCGACGTTGCCGATGGCGTCATTGCGAGAGCATAGCCAGACAGATCGCACATTGGCGTCACCGTCTTTGTAGCGCGCCAGCAAGACCACACTGGCAAGGTTTGTGAGCAATGCCAGAAAGCCAACAACACCCATGATCTCGGCTGTGGGAACCCCGACATAAAAGATGCGGTAGCCGGTCGATCCGAATACCCAAAGTCCCATCAGCAACAGGCTAAAACCCTTGAAAAGTGCGGCATTCGTGCGTGCGCGTAGTGATGCCCCGATAACGGCCAGTGAGATGCCATAGGTCATTGCATCACCCGCGAAGTCGAGGGCGTCTGCTTGCAACGCCTGTGACTTCGCCACGTGACCCGCAGTCAGTTCGACCGCGAACATCGTCGCGTTTAGGGCAATAACGATCCAAAGCCGTCGTTTGTAGTCGTCTGATACGCCGTCAAATTTGGCGTCATGTCCGCAGCAACCTGCCATCAGATCGTCTCCCGCATTTGAAAGTTTGATTGAACCGGAACAAGGTTCGCCTCGCCCCCGGGGATCGTTGGGACATGGCCTATCCGCATTTTCTTGACGCGGTGGTTCATCCAGTGACGCACGATTAGGCGATACAAAACTCCTTTCACACCCGACAACTGCCTGTGATTTTCATAGAACGCGTCAGGATCATCGAACGTGCCGTAGTCATGATTGATTCCGGTCTTTTGAATGTAGGTGCTTGCGCCGCGCCAAGCGACGTCAGGGTTTTGGAGGCAATTTGTCCCTGCGCCGTAAGCGCATAGCGAGTTGCGATCTGGAAAAGCACCTTGCAGCGCAGCAAGGACAGGTGGGTCCAGAATGAAGCCCTCCAGCTCGAGCCATTGTCCTTCGTGTTGGATTTCGACCCACGAATGGATGATGTTTGCGGGGGCAAGCGGGTAGACCAACTCCGGCACCACCCCGCGCTGCAACCGTTTGTCGATGGTGAAACCATGGAAGCGGCACGGCACGTCAAGGGCGCGCAGGAGTGCCATGAGCAAAGTGCCCTTCGTATTGCACTGCCCATAGCCATCAGCCAGCACCCTGGAAGCTGGCAACGCATCATCGGAATTGTAGCCGAACAGGATTTCGTTGCGTACAAAGTCATAGGCTGCGCCAATCCGGTCGGTCTGAGACAGGTTCAGCCAGCCACGGTCCGTAACGAGGTGCTGGATGGGTGTCGCTTCGAAGTCCAGAAGGGGGGTCGGGGACAGGTATTGGTCGGTCATGGTAGCCTCTTGAGTCTGTGTCCCACCCTATCTACAATCTCTAGTGACTAGAGGTTCAAGAGGTTTCTTCATGTTTTCTATCGGCGAGCTTTCAAAGCGCACCAAGGTCAAGGTTCCAACCATCCGTTACTATGAGGAAATGGGGCTGTTGGCAGAAGCTGAGCGCACAAGTGGAAATCAAAGACGCTATGACAAAACCGGATTGGAACGGCTGAGTTTCATCCGCCATGCGCGCGATCTGGGGTTTTCGATTGAAGCCATTTCATCGCTTATTGAACTACAGGAGCATCCAGACCGATCGTGCGAAACCGCGACGGACATCGCCGTGTCGCAGCTAGCGGACGTGCGTGAGAAAATCAAACGGCTCAAGCTATTGGAAAAGGAACTGATCCGAATCTCCAAGGGCTGTGATGGACAGGGCATATCTGAAGATTGCTATGTGCTGGCATCTCTGGCGGATCATGAGCTTTGTAGCAGGGAACACTGACGGGGATAGCAGACATTCCAGATCGCAACGGCAACGGCGGCAAAGTCCGCATCTTACCAGTTCGTACACGACGCAGCGAACGGCAGGTGTACGGATATGGTGGGACTTCTGAGAATTTCATCGTACCAGCCATCTTGCACACCAATATCGCCCATTTCACTCGGCTCAAAGGTGACGGGAGATTGTAACGAAGCCCCCCCCTTATAGACAGCCTAAATGTAGGTGACCTACCCCCCTCTGGCATTCGACCGCACTTACCGATCGGGCACCGCTTCAAGGGAAGTTTCGAACCGCTTGCCCGCCGCTGCAGCTTCTTTCAAGAGCGCGTCGAAATTGTCAGGTGGGTTGCCATCTTCCAGCATCCCTTTGAACGTCGCATAGGCATCCGTCTTGCTGCCATAGGCGCGCAGGGTTTTGTCATCGTTCACCCAGGCCACCACGATGACCTTCGCATCGCTGTTGAACCGGTAGAACAACCGATACTGCTGGAAGAATTTCGCCCGGAACCAGTGCTTGCGGTGATCGCCGAGTGTGCCGCCTTGCCGGAAGGCGGCGGCACCCGGATCTGCCGGTATGGCCTCGGTGACCAGCTTGAAGATGGCGGCCAGCCGTTTCGTGGAATTCTTCTTGCGCCAGGTCTTGGGATCGCGTGCCTTACGCGCCTCGACTTCCTCGATCAGCCCTTCGAGCTGGTCCAGAAAGAGCGGATGCGCATAAATCGACCATCCGTTTACGACAAGGGGCGCTTGAGCGGGCACGCTATCGCCGCTCATTCATCCTCGAGCGATAGCGGCGCATCGAGATCGACGTCAACGTCTCCGACCAGTGCTGCAAGACGGTCATGCAAAGCCCCATCGAACGCCCGAATGCGGTCCGGATGCGCCTTGATATCGGCCTCGACAAAATCGAGAAAGGCGCCGAGCACAGGATCTTCCTCGTCGCTGCGCACGGGCTCAATATAGACCCTGCCACTCGGCTCGGTGCAGTAGCGAATCTGGTCGCCCTTGCCCAGCTTGAGCTGCTTGCGCACACCCGCCGGCACGGTCGTCTGATACCGATCCGTGAGTTTCGAGACATCTTGTGCGAGCGCTGTCATGGCAGTCTCCTGAAAGAATGGGGGTCTTTGCTGCTTGCGATAGGTAATGCATTTGCATTGCCATGTCAAGATAAGCCGCAGGATCTGCTGTCGCCGGGCAGGTCAATGAACCGTCCGGCGCTGACCTATTCTCGCCCCGCCAGGAACTCCGCCAGCACAGGACTGGCCGCACCATTCGCGGAACTGAGCAGCTCCGAGCCCGCCAGCGTCGCTTTCGACAGGCGCACGAGCCCGCCGGTTTCCTCGATGCGGTAGCAGCGGCGCTTTTGCCGCCCGCGCCTGTAGTGGGTCGCGGTGACGATCTGGCAGGTGCTGCCATCGGTGAGCGTCACAGGGGTGGCGAGCCTGATCTTGTCTCCCTCCTCGTAGTCCGGGATCGCAGCCCAATCCCGGCAGCGCTGGCGCCAGGCGTGAGCATAGCTGTCTGGGTCTTTCAGCTCGGACAGCAGGGCCAATAGGCTCAGTGGCGCGCGGGATTCGACCGGTCCCGCGCTTTCCTCCATGTCCTTGTAGCCCCAGCAGCCGTCATCATATCGGGTAAGGAATACGGCGGCGAAAGTGATGGAGCCATCCGCATCGGTGACATAGGTCGTGTCTTCGACAGGGGTGCCGTCGATATTTGTGACCTTTGCCGCCGCGTACCAAGTCGAACCCACCTTGCAGGCTTTGACCAGTTCCGTCTTGCGCCTGTCGCCATGAGAGGTGCAGAGCCGGGCGATTTCCGCTTTCTCATCCGCGTAGGTCTGGACGCGGCCGTCGGTGTAGAAGAGCCATCCCATTTCAGAGTCCTTTCTCTCGTTTGGGAAAATTGTTGTCGCCAATGTCCCGAAAGGGCCGCAGGCCCGGCAGGGTATTGGCGATGCTTGTTTGAGAATGGGCGCGTTACGCCGCCCTCCGGCCATCGATTTCCATCAGCGCATCGAGCGGCACGCGGTAGGGCTGCATGGCGTCGAAATCCTCGCAATTGCCGCAGTTCTGCACGATCGCGAAGGTGTCGCAGGCATCCTTGAGGATGACCCGGAAGGTGCCGCCGAGGCCCGAGGGCACTTCATAGGTCCCGCCGATGAGATAGTCCGAGGCCCGGCGCACGAAGACACGGATGCTGTGGCCATCTGTGGCGAGCCGGATCGCGCCCCGCCCCCGGTCGATGAGCACCTGCACGTCATCCAGGGTGTCGGTGTAGAACTGGCCGGTCAGATCGCGAAACGCCATGCGGCGCTGCGCCATCCAGTCGGTGTCCCGAAACGGGTTCATGCCGTCGGCGAAGGCAAAGGAGGGATCGGCCTGTTCGGTGGTGACGATACGGGTGGTCGTGCCATCGATGCCGTTTGAGCGCAGATGCACACCATTGCCGACGATCAGGATCAGGGCGGGCCTGTCCACGGGCCCGTTCCAGTTGGGCAGGAAGGTCTTGCAGGCGCGCGCATGAGCGATCTGCGCCGCATGCGCGACCTCGCTGTCAGGCTCCGGGGCTTCCGCAGTGGGCTCCGCCTCATCAAAGGCGATACCGGCGGTCTGCATCATCGGCGGGCACCAGGCGACCACGGCAGCGCGCTGCGCGTCCGTGAGTGTGGCGAAGGGCTCTGAAAAGAGCTTGTCGCAGAAGGCGACGATCTCCTTCTTGCTCGACGAGGCCAGCGTCACTGCCTCCTGGGCAAGACCCAGATCCTCGCCGAGGATCTTCAGGAGCCAGGCCTTTTTAAAGCGGTTGAAGAGCGCCGCATTCGGCGTCCAGTGGGCGCGAATATCGGGCATGATCTCAATCTCGAAGTCATGCATCAGGCTGTCGCGCTGGCGGTCCCGCGCGAAGCAGGACTGCGTGGTGCTGGCCGTGGCATAGGCGACGAGCTTAGCCTTCTCCCCCGCATCGAGCGCGCGAAACGCCGCGAACTGATCGGCGGGCGCGCGGGCGTCATCGAGCCACGAGAGGTCCAGCGCATCATGCGCCGCCGCCACCTGCTCAAGCGAGGTCTCGTCGATCTCGTCCATTTTGGCATGGCTGCGGTATTCCTTGCGAGCATCGATCTTGATCGCCTGCGTGACACTCATGCCGCTGGCCAGAACATCACTCACCAGCTTGAAGAGCGTCAGATCGAGCGTGGCCTCCGGATGCAGCGCCATCGCGGCCCCAAGCGCCATGGCTCGCTCGGTCTTGAGGTCCTCAGCCAGTGAGGCCGGGTAGGTGATTTCGCCCGGGTCCGGGGCCTCCTCCCCGGTCGGGCTAGCCGAGGAGCCGCGCGCGCCCTCCTTTTTGACGGTGTCTTCCGGGCGGACGAGGCCAACATGGAGGGTCACCTGCCCGCCCGACCAGGACGCGATTACCCCAGACCGCGCGAGGTCCTCGGCGCTGTAGGCCTCCTGCAGGTCGCGGGCTTCCTCTTCCAAGGCGTCCACGCGCTCGTAAAGCGCGTTGTAGGCACCGTCCTCGAGCCCCTCATCCTCCATCTCGAGCTGCAGTTTCTCAAGCTCGGCGGTGATCTCATCGATGCGCTTTTGCGCAGCCTCATCAGGCTCGATCGGGCCGGGATAAACGCGGCCGTAGTCGGCCATGGTCGCGTAGTCATAGCGCACCATCGCATCGGCCCAGGCAAAGCCCAGTTTTATGCGGGCCTCTTCGGCGGCGGCACCGAGCTTCTCGAGCAGGATGGTCTCGACCAGCGCAGCGTCTTCCAGCACCGAATGCTCTTCCAGAAGATCGGCCGCGACAGCGCCGCCGCGGGCCTCGTAGTCCGCGCGCACGAAAGTCCCGATATCATCGCTGACCTGCACACCGCGGGATTTGAGGGCCTGACGGACGGTATAGGCCTGCAGATAACCGCCGTCCTTAGTGAGAGCCTCGAAGACCTCGCGCTGCGCCTCCTGGCTCGGATGCTCGGCGAAGGCCTTCATCGCGTCGAGCGTGATCACCTTGCCCCGGGCCGCGGCGCGGATGTCGGGGTGGATCAGGCCATAGCGCAACCGGCCTTTCACGGCGGCGACGGTCGTGCCGAATGTCTTCGCGATGGTCTCGGGCGTCTGGCCGTCGACCTCCATCATCCGGGCGAAAGCCTCGAACTCATCGATCGCGTTCATCGGCGCCTGGGTGATGTTCTCGGCGAGCGACAAGGCCGTGGTGACGTCGCAATTTTCCGGCACGAGGCGGCAGTCCACCTTGGTCTTCGTCGTGAAGCCCTTCGCGGCCTTGTCGGCGACCAGCTCGCTCAGCGCGGCATGGCGTCGGCCACCGGCGAGCACGGCAAATTTGCCGTCGAGTTTCTGGACAAGGAGCGGCTGAAGGAGGCCCAGCACAGCGATGCTGGCTTTCAGATGCGCGATGTTCTCGGGATCATAGGTTTCCGGGGAGTTGCTGCGCACATTGGCCGGATGGGCAGTCAGATCGCCGATGGCGACGGTGAGGGGGGCAAAGCTTGTGGTCATGGGGTATCCTTCCAGGTGGGTGAGGTGTGGCCCGCGCCTTCACGCGCGTGACCAATCCCCGGCTTCGGGGATCACCACGACAAAAGGCCCACTCTCCCTTTGAAGGGTCAGTGGGCTTTCATCGGCTGCGATGTCAGGAGGAGGCGTCCCCTGCCCTTCTACCAGTCGCGCGCCAGCATGATGGTCAGCACGCGCATGGTCGTGGCAGGATTGTCCGGGGTCTCGGCCCCGTAGCGGAAATCCGAATCTGCCTCATAGAGATCGATTTTCCAGAACACGGTCTCGCCCCGGATCTCGACCGCGCCAAAATCGTGCCATCCCTCGGGATCATTCTCAGGCTCGAATGTATCGAACGCACCGGTGGCCTTCACCGCCTCGGCCATGAAGCCGTCACCGGCCTCCATAAGCGAGCGGGTGACATGCATTCGGCCCTGGGTGGGCTGCGCGGGCGCCACTCCAAGGCACGCGAGCTTGCGAAACGCGTCGTTTTGCGCCGCCATCACGGTCTGATCCGGACGGTCTGGCTGGGATTGAACGGTCATGGACATGGACATGGGATCTCCTTTGAGAAGTTGAAACACCCTTCCCAAAGCCCGCTTTCACTTTTCTGCTTGGCGGAAGGACCGAAGCAGAAGGCGCCTTACCCGAACAGCCCTCTGGCTCTGTAGTTCGGGTTGGGGATGGTTTCGATCCAGCCGCCCTGCTCCTTGATGCTCTCGAGTGCCGCCGAGAGCGGGTAAGCGCCCTCGGACGGGCTCCACCAATAGGCACCGCGTTTGAAGGTGATGATCTTGCGGCGGCCGTCTTCGAAGCAGGCCACCCGCAGCGTCTTGGGTTCCTTGCGTGACATGCGAGTCTCCGTTCTCCGTGTGGTCAGGCGGCCTCGGCACTGCGCCCAGCCCTGCCCACCTCCGATCTGGCGATCAGATAGTCACAGGCGCGCTGCGCATCCGCGGCGTGCTTGAAGATCGCACCCTTGTCCGACCGAAGAACGCGCAACCAGTTGTGGAGGTAGGCGGCATTCATCTCGAGCGTATGCGCCGTGAAGCCGAGTGTCTGACCCAGGAACACCGAGGTCAATTCCGCGACGATCTCCTCGCGCGCATAGGACGTGTTGCCAAACTTCGAGAATCCGAAATTACGGTTCAGTCGATGGGGGGCTTTCGTGGCATGGGCCAGCTCATGCGCCCAGACGCCGTAGAAATTGCGCGGGTTTTCAAACCGCGTGATGGACGGCATGTAGACCTTGTCCACGGGCGGCAAATAGTACGCTTCCGTCCCGGTGAAGACGGTCGTGATGTCGATGGCGTCGAAAAACGCCTGCATGTGCGGGATTGGCTCGGACGGAGGATGCTCGGGCACGGGCTCCGGATCGGGGAAGAAGCTGTCGGGCAAGCCCTCGATTTGGCAGGCATTGAACACGCGGTAGGATTTCTGGAAGCGGAAGATGTGGGCTTCCTCGGAGCGATCATCGCCATCGCTGCGGTCGTCCTCGCCGCCCGCGTCTTTCCGGCTTTGGCCGTAATAGACGACGACAGAGGATTTTTCGCCCTTGCGGACCTTTGCGTCCAATGCATTGGCCTGCGGCAACGTCATCCAGAAAGGAGAGCTGTGGCCCGCCATCACGGTCCGCATCGTCAGCAGAAAGTTGTTGACCCCCTGGTAGGGTTCACCGCCCACGCGTAGGGGACGAGAGTTGCTACCTGCGGTCCAGGGCTTGCGCCACGGCAGGACGCCGCGCTCGATGATGCGGATGATTTCGTTTGTGATGACCTCGGAGGCATCGAATTTGGGCGCGCGGGATCGGGCCATGGCTGGCCTCCTTTCGAGTTTTTTGTGAGAGGAAATGGTGATCAGGCTGACTGATGGGACCGCGGATCCTTGAGGATCCTCGCGCCGAGCCCTTCGACCATGTCGATGTAGGTGGTCAGCGAGACGGACTTGCCGGAACCCGAAGGTTCAGGGTCGCCCGATCCGTCCCGCGCCACCCGCGGCAAGTTAGCGAAGGCGATGACATCGGTGACGGGCCGGACATCGATGAACGGGGTTCCTCGTGCGACCGCGAGGGCGGCCAAGGGAAAGCGCTCGATCGGCGCGAAGGTCGAAACGGTGGTCCAGCCGAGATGGATGAATGTCCCGCCCTCTCCGCAGATCACATGCGCGTTTGGCAATGACGCCGCCTGCTTCAGATAGCCGAGATCACGCAGGACAGTCTCCCGCTCGCGCCGCTGTGCCTGCCTCGTCTGGCCGGTTCGGCGCAGCTCTCTATGCCGCCACCAGGAGGCGGCGGTTGCGCGGAGCACGCGCAAGACACCTGCTTGCATAGGAATGCCCTTCATCCGGAACGGCAGACCGGAACCCGGCCCGGACCCATCTGAGGGACCCCAAAGGCCCTCATCCGTCAGTCACAAAACCCGAAGAACACTTTCTCTTTTCCCGGCCCCACCAGCCCGGGAAAAGAACTTCAGGGGCCGGCACGGCCCCAGTTTTCTTCATTGCACGCAGAAACTCCGGATCGGCAACGAACATCGGCAATGCCAGACCTAAGAGTTCCATTTTTAGAATTTATATCAATGAATTATAGCAAATCTCAGATCGGCAATTTTTTCTGGCGACTGTCTGATATATCCTGGCGGTGCTTGTCCTGAGCACCGGATGCGACAAGCCTCTTCACTTCGCCGACAGGGAATAACTGGTACTACGTCCACCAGCGTCATCTTTCTCAAGTGCTCCCAAGTCGATCAGGCCCAGGATGTCGCGATATGCGGTGTCCTGCGAACATTTCTCGATCTTCGCATATTTCGAAGTCGTGAGCTTTCCTTCGAACCCATCCAAAAGGCGATTGAGCATGTCCCGCTGGCGGTCGTTTATGTTGGCGGCTCCGTATTTCTCCCAGAACCGCGCCTTTTGAAACACGGCCTCCAGAATGATCTCTGCGCCATCAAAAGCACGGTCGAGGCAATTGAGGAACCAATTGAGCCAGGCGGTCACATCAAGCCCGCCCTTCTGCGTCGTCTCGAGCATATCATAATAGGCGCTCCGCTCCTGCCGGATTTGGGTCGACATGCTGTAAAACCGCTGTGCGCTGCGTTCGGATCGCGCCAACGCCATATCCGCAATCGCACGCGCAATGCGCCCGTTGCCATCGTCAAAGGGGTGGATCGTGACGAACCACAGATGTGCAATTGCGGCATGAACAACTGGATCCGAGTCTGGGGCCTGATTGAACCAGGCCAAAAACTGCCCCATCTCAGTATCAAGCCGCGCTGCTCCCGGCGCCTCAAAATGCACGCGTTCGCGACCCATAGGCCCTGAAACAACCTCCATAGGGCCGATCCGCCACTGCCCCACGGTGATCCGGGTCATTCCGCTTCGCCCCGTCGGAAAAAGGGCGGCATGCCAGCCGAACAATCGCTCTGCGTCCAGGGGTTGATCATACGCTTGGGTCGCGTCCAGCATCATCTCGACGACCCCATCGACATGGCGATCAGACGGGATCAGCCCGCCAATCTCCAACCCCAGCCGTTTTGCGATAGACGACCGAACCTGATCCTTGTCGAGCGTCTCGCCTTCGATCTCGCTGCTCTTGACGACATCACTGGTGAGAGTTCGCAACATCGCCTCGTTGCGAAGATCAAAGCCAAGGCCCTCCATGCGTCCCAAGAGCTTGCCTTGTCGGTGGCGGACAGCGGCAAGTTGTGATGACAGCTTGGCCTTGTCCCAGGTAAACCGCGGCCAATCAGTGAGCTCGTGAATGTAGGTCATATTTTACGCACTCCTTGCGGAGATTATACCGGGCAATCTCCGCAAGACAACAGTATTCGCCGCGCAATATGCGGAGAAAACTGGCGCCAATCTCCGCGGACCCCTCTGGACCTCTGAATGCAGGAGAAACTGCTGCCCCATCCCATCATGCCGCCTGCCCGCTCAACCGGCCATAGAAACTGCGCTCGAGATGCAGCTCCCCTGCCCCAGCTTTCTGGACAATTCCACGCAGATATCCACCAGGAGATGCGACTTCGCCTGCACAATGCTTTTCGAACGTGAGAACCAGCGCCGCAGTCGCGATTTGAGGCCCAAGCCGGTCCTGCGCAATGTTCCAGGCGTGCTCTGAGACGCCGATCATCGGCCTCAACTGCCCTGCAACACGGTGCAGATCGCCCCAATCCTTCAGATATCCGCCCATATTGCGCGCCCAGGACGCAAACTCAGGACAGGCTTGCATGACTGTCGGCAGATCCAGGGCGGCCCCGCGTTTCTTGCGCGTTTCAGCCACCCAATCTTCCAACTCCCTATCAATTAGCTCCTCCGGTGGCGCATTGGGCACCACGCCCGCGGCTTGCTCAGTTTCTGAGCGATTACAGGTTACAGGATTAAGTTGTGTTGTAATTAGTATGTGAGGTTCGGAAATGACCTCCCTGGGGTCCATTTTTTGAGTCTTCTGAAGTACTTGCTCGGTGGCTTCTGCGGTGTTTTCCACAACCTCATCCGCTCGAACTGCCTTGAGGTACGTGGCCTCTACACGTTCCTGGAGCTCTTTGAACCACGCCAAGAGTCGTTCCAGTGCCTCAGAGGCTGTGTTCCTGCGCGGAAGGCGATCCAAAAGATCCTCGAAAAGGCCTGTGAGCTGCGTCCACGGGCCTCTCAGCGCGCCGCTGAGCGCAGCCTCGATCCGCGCCCGGATCATCCGGCGGGACACAGTGATCTGCCGCTTCAGGCGCTGACAGTGCGCGCGCTCGGCCTGCAGCTCAGCGTGTAGCTGCTGAAACTCTTCTACGCGAGCGGACAGCGGCGACAAATCAAAGCCGTAGGCCTCAATGATACGGCCCTCTGCGTCCCTGTGGCCCCAACGCTTGCCATTGGGGCTGTCTTTGAAGGCGATTACACCGCTCTCGGCCAGGCGACGGGCATGGCGCTTGAGCGCAGAGAGTGAAAAGCCCGTCTGCTCCATCAGATAGGCATTGGAGGCCCAGACGATCGGGCGCTGACCCTCTTCCCAATCTTGCGCCTGCGTGAAGGCCCCAAGCGTATCGAGGAGCATCATATCCCCTGCCTTGAGGCCGATATGCGCACCTACGCGTTTCACGGCGACAAAGGCCTGTGTTTTGGGCACGGCTGCTCTTTCACCAGCCTGTGCGTGCTGTTCAGCGACGGCGAGTCCGGCTGTCGCCTTCCGCCACCCCGTGGGTTGGTTGATATTGGACATACCTTCACCGTTCTGAGGCATGCCTGTCCCAGTCACTCCATGCGGAGCATCATTGAATTTCGTCATTTTTTAGCTAGGCACAGAAAACCTGTTCGCCCGAAGACGTTTTTCGTTGTTTAGCGATTCGCGGGCTGCTAGGATTGTGGTGTGAAAACAAATTGCGCCTTGTGCGCAGCAGCCCTCGGGACTTCGGTTTCGAGGGTTTTCTTTTTGGTGCCGTTCTCCTTTTTGCTCGTTGCCTCTATCTTGGCGGTTAACAGCTGTTAACCGCCGCTATCCTTCGTGGCTCTCTGATTGGAACCGATCGAAGGAATCCTGAATGAGCTGGTCCAGATTCTGATCCAGCCAATCCGCGAATCTCGTGTTCTCCCCTGCCCGCTTGACGGTGACTGAGAGCCCAGATTTACCGCTTTTGATCTGCACACCGGGAACGGGCGAGCGCTCCTCGACAGATCGTTCTTGCTTACCTCGCTTGCCAATTTCCTTGAGAACGAGGTCCAGCCGTCCGTCGGAGTCGAGATCACCAGATTGACCAAGAACACCCAGAACACCCTCCTCCGAGAGTTGTACTTTCTCAAACGCCGTTGCGAGAGTGGTCCATTTCGGGCGCCCTGCCCCTGGAGCTGCGCCAATGGCTTCACCGACAGCCAAGGGTACTAGCCGATTGATACGCTCAAGCTGCGAAAGAGTGTTCTTGCTGATAGCCAAAGCCTGACACGCCTCCGCACGTGAGTAGCCTTGCTCCAGGATCGCGTGCGCGAACCGGACACGTTCATAATAGCTCAGCTCCGCACGGCCGGCATTTTCGAGGCCTTTCGCCATCAATGCATCAGTATCATCGAGCGTCCGGATCAGAGCCCGCACTGGTATCCCCAAGTGGCGGCAGGCAAGTATTCGTCTCTGACCGTAGATGATCTCAAAATGCCCATCACGATCCTTCGAAGGACGTAGAAGGACCGGGACTTGCTGCCCGGCATCAGCGATGCTGGTTGCGAGATCCTTGATCGATTCATTCGGTGCGGCGCTGTTAACGGCTGTTAACTCGATACCCAGCCGGTCCTTGGGTCCCCAAGCCAAGATAAGATTTGTATCGATATCCTGGATGCCGCCGAGACCCGCACGAACAGAGCCGATAGTTCCCTTCGGCAATGTTCGATGAGCTCTATCAGAAGCCCCATCTTTCGACGTCTCAGTCGCCGCAGTAATCGCAGCCATGATGCCGGTTTTGTTTTTACCCATAGCCATGATTACCGCCCCCAAGCCTGTTGAAGCATTCCCGCAATCTCAGCACCAACCGCATCCATGCTGTTCTTTGCGCGATCATAGGTCGATCTGGTCATCTCGGATCGCGCAACCTCGTAGATCGACATCTTGAGCATCGATGCGTCGCCAATAGCCGTACTACGCAGTCCGGTCGCCCCAACAACACGATCCTGAAAAAGAGCGCGCATAAGGCTCACGATCTGCTGACTGGGGATATCGCTCGGATCGTCCCGCGTAATGAGGAAGGAGAAAAAATCATGATCGAGTTTGACGCCCGTGTCCTCGATCACACCAAGATAAGCAGAAGTCATTTCGACAAACTGCTGGGTGGAAGCAAGGTCGAGCATGCTCGGCGTCATCGGCACGATGACCGAAGTCGCAGCGTAGAGGCCGGTCAAAGTCAAGAATCCGAGAGCTGGTGGGCTGTCGATAACCACCACGTCGTAGTCACCCTCAACGGACTGGATCGCCAGGCTGAGCTTCTCAAAGAATGCAACGCCACGACCTGCATTGACCGCAGTTTCTGTTTCAAACTCGCTTAGAACAAGCCGGGCAGGAGCCAAATGAAGGCTAGGGAAATAGGTTTCTACGATGGCCTCGGACATCGGCACCGGGTCTTCATAGCGAAGTGCGTCGTAAATCGACGCCCCTTCAAACTCCAGTTCAGTCTGAATCCCGCAAAAACCCGTGAGGCTCCCTTGCGGATCCAGGTCAATCGCCAAGACCCGGTAACCGTTCAATGCAAGGTAGTGACACAGATGAATCGCAGAGGTGGACTTCGCAGATCCACCTTTGAAGTTCATCAACTGAATAACCTGAAGCTTGTCGCCCTCGCGACGGCCGGGAAGGTATTTGCCGGCCTTACGAGAGCTAGCCTCCAAAAAATGGCGGGCTTGAAGGATCTCTTCACCGGAATAAAAGCGCCGTCCGTTCTTGATTACTTCCGGCTCCGGCAAGGACCCGTCGCTATGGCACTTGCGCAAGAATTGCCCGGTCACCCCTAGAAGATCAGCAGTCTCTGTAGCGCTGAATAGTCTCAAATTCTTGCGTTGATCGGGCGCGTAGGCTTGCTGAAGATGCGTCGTGAGCGCGGTGTGTAGACGCGCTGCTATCTGGCTTGTAAGCTCGGATTGAGACGCCGCTTCGATTGGTGCCGTCTGGAACATGGTTGCTATTTCTCTGCTCGAACGCGCTTATTTGCGCAACTTGACTCTAATGGCCGTGATTCACCATGTTAAGTCAAGGATTTTATCCACAAATTGTGCTGTCGGACCAAAGGGCTACTAGGGAAGCCAAACACCCTCTAGAGTTAACAGCTGTTAACAGCACCCACGAACTAGCGGTACAGCAAGACATCTGTCGTCGATTGGGCGTCGCTCCCAACCGATCCGATAACGGTCCCTCGACCGAAAATTAGGCTGGCGAGAGAGACAATGCACATAGGCGGATTGAAACCAAGCACCGACAGATCTACCGCGGAACAAGGGCCCTAATGGGCCATATGTCGAAGTTACATTGATGCTCAAGAGCCGAGGTTAAACGCCGAGATCACATTCGCATCGCATCAACAAGGTTGGTTAAGACCCTGACGTCTGGCGCGTCAACGGTGCCCAGCAGGGTAGGGGGGGGGCAGCACCGTTGCTTTCCCGGCAGGAACAATATTCGACGTAGAGCACCGCGTAGATAGAACCAGTTCGACTACACCTCGCCGGACCTCAAGACCTGCTAGTTGAGCCCTCGTTGTTTAGGACGGATGAGTGGCGATCCGTGGCAATTTAAGTTCCCGAGTTTGTCCGTAGAACGAACGGTCGGCACTCCCTACAGCCGATGCGCTCGCTCGGCCGCTTCGAAAAAGCGCTGGAAATGAAGAGCGGATACCGTGCTTGCCGCCGCCCAAACTACGGCTCAATGACGCAACTCCTTCACCAGCTTTCCGGGGGCAGATTGCGCCCAGTTTCGCTGTCCAGATGATCCACGTTGAACATCGATGGCAGTTGCCTTGCGAAGCTCAAAGGTGCAGGAACACCCGCCGACGAAATACTAGGGCAGGGGCCCCGGATCAATGTCCAGGTCCTGATCGAAGCGCTTATCAATTGCCGGAGGCAAGCGGGTTCAGCTGTGACGACGCCGGAGCTTGTCTCGCGAGCATCCAGTCCTTGTGCCTGGTCGAGGATCTGACGATCCAAACCCATCAGGTGGGTCGCGCCATAACGGAGAAGTATCAGTTCTCGGTCCATGACGCGGTGATCGTGGCTGCCGCGCTGATCGCCGGATGCACGACACTGTGGTGCGAGGACATGCACGACGGATTACTCGTGGAAGAGCAGTTGCGCATCATCAATCCATTCTCCTGACCGCAAAACGGGCGGCAACCTCGCAATCGTTCCATCGAATGGAAGATTTGCAAGGTTGTGTTTATTGCGCGCACTTCAGCAAGCCCAATTTCTCCGCGCGTTCCAGCAGCATCCTCACGGACGACGGCTGCCAGCGGGCGCGTCCGCGCGGGGTGCGTTCGCGCATGGATTCCAGCCGGTCACAGATCGCCTGGAGCGTGATGTCAGGGTCGGCACCCTTGATGCCAGCGACAATCGCGGGCAGGCGGTCATCGGTTTCGCGGCGTCCGGCGCGGCCAAGCACCTCGGCAGGAAGGAACCCGTCGCGCACATATGCCTTCACAGCGCGCAAGAGACGGCTTTGGGTCCAGCGACGCGCCTCGGGCAGGGGGCCATTGATGATCCGCAGCAGGTCTTCCCAGGCCATATCCGGTCGCAAGCGGCGCACATGGGGCACCCAATCCTGCGCGGTCTCGTTGAGGCGCTCCATGTAGCCGTCCTGTCGCGCCAGCCGCACCTTGCGCAGCGCAGCGGGATCCTTGGCGCGTAGCCCAGGATTGCCACCAACGCGCCCTTTGGCGCGCGCAGAGGCAAGCCCGGCCTTTGTGCGCTCACGTATCAGCGCGCGCTCGAACTCGGCCGCGGCGCCCAGAACCTGCAATGTGAACTTGCCTTGCGGGGAAGCGGTGTCGATGGGATCCTGCAGGGAGCGGAAGAAAGCTCCCTTGGCCTCCAGACGTTCGATCACCTCCAGCAAGTGCGACAGAGACCGCGCAAGCCGGTCGATCCGCACAACGACCAGCGTATCGCCGCTCTGGACGCGTTCGAGCACGCGTGCCAGCACCGGTCGCGCGCGATTGCCGCCCGAGGCGTGCTCTTCAAAGATCTCGACGCAACCCGCAGTTTGCAGGGCCTCAGACTGGGGCAGGGGGGTCTGATCCTCTGTGGAAACACGGGTGTCGCGTAGCCCTTAATTGTGAGATGAGAAATCCAACGAAATCAACGGCCACCCTTTGCCCTTAAATATGAGATTTTGTCTTTAATTCCGATATTTTTGCCCTTAAACCTGAGACAGGGTTCACAGGTTTTTGCGGCAAATGTCGATGGAAAATGATGACGAAGAGTCAGTTGCCCTTGGTGCTGAAGAGGCGCGCAGGGCGGCCGTTCTGCGTCCGCTTGTTCAGGCATATCTCAAAGGAACTGGCAGTCTGGAAAGTGGCATCAATGACGCTGTTTGGGAGCTTGGTGTCAGCAGGGCGACGGTCTGGCGCTGGATAAAGCGGCTGGCGGAAGGGGGTGGGCGTACCAGCGCTCTGGCTCCGCGGAAACGAGGCCGCCCGACCGGTACGACCTTGATATCTAGCAAGGTGGAAGCGGTGATCGAAGAACATCTTCGCCGTTATTTCTTACGGCGGGAACGTCCAAGCCTGTCGCGCGTCGTGACAGAAATCCGCAGCGCGTGCTGGCAGCAGGGCTTGCAACCGCCGACGCGTCGGACGGTTCAGCGCAGGCTGGATGCAATGGACGCCCGCGAAATTGCCAAGGCACGCGAAGGCGCAAAGGCGGCCCGCCAGAAATTTGCGCCGGTCGTAGGCGAAAACAAGGCAAACCAGCCACTGGAGGTCGTGCAAATCGACCATACACCTGCCGACATCATTCTTGTCGACAGCTTTGAACGCCACCCAATTGGCCGGCCTTGGGTCACGCTGGCGATCGATATCGCAACGCGGATGGTGACCGGATATTACACCTCTCTCGAGGCCCCTTCGCGTCTGTCAGTGGCGCTTTGCCTGACACAGGCGGTGTCCCCCAAGGCGGACCTTCTGGCGGAATTGGCGTGCAATGTTCCTTGGCCCGCGCAGGGTAAACCGCATAGCATCCACGTCGATAACGGGCGCGATTTCCGGTCGCATGCCTTTCGGTTGGCATGTGCGGAATGGGGGATCGATCTGGTCTATCGGCCGCCAGGCAGTCCTCATTTCGGAGGGCATATCGAACGATTGATCGGCACGATGATGGGGGCCGTGCACCTGTTGCCTGGAACAACGCAATCCTCGGTCGTGGCCAAGGGCGACTATGACGCCGAAGGCATGGCCGCGATGACCTTAAGCGACTTCGATCGCTGGTTTGCTCTGGAAATCTGCCGCTACAACAACAGCATTCATTCAAGTCTTGGCTGTACGCCCGTCGCTAAATGGGAGGCGCTCTCAGCAGAGATGATGGGAGACATTCCCTTCGAGATGGAAGCCTTTCGGGTGAGTTTCCTGCCGAGCGAACTGCGCAAGATCAGGCGGGACGGCATCCATCTGTTCGAGATACGGTACTGGTCCGATGCCCTCGCAGGCCACATTGGGCGTGGGGATGGAAAGGTGGTCGTTCGCTACGATCCTCGTGATATCTCAATGATCTGGGTCGAACTGGACGATGGCCGATATGTTGAGGCGCGGTACAGAAACCTGGAAATTCCCCCCGTATCACTCTGGGAATATCGCGATGCGATGAGGAAGGCCCGTGCCCTTGGCAAGTCCGGGTCCAATGAGCTGGTGCTGGCTGAGCTGATCCGACAGCAACGCCAGATCGAAGCTGAAAGCCAAGGCCTGACGAAGGCTGAACGCCGATCCCGTGAAAGAAAAGGGACATTGGAGGGCGCCAACTCGGCTGTCGCGATAACCGAAGGGCTGCGCGCGATCGATACGGGTGATACATCGCGCCCATTGTTCAAGGTGGAGAGATGGTGAATTGAGGGCAAGGACAACTGAGGAAGACGGTCGGATCGCCCTCATTCAATCGGATATCTGGATCGGCTTTCCACGGGCCGAACAGGTGTTGGACCGCTTGCAGGGCATGATCGAAGCGCCACGGCAAACCCGTATGCCTGGGCTTCTTGTGCATGGCGCCTCCGGGATCGGAAAGACGATGATCGCCCGAAACCTGTCGCGCAAGTACGCACCAGACTACGATCCGGCGTCAGGCATCACCCGCACACCGCTGTTGCTGTTACAAGCGCCGCCAGCTCCCGACGAACGGCGGTTCTATCTGCACATCCTTGCGACCGTCGGGGCACCGGCCACGGCACTGAGCGCGCGCGCTCAAAATGTGGCCTCCCTCGAAGTCCGTGTCGTCGCGCTTTTGCGCGACCTTGGCTTGCGGATGATCATGATCGACGAGGTCCACAACCTCTTGGCCGGGACCCATCGCGAACAGCGCCGCTTTCTTAATGTTCTTCGGTATCTCAGCAATGAGCTAGAGGTGTCACTGGTCTGCCTCGGGGTCAGCGAGGCCGTCGATGCTATTCGCGGTGATATCCAGCTGGCCCGACGGCTGGACGAACATCACCTGCCAAACTGGCGCGACGATGCCGAGTTCTCGGACATGATTCAGACACTCATCGCGGCAATGCCCCTCGAGAAGGAATCCAATCTGAAGGTCAAGTCACTCAAGCAGATACTTGCGCTGAGCGGCGGGGTGACCTCGCGCATCTTCGCCCTGATCAAGGATCTTTCCATCGACGCCATTGTCACAGGCGAGGAATGCATCACCGATGACGCAATCGCCAGATGGACGCCGGTTTGGTCGCGCCATGCGACTGCCCAGCGGCGGTTTGAGCCGTCCGGGGTTTGAAGTCGCGCCCGCTACCCAAGACTGTCGCGCCGCTGCCAGACGAGTTGTTGTCAGGTTGGTTGTCTCGGTTGGCTGCGGCCAACTACTGCGATGACGCCGAACTGCTGGCTCATATCAAAATCGATACCGCGCATGGCACCGCCTTGGACTTCTACGTCGACGCGGCTGTGGCGGAGAAGATTGCCAATGCCGCACGGGTCGACCCAGATGTCGTGCGATCTTTGACCTTTCCAGCAATGACGCCACGAGAAGCATCGCTGACGGCCCAGGTGCCATTCCAGCAATGCCTGCAATGCTCCAGAGAGGGCCTTTCGCTCAGGCATTGGAGGCGGGCCTGGGCATTCGACTGTCAGGTTTGCGGGACGAGACTTGTGCAGACCCTTGGCAAAGCAGGTGACGAACAAATATCCGACAAACTGATTTACCGAGCGCGCCGCGGGGCAGGGATGCTTGAGTGCGCCGCGCGATCACGCAGCCCCAAGCAACTTCGGCGCGCAATGCGCGCGGTCACCTTTTCCATGTCACTTAAGGGCTGCCACGGGGAGCCGTTGTTCGCTCTTCAGAGCCACAGACCAGAAGTGAGGCTGTTTTGCCTTGCCGCAATCGCCGCCGCGCGATCTCATCCCTTGGCTAAGGCAGCCATCGTCAGCTCCGCCATAGACGACTTTGCCAGGGTTGCTCTCTTGCGCGCCTTCGAGAAGGAGCATCGATTGCTAGCCGCGGTCGATCACATCGCGCAAAGGCACGCGAGAAGCAAAGGCCCCATGACAGCCGAATCTCGCAATTAAGGGCAAAACTCGACGCCGAAAGCGTCTCGTCTCAATTTTAAGGGCAACGCGACACTTGCGTGGCAGTGTGCGGCCTTCCAGATAGACCGCGCCGATCGGGCTGCTTTCGGACTGGTATTTTTCCAGAAGCGTGACGAGATCGCCTTCTTTGACCGCTTCGCGCAATGCGAAATTAGGCACATATGCAATGCCGAGACCATTGGTTGCCAGTTCCACGGCGGCACTCGCCGAATTCACCTGAAATCGGCCGGTCACATTCGCAACAATCTCTGAACCATCTTTACGTAGCACCCAACGGCGTGGGTTCCGCCGGTTCGTGTCAACAATGCAGGCATGGTTTGACAATTCCGTCGGCGTACTTGGTGCTCCATGCCGCGCCAGATAGTCCGGACTGGCAACCAGCACGCTCCGAAACTCTCCGAGACGGCGGACCTTGAGCGAAGCCTGATCGAAATGGCCGAGCCGAAAGGTCAGGTCGAGGCCCTCGGCGGCGAGGTCGAGATATCTGTCGTTGAGCCTCAGATCGATTGATATTGCGGGATGTTGGGCTGCGAAGCGGGCCAGCACGCCGACGACATAGATCTCTCCAAACGTGATCGGGGCGGACACCCGCAGTGTTCCGGAGAGACCTTTCGAACTCTCGGAAACCTCATTCAGAACAGTGTCGAATTCGTCCAGAAGCGCCGGCGCGCGTGCGAGCAGGTCTTCGCCTGCGGGTGTAAGGCCGACTTTGCGGGTGGTCCGTTGCAAAAGACGCACGCCAAGCCGCGCTTCCAGCTCGGCAACATATTTGGACGTCAGCCGGTTCGAGACACCCAACTGGTCCGCAGCCGACGTGAAGGAGCCGGTTTGAGCAGTGGCGACAAAGGCGCGCACCTGGTCGAGAAGATCCATGGCATAATTCCGAACAAAACGTGGAAAGTCATTCCTTAACATCTCCATTTTGTTGATGGCCTGCAAGCCCTAGGTTGCAGTCCATTACAAACCGGACACCAGGCTTTGCACCCGACGTCCAAACGATATTCCAAGGAGTACCCGACATGACCACCACCCCTGCAAACACCAATGCCGATCTTGCCGCCCTCGCCCTGCGCGTCGCAAGCGGCGTGGCCTTTCTCGCCCATGGCTGGCTGAAGGTCAGCGTCTTCACCGTCGCCGGCACCGTCGGCTTCTTCGAAAGCCTCGGCCTGCCCGGCTTCTTCGCCTACCTGACTATCCTGGGCGAACTCGGCGGTGGCCTGGCGCTGATCCTCGGCCTCGGCGTCCGCGCCGTCTCGATCCCGCTCATCGCTATCCTGCTGGGATCTGTTTGGGCGCATTCGGGCTTCGGCTGGACATTCTCGAACGAAGGCGGCGGCTGGGAGTTCCCGCTGTTCTGGGCCGTTGTCCAGGGCGTGATCCTGCTTTTGGGCGCTGGCGCCTACGCGCTCCGTCTCCCGGTTCTTGACCGCGCCATCGGCAAGTTCGCCTGAGCGCCCATCAGATAGCCGGACTGCCAACAGGCGGTCCAGCCCCATTCGGGAGACCCTTCATGCAAACGTACAGCCTTCAGGACCTATCCGACCGCTTCGCGCCCTCCGACCGGATGCCCGTGGTGTTTCTTGGACATGGCAGCCCGATGGATGTCATCGAGGACAATGCCTACAGCCGGGCCTGGTCGGACCTTGGCAAGAGCCTGCCGCGACCCAAGGCCATTCTCGTCGTTTCGGCCCACTGGATGACGCAGGGCACCACGCTTGTCGACGTGTCCAAGATGCCGCGCACGATCCACGATTTCTACGGTTTCCCGCAGGCCCTGTTCGACCAGCAATACCCCGCACAGGGTCAACCCGGCCTCGCCCGCGAGGTCGTCACGCTCCTAAAAAGCCACCGGGCGCAGGAGAATGACCGCTGGGGGCTCGATCACGGCGCCTGGGCCGTCCTGAAGTTTCTCTATCCCCAGGCCGATGTGCCGGTCTTCCAGGTCTCGGTCGACATGAGCCGCGGGCTTTCGCATCAACTCGAGATCGGTCGCACCCTGTCGAAGCTGCGCGATCGCGGAGTCCTGATCCTGGGGTCGGGCAACATCGTTCACAACCTGCGGACAATGCGGCGCGGAGGAAAGCCGCTCGACTTCGCGTTGGAGTTCGACACGCTTTTCGCCGGCCGCCTGACCGACCGAGATATCGCTGCGCTTGCAGATGCCGAGGGGCTCGGTTCCCTGCTGCGAGCCGCCCACCCGACGGTGGATCATTATCTGCCTGCGCTTGCAATTGCCGGCGCGTCGGATGCACGCGACGACCTGACCTTCATGACCGATGCCATCGATCTGGGATCGGTGTCGATGCGGTCGTTCATCTTTCACGCGAATTGAGGACACAGACCCATGCTTGTCGACGGAAAATGGATGGAAAACTGGCAGCCAGTGCAGAAAGCCGACAAGGACGGCCGCTTCGTGCGCCAGACCTCCAGCTTTCGCAACTGGATCACGCCGGACGGTGCGCCCGGCCCGACCGGGGAAGGCGGGTTCACGGCCGAATCTGGCCGCTACCGGCTTTATGTTGCTCTGATCTGTCCCTGGGCGTCGCGTGCGCTGATCGCCCGAAAGCTGAAGGGACTTGATCACATAATCCCGGTGACCGTGGTGAACCCGACCCTGACCGATCAGGGATGGAGTTTCGGTGGTTTTCCCGGCGCTGACAGGGATCCGCTGTTCGGGTCACGCTATATGCACGAGATCTATACTTCGTCCGATCCAAGTTTCACCGGGCGCGCAACGGTTCCGGTGCTCTGGGACACGAAGCGGAATGTGATGGTGAACAACGAAAGCGCCGATATCCTGCGCATGTTTGATACCGCCTTCGAACATCTCGTTCCCTCCGATCTGCGGCTCTATCCTGCGCATCTGGCAGCGGAAATCGACGCTCTCAACCCGCGCCTCTACGACCTGCTCAACAACGGCGTCTACAAGGCGGGCTTCGCATCGTCACAGCACGCCTATGAAGAGGCGCAGGAGGGCGTGTTCGCGATGCTGGATGAACTCGAGGACCGGCTGACCGGCGACTACCTGTTCGGGGACAGTGTGACGGAAACGGACGTTCGCGCTTTCGTGACGCTGATCCGTTTCGACGCAGCCTATCATGGTCTGTTCAAGACCAACCGGCGGCAGGTCAAGGACTACCCCCGGCTCACCGACTACATCACACGGATGCTCAACTTGCCCGGCGTGCGGGAAACGGTGAACATGGATCACATCCTGCATGGCTACTATTCGATCAAGGCGCTCAATCCCAATGGGATCGTGCCCAAGGCACCCGATCATATCGCGGAACCGCTGAGCCTTTGAGGACATCGCCTAATAATGCGACGGGCGAGGATTTCTCCTCGCCCGTCGCTATTCATTTGGGAAGTGGCTCACGCCTAACCGACGGTGCTTCCCAGCCAAAGCGTGATCGCGGGGAAGGCCACCAGCAATGCAAGGCGCACCACATCTACGGCGATAAATGGTACGAGACCCTTGAAGATCCGAACCACCGGAACATCGGGCAGAACTGCCTTGAGAACGAAGACGTTCATGCCGACCGGCGGCGTGACGAGTGCGATTTCTGTCACAACGATCACGATGATGCCGAACCAGACCAGATCGAACCCTTGAGCGACCACGATCGGCGCGAAGAGTGGCACGAAGATCAGGATGATCGCCATGGAGTCCATGACGCAGCCCAACACCATGAACACGAGCATGATCGTGAAGATCAGAGCGTAGCCTTCAAGGCCCGTGGATTGCACCAGCGCCAGGACACCGGCTGCCAGACCGGACAGGGTCAGCAGTTTGGACAGCATCAGCGCACCAAACAGGACCGTGTAGAGCGAGACTGACGTATAGGCCGTGTCGATGATGACCGTCCGCAGCACTTTCCAGGTCAGGCGACCATGGAACGTCGCAATTAGGATCGCGAGGCCGGCGCCCATGCCGGCCGCTTCGGTCGGTGTGAAGAGCTTGGCATAGAGGCCGCCGATGATGAGACCGAACAGCAAAACGAAAGGCCAGATGCCGGACAACGCTTTCAGCTTTTCCGGCCAAGGCGTCTTTTCGCCTTGTGGTGCATGGCTGGGATTGCGCGCTGCAACGAACCGGATCGCGACCATATAAAGCGCGAGGCCCAGGAGGCCGGGGATCACACCCGCGATGAACAGGTCCCCGATATTGGTCTGGGTTAGGATGCCGTAGACTACCATGATGATCGAGGGCGGGATCAGAATGCCCAGCGTGCCGCCAGCGGCAATGGTCCCGGAGGCGAGCTCATCCGAGTAGTTGTACTTCTTCATGCTCGGATAGGCGACCTTGGCCATGGTGGCCGCGGTGGCGTAGCTGGAGCCGCAGACTGCAGAGAACCCGGAACAGGCAACCATGGTCGAAAGGGCCAAACCGCCACGTACATTGCCGACAAAGGCATAGGCGGCACGGAACAGATCGTGGGCGATACCTGTCTTGGAAATCACGTTTCCCATCAGGATGAACATCGGCACAACGGCCAGATCGTAGGACAGGACCGCGTCGGAAATCGTCAGCGGCAGGAGTTGCAGCGCGATGTTCCAGTTGATGGCGAACCCGATCCCGGCCACGGAGACGGCGAGCAGAGAGAAGGCGAGAGGCACCCGCAGAAAGGCCAGCAGAATAGCCGCGAGCATAGCAATGGAGCCGACGATCATAGCGCTTCCTCCTCGTGGGTATCTTCGGGATCGACCATCGGACCGGTGACGGCGATGGCCATGGCGGCCAGCGCCGAGAGGGCGCAGCTTGCGGCCATGTAAAAATAGAGCGGGCCGCGTGGGACACGGAGAGCTTGGCTGACTTCCGAGATGCGCGACGCGTTCAAGCCGTGCTTGATGAAGAGCCAGGCGATAAGAGCCAGCACTGTGGTCACCAGAACGCTGATCAGGACGCGCCACCACGCCATCCAGGGCTTGTTCACAAACTTGTCGAGCAAGTCGATTGTCAGGTGCGCCCCAGCCGCGGTCACCAGAGGAAGGCCGGCAAAAACAACCAGTGCCATCAGATGCTCTGTGATGTCATTTGCTCCGTAGATTGGTTTGCCGACAAGCCGGCGCCCGATCACGTCTGCGAAGGTCAGTGCGACCATTGCCAGAAGGAACAGTGCCATGACTGTTTCAACTCCCCGGCGGATTTTCCATGCCATGGACAGCATGATCCTGTCTCCTCCCAAAGAAGCGGGGACCAGAAAACCGGTCCCCGTTACGCGTTTTAGTTCGATGCAGATGATGCGGATTCGGTTGCAAGCGTCTCATACGTGTCGTTGTAGAAGGACAGCATGGCCTGCGGGTCGGCAACGCCAGCGGCCTTGGCGGCCTCCACCCAATCGGCAACCATCGTGTCGTAGATGGTATCCACCGCTGCGATCAGTTCGTGAGAGGCTTCCACGATCTCATGACCGGCCGCGCCCAGCTTTTCGGTGGCGGCAGGGTTTTGAAGGTCGAAGTTCTTGCCCCATGCGGCGGAGAGCGCTTCACCGATGATCCCTTCGATGGCAGCCTTGTCTTCGTCAGCCAACCCATCCCACTTGGCACCGTTCATGATGACGAAGAAGGTCGCGTCGTAGAAGCCCTTCGGGAAGATGGTGTGGTGCTCGAGGCTGTCTTCGAGGCGGAAGTTGACCACGGATTCCATGGTGTGAAGCGACCCGTCGATGACACCGCTTTCCAACATCTCGTAGGCCTTGGTGGCCGGTGCGGCCACCGGAACCGCGCCCAGCGAGGTCAACAGTTTTTCCTGGATCGGTCCGCCCATGCGGAACTTGACGTTGGCCACATCCTCGGGCGAGGTCACGGTTTTGGAGCCGTGGTGCAGCTGGCCGCCGCCGAACATGCCGACAGCAAGCATTTTCACACCGTCGAAAGCCGCGTTGTCGGCGAGGTAAGCCTCATAGGTCTGCCACAGTGCCCGGCTTTGAGCTTCGGCATTGGTTCCGGCATTCGGGAACTCGGCAAACCACATCGAAACGAAGCGCTCGGGCTCATAGGTGAAGTTGCCCCAGGTGATGTCGGCCACGCCGTTGCGTGCCAATTCCCAATGCTGGGGCGGGCTGGCCAGCGGTGCGGGCAGGATCACGACGTTGACGCGCCCTTCCGTGACTTCAGCGACCTTCTCCGTGAAGGGCACGAGGAAGTCGGTGTGCACGAAGTGGGTCGGCGGCACCCAGGACGACATCGTGAGCGTCTCGGAACTCGCCATCGTCCCCGCCATCATTGCGGTTGCGGCGACAGCGCCTTTGAACATGGATTTGGTGAAGGTGATCATCTGGATCCTCCCTTGGATGATATCTGGTTCAGGTCAGTTGGTGAGAGTTGAGCGTTGCGCTCGTGCGGTGCTTTGCCAGGTCGGCAAAGATGGCGGCTCCGACAGGAATGATATCCTTGTCGAAGACGAATTCCGGGTGGTGAGGCGCGTGACCGCCTTGTCCGATGAAGAAATATGCGCCTGGGACAATGGCTGAGAGCTCGGAGAAGTCCTCGGACGCCATGAGGCTGCGAGCGTTCTCGGTGACGCGCTCTGACCCAGCGACCCGCGTTGCCGCAGCCACGGCCGCGGCGACGCAGGTGGGATTATTCAGCGTAACGGGCACCATGCTGGTGACATCGATCTCGATGAGCACGCCAAAGAGCAGCTCGGCCGCGCGCACGGCGTCCTGCAGCAAATCGGCCAGCGTATCGCGCACCTCGGTCGCCGTCGTGCGCATTGTCCCTTCGATCCGGACTGTATCGGGCAGGATATTGCGGGCCGTGCCGCCTTGGATCAGGCCAATGGAAATCACGCCTGTGTGGCGTGCGTCAAAGCTGCGCGTGGCGGCCTGCTGAACGGATGAGATCAGATGGGCGGCCGCTGCAATGGCATCCTGCCCAGTATGCGGCATCGACCCATGCGCACCTTGCGCTCGGATCGTGATATCGATGTTGTCCGCAGAAGACAGAGCCGCTGTCGTCGGCACGCCGACCTGACCAGCGGGCAGGTCAGGTGAGTTGTGCAAGGCGTAGATCTCATCGCAGGGGAACCGCTCGAAGAGGTCGTCTGCGATCATTGCGCGTGCACCGGTGAGGAGTTCTTCTGCAGGCTGGAAGATGAAGCGAATTGTACCGTCGAAATCCCGATGCGCCGCGAGATAGGCGGCGGCGGTCAGTGCGGTGACCATGTGTCCGTCATGCCCGCAGCCGTGAAATCGGGTGGGAATTTCGGACGCGTAGCCGACCGAGGCTTTCTCCTGCATCGGTAGGCCATCAAGTTCTGCCCGAAAGGCGATACAACGTCCGGGCGCTTCAGGTGACGCATCTTGACCATGCAAGGTCCCGACGACGCCCGTGCCGCCGATGCCAGTCACTACAGTGTAACCGAGGTCGGTCAACCGCTCCGCGACAAAGGCCGCCGTCCGCACCTCTTCGAAGCCGATTTCCGGGTGGCGATGCAGGGTCTGCAGCCATTCTTGTGACGTATTGCGGTGAGTCTCGTACCAGGTGGGAAACATCTTCGCGGGCTCCAATTCATCTCAACGTGAGAATATTGCACGGAGATACTTGTCCGGCAAGATAGTTTCTTGTTAAGACTATTTCGTGTAGAAATCAGGGTAAGACGTGATACCTTTTTGGTATCGACGACAGGAGAAGCGGATCGTGCAGACCGACAAGACATTCAAGAATGAGCGCCTGACGTACAGATTGAACATCGTCGCCCAGGAAGCGATCCAGGCCAATGACGAGATTTTCCTGCGAGAGACGGGATGCCGGATCCGCGATTTGCGGGTGTTACGTTTGATCGATGATCGGCCGGGCACGACTTTCGCAGAAATCGCGAAAATAACAGGTTTCGACCGAAGTTTGACGTCGAGAATCATCCAGAACTTGATCGGTGCAGGTTTGATCGAGCGAGAAAACTCGACCGAAGACGCGCGGGTGTTCCTGCTCTCCACGACGCCAAAGGGCAAGGACGTTCGCCAAGTGGCACGCCGTTTGTCTGATCGTCTGGAGGTGATCCTGACGGACCCGCTCTCGTCACAGGAGATGCGGGCGTTCAACGAAATCCTCGCCCGCCTTGGGGCTTGGGTGACCTCGGAAGACTACCGAGATGCTCTCGCCAAAGAACCACAAAAAGATGCAGTCTAAAATAGTCTTGACGTGAAACTAATATCTGTTTAGAGCATATACAGCCTACCAAGCTGTCACAGGAGAGGCCGATCACTCGGCGCCGAAGGAGCAACCCCCCGGAACCTCTCAGGCAAAAGGACTGTGATTAGCGCGGCGATCTGAAGCGCGCTGTGGAGCCTCCGCATCCCGCGACAGAGGGGATTGGACCTGTCATCCGGCAGGACGAAACCTTGGGTCGCGGGAGGATGCCATGACCAGAATTGCCGTAATCGGCGCCGGGATCACCGGCGTAACAACAGCCTCGAGCCTGATGGACCGGGGCTATGACGTCACCTTGTTCGATCGCAATCGTTATGCCGCGATGCAGACATCTTTCGCCAATGGCGGGCAGTTGTCCGCATCGAATGCCGAAACCTGGAACCGTTGGTCCACGGTTTTCAAGGGCATGAAATGGATGATGACGCGGGGCGCGCCGCTTCTCGTTAACCCCAAGCCGAGCTGGCACAAATACAGTTGGATGGCCGAGTTCGTGGCGTCGATCCCGCAGTACCGGGCGAACACCGTCGAGACGACGCGCATGGCGATTGCCGCGCGGGGTCTGTTGCGGGAAAAGGCGGAGCGGCATGGGTTCGATTTCAACTGCGAGAACCGTGGCATACTGCACATCTATACGACCAAGGCAGAGTTCGATCACGCGACCGAGGTCAATGAGCTGCTTGCCGAAGGCGGGCTCGAGCGCCGCGCGGTGGCACCCGAAGAGGTCCGCCAGATCGAGCCGGCGCTGAGCGGCGATTTCTACGGCGGCTACTACACCGAGAGCGATTTCACCGGCGACATTCACCGCTACACGACGGGTCTTGCCAAATCCATCGAGAAAGCTGGGGCGGTTCTGCGCTTCGGCACTGATGTCGATGCGCTGAAAGCAGACAAGAACGAGGTGCGCCTGACCTGGAGTCGGAACAACGAAAGCCAGACCGAAACCTTCGATGCCATCGTCGTTTGTGCGGGTGTCGAAAGCCGAGGCCTAGCGGCGCAGCTTGGCGACCGGGTGAATGTCTATCCGGTCAAAGGCTATTCGATCACCGTTCGTCTCGATGACGAGGAAAGCCAGCAGTCCGCGCCCTGGATCAGCTTGCTCGATGACGAGGCCAAGGTCGTGACCAGTCGTCTGGGCAAAGACCGGTTCCGCATCGCCGGCACGGCGGAGTTCAACGGGTATAACCTCGATATTCGCGACGACCGGGTACGCCCGTTGGTGAAGTGGTGCGAACGGTTCTTCCCCGGTGTGAGCACCGAACACGCCATCCCATGGGCGGGTCTTCGTCCGATGATGCCGAACATGATGCCGAAGGTCGGGCAGGGCGTCCGCGACCGGGTGTTCTACAACACCGGACACGGGCATCTTGGCTGGACCCTGTCTGCCGTTACCGCCGAAATGGTGGCCGAGAAGGTTGCGGAGTCGCGGACCGTCAATAGTGCAGGCACCGTGATCTCAGGCGCCACGGCCCCTCTGCAAGAGCAAGGAACAGTATGATGTACGTGCCCACCTACGACGACATGCTCGCTGCACATGTCCGGATCGCCCCGCACATTCGGCGCACGCCGGTGCGGACATCGGACTATCTGAGCGAACTGGCGGGTTGCGAGCTGTTCTTCAAATGCGAAAACTTTCAGGAACCGGGAGCCTTCAAGGTGCGCGGGGCCACGAACGCGGTCTTTGGCCTGGATGAGGATCAGGCCGCCAAAGGGGTCGCAACGCATTCGAGCGGCAACCATGCTTCGTGCCTGTCCTACGCCGCCATGTTGCGTGGCATCCCCTGCAACGTGGTCATGCCGCGCACCGCGCCGCAGGCGAAGAAAGACACAGTGAGGCGCTATGGCGGTGTGATCACCGAATGTGAGCCCTCCACAACCTCGCGCGAAGCGACCTTTGCCGAGGTGCAGGCCGCGACGGGCGGCGATTTTGTCCATCCTTACAACGATCCGCGCGTGATCGGGGGGCAGGGCACCTGTTCCAAGGAGTTCATGGAGCAGACCGACGGGCTGGATATGGTGGTGGCACCCATCGGAGGCGGCGGGATGATCTCGGGCACCTGCCTGACGCTGTCGACGCTGGCCCCGGAGACCAAAGTGATTGCCGCCGAACCCGAGCAGGCCGACGACGCCTATCGCAGCTTCAAGGCGGGTCACATCATTGCCGATGATGCGCCGAAGACGATCGCTGACGGTCTGCTTGTGCCGCTCAAGGATCTGACATGGCATTTCGTGTCGAACCACGTGTCCGAGATCTACACCGCCTCGGAACAGGAAATCGTCGATGCGATGAAGCTGATCTGGAAGCACCTGCGCATCGTGATGGAACCCTCGAGCGCCGTGCCGCTCGCCACCATTCTCAAGAATCCCGACGCCTTCAAAGGTAAGCGCGTCGGCGTGATCATCACCGGCGGCAACGTCGATCTGGACAAACTGCCCTGGATGCAGGGCTGAAAAGGAGAATTCTCATGAAAGACATGATTGACCTGGACGCCTACGAGGTTGGTTTCGACATTCCCGCCAAGCCGGGCATGGATGCAGACTTTATCCAAACGCCTGCTCTGGTGCTGGATCTCGACGCGCTCGAGCGCAACATCAAGAAGATGGGCGACTATGCCAAGGCGCACGGCATGCGGCATCGCGCGCACGGCAAGATGCACAAATCCGTCGACGTGTTGAAGCTGCAGATGGAGCTGGGTGGCGCCATTGGCGTCTGCTGCCAGAAGGTGTCCGAGGCCGAGGTGTTCGCCCGCGCGGGTATCAAGGAAATCCTCGTGTCCAACCAAGTCCGGAACCCGGGCAAGATCGAGAGACTGGTGCAACTGCCCAAGCTGAGCGGTGGCGAGGTGATCGTCTGTGTCGATGACGTCGCCAACGTGGCGGACCTGTCGGCGGCTGCCGTTAAGGCAGGCACCCAACTGGGTGTCTTCGTGGAAATCGACTGCGGTGCCGGACGCTGCGGCGTGACCACAACACCGGCGGTGGTAGAGATCGCCAAGGCGGCCGTTGCGGCGGACAACCTGACCTATCGCGGCATTCAGGCGTATCAGGGCGCAATGCAGCACATGGACAGTTTCGAAGACCGCAAGGCCAAGATCGACGCAGCGATTGCCCAGGTGCAGGACGCGGTCGACGCGCTGAAAGCCGAAGGGATCGAAACCGATTTGGTATCAGGCGGTGGCACGGGGTCCTACTACTTCGAGTCGAATTCGGGTCTCTACAATGAATTGCAGTGCGGGTCGTATGCCTTCATGGATGCCGACTATGGCCGTATCCTCGATCACGAGGGCAAGCGCATCGATGCGGGCGAATGGGAAAACGCCTTCTTCATCCTGACCTCCGTCATGAGCCACGCCAAGGCCGACAAGGCGATCTGCGACGCAGGCCTCAAGGCGCAATCGGTCGACAGCGGTCTGCCGTTCATTTATGGGCGCGACGACGTCGAATACGTCAAGTGCTCGGACGAGCACGGCGTGATTGCCGACCCGAATGGCGTCTTGAAGGTCAATGAGAAGCTCAAGCTCGTGCCCGGCCACTGCGACCCGACCGCAAATGTGCATGACTGGTATGTCGGTGTGCGGAACGGCAAGGTCGAAAGCGTCTGGCCGGTCTCGGCCCGCGGCCGCGCCTACTGATCCAATCTTGAAACATCGTACCCTGTCCGGCTTTCATCCGGGCGGGGCCAAATTCCTTGGAGCCTGACCATGCTGATTGTCCCCGAACGAGAAATTGCCGACTTGATGACCCAAAAGGCGGCTTTCGACGCGGTAGAGCAGGTCTTTGCCGCCATGGCGTCGGGAGATGCCTACAACTTCCCTGTGGTGCGCGAAGCAATCGGGCATGAGGACGCGCTTTATGGGTTCAAGGGCGGGTTTGACCGGGCCGGGCTGACGCTGGGCCTAAAGGCCGGCGGCTACTGGCCCAACAATCTGGAAAAGCGCGGGCTGATCAACCATCAGTCGACAGTGTTCCTATTCGATCCCGATACGGGCAAACCGTCTGCCATGGTGGGCGGGAACCTACTAACCGCCTTGCGCACGGCGGCGGCGTCCTCGGTGTCGATCAAGCACCTGGCACGCAAGGACGCAAAGGTCATCGGCATGATCGGCGCGGGCCATCAGGCCACGTTCCAACTCCGCGCCGCTTTGGAACAGCGCGCCTTCGAGAAGGTCATCGGCTGGAATTATCACCCCGAGATGCTGCCCAACCTAGCCAAGGTCGCCGAAGAGGTCGGCGTGCCGTTCGAGGCTGTCGATCTGCCCGGAATGGATGAGGCGGATGTCATTATTTCGATCACTTCGGCCTTCTCGCCGTCCCTTGTGGCGGATCACGTCAGTCCCGGTACGCACCTTGCCTGTATGGGGACCGATACGAAGGGCAAACAAGAGGTCGAGGCCGGACTTCTGGCCCGCGCCTCCGTCTTCACCGACGAGGTCGCGCAATCCATCAGCATCGGCGAAGCGCAGCATGCTATCGCTGAAGGACTGATCAGGGAAAGTGACATTGCTCAGCTGGGCGCCGTGATCAACGGCAGCCATCCGGGCCGCACGTCGGACGATCAGATCACTTTGTTCGACGGTACCGGCGTTGGTTTGCAGGACCTTGCTGTTGCCGCGGCGGTCGTCGATCTGGCAGTCGAGCGTGGCGTCGCCGTCGAGGTCGATTTCTAATCAGTAGTCATCCACGTAAATGATCCGTCGCAGGCGTCACGATTTGTGGCGCCTGTTTTCGTTTGAGAGGTTCCGCCGGGCGCGTCGTGTCTCGTCAGGGTATCACCCAAGACCTCCCCAATCATCGACAGAATCCGCCTCCAGCGGGCAATCTACAGCCAATGGAAACCTGTAGATGTGGTGAGCCCCAGTGACCAAGATTGACCAGATCGAGACCCTGATCCTCGACATCCCAACCATTCGTGGTCACGTGCTTTCGATGGCCACGATGCGCACGCAAACTGCCGTGCTGGTCAGGGTCACGTTCTCGGACGGCTCCGAAGGCATCGGCGAGGGCACGACGATTGGCGGCCTTAGCTACGGTCCGGAAAGCCCTGAAGGCATCCAGTCAGCGATCGAGACCTATATCGCGCCTGCGCTGATTGGTCGAAACGGCGACGATGTGAATGGTGCGATCCAGCTGATCGACAAGCTGGTGAAAGGCAACCGCATCGCCAAGACAGCCGTCGAGATCGCCCTCTGGGACGGGCTGGGCAAGCGCTTGGGCGTGCCGGTGTCGCAACTTTTTGGCGGGGCCGTGCACGAGCGTCTACCGGTCGCCTGGACGCTGGCCTCGGGCAATTCCGAGACCGACATCGCCGAAGCCCAGGAGATGATCGAAACCCGCCGCCACAACATCTTCAAGTTGAAGATCGGCAAGCGGTCTGTCCGCGAGGACGTGGCGCATGTGGCGCGGATCAAAGAGGCCCTTGGTGACGCTGCCAGCGTGCGCGTCGATGTGAACACTGCGTGGTCCGTGCAGGACGCACGTTGGGGACTGAAGGGCTTGCAAGAGGCAGGGTGCGAGCTGGTCGAACAGCCGGTGCCCGCCCGCTATCGCCGCGCCATGGCGGAACTCGCTAAAGGCTATGAAATCGCCGTGATGGCTGACGAGGCGCTGAATGGTCCCGAAGACGCCTTGGAAGTCGCATCAGTGCGCGGGGCGGATGTTTTTGCGGTCAAGATTGGGCAGTCGGGCGGGCTCAAGCGCGCATCGGAAGTCATCGCCATCGGTCAGGCGGCAGGGCTGGGCCTTTACGGCGGTACGATGCTGGAAACCGGTCTGAGCACTGCTGCGGCCCTGCAGTTGTTTTCGACTGTCGAAGATCTGGCATGGGGCACCGAGCTGTTCGGCCCGCTTTTGCTGACCGAAGACATTCTGGCCGAGCCGATCATCTACCGCGATTTCTGTGTCGAGATCCCCAAAGGCATCGGCATCGGCGCAACGCTCGACCAGGACAAGATCAATTTCTTCCGCCGCGATGGCGGTCGGACCATGAAAGCCGTCGCCGGCGAATAGGCCCGCGACACGGATATCAAACCCAGCCAAAGCGCGTGCCAAAGCGCCAAGGCAGTCAGGAGGAGGACCAACAATGTTCACCCAATCCAATCTCGACGAATTCGAAGCGCGGCTCGACGGCGCGATCCAGGACGACCCGGAAAACGGCGTCTTTCGGTGCCGCCGGGACATCTTCACCGACGAAGAGCTGTTCGAGCTTGAGATCAAGCACATCTTTGAAGGCAACTGGATCTACATGGCGCATGAAAGCCAGATCCCAAACCCGGGTGACTACTTCACCCTGACCATGGGTCGTACGCCCGTCGTCATCACCCGCGACAAGGACGGCGAGCTGCACGCGCTGGTCAATGCCTGTTCGCATCGTGGCGCGCAGCTGTGCCGCTTCAAGCGTCGCAACCAGAAGACCTTCACCTGCCCGTTCCACGGCTGGACCTTTTCCAACACCGGCAAGCTTCTGAAAGTCAAAGACCCCAAGGGCGCAGGCTACCCGGAGCAGTTTAATCAGGATGGCAGCCATGACCTGACCAAGGTCGCTCGGTTCGAAAACTATCGCGGGTTCCTGTTTGGCTCGCTCAATGCGGATGTGAAGCCGCTGGAAGAGTACCTTGGCGAAGCGCGCAAGATGATCGACATGATCGTCGATCAGGCCGATGAAGGCCTCGAAGTGCTGCGCGGGTCCTCGACCTACACCTATGACGGCAACTGGAAGCTGCAGGCCGAAAACGGCGCTGATGGCTACCACGTCTCGGCCGTGCACTGGAACTACGTGGCCACGACGGCGCACCGTACCGACGACGGCAAGGAAGACAACATCAAGGCGACTGACGCGTCCAAATGGGCGAAGCAGCGCGGCGGCTTTCATGCCTACGAGAACGGTCACATCCTGCTCTGGACCGAATGGGCCGACCCGACCAACCGCCCCGGCTATCCGCGTCTGGAGGAATGGACGGAGACCTACGGCAAGACCAAGGCCGAATGGATGGTGGGAGTGCTGCGCAACCTCTGCCTCTATCCCAACGTCTTCCTGATGGACCAGTTCTCCAGCCAGATCCGCGTCTTCCGGCCCGTCTCGGTCGACAAGACCGAGGTCACGATCTACTGCATCGCGCCGAAGGGCGAGAGCCAGGAAGCCCGCACCCGCCGCATTCGGCAGTACGAGGACTTCTTCAACGCTTCGGGTATGGCGACACCGGACGACACCGAGGAATTCCGGGCCACGCAGCGTGGCTACGCAGGCGCATCGCACGCGAAGTGGAATGACCTGACACGCGGTGCGACCCAATGGATCGAAGGCCCGGATGAGGACGCCAAGGCCCTGGGCATCAACCCGGTTCTGTCCGGTGCCCGCACCGAAGACGAAGGTCTCTTCGTCATTCAACACAGCAATTGGTCCGAGCGGATGGGTGAAGCCATCGCCAAGGAACGCGAAACCGCGCCTGCAGCGCGTGTCGCAGCCGAGTGAGGAGGAAAGAACATGACAACTGCAACTCTTGAACGCCCTGCAACCGAAGCGATGAGCTTCGAAGACATCCAGGCCTTCCTCTTCGCGGAGGCCCGCGCTCTGGACGACCGCGACTGGGACACCTGGCTGACATTCTACCACAAGGACTGTCCGTTTTGGATGCCCACGTGGGATGACTTCGACACGCTGACGGAGGATCCGCAGAACGAGATGTCCTTGATGTACTACCCCAACAAGCAGGGCATCGAGGACCGCGTATTCCGGATCAAGACCGACCGGTCGTCGGCGACCTCACTGCCGGAGCCGCGCACGAACCATTACCTGTCGGGCATCGAAGTGCTGAGCCGTGAAGGCAGCGAAATCAAGCTGCGCTTCAACTGGCAAACGCTGAGCTACCGCTACGCCGAGACCGATACCCACTGGGGCACGTCGTTCTACACGATCGACACCAGCGGGCCAAAGCCGCTGATCACCGACAAGAAGGTGGTCTTGAAGAACGATCACATTCACCACGTGATCGACGTCTATCACGTCTGATCCCCGTTCTCCGGGAGACTGAAAACCTCCGCGCATCCACGTCAGGGTGCGCGGCCAAGGGAGGAGCATGCCATGACGACCTACAACGTTGCCCTGAATTTCGAAGATGGCGTCACGCGCGTCATCCAGTGCGATGACGATGAGAAGGTGACCGATGCGGCCTTTCGTCAGAAGATCAACCTGCCGATGGATTGTCGGGATGGCGTCTGCGGCACCTGCAAGTGCTTCGTCGAGAAGGGCGAGTACGAGCTGGAATTTTACATGGACGAGTCGATGAGCGACGAGGAGGCCGAACAGGGCTATGCGCTCACCTGCCAGATGACCCCGGAAAGCGACTGCGTCGTGCGCGTCCCGGCCTCGTCCGCCATCTGCAAGACCGCGCCCGAGGCCGTGGAGGCCGAAGTGCAGGGCGTTGACAAACTTTCCGAGACGTCCTTCGGGCTTCGGGTGAAGTTGGCCAAGCCGATCAACTTCCTCCCGGGCCAGTATGTGAACCTGACAGTCCCAGGCACGGACAAGCACCGGTCCTATTCCTTCTCCTCCGCGCCAGGCGCGCAAGAGGCCACTTTCCTGATCCGCAACCTGCCCGGCGGTGTCATGAGCACTTATCTTGGCGAGCAGGCGAAACCCGGCGACGCTCTGACTGCAACCGGTCCCATGGGTGCCTTTTACCTGAGGCCAATCGAGCGCACGCAGGTTTGGCTCGCCGGTGGCACCGGTCTAGCGCCGTTCCTCTCGATGCTGGAACAGGTGGCTGAGCAGGGAGCAGAGCACCCGATCACGCTCTACTACGCCGTGACCCGCGCCGCTGACCTCGTGGAACTGGACCGCGTCAACGCGCTTGCTGAAAAGATCGGCAACGTCACCGTGATCACCATTCTAGCCGCCGAAGAAGACGCGCATGAGCGCAAGGGTTTCGTGACCGATCACCTCAGCGGCGATGACCTGCATGACGGGGATTGCGACGTCTACCTGTGCGGGCCGCCGCCGATGGTCGATGCAGTGCGCGCGCATTTCGGGAAACTGGGCGTTGAGCCCGCGAATTTCTACTACGAGAAATTCAACCCCACCGAAGAGAAGGCCGAAGCGGCATGACACGCCGTTTCGATGAAAAGGTGATGGTCGTCACCGGCGCGGCACAGGGTATCGGCCGCCGCGTCGCCGAACGAGCGGCCAGCGAGGGGGCGCGGGTTCTGATCGTGGACCGCTCGCCCGCGCGCAAAGACGTCGTCGCGGCGATCCGCGAAAATGGGGGAGAGGTCGAGGCGATCTCGGTCAACCTCGAGACCTGGAGCGGCTGCGAAAAGGCGATGCAAAAGGCCTGTGACCTTTGGGGCCGTATCGACATCCTGATCAACAACGTCGGTGGTACGATCTGGGCCAAACCCTTTGAGCATTACGAGCCCAAGCAAATCGACGCAGAAGTGCGTCGTTCGCTATTCCCGACGCTCTACTGCTGCCGCGCCGCCATTGAGCGGATGCTGCCGCAAGGCTCTGGTACAATCGTTAATGTTTCGTCCATTGCGACCCGCGGACTAAACCGCGTGCCCTACGCAGCAGCGAAGGGCGGCGTGAACGCACTCACTGCAAGCCTGGCTTGGGAAGTCGCCGAATGCGGCATTCGAGTGGTTGCAACCGCTCCGGGCGGAACCGAAGCACCGCCACGGGTCGTGCCGCGCAACCCCAACGCTGAAGAAGAACAACGCGAGGACTGGTACCAGACCATCGTCGACCAGACGATCCAGTCCTCGTTCATGAAACGATACGGAACGCTCGACGAGCAGGCAGGTCCCATCCTGTTCCTGGCGTCGGACGAGGCCTCCTACATCACCGGTGTCACCGTTCCGGTGGGTGGGGGCGACTTAGGATAGGCCCTGAGGAGGGGTCGTTAACCAACTGGAGGAGATCCAAAATGAAACGCACTATCCTGGCGGCCCTCGGGCTCGCCACCAGCTTCGCTGTGCCTGCTGTTGCCGAAGAAGACATCAAGGTGGGGCTTCTGCTCCCTTTCTCGGGCGTCTACGCGTCGCTCGGCAATGAAATCGAGACCGGATTCAACCTCGGTCTGCAACAGTTCGGTTCCGAGGCCGGTGTCACCTTCGAGATCGCCCGTGAAGACACCGAGGTAAAGCCGCCTGTCGCGCTTGGAAAGGCCAAGAAACTGATCCTGCAGGACCAGGTCGATGTGATGGTCGGGATCGTCAGTTCCGGTGTTCTGGGTGCGGTGCGCGACATGGTGCATGGCGCAGGTGTGCCGCTGATCGTGGCCAATGCCGGCAATGACGAGGCCACCGGTGCCTCCTGCTCGCCTTTCATCACGCGGATGTCGTTTTCCAATGGCCAGATCAACCGTCCGATGGGCACCTGGATGGCCGAGCAGGGTGTGAAAAAGGTGTTCACGCTTGCGCCTGACTATGCTGCCGGTCGCCAGATGATCGACGCCTTCACCGAGACCTTCACCGCCGCAGGCGGCGAGATCGTCGGGCAGGAATTCACGCCGTTCCAAAAGACGCAAGACTTCGGTCCCTATCTCGCCCAGGCCAAGGCCAGCGGTGCTGATGCGGTCTACGTTTTCTATGCAGGCGGCGAGGCGATTTCCTTCGTCAAGCAATATGACAGCTTTGGCCTGAAGGCAGACCTTCCCCTTTATGGCTCGGGCTTCCTGACCTCGCCGCTTTACGTGAACGCGCAGGGCGAGGCCGCCGAAGGCGTCATTACGGCGCTTCACTACGCGCCGACCATCGACAGCGAGGCGAACGCTGCTTTCGTGGCTGCGTTCACCGAGGAAACCGGCCGCGCTCCATCGGAATTTGCTGTTCAAGGTTATGATGCTGCTCGCGCGTTGATTGAGGCGACAAAAACCGGCGCAAACGACCGTGCATCTTTGGCGACTGCCCTGCGCCAGGTCAGCTTTGAGGGACCGCGCGGTCAGCTCTCCATCGACCCCGCAACCAACAACATCATTCAGCCCGTCTATGTCTACGAAACCGTCTCTGGTGAAGGTGGGCTGACGCAGAAGGTCCTGGCTCAGCTTCCCGCGGAAGCCGACGCGACCAATGGCTGCGAGATGGCACCCGTCTCCAACTGACAAAACTGTCCCGGCCGCTCGCCTGCGGTCGGGACATAACGTCCGGGGAGGACTTAGCTCATGGCACATGATCTTGGATTCTGGACGCTTCAGGCGCTTAACGCCCTGCAATTGTCCATGCTTCTGTTTCTTCTTTCCATCGGCCTGACGGTCATTTTCGGGTTGATGCACTTCGTGAACCTCGCGCACGGCTCGCTTTATGCTCTTGGCGCGTATTTCGCTGCCTCGCTGGCTGCCGTGGGCGGCTACTGGATGGGGTTCTTTCTGGCGCCCGTGGCGGTCGCCGGGGTGGGGATCCTCCTCTATTCCGGCCTCATCAAGCGCATGCGGAAATCGGGGCCCATGGCACAGGTTCTTGTCACCTTCGGGCTGATCTTTGTCCTGCTCGATCTAACACGCATCTTCTGGGGTGATCTGGCTCTCGCCATCGACGTACCAAGCCTTCTGGACGGACGTCTGACCTTCCTTGGCGTCGAGTATCCGACCTACCGGTTATTCATCATCGTTCTGGGTCTCGCCATCTTCGGCGCACTGGCCTTCGTGCTCAGCCGAACCCAGATTGGCGCGATGATCCGAGCCGGTGTCGATAACGATGCCATGGCAGCCTGTCTGGGCATCAATGTGGAACGGCTGTTTTTCATCGTCTTCTGTGTGGGCTGTGCCCTTGCAGGCCTGGCCGGGGCCGTCGCGGCACCGCTTCTCAGTGTTACGCCCGACATGGGTCTGCAGATCCTGATCCCGACGTTAATCGTGATCGTGATCGGTGGTCTCGGCTCCCTCAAGGGCGCCATCGCGGGATCACTGATCTACGGCTTTGTGCAGACTTTCGGTGCGGTTCTGGCCCCGCAACTGGCCTCTGTTCTCATCTACGCGCTATTGGCTGCGGTCCTTGTGATCAAGCCAGAAGGCCTCTTTCCAGCGAAAGGATAAGACGATGTTTCGCCACAACACTCTTCGTTACACCGCTCTGGTCCTGCTCGCAGCCGGTGCCCTCTTCCAGGGCTTTACAGCCGAATATTTCGGTCTGGAGATTCTGACCGAAATCCTGATCCTCGCCATGTTGGTTCTGGCGCTCGACATCGTTGCGGGCTTCGGTGGCATGGTCTCGCTTTGCCACGGCGCGCTGATGGGGGTCGGGGCCTATTCCTACGCAATCCTGTCGACCAAGGCAGGGATCGCGCCGCCCGTCGCTATGGCGGGTAGTATTGCGCTGACTGGTGCGGCTGCCTGGGTCATCGGCGCCATCGGTTCGCGCAGCCATGGTATCTATTTCATCATGGCGACACTTGCTTTCGGGCAAATGGCCTATTCCTACGTATTCGAGGCGCCGATCTTTGGCGGCGACGATGGGTTGGGCGGCATATCCCGGCTGGACTTGAGCTTGTTTGGCGTCGATCTGAACGACAGTCGCAGCTTTGCACTCTTCTGTCTGGCCATTCTCGGGGCGGTTTATGGTGCTTCTGTGCTGATCCTGCGATCCGGTCTTGGTCGCTCGCTCACCGGCGTCATGCACAATGAACAGCGGATGCGCGCGCTCGGCCTGACGGTCTGGCGAGTAAAGGCCGATGTGTTCGGACTATCCGGCATGATCGCAGGCCTCGCCGGAGCGCTGGCCGCACAACACATCATGTATATCTCGCCGGGTCTGCTCAGCTGGACCGTCTCGGGCGAAGCACTGGTTGTGGTGATCCTTGGCGGTCTTGGAACGCTTGTCGGACCGCTGATCGGAGCAGCCGCCTTTGTGGTCCTGAAACATGAACTGAGCTCGGTCACGACCTATTGGCACCTTGTTGTCGGTGTCATCCTGATCGCCGTCGTGATGAGCCGCGCCAACGGCATCTTCGGCTGGATCGAGGCCCGCTGGGGCGGCGTATTCGACCGCCGTCTTGCTGATGCAACTCGCAAACAGGAGCCCGAGGAGGCGTTGACCGATGCTTGAGACACGTAATCTGGACAAAAGCTTTGGCGCCGTTCACGTCACGCGCGACGTGTCGCTAAAGCTGGAACGTGGCGAGCGCCGGGTGATCCTGGGGCCGAACGGGGCGGGCAAGACAACGCTGTTCAACCAGCTTGTCGGCGAGCTGACCCCAGACAGCGGATCGGTGCATCTCGCCGGTGAAGATGTCACAGCACTTCCCGTTGCCAAACGCGCCCGTCGCGGGCTTTCGCGGAGCTATCAGAAGAACACGTTGTTCGATGGTCTGACGGTCGAGGAAAACCTTGGGCTTGCGGCTGCAGTTCACACCGGCAATGCGACACAGCTTTGGTCGGACAGCCTGGCAAAACCCGAAGTCCGTGAAATCGTCGAGGAGGTGGCAAGCCAAGTGAACTTGATGCCCTTCATCCACGCGAAAGTGTCCGAGATCAGCTATGGTGTGCGTCGCCAGCTTGAAGTCGGTGTGGCGCTGGCCACGCGGCCGCTGGTGCTGCTGATGGACGAACCGACCAGCGGCGTCGGGCCGGAAATGTCCAAAGGGTTTCACGACCTGCTGGCGGGCCTGCCGCGCGACCTGACCATGCTGATCATCGAGCATGACATGGACCTTGCCTTTGACGTGGCCGACACGATCACGGTGCTGAACTACGGCGAAGTGGTCTTTGATGGTCTGCCTGAAGAGGCGCGCGGGTCGAGCCTGCTCAAGGAAATCTATCTGGGGAGCTGGGAAGATGCTTGAACTGAACGCAATCGAATCCGGGTACGGCGAAACGCAGGTCTTGTACGGCCTGTCGCTTCAGGCGCAGAAGGGCCGAGTTTTGGCCATCCTCGGGCGCAACGGTGCCGGCAAGTCCACGACACTCAAGACGATCATGGGTCTTTTGCCGCTGAAGTCCGGCGAAATCCTGTGGGGTGGCAAGCCGATCGCTGGGCAACCCTTCGACATCGCCAAGAGCGGGATCGCTTATGTGCCAGAGACACGCGATATCTTTCCGTCGCTCAGCGTGCGCGAGAACCTTGAGATTGCCGCCAAGCGGTTTGGCGGCTCGAACCCTGAATGGACGATGGAGCGGGTACTGGACCTGTTTCCGCGACTGGGAGAGCGCATGGACAACGGCGGCACGCAGCTTTCGGGTGGCGAGCAGCAGATGCTGGCCATCGCGCGCGGACTTCTAATGAACCCAAAGCTGCTCATCCTTGATGAACCGACCGAGGGCCTTGCTCCCATCATCGTCAAGCTTATTCACGACAAGCTGCAAGAGCTGAAAGCGGCGGGCTTGTCGATGATCATCGTCGAACAGAACTTCGGTTTCGCCACCTCACTGGCCGATGACGTGGTTGTCGTCAGCAAGGGGCAGATCGTCTGGACGGGAGATGCCGAGGCGATCAAGACCGACGAAGACGCGCAGCACACCTGGCTGGGCGTATAAGATCTGCCTGCAGGGCCATCGCGCCCTGCAGGTGCTTCACTTTCTGACAGGGCTTTTTCGCGCCACTTTCTGCGCGATGCTGACGAAATTCTTGACGTGAACACCCTGTTCATCGAGGCGGTAATTGACCGAGAGCTCGGTTCGCGCGATCTCGGGTTCGATATTGAGAAACTTCATACCCTTGCGCGGCGCATTCGCGACGGATTCCGGGACGATGCACACGCCCTCACCGACCGCGACAAGGCTTAAGGCGGTTTGCAGATCCATGCACCAGATGCGCAGGGGCACCTCGAATCCCGCATCCTCAACAGCTTTGAGGACCATATCGGCATAGCTGGGCCTTGGGCGTTCGGGATAAAGGATCAAATGGTGGGTCATGAGTCGTTCGAGCTTGGCAACCGTCCGGGTGCCCGTATCGACTATATCGGGCAGGGCGAGGATCAGCTTTTCTTCGACCAGGTGCTTTGACAGGAATTCAGGGTCCTTCAGGGTTGGCCGGGCAAATACTACGTCGAGTTCCCGTGACACCAAGGACCGGTGCAGTTCGGCGTTGTTCATCGGGATCAGGCTTAGGTTTACGTCCGGGTAATTCGCCCGGTACGATCTGATGATGTTCGGCAGAATTCCGAATGTGGCAGAGCCGACGAACCCAATCCTGAGCCGTCCCTCCGCCCCTTGTCCCAACCGACGCACTTCGAGTTGCGTGTCTTCAAGCTCTGCGAGGATAGTCTTACCACGCTTCAGCAACCGCTCACCTGCCTGTGTCAGGGTGATCGCGCTTCGACCCCTGTTGAACAGGATCGCGCCGAGATCTTCCTCGAGCTGCTTGATCTGACGGCTGAGCGGGGGTTGCGCCATATCGAGGCGTTCTGCGGCGCGCCCGAAATGCAGCTCCTCGGCCACTGCAATAAAATAGGTCAGCTGTTTGAAATTCATTTTCGCCGTCCTCCCAAGAACTTACGATATGCCATACCTCAAAACGAAAAAAGGCCCCCGTCTTGCGGGGGCCAGTCTTCAGGGAGGTATCGGGGATTACTCGGCGGCGATCGCCTTTTCGTTGGCGGCCGTCTTGAGGACGAAATCGAACTCGAAGTGCAGGTCGGTGCCCAGGTCGGCGGCAGCCGGTTTGAACTTGCCGATCAGGCTTTCCTTGACCGCAAAGACGCTGTCTTCTTCGAGCCATGCGCTGTCGGCGTCGTAGATTTGGCTGATCAGCGGACGGTAGCCATCCTTCGAGATGATGAAGTGCATGTGGCCCGGGCGGTTCGGGTGGTGGCCCATGAAGCGCAGCAGCTCACCGGCGGTTTCATCGTCCGGGATCGGGTAGGGGACGGGGCGCACGGCGACAAAGGCGTAGTGACCGTTTTCGTCGGTCTCGAAGCGGCCACGCAGGTTGTATTCGGGCTGATCGGGGTCGAGGTTTTCGTAGATGCCGTTCGGCGCGTCTTCCCAGACGTCGAGCGTCACACCGGCGATGCCGTTGCCGTTTTCATCCTTGATGTAGCCTTCGAAATAGGCGGTTTCTTCGTCGTCATAGTGCTTCTGGATGGTCGAACCACCCTTGGGTAGAACCGGCGGGTTCTCGCGGTAGAACGGGCCCAGGACGGTGGACTCGCTTTCGTTACCTTCGACCGGGTTGGTCATCATGTCGACCAGAACCTCGACACCAAGGATGTCGCCCAGCAAAATGAATTCCTGACGGTTGTCGTTGCAGAGCTTGCCGGCGCGGGCCAGGTAGTCGCAGACGAACAGGAATTCGTCGTGCTGCAGTTTCACGTCCTTGATGAAAGCGTGCAGGTGCTTGACCAGGCCAGTCGCGAGTTCGCGCTGGCGGTCGGTGATGTCTCCGTGCTTGCCGAGGCTCGCGATCACGACGTCGGTGATGTTGTCTTGGTTGACGATGCCCATGGGTAGTTCCTCCTCCTGGCAATCTGTGTATCCGGTTACGAGTTGCGTGACTGCCTCTCGTCGCAACACAGACTTCGCCGAATCCCCACTCTTACCCAATGCCTGCAGCGGTATCGGGTGATACCGACGGCGCCCCGACCCTTGCGAACATGGCGTTTCTCCAAAGGTCGCAAGGCAGAGTATTGACCCATACCCTCGCTGGCATGGCCCAGAGGCCCGCGATCGTGGCAGCTATTCCCCAGCTTATGAACGCATGGGAGGCCAAGGTGATCGATACCTTCAAGCAAATACAAACGCGCCTTGAGGCAACGCCGCACTTGCTGCGCCTCGGTCGGCTGTTTTCCGAAACCGTGCTCATCGAAGTGGGTGGTGATGAATTCTACCTGTCCTTCGAGAAGGGGCGCATCGTCTCGGTCGTCGAAGGCCCAAGCCGCAAGACGCCTTGGCGCTTTGCTCTGCGTACGGATGCCGAAGCGCTGAACAAGTTCTGGGAAGCGCGGCCGGAGCCCGGCTTCCATGACATCTTTGGACTGGTGAAGATCGGTCGCGGTCGGATCGACGGCGACATTCTGAGCCTCGTCAAAAACCTGCGCTTCTTCAAGGAAGTGCTGACTCTCGCTCGCGTAAAAGAGGAGTTGGCAGCATGAGCATCGAGCCGATCACCGGTCGCTATGTCACCGTCACCGTGGGCGGCGCGCCACGCCGTATCTATTTCGAAGAGGCCGGGCAGGGGCGTCCGATCATCTGCCTGCACACCGCAGGCGCAGATACCCGCCAGTGGCGTCATCTGATGAATGACGCCGAGATCACTGCATCGAACCGCCTGATCGCCTTCGACATGCCGTGGCACGGCAAATCGCTGCCGCCCGAAGGGTTCGAGACCCAGGAATATTTGCTGACGACCGAAGCCTACATCGAAACCGTTCTGGCCGTCGCAGGCGCGCTGGGTCTTGATCGCCCGGTCCTTGCTGGCTGCTCGATGGGCGGGCGGATTGCGCTGCAAATCGCAGCGCTTCACCCGGAAAAATTCAGCGGCTTCATCGCGATCGAGGCATCGGATTTCCAGCCCGCATGGTACGATATCGATTGGTTCCACCGTCCCGATGCCCATGGCGGTGAAATGGGCGCGGCGCTCGTGTCGGCCAATATCTCGCCCTATGCGCCTAATTCCGAACGCTGGAACACGCTTTGGATGTTCATGCAGAGCGGTCCGGGCGTTTTCCGCGGCGATCTGAGCTTTTACACCCGCGACGACAGCCTGATCCCGCGCCTGCCGACTATCGATACGCGGGCAACGCCGGTGCACATCATCGTCGGGGCTTATGACCTGACGTGCACGCCCGAAGACGCCGAACGCACGGCCAAGGCCATCCCGGGCGCCACGCTGGCGGTCATGGACGAGCTCGGTCACTTCCCGATGAGCGAACACCCCGAAGGCTTTCGTCCATTCTTCGTGGACGCACTGGAAAAGATGCCAAGCCCGGCGGCGAAAGCTGCCTGACGATAACCCCTGCGCAGGAGGAGGAGCCATGTGCAAGAACGCGAAAAACCCATGCCCTGGATGCAAGAAACATGAAAAAGCCGACGCGGCCTGGATGTTCTTCACCGACGACGAGCGCAAGGCCATCGAGGCGTCGCGCAAGTGGTCGGCACTGTTTGACCTTTCCTTTCTGAAACCTGCGGCCGGACATGCTGGCACCCGTCCGGCCGCGTCCAACGGATAATTACACCGATGACCACTCCCTGCATAATCTGTGTGGCGATCACGGGCAGTCTGCCCACAAAAGCCAACAACCCCGCCGTTCCGATCACAGTTGCTGAACAGGTGGAATCGACCCAGCAGGCCTTTGAGGCCGGGGCCACCATCGTGCACGCCCATGTGCGCAATGATGACGAAACCCCGTCTTCCGATCCGGAGAAGTTCGCCGCGCTGAAAGAGGGGATCGAGAAACACTGCCCCGGCATGATTATCCAGTTCTCGACCGGTGGGCGGTCAGGCGCGGGGCAGACACGCGGCGGGATGTTGCCGCTTTCGCCCGACATGGCCTCGCTGTCCGTCGGATCGAACAATTTCCCGACACGTGTTTACGAAAATCCACCTGATCTGGTGGACTGGCTGGCGAGCGAAATGCTGACCTTTGACGTCAAACCGGAGATCGAAGCCTTCGACCTGAGCCATATCCTGAAAGCCAAGGACATGGCCGACAAAGGTCAGCTTGTGGGCACGCCGTACATCCAATTCGTGATGGGCGTGAAAAACGCGATGCCCGTCGATCGGGACGTGTTCGACTATTACATTCACACCGTGCGCCGCCTGTTCGGTGAAGACGCCCCATGGTGCGCCGCGGGCATTGGTGCCAATCAGCTCAAACTGAACGAATGGGCCATCGCCGCGGGCGGTCATGCCCGCACCGGTCTGGAAGACAATGTTCGACTGGATCGCGACACGCTCGCTCCCAGCAACGCGGCGTTGGTGCGCCGGGCTGTTGAGATCTGTGAGAAAAACGATCGCCCGGTGGCAACGTGGCAAGAGGCGCGCAGCATTCTTGGACTGCGCTTGTCCGAGGGTGCCTCGAAAGGACGCGCAGCATGAACAAGGTATACAAAACAGCCGCCGAGGCTCTGGATGGCCTCCTGCATGACGGGATGTTGGTCGCTGCCGGGGGCTTTGGCCTCTGTGGCATTCCGGAACTTCTGATCGACGCCATTGTGGCAAGCGGCGTGAAAGACCTGACCGTCGCATCGAACAATGCGGGCGTCGATGACTTCGGTCTCGGGAAGCTCTTGGCCACCCGCCAGATCAAGAAGATGATGTCGTCTTACGTCGGCGAGAACGCAGAATTCATGCGCCAATATCTGAGCGGAGAACTGGAGCTGGAATTCAACCCGCAAGGCACGCTGGCCGAGCGCATGCGCGCTGGCGGGGCAGGCATCCCCGGATTTTACACCCAGACCGGCGTCGGCACCCAGATTGCCGAAGGCAAGGAAGTCAAAGAGTTCAATGGCAAAGAGTACATCCTCGAAGAGGGCATCTTTGCCGACCTGTCGATCGTCAAAGCGTGGAAAGCCGATGACACCGGCAACCTGATTTTCCGGAAGACCGCGCGCAACTTCAATCCGCCCGCCGCCATGTGCGGCAAGGTCTGCGTGGCCGAGGTCGAGGAGATCGTGCCGCGCGGCTCCATCGATCCGGATCATATCCATCTGCCGGGGATCTACGTGCACCGTCTGATCCAGGGTCAGCACGAGAAACGCATCGAACAGCGCACCGTGCGCAAGCGGGAGGAAGCATAATGCCCTGGGATCGCAATCAGATGGCGGCACGTGCCGCAGAGGAACTCGAAGACGGCATGTATGTGAACCTCGGGATTGGCATCCCGACGCTTGTTGCCAACTATGTGGGCGACAAGGACATCACCTTGCAGTCCGAAAACGGTATGCTCGGCATGGGCCCGTTCCCCTATGAGGGCGAAGAGGACCCCGACCTGATCAATGCGGGCAAGCAGACGATCACGGAGCTTGCGCGCACGAGTTATTTCGACAGCGCCACGTCCTTCGGAATGATCCGTGGCGGAAAAATCGCGGCGGCTGTCCTGGGGGCTATGGAAGTATCCGAGAAGGGTGACCTCGCAAACTGGATGATCCCGGGAAAGCTCGTGAAGGGTATGGGCGGTGCGATGGACCTCGTCGCGGGTGTCGGCCGTGTCGTTGTCGTCATGGATCACACAAACAAGCACGGTGACAGCAAGGTTCTGAAGGAATGCACCCTGCCGTTGACCGGCAAGGGCGTGGTGGATCGCATCATTACGAATCTTGGTGTGCTGGACGTGACCCACAAGGGTCTGCACATCGTCGAGTGCGCCGATGGTGTCTCCCGCGACGATATCATAAAGGCGACCGAGGCAACGATTGTCTGACGCGGCAGGATATCAAGGGCTGCGCCTGAGTGACATCTCCGGCTCCGCAATCGGCGCCGGTTTTCTGGCTGTCCTTGTATCCTATGCAGGTCCTCTCCTGATCTATCTGAGCGCTGCTGAAGCGATGGGGATCTCGAAGGAGGGGTTCTCGTCCTGGGTCTTTGCAATTTCCGTGGCAGCTGGCCTGTCGAGCATTGGGCTCAGCCTCTGGTTCCGCGTTCCGGTCGCAATGGCATGGTCGGCCCCTGGCACGGTCCTTCTGATTTCTCTTGGGACATCCTTGTCACCCGCCGAGATGGTCGGTGCCTACGTCGCTGTGGCAGCGGTTCTGGTCCTCATCGGCATCTCCGGCGTATTCGAACGCCTTGTACAACTCTTGCCGCCTTCGGTGACCAATGGAATGATGGCTGGCATCCTTTTCGGGTTCGGCCTGAAGGCCGCCGGAGGATTGGCAACCGATCCTGCTGCAATTGCGCTGCTGATCGTCGTCTTCGCCGTCTGTGCGATGGTCTTTCCCCGTTATTCCATGCTTTTCCTGCTGGCCTCGGCACTGTTGATCAGCGCCGTCTTCTACGATGCATCGGTTGGAACCGTGGGTGTGGCTTTTCCGTCCCTCGAAGTCAGCGGACCGGCCTTTTCAACGGGAGCCATGCTGAGCCTGGCATTGCCTTTGATCATCACAACACTGAGCGGACAATACCTTCCGGGGATGGCGATCCTAAGGGCCAATGGCTTTCAGGTTTCGGCAAATCCGATCCTCATTGTTGGCGGTCTCGTCTCTGTCCTCGCCGCGCTCTTGGGCGGAATCACAACCGCTCTAGCCTCGATCACCGCAGCCTTCTGTGCGGGATCAGATAGCCATGAAGACCCCGACCGCCGTTATGTCGCCGGCATCGCCTGTGGCGTTTTCTTCTGCCTTGGCGGCGTTTTCGCCGGGACCATCGTTGAAGTCCTGGTGCTTTTGCCGACTGCCCTTATTGCCCTGCTGGCTGGTCTCGCGCTCTTACAACCTATCCTGAAATTCACCGGTGCGATGCTGGCGTCCGACGATGCTCAGGCCGGGCTGCTCACGTTCCTGTTCACGGCATCCGGCGTGACCCTGTTCGGGATCGGTTCGGCGTTCTGGGGCGTGGTGATTGGGATCGCCGTTCACTTTCTGGGCACGTCCGCGGCGATAATTTCGGGCGGCACAAACACCTGAGAATTTGCACATTCATCATATGACGGCTGGTTATGGAGAGACGAACGGACGTCCTGCCAAACCGCCGGGACGAGGAAAAACCATGACAACTGAGCTGAAAACAGAAGCGCTGAATTACCACTCTCGGGGACCTGCCGGAAAGATGCAGACCCTGCCGACGAAGCCCATGACCACCCAGCACGATCTGGCACTGGCTTACAGTCCCGGTGTTGCCTTTCCGTGTGAAGAGATCGCTGCAGACCCGAGCACTGCGGCTTTGTACACCGGTCGTTCGCATACCGTTGCGGTGATCTCGAACGGTACGGCGGTGCTTGGCCTGGGGAATATCGGCGCCTTGGCGTCGAAACCGGTGATGGAGGGCAAGGCAGCGCTTTTCAAGAAGTTCTCAGGTCTCGACTGCGTTGACCTTGAGGTCGATGAAACGGACCCGACCCATTTCATCGAAGCCGTCGCGCGTTTGGAGCCGAGTTTTGGAGGCATCAACCTTGAGGATATCAAGGCGCCCGAATGCTTTGTCATAGAGAAGGCCCTCAAGGAACGCATGGGCATCCCTGTCTTCCATGACGATCAGCACGGCACGGCCATCGTTACAGCAGCAGGCATCCTGAACGCCCTGATCCTTGTCGACAAGAAGATCGAAGACGTGCGGATCGTGGCAAATGGGGCAGGTGCCGCATCGCTTGCCTGCCTTGACCTGTTGGTCAGCTTCGGGGCATCGAAGGACAATATCATTGTCTGCGATAGCAAGGGGCCAATCCACATAGATCGCGACAATCTCGATCAGTACAAGGGAGCCTATGCCGCGAAGACCAGCGCGCGTTCGCTGGCAGAGGCCATGGTTGGCAGCGATATCTTCCTTGGCTTGTCAGTTGCAGGTGCGGTCAGCAAAGAAATGGTCGCCAGCATGCGGGACAATCCGATCATCTTCGCCATGGCCAACCCGGAGCCGGAGGTCCGCCCGGAAATGGTGCGGGAAGTGCGCGACGACGCCATCATTGCGACAGGGCGCAGCGATTACCCGAACCAGGTGAACAACGTCCTGTGTTTTCCCTTCATCTTCCGCGGCGCGCTTGACTGTGGCGCGACCGAGATCAACGAAGAGATGAAGCGGGCCTGTGCACTCGGCATCGCTGAAATGACCCGCAAGGCAGCACCGCACACGGTCCTCGCAGCCTACGGCATCGACAGGCTGAAATTCGGACCGGATTACATTATCCCCAAGCCATTCGATCCACGCCTGATCATGGAGATCGCACCACTGGTTGCGGAAGCTGCCGAAAAGAGTGGTGTGGCGACGCGGCCAATTGAAGATCTGGGGGCCTATCGAGAGCAGCTGCGGCAACACGTCTTCCGGTCAGGTCTTCTGATGAAGCCGGTGTTTGATCTCGCCATGCGCAACCCTGTGCGGGTTGCCTTTGCCGAAGGCGTCGAAGAACGGGTTTTGCATTGCGCAGATCAGGCCATTCGACAGGGCATCGCCAAACCCGTCCTCATCGGATCGGTCGAGCGGATCGAGGCCAAAATAAAGGACCTCGGGCTCGCCCTGGCAGTGGGCGAGGATATTGAGGTCGTGGACCCGCACAAAATGGATCGCACTGCCTTGTCGGAAGATCTGCACAAGCGGATTGGAAGGAATGGGATAAGCCCTGTCGAAGCGGATCGCTGGGTCAGGAATGACCGAACCGTTTTGGCCAACTTGCTTCTCGCTCATGGCAAGGTGGATGCGGTCATTTGCGGAACCGGGGGCCGGTTCGGTCACCAACTCGACACGGTTGAACGCATCATCGGTCGCAAGGAAGGCGTGCGGGCGCTTTCCACGCTGAATGCTCTGGTGATGCCGAAAGGCACGATTTTCATTGCCGATGCATACGCGAACCTCGACCCGACCGCGGAGGACGTTGCGGATATCGCGACGCTGTCGGCCGAAGCAGCACGCAAGATGGGCGTGACGCCACGTGTAGCGCTCGTAAGCCATGCAAATTTCGGTGATCGCCCAAGCCTGTCGTCGGCAAAGATGCGCCAGGCACTCGAATTGTTGCACGCCCGCAAGGTCGAATTCGAAGTCGATGGCGAGATGCACGTCGGAGCGGCGCTGGACCCCATACAACGCAAGCGTGCCTACGCGCATTCGCCATTGACGGGTTCCGCCAACCTACTGGTGATGCCCAATGCGGATGCGGCGCATATCGCATTGAACCTTCTGCGTGAAATGGGAGAAGGGGTGTCTGTGGGACCGATTCTGATCGGTGCCTCACAGCCTGTCCACATCGCGTCTCAATCCGTCAGCGTGCGCGGGCTTTTGAACCTGACGGCCTTGGCTGCTGTCGATGCAGCGGGATCAAAGACGTAATCTGACGCTGGGCCTGGAACTACCGAAAGATACTATGCCGACGTAAAGCCTCGGCTGCCTATGGGTGATCTTGTGGCGTGAGTATTCCATTGAAAAAGGCAGATAGCTCGTCGAATGCATACAATGTCAGGACATGCGCGACATACTGATCGGGACGCACGATGATCAGACACCCGCTCGTTCGATCGATCCCGCGCATGTCAAAGATGTCGTCGCCCAGCTTGTGATCGACACAAAAGACTTTCTCGAAATCGCGCAACCCGTAGCGCCCCTTTGCAGGCCGAAGAAGCGAAGGCATGTCCTCGTAGTTCAGAGATTTGAAGTCCTGTTGGAAAACCGCGCGCAGGTCGAACAGGGCGTCGATGTCTTCGTCCGTTCGCGTGAACCGCTGAACGGGCGAGGCAGAGCCGTTTTCCAGCCAGCTGCAAAGCCGTTCGATGGTGCCGCCCGTAGCACCCACGTCATCCTGACCGGCAAAGGCATAGAGGCGCCAGCGTCCGTCCGCCTCGGCCGCGTGACCGAGGTGTAATGGCTTGGCGTCAGACAGACGCAACACCGGCGCGGAATGGAAGCGTTTTCCAATGAGCTGCCCCGTCGCAAGTTCTTGATATGCATGGTTCGCGATAATGCGAGACGGTTCATACTTCACCGCCAGCCCGCCCGTGAATTCGAGATTCTCGATGAACTGCTTCTGGAAGCGCGGCATGTCGGAGCCATCCAGCTCGGATTCGCCCGGTGGTGCGCTCATGATGCGGGCCCATTTGTGATCGGTTTCGACCAGACGCTTGGCCTCTTCCAGACGCTCGGCGGAATAGCTGTGTAGCAGGCTCGCATCCGTGCGGCCGGTAAGGACATGGGCCAGTTTCCAGCCCAGATTGAACGTATCGCCCATGGAGACATTCATCCCCTGACCGGCTTTCGGGCTGTGGGTGTGGCAGGCGTCGCCGGCGGTGAAGACCCTTGGATTGCGCGTGGCTGTCTCGCCGTCGGGCACGTCGTCGAACTTGTCGGTCAATCTGTGCCCGATCTCGTAGATCGACCACCAGACCACCTCTTTGACGTCGATGTTATAGGGCCGCATGATCCGGTTCGCCGCGGCGATGATGTGTTCGGACGTCAGGTTCCGGTTCGCGACTCGTTCGTCGGGGTTGAGCTTATCCAGCTCGACATACATCCGGAAAAGGTAGCCGCCTTCGCGGGGAATTATCAGTACGTTGCCTTCCTTAGCCGACTGGGAAATGTCCCGGCCGATGTTGAAAATCGCGACGGGTGGCGTTGCGGATTTCATGGTTATGCGGCCTCTGCGATCGGGTCAATCGGAGCGCCGGCCTCTGGGTCGCGGTGCTTCTTGAGCGCGGCCTTGAGGATTGGCAGCTGCCTGTAGGCCTTGAGGCGGCGGAAGCCCTTGGCGGCTTCGAGCATGCCGGCGGCGGTCCAGCGCAAGGCCATCTGCGCATCGCGCCAGCGCTTCACGTTCCGGCAGACCTGCCGGATCACGGCGTTCATCGACTCGATGATGTTGGTCGAGGCCAGTGATCGGCGCAACTCGATCGGCAAGCCGAGCCGGATCACGGTCAGGATCTCGTCGAGGCCTTCGAGAATGCTCTTCGACACCCCCGGCGCCTCGAGCTCGAGACGGCGCGCCAGGCTACGCAGAAGGCGCTCTGCCTTGTCGGCATCGTCCATCTCCCAGGCCTGGCGGAGCGCCCTGCGGACGGCGGCATGGCGCTTGGGATCGAGCCGGTCGGTGATGTTGCGGGCCTTGTGAACCTGGCAGCGCTGGATCGGGATGTCGGCCCCGAAGGTCCGGCGGATCGCCTTGGTCAACGCCTTCGCGCCGTCGACGATGAAGAGGCGGCAGACCTCGGGATCGACCCCGCGCTCGATGAGGTTGTCCAAAAGGGTCTGAACGGTCGCACTGTTCTCGGTGGCTCCCTCGACCACGCCAAGCGGATGCTTGCGACCCTCGGCGTCGACGCCTACCGCGCCGATCATCAGCAGGTTGTCGGCCATGTGCAGCCCGTCGATCTGGATCACCAGAAGGTCGAGTTGGGAAAGATCCGATGCCATCCATTCGGCCAGCCGCGCTTCGGTCAGCGCCTTGAACCGCCGCGAGACCGCGGATTTCGACAGTCCGGATCCTGCATCCGCCGAGATCCCGGCCTCGGGCAGGCGCACGGCGCGGCCGACCTTCCGCGTGGCGACGTTCATCAGCATCAGGTTCATGGCCCATTCCTCGAGCCAGCCGGCAGCGGCCGCCTCCTGCCAGCTGGGCAGCGGCAGTTCCTTGCCCGTGGACTTCGAACGTACACGCGGCCGCTCGAGTTCGACCTTGCCGCCATGAAAGCCGAGACGACCACGGGTACGGCCCCATCGATATCCGGGCTTGTCCGTGTTGCGGGCATGCGCATCGCCCGCCAGGCCCTTCACGTCGTCTTCCATAATCTCGCTCAGGGCCGCGACGCCTGCGATCAGGCAGAATTGGTCGAAGCTCTGCCCAACCGCGTCCCAGGCCGTTTCAACCGCCGAGGTCAGCTCAGAATGGCTGGCCAGCGCCAGCTCCGATGTCGTAGTCTTCTTCATGGTGTTGCTCTCCGTTTTGGTTTGAACACCCCGAGCCTATGGCTCAGGGAGAGCAACGCCATCCTTCCGCTCAATTTCAACATCCGCCGGGACATCCCCGCCGACTGAATCAGGCATTTGCGACGCAAGTCCGGAAAGTCGGAATTTGCCAGGATGTCCATTACGCCCCATGCTTGGTGCGCGGCGTCGCCATGCAGTTTGCCGCCGATTGCCTTGCGCACAGTGCTGCGGGCCCCGTCGCACCCAACGACATAGTTGGCGCGAACAGTCGCCGTGTCGCCAGCGCTGCCGTCTTCCTTGACCCGTTCCAGCGTGACGGTCACCGGGTGATTTTCGGTGCCCGTGTCGATCTGCAGGTCCACGACCCGCAGCCCGTAGTGCGGCTCCAAGCGTGTCGGGGATTTCTTCATCACGTCGAGAAAAAGTTGGTGAATGCGCGCCTGGTTGACGATGGTATGCGGCATCTCGGACTGGTCATCGGCCACGTCCTGAGCGATTCCGACACGTGTGATGTGGTCCGTGTTCGCTGGATCGGGCTTCCAGAACGTGGTCTGGTTCACCCAGTAGGCCTCGCGCTTGACCTTGTCGGCAAAGCCAAAGGCCTGAAACATCTCCATCGAGCGAACATTCACGCCATCGGCCTGACCCTTTTCCATTGGGCCATTCTTGGGCTCGACGATCATAGTCGTAATCCCGGGAAAGCCAGCGAGTTGCGCGGCAAGACACAGGCCCGCAGGGCCGCAGCCGGCAATCAGCACGTCAACTGTCGGAGGCACCGCGCCACCGTGGGGTTGCTCTCGACCAGGGGCAGGGGCCTTGAGATCCGGATCTCCGGGTCTGAACCCGTCCACATAGTACTGCATCAATTTCTCCAGAAGTCGTGCTGCGGCCTAGGTATAGTATTTGTACTTACTATATCGCGAAAGAAAAGGTATGTGTGCATACCTTTTCAGATGTACTAACGAGTTGGCTGTAACGAAACTCACACTTGAGGAAATTTGGTATGAACGTCTTTGGTATGGCTGGGCATTTGATCCGCCGACTGAACCAGTTGTCGACTCAAGTGTTCATGCATCGCATGCAAGCAGCAGGATACGACCTCACTCCGGTTCAGTTTGCTGCGCTCGACACCATTCGTGCGAACCCTGGCCTAGACCAGGCAAGCGTTGCGGGAAGAATTGCGTACGACAAGGCGACAATCGGTGGAGTCATCGACCGGCTGGAACAAAAGGGATATGTCGAGCGGTCCGTCAGCAAGTCGGATCGGCGCGCGCGAGAGGTCACGCTCACAAACCTTGGTGGAAAGACCTATGACGCGATACTGCCGATCGTAGAGGAACTTCAGGCGGAGATACTCTCGGGCCTCACATCGGAGGAACAGGATCAGTTCATGATGCTGGCAACGAAGGCAATCCAGGCTGGTTCGAGCGACCCGAAATAGCTACGTCAGAAACGACCAAGAAGCCAATTATTTAACATAAACTTCATTATGCGCCTTTGCACTCAGTGTTGCGATAGTATATTATCGTATGTATGTTGGACTCCTGTCACGGAGGTTCCTCACCATGCGCCATTTACTCAAGAAGCTCTTCCCCTCGGTCGCAGTCGCTTTGACCGCGACAGGTTTTTCACTGCCGGTACCCGCCCGCGCTCAGACATACCCGATCGATTGCGCGATCCTCCTGTGCCTGTCTTGCGGCTGGCCTGCTTCCGTCCCCTGCGCCCGGGCCCGCGCCGAATTTATCCGGCGGATTACACCTTGGCCGGTCGAACCACCGCTGCAAATCTGGCGCTGTCCCATGGGCGCCTCCTACGAGAACGATCGGTTACAAAACAACGCTGGCCGCATCTTTGAAGCCTTGTACCGGCCCGACAGCCGTCGACCGCTCCAATCCTTGCCAGTAGATAATCTCGTTCCCACCGACCTCGCCCTGCAGCTCGTTCAGGATCGCGCGGACATCGATATCAGCGGGCCAGAGTTCAATTTTGTGCGGTCCATCCGCGTATTCGATGTACGGTATGCACGACAACACGAGTCCGGACGCGATGGTGACTGCAACCGAAGCGCGACCGTGGTTCTCGGCACCTATGGGACCCAAGGCGATTTCGCATGGCAGCGATCTTCCATAGCTGCTCTACCCGAGGCACATGTGGGACTTGAACGTTGGGGCCAGAATTGCCCTAGTATCTATCTCCGATCTGTCTTCGTCGATTGGCGTGACTATGAGGGCAACTACGGCTTCGAACAGGTGAACTACTAGCGCAGACAAAGACAGCTTTGCCATCATACTGCGAGAATTTGAGCGTGCTGAGTTGCTCAAATACCGGTCCTTCGCTGCTTTCGGTGCGTATGCCCGGAGAGCGGGACGAAGCTGACTTAGAAACTGGCGGCAGGAACGGCCGCTATCTCGCACATCGCGTCAAAGCTCTTTCAATACCCAGCTACGGGCCACCGCTCGAAAGCAAAAGCTTCATACGCATGACAGGCACCTTCATGCCCGCTGTCTCTGATGATCTCGATCATTATCATCTTCGCGCCAAATGCATCGATCTTATCCTCCGCGTGTCGCATTAGCGCTTTCGAGATCCTTTTGCGCTGATGATCTGGCGAAGCTGCGATGATGTAGATCGCGCCCATCCAATCATCTGGATCGAGCCTCAGCCCGCCGAAGCCAGCAAGAGCACGCTCAAGTACGGCAAGCCAAATGCTCTCTGGCTCATTCTGCGTCTTAGAAAAGGCTGGGGGCCAACCGAGGTCAACAACGAAACTGACGGTCATCGCTGCGGCGGTCGTTATCTGCGCCCAGCCTTACAGCCAGTAACGGCAACATAATGGGGGCAGCCTTGCCGTCCGTCCAACAAGATCAAGAGTTTCAATCACCCTACAATGCTTGTGTGCCATTCGTCTAATAATGCAGCCATCGCCAAAGATTCTTCTGTCGAAATCGCAGGATACGTAAACTCTTTGCGCCCGGCACCGATCGCCAGATTGGCTGCGTCGGCTTCATATGCATACAGCATTCTTGATGCAGGAATCGATTGTGTTCGATGCGAACCCTCAGACCAGATTTCAATGTCACTGTCCGCTGGCGCGGCTTCATTTCCCGGCAGCCAAGGGGTATCAAGCACGACTTTGCCATGCTTGCAGTGAACCGCAACCCTTTGTCCAATCTCACGCCCGACAGCGCAAGCAATCTCGGCAGTAATATCGTTATCGAACCGCAACAGCGCCATTGCCAAGGCGTCGACACCGCTTTCAGCGCGTAGTCCAAGGGTCTTGGTCTCAACTGGCCAAAGGTAGCTGCCGGCACCCGCTCCGGCAAAAAGACATGCCGCCGACATGACATAGCCGCCCACGTCGAAGATGCCACCACCAGCGAGATTGGGATCATAGAGGCGTGATTTCGGGTCGAACGGTTCATCAAAACAAAAGGTCGCACGGATGTGCTCGACTGGTCCCATCGAAGGATCGTTCACAATTTCAAGCGCGGCGCGGATTTGGGGGTGATGTAGGTACATATAGGCCTCACCCATGAAAAGCTCCTGCGCGCGCGCCGCGTTCACGATTTCCAGAACGTCCGGTCTGTTCAGCGCGGCAGGCTTTTCGAGAAGAAGGTGCTTGTTGGCACCCAAGACCATCAACGCATGCTCTTTATGAAACGGGTGCGGTGTGGCCACATAGATCGCGTCGATATCGGGATCGGCACAAAGGGCCTGATATCCCTCGTAGCATCTTTCAGCTTCCACGCCATAGCGCGCACCAAACGCCTCCGCCCGGTCCTTCGTTCGTGACGCGACGGCTACCAATGTGCCGTGCGCGGATTCACCAAGTCCCTTTGCAAATGCGTTTGCGATGGTTCCAGGCCCGAGTATCCCCCAGCGAATTTCTTTCATTTTTGTTCCCTTTCAATACTTCGATTTATCTGCTCCGCATTCTGGACCTGACGGGACGCAACATCAGAAACATCGCAAACATTCGATATGCGCTTAGACAGACCCGCGCTCGATTAGTTCACATTCGACCTTCAATTGGTTGTGGCGCGGTGTTAGGCCCGCGGCGAGATCAAGGACCTGATCCACCGCGGCGGCGCCCATATCATAATGCGGAAGAACGAGTGTCGTCAGCGGGGGGCGCATGAACTGGGCAATCTCGCGGTTGTCGAACCCGACCACTGCGACGTCTTCGGGGATGCGCAAACCTGCCTCTTTCAGAAACTCGTAGCAACCCACCGCCATCATGTCGTTGGCGCAGAAAATCGAGTCGGGCGGCGTGTCGAGAGCCAGAAATGCCTTGGCGCCGTCATAGCCTGATTGGGGTTCCCAGTTGCCGCTGTAAACCAGATCCGGGTCAAAGGTCAGGTCGTTGCTGGCGAGGGCCTGACGATAGCCCCGGAAACGGTCGCTCGAGGCATCGATGCCGTCTTGCCCGTTGATGAATGCGATCCGTTTGCGACCTGCATCGATCAGGCACTGTGTGCCCCTGCGGCCCCCTTCGACGTCGCCGGGCAACACGCTCGGCAGGCGCCGCTTGTTGTCGTAGCAGTTCACAAGAACGGCCGGGGATTTTAGGAGCAACGGGCTGAGGGTGATTTCGCGGGTCAGGATCGTGCCGCAAATATACCCGATAACGTTCATCCCTTCATATTTCTGGCGCAGGTCATCGTCTTCCAGAAACCCTGCACTGCTCACGGACAGCATGATCGAGACCCCTTTTTCGAGGGCGCGCTGGCGTGCGCCCTCGAATGCGAGCGCCATCCAGGGGTCGCTGACCAGTTCATCTGTGGCGAACGCGATGAGATTGGTGGAGGGTGTCCCCTGCCACGATCCCCGCTGGACCAGACGGTAGCCCAGTTCATTTGCGGCATCGAACACACGCGTGCGGGTTGCCTCACTGAACTTGGCTCCGGGGCTTCCGTTGAGGATAAGAGACACCGTCGCCTGCGACACTTCGGCCTTCGCGGCGACATCCATCATCGTTGGTTTCAGTGTCTTCATATTCGCATTTCCCTCTCGCACATCCGTCATCTCAAAGACCGGCATCGTCAAGTTCGGGCATTCCGGAACCTATCAAATGCGACCGCGACGATAATGAACGTACCTATGAACATTCCTTGCCAGAATGTCGATATCCCGAGGAGGATAAGTGAATTGCGGATCACCTCGATCAGCAACGCGCCGACGACCGCACCCAGCGCGGTGCCTTCCCCGCCTGCCAAATTCGCCCCGCCGATAACGGCGGCTGCGATCACCGTCAGTTCCATCGCCTGACCGAGATTGGTGGTCACGGAGCCCAACCAACCGGTCATCAAGATTCCGGTGATTCCCGCCGTCAGGGCAGAGAACATGTAGATCGTGACCTTCTGGCGTTTTACCGCGATGCCATTCAGGGTCGCAGCCTGTTCGTTGCTGCCGATGGCATAGACATACTGCCCCCAGCGCGACCATTTGAGTATCAGCGCTGAGAGAACGCAAAGCGCGATCAGGATATAAGTGGGATGGGGCAGTCCAAGGGTCGAACCGCCACCGATCCAGAGCAGAAGGTCGTGATCGGGGCCGAATTCCCAGATCATCTTGTTGTCCGACAGCACCATGGCGAGCGACCGCGCCCCCGATAGCGTGCCGAGGGTCACCACAAAGGGCGGCATGCCCGCATAGGCAATCAGGATGCCATTGAACGCCCCCACCGCAAGCGCTGCTACCAGGGCCACGATCGCGGACACGGCAAAGCCCCACCCACCCGACATCATGACGCTAAGGACCATCGCGGACAGGACAACGGTTGATCCAACCGACAAGTCGATCCCGCCCGAGGCAATGACCACTGTCATGCCGATGGCGATGATCGCCACGAAGGTAAAATTGCGCAGCACATTGAATATATTGCGCGGGGTGGCGAAGGTGTCGGTCAACAGGGTCAGGGCGATACAGGCGACAACAGCCGCGAGGATAACCCAGAACACCGGAATAGACGTGAGCCGCGACAGCGGGCTTTGGTGTTCGGATTTCCCGATCAGGTCATCAAGGGTGGTCATGCTGGTGTCTCCTCTGACAGGGCGGTGTCGATGGCCCCTGTGATCAGGCCTGTCACTTCTTCTGGTGACGATGTTGCTGTGGTCTTGCTTGCGACGAGTTGACCGCGGCGCAGCACGGCAATCCTGTCGGCGACGCCGAACACGTCCGGCATCCGGTGGCTGATCAATATGACGCTGATGCCGCGATCCCTCAGACGTCGAATCAGGTCCAGCACCTCGGCGACCTGACGGACGGAAATTGCGGCGGTCGGTTCGTCCATCAGCACGATCTTGGGTTCTGACAGCAGAGTGCGGGCAATCGCAACGGCCTGACGTTGACCGCCTGACATGCGCCGCACCAGATCGCGCGACCGCGTTTCGGATTTGAGCTGTTTGAACAGCTCTGCAGCGTGGCGATTCATGCCCGCGTAATCAAGCCAGCGAATCGGTCCGAAGCTGCGCATCTTCTCGCGCCCGAGAAAGACGTTGGACGCCGCTGTCAGATGATTACAGAGCGCGAGGTCTTGATACACGACTTCAACACCTTGGTTTTGAGCATCCAGCGGGCGGTTGAACACCACAGGCTTGTCATCGATGAGCAACTCTCCCGAGGTTGGCCGGAAATTTCCCGCGATAATCTTAACCAGCGTTGATTTGCCTGCCCCGTTGTCCCCCATCAGGCCGAGCACTTCGCCCGGCTGAACGTCGAACGTCACCCCCGATAACGCCTGGATCGCACCAAATTTCTTGGAAATATTATTAATTCTAAGTCGCGACACCTGTCTCTCCCTCCCTCAACCTTACTGTATTCTTCAATGATATATGGCCTGCAGCTTGAAGCCTTACTCCCCAGATGGATGTCACAACCATCTACTTGACTTAATAATATTAGTAAATAATATTTAATCAACTCGGGAGGAAACATGAAACTACTGGTGACAGGCGGGACAGGGAAAGTGGGCCAGCACGTGCTGGCGGCGCTTGCCGATCATCCGTATCTGCATGCCGCCGATGTCGTTGCGTTTTGTCATAACCGCACCGTCGACCAGACGGACCGTGTCAGTGTGGTGCGCGGGTCCATCGCGGACCGGGATGCGGTGGAGGCTGCGCTGGAGGGAGTGACCCACGTCTTGCATCTTGCCGCAGTGAAGGAATCCCCGGACCTCGCGATTGATGTGTCCGTGAAGGGTATGTTCGTCCTGCTTGAGGCGTTCCGGTCCAGCCCGACGGCGGAGCGTTTTATCCTCTTGGGCGGGGATTGTTCTGTCGGACATATGTTTCAGGAATATTCGGCGCCGATCACCGAAACCGATCCGCGCCGCGCCTATCCGGGCTGCTATGCGCTGACCAAAGTGATCGAAGAGGTCATGCTGGAGCAGTATATCCATCAATACGACATAGATGGCTGCATACTGCGCGCGCCGTGGATTATGGAGAAAGACGATCTGCGCTACGCCATGAGCTTTGGCGAGGATCAGTTCGGCGGCCCCGCATGGGACACCCTGATGGACGCGGACACACTTGCGAAGGCGCGTGGCGAAAACTGTGCCCCGCTAATGCTGGATGTCACGGGCGCGCCGCTGAAGCGGAATTTCGTCCATGTGGATGATGTAGTGTCTGCCCTGCTTTTAGCCGTGGAGCATCCGCGCGCGGCGCAACAGACCTTCAATATCGCGATGACGGATGCGCTTGATTACAGCGTCCTCGCGAAAATGCTGAAGGACCACCACGGTCTTTCACCGATCAAAATTCCGACCCCGTTCTACAGCAATCATCTGGACAACTCCAAGGCCAGACACCTGTTGGGATGGGCGCCGGACGTCGACCTTGAGGCGCTCGTGGAACGGGCATGGACCTATAAGCGCGCCGAGAACGAAGTGCGCAAAATCTGGTATCCTGGGTGATCAAGCCCCTGATAGCCAAACAATTTTCAAAATGGGAGAGAGAAAATGACGACGAAATTAGGGGCAGTCACACTGCTCGGTATGATGACGGCGGGGGCCGCCTTTGCACAGGATAGCAACACGCTTGCGATTGTGGTCAAGGGCCTCGACAATCCGTTCTTCGAACAGATCAACCTTGGATGCCAGCAGTGGCTCGAAGAGAACGCGGACAGCGAATACACCTGCCTTTACACGGGCCCTGCGTCATCGGCTGACGAGGCCGGTGAGGTCCAGATCGTCGATGACCTGATTTCAGCTGGTGTCGCGGCAATCGCAATTTCACCGTCCAACGCACCTGCAATGGCAAACCGTGTCCGTGCCTTAGCGCCCGACATTCCGGTCATGACAATCGACGCCGATTTTCTGGCGGAAGATGCAGACCTGCGTGCGACATACCTCGGCACCGACAATTACCTGATGGGCGTCAAGATGGCCGAAGAGGCGATGGCGCTTAAACCTGAGGGCGGTTCTGTCTGTCTTCAGCTCGGCAATGTGGCGGCGGACAACATCAACGCCCGTGCGCAAGGGTTCCGTGATACCGCAGGTGGCGGCGACGGGATCGACCGTCTGACCGGCGAAAACGGCTGGACCGAGATCGAAGGTTGCCCCGTCTTCACGAACGATCAGGCCGATCTGGCCAACCAGCAGATGTCGGACGTGTTTACGGCAAACCCAGACCTGGACGCCTTTATCCTGATCGGTGGCTGGGCGCAGTTCGCACCGCAAGCCTATGCGCAGGTGACCGATCAGGTCATGGACAAGATGGCAACGAACGAGCTGATCATCATCGCGGGCGACACGCTACCCCCGCAGACACAGGCGTTCCGCGATGGTCGCAGCCATGCGCAGATTGGCCAACGTCCGTTCGAAATGGGCCTGCGCGCACCTGACGTCATGATCCAGTTGCTGAACGGCGAAACCGTGGAAGACCCGCTGTTCACTGGTCTTGATGTCTGCACGCAAGCTGAACCCGGCTTCTGCGCGGACAACTAAAAACCCCAAAAAAACGGGCCGTTCCGTCGGGGCGGCCCAGCATTTTCACAACATACCAAGACAAAACGCCCGCAGAGTGACCGGACAGGTCTGGCCACATGCAGGGCGAGGGAGAGGAGACCCGAAATGACTTATAAAACTTCACTGCTGTCAGCTTTGGCGCTTTGCATCGGCACCGGCGCCGCACAGGCCCAAGATCAGCAATCAATGGCGTTCGTTGTGAACGCGGCATCCGATTTCTGGAAGCTGGCCGAGGCGGGCGTCAATGCGGCCCAGGCCGAAATGCCCGAATACAACATGCGGTTCCGCTATCCGGCGACCGGCACTGCGGCTGCGCAGAACCAGTTGATGGATGATCTGGTTGCCGCCGGCACGGACGCGATCATGATCTCGTCTGCGGACCCCAAAAACTCAATCGATGCGTTCAACCGCATTGCAGCCCAAGTGCCCCTGTTCACCACAGACAGCGACGCGCCACAAAGTGACCGTGTTGCCTATCTGGGGTCATCAAACACGGCCGCGGGCATTCAGGCAGGCGAGATCGCCGTTGCGGCCCTGCCTGACGGTGGCACATGCATGGGCTTCGTCGGCTTTCTGGGCGCTGACAACGCGGTCGAGCGAATCGCAGGGTTCCGTGAAGCCGTCGAAGGAAGTGGTGTCGAGCTGATCGACGTGCGCGGCGACGACGTGGATTTTGCCCGGGCGCGCTCAAACGTCGATGACGTTCTGTCGGCCAACCCAGACGTCAACTGCATGGTCGGCTTCTATTCCTACAACCCTCCCAAAATCTACGAGGCGCTTCAGGCGGCAGGTAAATTGGGTGAGGTCACGGTGATCGGATTTGACGAAGACCCGATCACACTTGGTGCTGTCCGCGAAGGGTATTTCGCAGGCACGGTCGTGCAGGACCCTTACCAGTGGGGCTATCAGGGGATGCAACTTATGGCCAGCTACCTGAACGGTGACACCTCCAGTGTTCCCGAAGACGGGTTGATCATCGTTCCGACGAACGTGATCGACGCGGCCAATGTGGATGCTTTCGAGGCACAACTGAGAGAGCGCCTCGGAGGTTGAGCGCGGTTTCCTCCCGCCGCTCCAAGGTTGCACCGGGGCTTCGCGCCGGTGCAACTTACGCCAACCATCTCTTTACCCGCAGACAGGACGCCTTATGAACCCGACCGTAGACCGCATTGATCTGACTTTGTCCGGCGTGACGAAGGTCTACCCCGGGGCTGTGGCCCTTGAGAACGTCGATCTCTCGATTTCCGGTGGCGAAGTCGTCGGTCTGGTCGGTGAGAACGGGGCGGGCAAGTCGACACTCATGAAGGTGCTCGGCGGTGCGATTTCGGCAGATGCGGGAGAAATCATCGTCGACGGAATCCCCCACGCCGCCTTGACGCCCGCAGGCGCGACGGCGCTTGGTATCGCGTTCGTTCACCAGGAACTCAATCCTTTCACCAATCTGGACGTCGCAGGAAATGTCCTGCTGGGTCGCGAAATCCGTCGCGGTCCGTTTGGTGTTCTGGACCGCCGCGCGATGCGCGAAGCTGTCATTCCCATTCTGGAGCGTCTGGGTACACGGTTCGGCCCCGACGACTCCGTGCTTGGACTGTCATTGGCCGACCAGCAGATGCTGGAAATCGCCAAGGCGTTATCGATGAACGCGCGGCTTGTGATCTTGGATGAACCGACATCGAGCCTGACCTTGTCCGAAACCCAGCGCCTGTTGGACGTGATCGCAGACCTGAAGGCGCAGGGCGTCGCAGTCCTGCTCATTACCCACCGTCTGTCCGAGATCGAAGCCGTTGGCGACCGCGTCGTCGGCTTGAGGGACGGCCGCAATGCGGGCGGGTTGACCAAAGACGAAATCAACCGCGACCGCATGGTTCACCTGATGATCGGGCGCGACGTCAACCGTCCGGCCCTTGGCACCACCAAGTCTGACACTCCGGTCGTCCTTCGCGCACAAGGCCTTTGCACCGCCGCCTACCCCGACCGCGCCGTCGATATGACCCTGCACGCCGGGGAAATCATGGGGCTTGCGGGCCTTGTCGGCGCAGGCCGGACGGAAATTGCGCGCTTGCTGTTCGGAATTGATGCCCCGGTCGCGGGCACGGTTGAGGTTTCGGGCAAGCCGTTGGCGCCCCGCTCTGTCGCGGCCTCTATTGCCGCGGGCCTGTGCCTTGTTCCCGAAGACCGCAAAGGCCAGGGCCTTTTGCTGGACTTTGCCATCTCCGAGAATATCGCCTTGCCCAGCCTTCGTGCCTTGTCGAACGGCGGCAGGCTTAACCCGCAGGCGGAAACCGATCTGGCGGAAACGTCGCGCACGACGTTGCAGATCAAGGCTCCGAACCTGTCTCAGGCTGCCGCTGAACTGTCAGGCGGCAACCAGCAAAAGGTCGTGCTTGCGAAATGGCTGGCTGTGGGCCCCAAGGTCTTGATCGTCGATGAACCGACGCGCGGGATCGACGTGGGATCAAAGGCGGAAGTCTACGGACTGCTGCGCGCGCTGGCCGACGACGGCGTCGCCGTATTGATGATCTCGTCAGACATGGAAGAGGTCATCGGCGTGTCGGACCGCGTGGCAGTCATGTGCCGCGGTCAAATCACCGGAATTCTGGACAGGACGTCCGTATCAGAAGAAGCCATCCTCCGGTTGGCCGTAGAGTAAGGAAAGAAAATGCTGCGCAAAGATTTGGGATTGGCTGTTTTGGTGCTGACGGTGGGGGCGGTTGTCGCCATGATCAACCCCCGGTTCATATCCGGGGTGAATTTGGCCAATACGGCAAACCTGATTGGTCTGTTCGGATTGTTTTCAATCGCACAGGCTTTCGTCATCGTCACCGCCGGAATCGAATTGTCCGTGGGGTCGGTCATCGCCCTTTTGGGTGTGATCTTTGTCGACCTGATCGCCCAAGGGGTGGCATGGCCCGTCGCGACGCTGATCGTTCTGGCGCTTGGATGTGTGATCGGCGCGCTCCATGGCGTGCTGATCACACGCATGAAACTACAGCCCTTCGTCGTGACCCTGTGCGGCTTGCTGATCTATCGCGGGATCGCACGCTTCTATACACAGGACGGCACGGCCGGTTTTCCTTACGGAAGCAGTTTTCCAACGCTAGAGTTCCTCGCCACAGGGCGGACATGGGGCGTGCCGCATCCGTTTATTGCCTTCCTAGTTGTCGCTGCGGCTGCCTGGTTCTTGTTGCATCGCACGGTTTTCGGCCGGCACCTGTTTGCCGTCGGTAAGAATGAGGAAGCCGCGCGGTTTTCCGGCATCAGCACGCGGCAGGTCATCGTGCTGGCCTACGTGATCTGCGCAGTGCTGACCGCTTGCTCCGCCATCTTTTTCGCCATGTACACGCGGTCCGTCCAGCCGTCATCGCACGGGAATTTCTATGAATTATACGCTATTGCCGCCGCAGTTCTGGGCGGGTTCTCATTGCGCGGCGGTGAGGGGTCCATCGTTGGAGTCTGCCTGGGTGTTGTGCTCCTGCAAGTATTGCAAAATTTGGTAAATCTTTTGGGAATCCCGTCATCCCTTAACTTCGCGGTCATGGGGGGGGTCATTTTGGCAGGCGTCATCGCCGATAGGCAATTTGAGATCTACCGCACGGCCAAGCGGCAGGCGAAGATGCATACAGCGCTTGATCTTAGATCGAAGTGATGTGCGAAGTTGTATTAGGCGTGGGAGATCGACAATGCAGCAACGACGAGTATACTTGGCTATGGACGGCTAGAGGTTGCTTGTTTGGGGGGCAATCTCAGCACCCGCCGCGACGGTCCGCACGCCGTGCTTTTCTGCCATCTGTGCGGTCCGCAGCATATGATACATTGGGCTCCTTCGAGACCTTCGTTGCCATCTACTCCAATGACCGGTACGCTCGCAGACCCTTTCATATCAATATGAACTGGCGGCTGCCTGTGAGGCCTATCCACTGTCACTTTTTCGAATCCGCATGAGCGCATCGAAATCGATTTCTTGCTTCTGTTCGTCACTTATATCCGGCCGGGTTTCCGATACGGTCTGGGGTCCTTGGACGTCCCACATCACCGCATGTGCGCCTGTACTCCAGCGATAAACCCAACCAACAACACTGCACCCATCGATCCCGATCAGATTGGCGATCGCGACGCCTTCGCCGTTATCATCGTTCACTGTTTACTGACTTCCTGCACTGTGGCGCTGCGAATTGCGGCGTGGGGTTGCAGAGCGTTCACTACGACCGCGCGCCGGGCTTCTTTGATGTTGGCTAACTGGTCCTCGATGAGGGAAAGATCATCGGACCGGGAAAATGGGTTCCCGTGTTCTCAACAATTCATTTGGTTCAAATCCTGTGGTCGGGCTCCGTGGCGGCTTCGACAATCGACAGGACTTCATCTTTGTCAAAACCAATGACCCTCGCCAGAACTGTAAACTCCACGACGTCGATACGACGCTCGCCACTTTCGAGACGTGCCACAAATGACTGGTGTCGTTTGAGCTTCGCCGCCAACTGCTGCTGGCTGAGACCCGCATTTTGACGTGCTTCAACCAACGCACGGACGAGCGCCAACTGGCCATTTGTTCTGATTGTCTTTGCCACGCGTCACATACCTTTTGTGACGTCGCTAGCGGATGAAATCTGTTATCTAAAAAGTAGATATATGAGGGTGTTATCGGCGTCTGGTTTCCATGGGCTGCAAGTCTGATGCTCCCGAGGTTGCCCATCAATCCCCTACCAATTGTAGAAATCGGCCATAGTCCTCGCTGACTTCGCGCGCTTCCTCGAAAGCGCGGGCGCGTTCGCTGTCGAGGCAACGGAAGTAGCTCTGGATATTCTGGATGTAGTCTTCGAAATCGCCACGGATGATGTCCCCATAGTCCTGCGCCGCCTGCGAATCGCTTGGCAGGAAAGGACGGGCCGGGGCGAAGCAGGATTCTGCCAAAACCGGCCCGGGAACGCAGATTAGAAGGACTATAGCTTGCAATGGGAGCAGGCATGTCAACCTTGGGTTTCTCAAACCTGTTATCTCCTTGATCGCGGACACTGGCCGTGACTAGTGTTTGCGTAACCAAACTACAGCTAAAGCACGATATTACATCTTGCGGTTGATAATATACTATCGTAACTCTGGGCTTCAAGTAGGAATGCCTGGGGTCGCGCCATTGGAGAAAGCGTGAGCCGGGCCATGAACTGGGACATCGAAGCACCAAATGTGGTTACGGAAGCCAGGTTCCGCGAGCTCGTGGAAAGCGGCTATAGCGCAGAAATCCTGTGCCAGGAATCGGCACACAAGAAAGGGCCCAGCTATTATGGGGTCTGGATCATGCGCGTTGTCTCTGACGAGGGCGTGGAAAAGCTGCTGGTCACGGCCCGTACTCGGACGACCTATAACGACATCAAGATCCGCGAGTTCAAGACGATCTCTGGCGTGGTGTCTTTCTTCATTGGCCTTGGTTTTGCGCATGTCGACCTGCCGCTTGAGGCGGGGACAAGCCGTACGCACAAACTCGCCCCGCCAGACAAAGCCCCATCAGAAAAGGGCACTGGCAGCTAGCCTCGTCTGTCTCTGGCTGGTCACAGCGCCAGCTTCAGCGCAAATGGTCCTGGTCATGGAGAGTGACGGCTCTCTGAGCCCGTCCCGCTCCCAAAGCAGCTTTGCTCGAAACTACAATGACGGGATTCAGGGTTCGGCCTCCGATGGGATCGCGATCTTCGGCGACGTAAAGGCCGAGCAAGAGGGCGTCCAAGTCGCGGCCCTTGCCCGCCCGACTCCCCTGCCCCGCGCCAATGTCCTCTCCGGGATTCAGACCACGGCATTGCGCTATGCCGGCCATCCCGGCCTGCGTCGCGCCGGGCTTTCCGTGACGGATTGGCTGGCTCTCTATCGAGCCAATATCGAGGTTGAGAGCGCCTATCGGCAGAATGCGATTTCAAGTGCAGGTGCCATTGGCCTTGGTCAATTGATGCCAGCGACGGCGCGTGATCTGGGCGTCGACCCGCGTGATCCGCTGCAGAACCTCGACGGCTCCGCCCGCTACCTCGCGATGATGCTGGAGGCCTTCGGCGATCCGCGTCTCGCCCTCGCAGCCTACAACGCCGGACCCGATGCGGTCCGCCAGTATGACGGCATTCCCCCTTACCGAGAAACCCAGAACCACGTGGCCCGCGTCATGGCCGTCGTAGCCCGATTGGAAGGATCAAATTCATGAGACAGATTTCAAACCTCTTTGTCGCCTCGCTGGCGCTCTTTCTGGTAATCGCTGAGCCCGCGCTTGCGCAAAGCATTGATCTTTCCCCGATTCAGAGCCTGTTGCAGGGCATCGTTGATGCGCTGACCGGCCCGCTTGGCGTCGTGATCGCCACACTCGCCGTTCTGGGCGTGTTCCTCAGCTGGTTCTTCAATATCATCGATCTGCGCCAGGCCCTCTGGGTTCTCGTCGGCATTGCCGGTGTTGCCGCCGCTCCCACTATCGTTGCCGCAGTTTTCGCCGGTGGCTGAGCGCTCGCCTCTCTTTCTCGGCCTCGTGCGCCCGCCCAAGCTTCTGGGCCTGCCCATCATGTACGCGATGGTCTGGCTTTTCGGCTCGGTGCTCTTGTTCGTCTGGGTCCAGCACATCGCGGTGCTGGGTGTGGCGGCCCTGCTCTACCCGGTGCTCTGGAAGGCTGCGGATTGGGACCCGCGCTTCATAGATGTGATGATGACGGCCCTGCAGGAGACACCGCCCACGCGCAACAGGTCCATTCATGGTGGGGACAGCTATGCCCCGTGATGAAGCCCGTGATGCCGCGCTTGATCTCCGCACGATGACGCCGGACTGGTACGCGCACGAGACCCGCCTCGCGCACATGCTGCCCTATGTGAGCCTAGTCGATGACCAGACCGTGCGGACCCGGGTCAACGAGCTTTTCCAGTGCATCCGGCTCGACGGGGTCAATAGCTACACGACCGATGACGCCTATCTCGACAAGGTGACCGCGCTCTTTGCCCGGATCATTGCGCAGCTCGGGCCGGAATTCAGCTATTACGTCCACAAGGTCTCCAAGGCCATCGAACCTGATCTCGACCCGATCCGTGAGGACAGCTTCGCAGGCGAGGTTGACCGGCGCTGGCGCGCGAAACTTGAGACCAGCGGGCTCCGCGACAAGACCCTGACGCTCACCGTCATTCACCGCCCGCCCCCGAAAAGCCTCCTGCCTTTCCTCAGCCGCAGCGCGCCAGACCGACTGAGAGAGGAGACCCGCAAACGCCTGCAGCGCCTCGGTGAGGCCGTGAATGTCTTCCTCTCGGGGCTTACCGAGCTCAAGCCACGCCTGCTGTCAGCCGGATCGGGAGAGTTGGTGGGATTTTTGGGCGCGCTCAACACGGGCACCGAGCTGCCGCTCTACCCAGCCAACACCTACGGCTTTCTGTCCTTCAACGTCGCCAATACCCGCGTGACGTTTCAGGGAGATCACTTCGAGCTCTCTGAAGGCGTCGTGGGACATCGCTACGGCAAGAGCTTCACCATCGGGGAATATTCCGAGGCCACGACCTGCACGATGTTCGACATGCTGAACCTGCCGGTCGACATGATCGTCACGCATTCTTTCACGCCGATCAATTCGAACCTCATGGCGGGGCGTATCAAGCGGCAAAAGCGCCAGATGCAGGCTTCCCAGGACGCGGCCCTGTCGCTCATGGAAGCGCTCGACATCGCCGCCGATGATCTCGAGGCCAAGCGCCAGAGCTTCGGCGAGCACCATATGGTCGTGACGCTCTTCTGCGACACGCTGGACGAATTGCAGACGCTGAGCGCCGAGATCGTGAATGCCGCCGCCGCGGAAGGGGTGAAGATGATCGGTGAGAGGATTGCGGCCAAAGCGCATTACCTCAGCCAGCATCCTGGCAACCAGCCCAAGCGCGTGCGCGCCAGTGCGATCACCAATCGCAACTTCGCGGATTTCGCGGCATTTCACCGGACACAGCTTGGCAAGTCTGCTCAGAAAACCCCTTGGGGCCGCGTCATCACCTACCTGCCCACGCCCGAACAAAGCGCCTACCGGTTTTCCTATCACGAGCAGGGATCGCCCGACAAAGAACCGACCAGCGGGCATACCCTGATCATGGGCAGGCCCGGGTCGGGCAAATCGGTGCTTTCCGCATTCCTCATGACGCAAGCCCGTCGAGCAGGGGCGCGGATCTTCGTCTTCGATTACCGTCTCGGTATGGAGATGGCGGTCCGCGCCAATGGCGGGCGCTATGCGTCATTAAAGGCCGGGCAGCCCACAGGCCTCAACCCGCTTTGGACCGAGACAGATGCGCGCGGCACCGCCTGGCTTTCGGATTGGCTCGCAACGCTCCTTCACCGCGCCGACAAGCCGCTGACCCCGGCACAGACCAACCGCATCCAAGAGGTCGTGCGCCAGAATGCGCAGGCCACGAACCCAGCCTTGCGAAACTGGCGCGACTTCGCATCTCTTTTTGTGTCCACCGATGATGGCGGCGATCTGCACCAGCGCCTGATCGAGTGGACCGAAGAGGGCCGCTACGGCTGGATCTTCGGGCCGACTCTGGAAGACACCTTCTCACTCGAGGGGGATGTGGTCGGCTTCGATCTCACCGGCATTCTCGACAGCGAGGCCGAGAAGGAGCGGATGGCGGTCCTCTCCTATCTCTTCCGCCGGGTCGAGCGCGAGATCGAGGACCGCCGCCCCACCATCATCGTGATCGACGAGGCCTGGAAGGCGCTCGACAACGCGTATTTCGCCGAGCGGCTGTCGAACTGGCTTGTGACCGCGCGCAAGCAGAACACCGTCGCGGTGATGATGACGCAATACGCCAGCCAGCTCGAGCGCACCCGGACCGGCAAGACCATCGTCGAGGCCGTGCCGACGCAAATCCTGCTTCCGAACATCCGCGCCCATGCGGCCGACTACGCGATGCTGAACCTCTATGAGAAGGAACTCGATGTGCTTCTCAACACCGGCAGCGACAGCCGCTTGGCCCTCATCCGCGACGACCAGGGCTCGATCGTCATTGATGCCGATCTAAGCGCCCTCGGGCCCAATCTCACCATCCTCGGCGGCATGGAAAAAGGCGAGGCGCTCGTGGGCGCCGATTACCGCGACCGCCAAGACTTTTGGAGGCTTTCATGATTCGTATTCTTCTAGCTGTGACGTCGCTCGGCGCGCTGGCCTCCTGCGCCCAGTACCAGGAGCCGCACGCCAATTGCTTCACCTTCCTGGCCTCGACGGCCCCCGTCGCGCCAGATTGCAGCTTCACGCCCCTCGGCGCGCCGGAGGCCGACATTGAAGTCTAGGCTGCCCCATATCCTGGCGCTTTGCCTGCTGCCCGGTCTCGGCTTCGCCCAAGGTGTGCCGACCAATGACAGCGGGCTGACCGCGCGCGATATCGTCGAGACCGGCGACCGCGAGACCGACCTTGCGATCCAGGCGGACAAGCTTTCGGTGCGCGAACTCATTGCCGAGATCGAACGCGAGCAATTGGCCACACTCCAGCGCATCCTCGATGCCCAGACAAGCTTTGGCGGTCAGGGACTGCCGGTGATGGTCTCGGGCTTGGAAAGCGGCAGTGGCGATCCAGCCCGCTCTGTCGAGGCGGTCTATGGCACGGGTGACATTGATCCCAATCCCGGCGGCGCGCGGATGTTCGGGGATGCGGCGGAAAACATCGAGCATCTCATCATCCGCGTGGCTCAGGAGACCAGCGGCTTTGCGGGCGTGGGCCGTGCGGGTCTCTCCCCGGTTCAATGGCGCGCGTTGTTGCAGGCGCTCATCTGGCAGGAAAGCCGCTTCACCATCGGTGCGCGCTCGCCTGTCGGGGCCTTCGGTCTCACCCAGATCATGCCGGGCACCGCCAGCGATCTCGGCATCAACCCGGAATACTATGACAGCCCCTATCTGCAGGTGCATGGTGGCGCGCGCTATCTCGCAACGCAACTGAACACCTTCGACGGCAATATCATCAACGCGCTCGCGGCCTATAATGCCGGCCCCGGCCGGGTCTTTGAATATGGCGGTGTCCCGCCCTTTGCCGAGACCCAGCACTACGTCCAGGTCATTCCTGAACGCTACAATCTCTACCTAAGCCGCATCGGCGGGATCGAGGCGCTCGGCACGATCGATCCGGCGCTTCTCGCCAATGCCAACCTCTCGTTCACCGGGCATGGCGCGGCCTATTATGGCAACAACGCGCCCGCCGCAATCCGACAGGCCGCCCTGCGTATTGCAGACATCGTCGAGCGGATTTCCGAGACAGAGGATGCGCAGGAAAGCGTCGCGCTCAACACCTATGCCCGGGCCGAACTCGTGCGTCTCGTCGCCGCTCGCATCCGGCTTAAGGCGGCGCGGACCCGCGCCCTCTCCGCCGAGGAACTGGCCCAGGCCAGCGCCCGCATGGCCGAGGGCGCGTTCATGGATTTTACGATCAGGGAGATTGAATGATGGGACATCTGCTCTTGAGGACAGCTTTGGCCACGACACTTGGGGTTGGTCTGCATCTTGGCGCCCTATCCCCTGCCCTCGCGCAAGGCGTGCCCGTCGTCGATACCCAGAACATCGCGCAAAACATCCAGCAGCTCCGGCAGATGATCGAAGACGAGATCCTGCAAAACGAGCAGCTGACGCAGCTCCGCGAACAGCTTGCCACACTCACGGATCAACTCGCGGAGCTGCAACGAACCTATGAGGCGCTCACCCGTCTTGCCGAACTGCCGGAGATCATCCGCACGGAAATGGAAGACGAGCTGAACGGACTGCTCGATCAGGAATTCGGCGACATCCTTGCGACGATTGAGGCCATCAAGACGGGCGATTTCTCGGGCCTCTCGGGCTCCGGCGCAGGCGAAATCGAAACCCAGATGGACCGGGTGCTGGCCGATCTCGGCTTTGATGAAGACACGCTCTCGGAAATGGCCACCAGCGGCAATCCCGGGGCCAACCGTGTGGCCACGCAGGCAACAACCGGCGCGCTCGTCTCAGCCGCCGCCCAGCACAGCTATGAAGATGCCGGCCAATCGCTCGAGCGGGTCGACCGCCTTGTCGGGCTCATCGACGACATGGAAGAGCTCAAGCAAAGCGTCGATCTCAACACACGCGTGACAGCTGAATTGGCCATCGCCCTCGTGGCAATGTGGCAGCTGGAAGCGATTCAAACGGTGGGCGATGGCACGGGCGGCGTGATCGATGCCGCCACAATCGCCGAGGAGCAGCGCTTCATGGATTTCACCTTGCCGGACCTGCGGGCTGATTAAGGCGTTTCGAAATTGAACCACAATACAAAATATCGGTTTTCGCGTTCGAGCGCAGCGAGAGGCAGCGAAGAACCGATTCAACTCATTTCGAAACGCCGAGCGGGGGCATGAATGGTGGCGACTGAACAAGAAATCATCGAGGAAGAACTGGTCTACGGTGCCCTGCGCCGCGAACGGCTTTGGCAACGCCTTGGCCTGATGGGCCTCATCTTCGGCATACTCGGGTGCCTGAGCGCGGCGGCGGTTGCGATCCTCGATGTCGATCCACCTCCGGTCGTCGTGCCTTATGATCCCGCCACCGGCTTTGCCCTGCCCGAGGCGTCCGTCGGCGCCACATCCGTCACCGCCAACCAGGCCATCATCGAGGCGGAGGTCTTCCGCTACGTGACCGATCGCGAGATCTACAACCAGCTCGACAATGATCTGCGCATTCGCAGCGTCCTGCGCCGCTCGGACGGGGCCGCCGAGAGCGGGCTGCGCCAGATATGGAACAGCGCAAATGAAAACTATCCGCCGACCGTCTATGGCCCCAATGCCCGGCTCGACGTGGAAATCCTCAGCATCAACCGGATCGGATCCAACCGCGCCACCGTGCGCTTGCGCAAGCGGCTGACCTCCATCAACGGCACCCAGACCGGGCTCTTCACCGCCACGCTTCTCTTCGAGTTCCGTCCCGAAACCCGTCGCTCCATCGACGAGGTCTGGACCAATCCGTTTGGGTTTACCGTGCTCGAGTATTCCATCCGCTCCGACAGATTGGAGAATTAGTTTGATCAATAGGTTCTTCCTTGTCGCCATTCTTGCCTTGCCGCCCGGCCTTGCCTTTGCCGAAGCGATCCCGCGTGGTGGCCCAAATGACAGCCGGGTGCGCTTGGCCACCTACCAGGCGGGTCAGGTCTATCGCCTCAACGTCTCGCTCACCCATGTCACCACCATCGAGTTCGGCGAGGGCGAAAGCATCCGCTCGATCATCGCGGGCGACACGGAAGGCTTTGAGATCGATGGCGTCCCCGGCGGTCAGGCCTTCGCGATCAAACCCATCGCGCGCGGCGTCCATACCAATGTGACGGTCTACACCAACCGGCGCAGCTACTACTTCAACGTCCAGGAGGCCCGCAGCCCGACCTTCTATGTAGTCCAATTCCGCTATCCAGAGGACGATGCGCGCCCGACCCGGGCCATCGCGGCCCAAGCCCCCAACTACAATTATGGGGCCAGCGCGCGCACCGAGTTCACGCCGACACGCGTCTGGGATGATGGAACGTTTACGTATTTAGCGTTTCCACGGAACGCGCCGGTGCCCGCGATCTTCCGCTACGCGAATGGCCGTGAGCGGACGGTCAACACCCAAGCCACCGAAGACGGCGTTATCCGGGTCTCAGGCGTGAACCGGCAATGGGTCCTGCGGATCGGTGACGAGGTGGTCTGCATCGAGGCGACCCTGCCTGCAGGGGCTGCATCATGAGTGACACAAGTAATACTGAGTTGGAAAAACGCCTCGCCGCACTCGAACAAGGTAGAGGGAGAGGTCAGTCCCCTGCCCCACGGCGCTCGCCGCTTCTGGCTTTGGTTGTTGTTCTATTGATCGGCGCTGGCGGGGCGCTGCTCTATCTCCTCTCCCAGCCCGAGGAAGAGGAAGCCCTGCCGACGGCCACCCCGGATGTCTTCCAGAACGAAGGAGACGGGTTTGGCGCCATCGAAACCCTGCCCCCGCCTGAGCCAGAGGTGGTTCTGGTCGCGCCCGAGCCCGTCGAGCCCAATGCCGAGCTTCTGGCGCAGCTCGAAGCCCTGCAGGCCCAAATCGAAGAGCTGCGCAATGCGCCGGAACCCGTGGTCGAGGAAGACACGGCTGCGGCCGAGGCCATCGACGCGCTGACCGCACAGATCGCCGGCTTGCAAGCCGCATCCGAGGCCGCACAACAACAGTTCCGGGATGAACTCACAGCGCGCGACCGCGAACTTGAACAACTCCGCATGGATCTCGAGCTGGTCCAGCTCGAAGCCAACCGTCCTGCTCCCGCGCCCTTGGGGCCGTCTGAGGACGAACTGCGCGCGCGGGACGAAGAACGGCTCCGCCGCGAAGAAGAGGCCAGACGTCTGGCCGAGCTCGAACGCCGCGCGGCCGAAGAGCGCGCGTTTCAGGAACGCCGCATCGCCTCACCGACCATCGCCTTTGGTGGCACCTCCGGTGCGAATGAGACGGCGCTGACTGAGCGCACCTTTGGCGAGGTGACGGATTTCGTGCTGAACGGCGCACTGCCCACGTCCGTGACGCAGGCCGAAATCATTGCCAACCCGTCGAACACGATTGTGCAGGGCACGATGATCCAGGCCGTCATGGAAACCGCACTCGACAGCTCCCTGCCCGGTCAGACCCGCGCCGTGGTCTCGGAAGACGTTTTCAGCTTCGATGGCACGCGCCTCCTGATCCCGCGTGGCTCCCGTCTCATCGGGCGCTATCGCTCTGGCATCGATATCGCGCAGCGCCGTGTCACCATCGCCTGGGACCGGATCATCCTGCCCGATAACCAGACCATTCAGATCAGTTCCTTTGGGGGAGACGAGCTGGGCCGCTCCGGCGTCACCGGTTTCGTGGACACACGCTTCGCCGAGCGTTTCGGGTCGGCCGCCCTGATCTCGCTGATCTCCGCCGCGCCAAGTGCCGCCGCATCCGAGGTCCAGGATGAGACTGCCGCCGACGTTCTCGAAGACGTGGGCGATGATCTGGCAAATGCAACGGACAGCGTCATTGGCGACTATCTCTCAATCGGCCCCGTCATCTATGTCGACCAGGGCGCCCGCGTCACTGTCATGGTCGACCGCGATCTGGAGATATTCTGAGCCCATGTCGCTGAGCTATCTCGAAACCTCGCTCGACCGGATCGACGCCGCCGCCCGCGAAGATGTCATCGAGATCTGCATCAACCCAGACGGAACCTGTTGGGGCGATTTCCAGGGCGATCACTTCATGCGCGCACTGGATCAAAGGCTGACGGGCGTTCAGGTCAGGGACCTCGGCAACCAGATCGCCTCCTCGGCCAATACAACGATGAGCAAGGACCGCCCCATCGTCTCGGTATCGATCACCTATAAGGGGCGCCCGATCCGCGCACAGGTCATCACCCCGCCCGCAGTGCTCTCGGCCATGTCGATCAGCCTGCGGTTCTTCTCAAGCCTGCCACTCGAGGGTATCGCGCTCGATTTTCTCTATGGCAAAGAGCGCAAGCTCGAAGACCTGCGCGTGGAAAAGAAGCGCGCCTTGCGCGCCGTCGTGGCCGCGGGCGTGATCGATGATGCGCTGGCATTTTGCGTCGAGAACAAGCTCAACATGATCGTCTCGGGCGGCACCTCCACCGGCAAGACAGTGGCCGCGCGCAAGATCCTCGCCCATGTGCCGGCCGAGGAACGCATCGTCACCATCGAGGAAGCGGCCGAGCTTCTGCCGACCCAGCCCAATGCCGTGACCCTCATCGCCAATCGCGACGCAGAATTCCAGACCGCCGATGTGCTTCTCACCGCCACGCTGCGCATGCGCCCCGACCGGATCATCCTGGGCGAGGTGCGCGGCAAGGAGGCCATGACCTTTCTGGAAGCCATCAACACCGGCCATGGCGG
>NZ_JAPEIE010000003.1:0-219755 GCF_028823805.1 Halocynthiibacter sp. C4 | reverse complement strand
CTAGCGGTCGGAGTGCGCAAGCGGTTTTTTTAGAAATACGACGTTTTTTTGAAATTTTCACGAAACACTAATGAAAACAATGATTTACAGAATATGATTTTTCAGATTTTCGATATTTCTTTAAAATTGAAGCTGCGAATTACCGTTAAATATCGCCAAAGAACGGCTTATCCACAGACTCGCCCCCTCATTGCATACATTATTGGGCTGAATCAGCTCGGAATCGGCTTCGCGAGTCGGGGATTCTGGCGGAATCATGAGCCAAGACGACTCGCGTGACTCGTTTAAACCAGCCGCACACGTTTTAGAGGGGGGATTCTCATAGCAAGCAGCAACACGACAATCGCTAGATAGATGAGCGGTTCAAGTTGCCACCCCTTTACGAGAATAACATAGTGGATCGCCCCTGCGAGAGCTGCACCGTATGTGAGTTTGTGAAGTTTACGCCAGTTGGTCGCCCCGAGTTTTCGCAACGACAGGTTATTTGAGGTTAACGCCAACGGAATCATCAGAAGCAGTCCGAACATTCCGATCGTTATGTACCACCGCTTCACAAGGTCTTTGAGAATCTGCTCCATAAGGAGCTGCATATCCAAGAACAACCAAACACCAAGGTGCATAACCACATAGGCAAACGCCAATAACCCTATGGCGCGGCGGAACTTGATGAGATTAAGCCCGAACGCATTTCTAATCGGTGTGATCGCCAGACCCGCGATTAGAAGCTGCAGCGCGATTTCGCCAAGCTCGTGTTCCAGCGTTTTGACCGGATCAATGCCGAGTTGCCCGTTAAAGAGTTGTAGGGTCAACGCGGCCACAGGAATTACACCCGCTAAATAAAGTGTCCATGTGGGGGTTTTCCGCATGAATTGATTCAAGGTCTGCACGATAGTCATCAAGAACAACAATCCTGTCCGGTTTGTGTGGGAGGGCATGGATGTGTTCCATAGGAACAGAACACGCAACAATCGCCCGCTTCTGGAGTCAGTATCGATTTGCAATGCGGACACTCATAGAACCACTGACAAGCGTCACGCGGCATTTTTTCGACAGTTACCGCGCCACATTTTGGGCAAGTGATGGACGAGGAAAGCTGCATCAATAAAACTTCGCCAAATCCATCCCCTTATAGAGTCCGGCCACCTCTTTTTCGTACCCGTTGAACATCAGCGTTGGCTGACGCTTTGCAATCAGTCCACCAATCTTGCGTTCGCTCGCTTGGCTCCACCGAGGATGGTCAACGTTCGGGTTCACATTACTATAGAAGCCGTACTCGCTTGGTTGCAGCATATTCCAACTGCTTTCTGGCTGCTTGTTAGTAAGAGAAATACGAACGATCGACTTGATGGATTTGAAACCATACTTCCACGGAACAACAAGTCGGATCGGTGCGCCGTTCTGATTTGGCAACGTATCGCCATAGAGGCCCGTCGCCAGAATCGTAAGCGGGTTCATTGCCTCATCCAGCCGCAGACCTTCCCGATACGGCCAAGGAATAGTGCGCCGCTTTTGACCAATCATTTCGGACGGACGCTCTAGCGTTTCAAACGCCACATACTTTGCGCCTGATTTAACGCCCACTCTCTTAAGGAGCGTACTCAGTTCGAAACCGACCCATGGGATGACCATCGCCCATGCCTCGACACACCGGAAACGATAGATACGCTCTTCCATGGTGACGCCTTTGGTGATGTCAGCAAGATCATAAGTCCCGGGCCGGTCAACCATCCCGTCAATCTTGATAGACCAAGGATCAGTTGTGAGTGCGCCTGCGTATTTGGCCGGATCATCTTTGCCCGTACCGAATTCATAAAAGTTGTTGTACTTTGTGATGTCTTCAAAGCTGTTGGGTTTTTCGCTTGTAGAGTAACGGCTTTTTACAGTCGCGATTTTGCCCAGCGCCGGTGTGCTGGCAATAAGCCCCGCCGCACCAATACCTGCCATGAGTTGACGGCGGTTCAGGAAATCGGCTTTCGGCGTAACATCGGACCATTTCAGGTCGGTTTTGAATGTCTTGGACATAACAGTCTCCTTTGTCATGGCCACAATCGTTCAATCCGCCGCATCCGCAAAGCGTAAGTTGCCGATTTCACGCAAATGTTGGACCTGCGTGAATAACGCCGTGAATTCTGTGAACACTGAAACATTTTTGGGCGTTGGCCGAATCTCAACGCCTTTCCTTTTTGATGAAGCCCGAGGCCAGACAGCTCTATTAAGGAGTAAAAATATGAAGAGTATTGCTTGCGCCCTCACAGCGGCGCTTTCGGTTTTCACGTCTGCGGCCTTTGGGGCAAACGCAGATGACAAAATTTAGGGGCTTCTATCCAACGAGCTTGCAGGCTGGGTAAAGTCACCGGTCGTTATCGCCGCGATCATGAAACAAAACGCCGATCACGATGGAATCTCTCAATCAAAGATCGACGCACTTGATTCACAATGGCGCGCGGAAATCGGTTCTGCAGATACACCGTTGCAAACCGAGGTTCTGGGAAATCCAGTCTCGACCCACCTGAAGGACAAGCAGTCAGCCGCAAACGAATTGGTCAGCGAAGTCTTTGTCATGGATAGTTACGGTCTGAATGTCGGGCAATCCGCCGTTACTTCAGATTATTGGCAAGGCGACGAAGCTAAGTTCCAAGAGAGCTTTGGCGCCGGCACTGGTGGTGTACACATTGGCGATGTTGAGCTGGATGAAAGCACGGGCGATTATGTTGTTCAGGTTTCAATGACCATTAGCGATCCGGAGTCCGGCTCTCCGATTGGTGCGGTAACCTATGCCATCAACATGGGCGTTCTGGAATAAAGCCACTGCCGCCCGCGCGTCTTTAGGACTCGCGCGGGCCGCTCGCTTGATTGGGGAAAATTTCGTTCATACGTCTGCTAGATCCATCAGGCATGACAAGCCGAACATGATGCCGTCGAATCTTACGGGGCTCTGATACGCCAACCGAATGCGCAATCGTTTCGACCTCTTTAATGATCCCCTTCGCGTATTGTGCGACTTTCTTATACTTATCTTCCGGAACGAGCCCGCGCTGTAGATGTGGATCATGTGTGGTTATGCCGGTTGGGCAAGTGTTCTTGTTGCATTTTAACGCTTGAATGCATCCGAGACTAAACATGAACCCCCGCGCGGATGTTACAAAATCCGCACCCGCCGCCAGCGCCCATGCGACATCGCCGGGGTTAACAAGCTTACCACTCGCAATAATGCGAATCCTGTCTTTCAGTCCGAACTCATCTCGAAGCGCAGAAATTTTGGGCAATGCCTCTCTGATCGGCATCCCGACCAAGTCAATAAGAGGCATCGGTGCAGCTCCCGTCCCGCCCTCTCCGCCATCAATGGTTATGAAATCCGGCGCACAATCCGCTCCACGCTCGGCGATCAAGGCAAAAAGATCGCGCAAAGGTTCTGTAGAACCAACAACCGTTTTAAAACCAACCGGCTTGCCGGTAACTTCGCGTATGTGGCAAATCAAATCGAGCAACTGTTGCCAGTCGTCGACGCCTCTGATCCGGTTTGGCGAGATGCTTGCCTTGCCTGCGGGGATTCCCCTGATCTCGGCGATTTCAGCACTAACCTTCTCTGCTGGAAGTATACCGCCTTTTCCCGGCTTGGCCCCTTGCGCAAGTTTAAGTTCAAACATCTTGACCTCTGGGATGGCCGCAACATTTTGCAACCGCTCCTCTGAAAGCCGCCCGTTCTCGTCGCAGACGCCATAGTTCGCCGTGCCAATCTGAAAAACGACATCCGGCTTTCCCTCAAGATGATAAGGAGAAAGACCACCCTCTCCGGTGTTAATCCAAATTCCGGCTTCTTTGGCGCCAAGCGACAAAGCCCGAACAGCAGGTTTGCTCAGAGCGCCATAACTCATACCCGAAATGTTGAATATGGATTTTGCCACATAGGGTGCCCGCGCACCGGGCCCAATGGTCATCGGATCAGTGCTTGCGAATTGATCATCCAGAGGTGGAAACGCCGCGTTCACAAAGATCGGTGTGCCCGGTACCGCGAGATTTCGTGTACTGCCAAACGCAACGGTATTGCTTGAGCCCTTAGCGGCGCGCGATACCCAATCTCGCTGTGCGCGGTTAAAAGGGAGTTCCTCGCGATCCATAGCAAAGAAATACTGTCGGAAAAATTCGCCCAATGTCGTGAAGAGCTTCCGAAACCGCCCGATCACAGGATAATTTCTGCGAACTGCATCTTCGGTCTGCGTTCTGTCGATGACAAACATTATTACCGCAGCCAAGACAGCGAGTCCCAAGAGCCAAACAAACATTAGCGCCAAAATCTCGAGCGCTTGCCCTGCCCACCCCATGAATCTCATGCAATTTCCTCCTGAATTCGTGTCAGCTTGGCCAAGGCATGCGGGGCAAGCAAGTCATTTCAAACAAAAAAGGCCGCCTCGATTAATGAGGCGGCCTAATGAGCTTAGTGAACGACAGCGTCTTGCGGCGGTTGTCTGTTGGAGGTCGAGAGCCGATCCCCAACAAGAAGCCCGTCTGCTCCGGCCGTAACCGGAATGGTGTCCCCATCCATCACGTCACCCGCCAAGAGCATTTCGGCAAGCTGATCTTGCAACGCACGCTGGATAACGCGCTTCAGCGGCCGTGCGCCAAAGACAGGGTCATACCCCTCGTCTGCCAGCCACTTGCGGGCACCATCATCAAGATCAAGCGTAATACCACGACGCGCCAAACGTTTGTCGAGCAACCCGAGTTGGATATCGACAATGCCGTCCATGTCATCGCGCGAGAGCCGATCAAAGATGATCGTTTCATCAAGCCGGTTGAGGAATTCGGGACGGAAGTGAGCCCGCACCGCATCCATCACATCTCGCTTGGCTTCGGACGCATCCGCGCCTTCTGGCAACATGCTCAATGCCTGCGCACCAAGGTTGGATGTGAGGATAATCAGCGTTTGCTTGAAATCCACAGTCCGTCCCTGACCATCAGTCAGCACACCGTCATCCAGAACCTGAAGCAACACGTTGAACACATCGGGATGCGCCTTTTCGACTTCGTCAAACAGCACAACCTGATATGGCCTACGCCGTACAGCTTCGGTCAGAACACCGCCTTCGTCATAGCCGACATAGCCGGGAGGGGCACCGATCAAACGCGCAACCGCGTGTTTCTCCATAAACTCCGACATATCAATACGCACCATTGCGCTGTCGTCATCAAAGAGGAAATCGGCAACCGCCTTGGTCAGCTCGGTTTTACCGACACCAGTTGGTCCAAGGAACAAGAAGCTACCGAGCGGACGATTTTCATCGTTCAAACCAGCGCGCGCACGACGAACGGCATTCGAAACCGCCTGAACGGCACCACGCTGCCCGATCACACGTCGGCCAAGCTCTTCTTCCATACGCAGCAGTTTTTCACGCTCGCCTTCAAGCATCTTGCTTGTTGGAATACCGGTCCAGCGCTCAACCACGCTTGCGATTTGCTCTGGGCGGACGGACTCGGCAACCATTGCCTCGCTTTCACTCGCTTCGGCCTCAGCCAAGCGCTTTTCAAGCTCTGGAATCACGCCATAAGAAAGCTCACCGGCTTTCGCCAAGTTGCCATCACGTTTGGCGATATCCAATTCGGCACGCGCACGATCAAGATGTTCCTTAAGGTCTCGCGCATTGGCGAGCTTATCGCGCTCTGCCTGCCATGTGGCTGTCATCGCGGCGGATTTCTCCTGAAGTTCGGAAAGTTCAACTTCCAACTTTTCAAGCCGATCCTTGCTGGCCTTGTCATCCTCAAGACGAAGCGCTTCGGCCTCGATCTGTTTCTGAAGAATTTCGCGGTCAAGCGTATCAAGCTCTTCGGGTTTGCTGTCGACTTCCATACGCAAACGGCTGGCGGCCTCGTCCATCAGGTCAATCGCCTTATCCGGCAAGAACCGATCCGTGATGTAGCGATGGCTCAACGTTGCCGCTGCTACAAGCGCACTGTCGGTAATGCGAACACCGTGGTGAAGCTCGTACTTCTCTTTAATACCGCGCAGGATCGAGATTGTGTCTTGCTCTGTTGGCTCCTCAACCATCACTGGTTGGAACCGACGGGCAAGAGCCGCATCTTTTTCGACATGCTTACGGTACTCATCGAGCGTTGTTGCGCCAACACAGTGCAGCTCACCCCGTGCAAGTGCGGGCTTAAGCAAGTTGCTCGCGTCCATCGCGCCATCGGATTTGCCCGCGCCAACCAGCGTGTGCATTTCGTCAATGAACAAGATGATTTCGCCGCTCGCCGAAGTAACTTCGCTCAGAACAGCTTTGAGCCGCTCTTCGAATTCCCCTCGGTATTTCGCACCGGCAATCAGCGCGCCCATATCCAGAGACAACAGCTTTTTGTTGCGCAGACTTTCAGGCACGTCACCATTCACGATCCGCAGCGCAAGGCCCTCGGCAATCGCGGTTTTACCCACACCAGGTTCACCAATCAGAACCGGATTGTTTTTGGTGCGGCGGCTCAAGACCTGCATCGTGCGGCGGATTTCTTCGTCACGGCCGATGATCGGGTCAATCTTACCTTGCTCCGCAGCTTCGGTCAGATCACGCGCATACTTCTTGAGCGCATCATAGCCCTCCTCCGCACTCGCGGAATCAGCAGTACGACCCTTGCGAATATCATTGATCGCTTCATTCAGTTTCTGCGCAGTTACGCCACCGGCGTCCAACGCGTCTTTCGCCTTTGAACGGGTGATCGCAAGCGCGGTCAGAATCCGCTCTACAGGAACAAAGCTATCGCCGGCTTTCTTGGCCAGTTTCTCGGCTTCTGCAAGAACCTTAGCGGTTTGCGGGTCCATATAGACCTGTGCCGCGTCGCCAGAAACTTGTGGAATTTTGCCGAGCGCAACCTGCAGGGCCTCGTCGACCTGTCCAAGCTTTCCGCCAGCTCTTGTTATGAGGTTTGCTGCCAATCCTTGCTCATCATCAAGCAGCGCCTTCAACAGGTGTTCTGGCGCAAGTCTCTGGTGATTTTCTCGGATAGCAATAGTTTGGGCCGCTTGGATAAAACCGCGCGACCTCTCAGTGAATTTCTCTAAATTCATTCGATATCTCCTTCTCTAAGCACCCTTTCGAGAAGCTGCCCGATATGTCGGCACAGCCCCATTCGGGCCTTACCCAAAAGATAGGATTGCAGAGCCGCGCATTCAATGGATTGCGACAAAAATGTCTCACCAACTGGGTCGGTCATGGCTTGATGGTTTTTCCGCCGCCGCGTAAGAGAGGCAAACCCAGCTCTTCAAAGGAATGCGCCATGTCAGATGATCGCCTAATCGTTGCCCTCGATGTCCCGAATGTTGTTCAGGCGCTACCGCTTTGCGAGGCACTTAATCCTGTTGTCGACTTCTACAAAATCGGCCTCGGCATGCTGACAGGTGGCGGGCTAGCGTTGGCGAATGAACTTAAGCAAGAGCATGGCAAACGCATTTTCCTTGATATGAAGTTCTTTGATATTGGCGCGACGGTTGAATCTGCGGTGCGAGGGATTGCGCAGTATGATCTAGACTTCCTGACTGTGCATGGCGATCCGCATGTGGTGCGCGCGGCTGGTGAAGGCAAGGCCGGAAGTAATCTGAAAATTCTGGCCGTCACGATCCTAACATCGCTTGACCGCGCCGACCTTGACGCAGGCTTGATGAAAGCGGGTGACGTTCAGGAGCTTGTCGTGGAGCGCGCAGCAAAAGCGCTTGAAGCCGGAGCAGATGGCGTAATCGCTAGCCCACAAGAAGCCAAGCTGATCCGCGCGCTTCCCCAAGCCGAAGGGCGTTTGATTGTAACGCCCGGTGTCCGCCCTTCAGGTGCAGCGCTTGGCGATCAAAAGCGCGTTGCAACGCCAACTTCAGCAATTGAGGATGGTGCCGATCATATCGTCGTGGGTCGCCCAATCTGGCAAGCCGATGATCCTGCGAAGGCTGCGCAGGATATTATCACCGAGCTTAGCGACGTATAAGAAAAGCCCCGCCAAGGGCAGCGGGGCGTTTCATTAATTGTTGATGTCGCGGTCAATGATCTTGGTCTGGCCTTCACGCACGCCGATAATTCGGCGCAACGCAATCCAAGCCACAAGTGAGACTGCGGCAAAGATCACGAGCATTAGGTAGATGCCGCCGAGCGGCATTCCGATGGCAAGGCATAACCCGATCACCAGCGCGCCAATCGCAAAGCCGAGGAAAACGAATCCGGGGATCAGTATCTCGACAATGCCAAGCACAAGCCCCGCTGCCATCCAGACCCACCATTCATTCCAAAGCATCAGGGTTTTCCTTTCAACATGTTAAAGGCATCGCTGAAGGCGTCGAGTGCAGCTGCTGGTAGCAAGACAGTCTGTTTACCATCACCTTTACCAACAACGGTAAGTGCCTCGACCTGTTTAAGCGCAACCTGATATTGCGCCGCTTCAATGCCGTTCTCACGGATTGCTTCGGCAACAACTTTGGTCGCGTAAGCCTCGGCCTCAGCGGAAATCCGGCGCGCTTTGGCCGCTTGCTCCGCAGAATAGAGCTCCGCATCGGCATTAAGTTCCACAGCCCGCTTTGAACCTTCCGCTTCGGTAACCTGTGCACGACGCGCGCGTTCGGCGTTGAGCTGTTGGAGCATTGCGTCACGGGTCGCTTGATCGAGGTTCACATCAAGAATTTCGGCGCGCGTCACTTCAATTCCCCAATCGTCCACCGCATCCTCAACCTGCTGCTTAATCTGCGCGATGAGCTGCTGACGGTTGCTTTGAACTTCGTCCAGTTCCATCTGGCCAATACCCGACCGCACAATACCAGCCACCGTTGTGGCAATCGCCGCGTCTACATCACGAATACGGTAGACCGTCTTTTCCGGCTCTATAATACGATAGAACACAGAGGTCTCGACCTGTACCAAAACGTTATCTGATGTAATCGCATCTTGCGACGCAGTAGGCAGCTGACGTTCGAGAATCGAGATTTTGTGGCGTACGACATCAAGAAACGGGACAATAAAGTTAATCCCTGGCCCAAGAACAGCGCGAAGACGGCCAAACCGCTCCACCACATATTTTTCCGACTGCGGTACAATCCGCACCCCAAGAAAGATCGACAGGATAATAAAACCTGCGATGAGGAGCAGCACAATATTGCCGCCAATAAGTCCGTTTACATCCATAGCATTCCCCTTAATAAATTGTTTTTGTTTAATCTTGATATGCGCTTCTTCTTGAAGATCTTAAAGGGGAATTTCTGCAAAGTCTCGCCATTGTCGAATTCCCGAGAGAAGCCTAGTCTATTAACATGTCCCAACCTCAACCCGCCATTTGCCGCTCCTGTCTGGCAGAGTTTCACGCCGAACCATCGGCAATGTTGCGTTGTCCGGAATGCGGCAACCCTCGGGTTTTGGTACATGACGAACTATTCGATCTAAGCATCGCCCACATGGATTGTGATGCGTTTTATGCAAGCGTTGAGAAGCGCGACAATCCCGCGCTACAGGACAAGCCCGTCATCATCGGAGGTGGCAAACGCGGTGTGGTATCCACCGCTTGCTATGTGGCGCGGATCAAGGGTGTGCGCTCAGCCATGCCGATGTTTCAGGCGCTCAAGCTCTGCCCTGACGCTGTTGTCGTGAAGCCGCGTATGGGTGCCTATGTCGAGGCGAGCCGAGCAGTGCGCAAAATGATGGACGAGCTCACCCCCAAAGTGGAGCCTTTGTCGCTGGACGAAGCGTTTATGGATCTCACTGGAACGCAAAAGCTCCATGGTCATCCACCGGCCGTTATGCTCGCGCGGCTTGTGAAGCGTATGAAAGATGAAGTGGGTGTCACTGGCTCGATCGGGCTATCGCACAACAAGTTTCTGGCTAAGGTGGCAAGCGATTTGGATAAGCCGCGTGGCTTTGCAATCATCGGGAAGGCCGAAACACCAGACTTTCTTCGCGGGAAGCCCGTGCGCATGATTTGGGGCGTCGGCCCCGCATTTCAGGCCTCGCTTGAAAAGGCAGGGCTGCGCACATTTGACGATATTCTCCGCTGGGATCGTCGCGAGCTGCATGAGCGGTTTGGCGGCATGGGCGATCGGCTTTGGCATCTTGCGCGCGGAGAGGATTACCGCCGCGTGTCCACCAATGCGCCGGTCAAATCGATCTCGAATGAAACCACCTTCTTTGAGGACACCTCCGATCCCGACTTGTTGGACGGGTATATCTGGCGCCTTGCCGAGCAGGTCAGTGACCGCGCAAAAGCACGAGACCTTGCGGGTCGGATCGTGACCCTCAAACTCAAACGTGCCAATTTTACGGCTCTTTCCCGCCGCTTGAGCCTTCGAGACGCAACACAGATGGCAGACAAAATCTATCACACCGCGCGCGGGTTATTTGATCAGGTCAGCGACCAAGGACCATTTCGATTGATCGGTGTTGGCCTTAGCGACCTCACTCCCGCACAGGCCGCTGACCTCACTGGCGATTTGCTCGATCCACAAGCAGAGCAGCGCAGTCGCGCCGAACGTGCGACAGACTCTATAAGAGAGAAGTTCGGAAAAGACGCGATCGTTAAAGGGCGCTCCCTGCGTTAACTATTCCGCAGCAAGCCTGATTTCCCCTCGTCCAATATCAGCTATCCGCGCCGTGACATTCTTCATTAATGACTGAAACGCGCCGAAATTGTCATTCGGTAGGACCATCTGCTCGTCCATATAGAGCGCGCGATCAATCTCGATTTGAATGCAATGACGGTTCTTGACGGGTTGCCCATATTGCTTTGCGATATAGGCTCCTGCAAAAGGTGTATTCCGCGCAACTCTAAGGCCCGCATCACTGAAAATCTGTTCGATCTGAGCGACGATATCCTCATCCGCTGATGCGCCGAAACGGTCGCCGATTACGATATCGGGCCTTGGCCGATTTGCGCGGGTCAGCACTTCCAGCGCTTCATGTGGCATCGAATGACAATCCACCAAGATCGACCGACCGAAAAGCGTCTGATTCTGGGTTAGAATGGTGTGCAACATGTCATGATACGGGCGCCAGTAGCCCCGAATACGCTCAAAGGCTTCCTCCTGACTGATCTTACCGCGATAAATCGCACGGCTGCCCGAAACCACGCGCGGAATCACTCCAAGGCCAGAGGCCACACGCGGATTGTGCGCCTGTTTTTTCACACCCTCAATCAGCGCAGAATCAAGCTCGCTACAATCTCTGTTCAAATCAACAAAGGCACGTGGCTTTCGCGCCGCCATGAGAATCGCACCATGTTCAGGTGCCGCTGTCAAAAGGCGATCAACAAACGCGTCTTCAGAGCTACGAATCAAACGCTCATCCAAAACTGTTTGCCGAAGGAATGAGCGACCATAGTCTCGCCCGCTATGGGGCGATGCAAATACCACGCTTGTTGTGCGGGATTCGGGCATTTTTAGGTTAAAAGCGTCACTCATGATTAAACTCTACAGAGAATTCGGATAGACGCAAATAAATCGCTATCAAAAGCCTTGAACACCGCTACGACTCCGAATATAGACAGCGCCAGTCGACGCGGTTTTTCCGCGTCCTATTCGTTTTTGGCCAACGCCAGACTGTGGTCAATGGATAGGACAGAGAGGATCGCAGCGTTTTGGGCGCGTAGCTCAGTGGTAGAGCACTTCGTTGACATCGAAGGGGTCACTGGTTCGAACCCAGTCGTGCCCACCATCGCAAACTGCGATGACCCAAAATTGCCCCATTGGGGCGTTCACCGCCCGGAAACGGGTAAAGTTTAACCCCGAGGCGCCACTGGCGCGCCGCGATAAAAGGAGAAGGCCATGAAAGTTCGGAACTCGCTCCGTTCGCTCAAGAACCGTCATCGCGACTGCCGCGTAGTACGTCGTAAGGGCCGCGTTTATGTTATCAACAAAACGCAACCTCGGTTCAAAGCCCGCCAAGGCTGAGCTAGAGACAGAATACAGAAAAGCCGCCCGTTTGAGGCGGCTTTTTTGTGCCTAAATGAACAGGCGCTCGATTGACGTAAGGTCGGGCACGGAAATGTTGGCTTTGTACTGGGTTGGCGCTTAGGCTTCGGACAACAAAAATACCAGAACGAGACGAGCATGAATTCCACCGCCCCCAACACACCAAGCAATGGTGCGACTCCTCCTGCAGATTCTACGGTTGTGGCCGCGCGCGATTGGCTTCGCCATCTGGCGAAATACCGCGAACCAATCTTGTGGCGCAGTCTTTTTGAGTTGGCGGTTACCTTGGTTCCGTTCTTTGCTCTTTGGGCATTGGCGTGGTGGATGATCTCGTTCAGCCCGTGGTTGGCTTTGGCAATCGCCATTGTAAACGCCGGCTTTCTAGTGCGCCTCTTTGCTATTCAACACGATTGCGGTCACGCAGCCTTTTTTACGAACCGGTCCGTATCTGACTGGGTCGGGCGCGCAATCGGTGTGCTTACGCTTACACCGTACGACGTCTGGAAGCGGTCACACGCGATGCACCACTCCGCATCGGGCAATCTCGATCATCGCGGCATGGGCGATATCATGACGCTGACCGTCGCCGAATGTAACGCGCGCTCAACGTGGGGAAAGTTCAAGTATAGGCTCTATCGCAGCCCATTTGTGCTCTTCGCAATTGGTCCTGCTTATACGTTCCTGCTTCAGTATCGCTTGCCGATCGGCTTTATGAAGTCGCGCAAATACTGGACATCGGCCATGGGGACGAACATCGCGATCCTCGTGGCACTTGGACTCATTGCATACTTTGGTGGCTGGAAACCGCTTGTGTTGATCTTCCTGCCGACCAGCCTCCTTGCGGCCACTGCAGGCGTTTGGCTCTTCTATGTGCAGCACCAATTCGAAGATACCCATTGGGACGTTGGCGAAAATTGGGAAATGCATGATGCCGCGTTGCACGGCTCCTCGCATTACGAATTGCCTCGTGTCTTGCAATGGATGACAGCCAATATCGGCCTACATCACGTGCATCACCTTTATTCGCGCATTCCGTTCTATCGGCTACCTGATGTGCTGCGCGATCACCCAAGTCTCGACCAGAATCAACGATTGAGTATTCGCGAGAGCCTCGCATGTGTGAAGCTTCGTCTATGGGACGAAAAAGAGCGCAAGCTGCTGACATACAAGCAAGCCCGCGCCCTCTATGGAACAACAAACGCGCCAGTTTAGAGACTGTTTTGCACCTGTTTAGGTGTCGTAGCTGCGCTGATCGTCGATTACTTTGCCATCCTTCGGAAGACTCCCGACAGGAACAAGTTCAATCTTGCCCTTCAGCTTAAGCGTTGAGAAAACGCTGTCTGCCAAGGCTTCCGCGCTCGCACCCTCTGTTTCGAGCATGACCGTCATCATGTCTCGCTCACCATCACGGCTGGCGACAACACGGGCTTTCTCGACCTCGGGGTTCTTGCTCACCAGATCGGCAACTTGTTCGGGCCGGACAAACATCCCCTTAATCTTCGTTGTCTGATCGGCACGCCCCATCCAGCCTTTAATCCGCAAGTTCGTGCGGCCACAGGGGCTTTCACCCTCCATGAACGCGCTCAGATCACCTGTCGCGAACCGAATGAGCGGATAGTCGGGATTAAGGGTTGTCACAACAACTTCGCCGACCTCTCCGAGCGCAACAGGCGTTCCAGTGCCGGGCGTCACGATCTCAACCAAAACGCCTTCATCAACAATCAACCCCTCCATCGCGGCGCTTTCATAGGCGATATTGCCAAGATCCGCAGTCGCGTAGCATTGCAAACACGCGATACCTCGATCCGCATACTCCTGCCGCAAACTAGGGAACAATGCGCCGCCGCCAACCGCAGCCTTGCGAATGCTCAACTTAACCCCTTCCGTCTCGGCGCGGTCAAGGATCACCTTGAGGTAATCCGGCGTGCCCGCATAGGCCGTAACACCGATATCGAGAGCAGCACGAACTTGAAGCTCGGTTTGCCCTGTTCCTGCGGGAACGACAGCCGCACCAACGGCGCGCGCGCCACTTTCAAAGATCATTCCAGCAGGTGTTAGGTGATAGCCAAAACAGTTCTGGATTATGTCACCACGACCTATGCCTGCAGCATGAAGAAACCGCCCCGTACGCCACCAATCGTTGCCGAGCTTCCCTGGTTCATAGATCGGGCCGGGGCTCTGGAAAACATGCTCAAACTCATGAACATCAATCGCAGCAAAACCACCAAAAGGCGCAATTTCAGCCTGATTAGAGACAAGTTCAGATTTTCGGATCACTGGCAATGACGCCAAATCCTCGACTGACCGAATGCTCTCGGCATCCACATCCTTCAAAATTTCCGCAATGGCGGGCGCTCGTTTGGCCTGCGCGATCTGTAACGGAAGCTGCTGGGAAATATCCGCAGCGCGCGCATCGGCAGAGCGCGTTTCAAGTTGATCGTAAAATCCCATGTCGTTACTCCGCATCAGCTCAACCACCGCTTCCGACGGCGATAGCTCCGTACGTCACGGAAGGATTTGCGGCCTTCGTCAGACACGCCAAGATAGAATTCCTTAACATCAGGGTTCTCGCGCAATTCAGCCGCGGGGCCATCCATGACGACGCGCCCGCTCTCAAGGATGTATCCGTAATGTGCAAAGCGCAGCGCAACGTTGGTGTTCTGCTCGGCCAGAAGGAAACTCACGCCTTCGTTCTCGTTTACCGATTTCACGATGCCGAAAATCTGCTCCACAAGCTGCGGCGCGAGGCCCATTGAAGGCTCATCCAGAAGGATCGTTTCCGGCCGGCTCATGAGCGCACGGCCAATGGCGCACATCTGTTGTTCGCCGCCCGAGGTATAACCCGCCTGACTCTTACGGCGCTCGCGCAGGCGTGGGAAATAGTCATAAACCATTTCCAAATCCGCAGCGATCGCGCCTTTGCCATCTTTGCGGGTATAGGCGCCCGTCATTAGGTTTTCTTCAACGGTCAAATGCTCAAAACAATGCCGGCCTTCCATGACCTGAATAACGCCCTTCTGCACCAAATCCGCAGGGGCAAGATCCTGAACCCGCTCACCACGATAGTTGATGCTGCCCTTGGTTACCTCGCCGCGCTCACTGTGGAGCAGATTGGAGATGGCCTTGAGCGTGGTCGTTTTTCCAGCGCCGTTACCACCAAGAAGGGCAGTGATGCCCCCTTTGGGAACGGATAGGCTCACACCCTTTAGCACGAGGATCACGTGGTTATAGATCACCTCGATATTGTTGACCTCAAGCAGGGTCTCGCCTTTGGTTTCAGGTGTGGCGTCCAGCATAGTTTTCACCATTTCGTAGGTTGAAAGGATCCTCCGGCCAGTGCGTCGGCAATGGCCGGAGGAACTGTTCTTAGTTACAGCGCTCTTCGATGTTGTTTTCTTTGGCGAATGCCATCGAATCTTCCATCACAAGGGCGTCGATAATTTCAGTGTCAGAGGGCGCGAAATCGCTGATGAGCGACCATTCTTGAGCTGCTGCATCCCATTGCTGAATCGCACCAAGGCCCGGACCACCGTGGTTTTCGCAGGTCACAGTGAAGGACGGACCGAAGTTTGGCATACCAAGCTCGGCCATACGCTCTTCGGTGATTTCAAGCGACTCCATGCCCTTGAGCATGTCAGCGGCGGTAATATCGGATTTGCCTGCGATCTTTTGTGCATTACGTGCTGCTTCGGCCGCAAGCATCGCTGCATAGAAACCACGGTTGTAAACCGCTGTGCCGATCTGATCGCCGTTTCCTGCTGCCTTGCCCGCGTCAACAACGTACTTCTGCACGTCTTCAAACACAGGGAAGTCGCTACCAACGTTGTGGAAAGTCACAGCTTTATAGCCGTTCGCACCATCGCCAGCGGGGATCACATCGTGCTCACCACCAGACCACCAAACGCCGATGAAATTCTCCATCGGGAAACGAATGTTCGCAGCTTCCTGAATAGCAACTTGGTTCATCACGCCCCAGCCCCACATCAGAACATAGTCGGGCTTTTCGCGGCGGATTTGCAGCCACTGAGACTTCTGCTCCTGACCTGGGTGGTCAACAGCAAGCGTCGTCAGTTCAAAGCCGTGCTTTGCCGAAAGCTCTTCGAGCGTGCGGATCGGTTCTTTGCCGTAGGCGGAGTTATGATAGACCAGCGCGACCTTCTTGCCGTTGATGTCACCACCATTCAGGTCAAGCAGGTGGTTGATCGCAACCGAGGCACCATCCCAATAGTTCGCAGGATAGTTAAAGACGTTGCTGAACACTTTGCCGTTCTTGGCGGACGTACGACCATAACCCATTGTGTGAAGCGCGATGCCATCAGCCGTTACCTTTGGGATGAGCTGATAGGTGATGCCCGTGGACAGCGGTTGATAAATCAGTGAGCCTTCGCCCTTGGTGCTCTCATAACACTCAACGCCCTTTTCAGTGTTATAGCCGGTTTCGCATTCAATCACCTTGGCCATTTCGCCGCCGATACCGCCGTCACGTTCGTTCAGAAGCGTGAAGTAATCTGCATAGCCATCAGCAAACGGAATACCGCCCGCCGCATATGGACCCGTGCGATAAGAAAGCGACGGGAACACAAGGTCCGCCATCGCAGGCGCTGCCGCCGAAACCACGGCCGCCGCCGCTAATGCTGTAAACTTCAATTTCATGTCTTAGTCCTCCCTAAATTTGAAATCGTCTCGTGCCGAAGGTTTTTCCCTCGATCTATTCGGGCCGCCCACTAATGCGGGAAGGGCCACAACCTTAATTTTTCTTTTGCGACGCGCCACAGCTGTGCCAAGCCATGCGGTTCCAGAATGAGGAACACCACGATCAAACCGCCAACAATGACAAGTTCGAAATGCGCCGCGATATCAGTGGGCCAGCCCAAGCCGCCCACGAGAATGTTCTTGAGCAGTACCGGCATCAAAACCATGAAAGCCGCACCCGCGAAACTTCCGAAAATAGACCCTAACCCGCCAATAATGATCATAAACAAGACAAGGAAACTCTTGTTAATTCCGAAGACCTCGCCCACTTCAACCGATCCGAGATACACCGCAAAGAAGAGTGCGCCCGCGATCCCGACGAAGAAAGAACTTACCGCAAACGCCGTTAGTTTTGCCTTGAGTGGGTTCACCCCGATAATCTCCGCAGCAATATCCATATCGCGGATCGCCATCCAAGTGCGGCCCGTGGTGCCGCGTGTTAGATTGCGCGCGAGCCATGCACAGGCCGTAACGAAGATCAGGCAGACAAGGTATTTCGCCCAAGCGTCTGTGTTTGCGCCGGTCACTTCGATGCCGAACACGGTGCGCTCTGGTGCGGAGATCTGGCCAGATGCAGAATAGTTGTAGAACCACGGCACTTTGTTAAAGAGCCAAACGAGGAAGAACTGCGCGGCAAGAGTTGCCACGGCAAGATAGAACCCTTTGATCCGCAAGCTTGGCAAGCCAAACAGCACCCCGACAGCGGCGGTAATGACTCCCGCCAAAACGACGTGGATCAGGATCGAAACTTCGGGGAATGACGTCATCAACTTGTAGCAAGCATACGCCCCCACAGCCATGAAACCGCCCGTACCGAGGCTGACCTGCCCCGCGTACCCGACAAGGATGTTCAACCCGATTGCCGCAACAGCGTAGATCAGGAAAGGCACCAAGACGGCATTGGCCCAGTAATCGTTGATGATAAACGGCACCACGCCAAAGGCGACAGCCAACAGAATGTAGTAGGCAATCCGATCAAATTTGATCGGGAAAGTCTGCCCGTCTTCGACATAGGTGGTTTTGAAATCTCCGGCTTCACGATAAAGCATCAGGTCCACCCCTTCTTGTTATTCGATGATGTTTCAGGCGATTTGACCAACGTTAGGGTCTGTTTTAGTGCTGACATTGCTCTAGACCCTCTCGATGATTTTTTCGCCAAACAGGCCTTGTGGTCTGAAGACAAGGAACACCAGCGCCAGCACATAGGCGAACCAGTTTTCCGTTGCGCCGCCAACAAGCGGGCCGATGGAGAACTCGAACAGTTTCTCGCCGACACCAATGATCAGCCCGCCGACGATCGCACCAGGGATCGAGGTAAATCCGCCGAGCATCAGAACCGGCAGCGCCTTGAGTGCGATGAGCGATAGCGAAAATTGTACGCCCGACTTCGCGCCCCACATCATTCCGGCAACGAGCGCAACGAAACCAGCAATCGACCAAACCAGAACCCAGATAAAGCGCAAAGAGATGCCGACCGAAAGCGCCGCTTGGTGGTCATCCGCAACGGCGCGCAGGGCGCGGCCTTGTTTGGAGTATTGAGAGAAGATCGTGAGGCTCGCTACGAGCAGCGCGGCAATAATCGTTGCGACGATATCGAGGCGGTCGATAAAGAAACCGTACCCAAACCAATTGTAAGTCGCTTCATCAATAGTTTCCGAAATCCCCTGCGGCAGGCCAACATCAAGTGTCTTGATTTCGCTGCCCCACATCAGATCTCCAACGCCTTCCATGAAGTAGGCAAGCCCGATGGTGGCCATGAACAGGATGATATCAGGCTGGTTCACAAGATGACGTAGTACGAACCGCTCGATAAGAATGGCCAACCCGACCATCACAACGCCCGTTAGGAAAATCGCCAGAATTGCCGGAACGTGCCAGCCAAAGTGGTGAATCTCGGTGCCGAACACCGCGTTGATCAAATGCGCAAATGGTACCTGCCCATCCATGATGCCGACCAGCGTGAGCGCGGCGAACAGCGCCATCACACCTTGGGCATAGTTAAATACACCAGACGCTTTGAAGATCAGCACGAACCCGAGGGCAACAAGCGCATAGAGCACCCCTGCCATCAAACCGTTCATCATAGCCTCAGCGGCCCATAAGAGTTGCTCAGGCATTTTGGGCCTCCAGTATGTCGTGTTTCTGTGGCGTAGCTTTAGTCATGTGCCACCCCCAGATATGCATCGATTACTTCCTGATTGCTGCGGACCTCGTCGGGCGTTCCGTCGCCGATCTTCTTGCCATAGTCCATCACGACAACCCGATCCGAAAGGTCCATCACAACGCCCATATCATGTTCAATCAGGGCGATTGTGGTGCCGAACTCGTCATTCACATCAAGGATAAAGCGGCTCATGTCCTCTTTTTCCTCGACGTTCATACCGGCCATCGGCTCGTCCAACAGGAGGAGTTTGGGCTCTGCTGCCAATGCGCGGGCGAGTTCGACACGTTTCTTGAGGCCATAAGGCAAGCGCCCAACTGGCGTTTTGCGGATGGCCTGAATCTCAAGGAAATCAATGATCTCCTCAACTTTCTCGCGGTTGTAAACCTCTTCGTCTTGCGCCTTGCCCCACCACATGGCTTGTCCGAACATGCCTGTTTTCATATGGGTCAATCGGCCGGTCATCACGTTATCCAAAACGCTCATACCCTCGAACAACGCGATGTTCTGAAAGGTCCGCGCGATGCCTTGCTGCGCGACCTTATATGGCCGCATCTGCGGGCGCTTTTTGCCGCGAAAAATCACATCGCCTTCTTGCGGGTTGTAAAACCCCGAGATGACGTTGAGCATGCTTGATTTACCCGCGCCGTTCGGACCGATGATCGCGCGGATTTCACCTTCGCGAATATCAAAACTGATGTCTTTGATCGCAACCACACCACCAAATCGAAGGGTGATGTTTTTCATCTCCATCATGACACCGCCGATTTTACGGCCATCTTCGGTGACGTATTCTTCTGCTTGGGCGCTCATGCTGCCATGCTCCCCTTTGCCACCTGCTGCACTTCGGCATCCAGAAGTTTCAACGTGGCACTAATCGCGCCTTTGCGGCCGTCCTCATAGGTCACTTCGGTTTTGGTAAAGATCTCGTCTGATCCGTCATAGAGCGCGCCGATCAGGTCATCGAACTTCTCCTCAACGATCCGGCGGCGTACCTTGCGGGTGCGGGTCATTTCGCCATCATCCGCATCAAGCTCTTTGTGCAACACAAGGAAGCGATGGATTTGACAGCCCGAGAGCATCTCATCCTGAGCCACGCTCTTGTTCACTTCGGAAACATGCTGGCGGATGGTTTCGAGAACCTGCGGATGTCCGGCAAGTTCTTGATAGGATGCATACGCGATGTTGTTCCGCTCCGCCCAGTTCCCCACTGCGGTCAAATCAATATTGATGAAGGCGGTACAATATTCCCGCCCAGCGCCAAACACGACCGCTTCAAGAATATTCGGATAGAACTTGAGTTTGTTCTCAACGTATTTCGGGGCAAACATAGCGCCGGAAGCCATTTTGCCAACGTCCTTTGCACGGTCGATAATCCGTAGGTGGCCGGAGCTTTTCTCGATAAAGCCCGCGTCGCCCGTTGCGACCCAACCCTCGCTGTCTTTCGTATCGGCGGTGCTGTCCGGGTTATTTAGGTATTCAACAAAGACGCCTGGCGAGCGATAGAACACCTCGCCATTATCGGCGATGCGGATTTCAACACCTGGGCTTGGAACACCAACGGTATCGTTGCGCACTTCGCCATCAGGTTGCTGGGTGATGAACACAGATGCTTCGGTCTGGCCATAGAGCTGTTTGAGGTTGATCCCAAGCGAGCGATAGAATTCGAAAATCTCCGGCCCGATCGCCTCGCCCGCAGTATATCCAACGCGAACGCGGCTAAAGCCGAGTGTGTTTTTGAGGGGGCCGTAAATGAGGTATTCGCCGAGCTTGTATTTGAGCCTATCCATGCCCAAAACAGACTTTCCGTCCAGAATCGCCGGCCCAACTTTTTTGGCGTGGTCCATAAACTTCGCAAAGAGCCACTGCTTGAATTTGCCCGCGTCTTCCATGCGGATCATGACGTTTGTGAGCTGTGTCTCAAAAATGCGGGGTGGGGCGAAATAATAGGTCGGCCCGATTTCGCGCAGGTCGGTCATCATGGTGTCTGCGCTCTCGGGGCAGTTCACGCAAAAGCCTGTCCAAGATGCCTGACCGATGGAGAAGATAAAATCGCCGACCCATGCCATAGGGAGATAGGCAAGTACCTCGTCCTCATGCGTCAGCCTGTCAAACTCCGCAGAGGCTTTTGAGCTCATGATGATGTTGCGATTAGAAAGCACGACGCCTTTGGGTTTCCCCGTCGTACCTGACGTATAAAGCATGACGCAGGTGCTATCGAAATTCAGCTTTGCCGTGCGACGCTGAAGTTCAGGGCTAAATTCGTCTGCCGCGGCGCGGCCTTGTGCAAGAACATGGGCGAATTCGTGAAGGCGGGAATGATCGTATTTCCGAAGGCCACGCGGATCGAGATAGATCATATGCTCGAACTGGTGGAGGCCTTCCTGAATTTCGATAACCTTGTCGACCTGCTCCTGATCGCCTGCAATTACAAACCGCGCGCCACAGTGGCCAAGGACATAGGCCATCTCTTCGGCGTTGGCGTCTTGATAAAGCGGTACGGGAATGGCGCCAACGGACTGAACAGCAATCATCGACCAGTAAAGGCTCGGTCTGTTCCGCCCGATGATTGCAACAAAGTCGCCCTCTGCAATCCCCAGATTGATTAGGCCAAGACCAAGATTACGAACCTTTTCGGCGACTTCGGCCCAAGTATCCGTTTGCCAAATGCCGAATTCTTTCTCGCGAAACGCAGGTCTATTGCCATACTTCGCCGCATTTCGGGCGAGTAGCGCAGGAATAGACTGTAGGTCAGCCTCCGCACCCATGTGTCCCGTGTTGGTATTAGCCAATGATCGTTCCTCCCCACCGCCTCTCCCGTGGCGGCCACAATTGCGCAAGCGATTCTGCCTGCGTTCTAGCGTGGTGTTATTTTCCTATTGGTCAATTTTTTCCTGACTATTTCTGGAATCTAACGAATTGTAACAAGCCTCCAAAAGAGCTTTCCCAGAGCCAGTCCGGCTGGTAGCGATAAAGCTATGGAACACTCCAAATCCACCACTGAACGGTTCACGCTTGCGGGTTTGAACCTTATTCAACAGGCGCTTTCGATCTATGATGCGGACCTGCGCCTTGTGGTGAGCAATGCCCGTTTCCATGAAATGTTCGACCTGCCGGATCATCTGGTGAACCCCGGAGCATCATTTTCGGAAACCATCCGTTTTCTAACCGAGCGCGGCGAATACGGAGATGTTGAAGATATTGAGGACTTCGTGAAAGAGCGCGTCCGAACGGCCATGGCTTTTGAGCCTCACTACGTTGAACGTCAGCGCTCAAACGGGCAGATAGTATCGATTGAGGGTGCTCCCTTGCCTGAAGGTGGCTGGGTCGCTGTTTATACAGACATTACCCAGATCAAGCGCCAAGAGGCTCTATTGCGGGCAAAATCCGAAACTTTGTCGGATCAGGTTCTTGGCCACACGGAGCAACTTTCATTAGCCAACCGAGAATTGGCCGCAACCAATATTGCCTTGGAGCAAGCCAAACGCGAACTCACCGCGATGGAGGCCAGAACACGCCTCACCACAGAGATGATGCCCGCCCATATCGCGCATCTTGATCTAGATGGGCTTTATACATATTCGAACCGCCGCCTGTCTGCGGTGCTGCCAAACCGCCCAAACAATATCCTCGGACTACATATGCGAGAGGCATTGGGCGAAGCGGCATTCGAGAAGACCGGCCCCTATCTTGAACTTGCTTACAAGGGCGAGGCCTCTGTCTTTGAATTTACGGATTCTACATCCGGCAGGCGAATTAGGGTCGCATTTACGCCCGATATTAGAGAGGGCAATGTGACCGGTGTCTATATCCTGTCAATGGATGTAACAGAGGAAACACAGGCTCGTGCGGCTCTTGCCCAAACGCGCAAAAAAGAACTTGCCGCTCAAATGACATCCGGGCTGGCGCATGATTTCGCAAATCTGCTTACAATCATCCTCGGCATGCAAGCTCGTCTTGAGCGCATGGATCTTCCCGAAGAAGCGCGCGAGTTGGTGAATGCTACCCAAGGCGCGGCGCGGCGTGGGGGCGTGTTGCTTGATAAGATCGGCAAAATGTCAGCTCCGCGCTCGATGAACCCCTCGCCTTGCAATGTTGCTGATCTGCTCCGCGATCTAGCAGTACTCGCAACGCCAAGTTTACCAGATGGCGTTACGCTGAAAACTGAATCCACTGGGCTTAGCGAACCCCTTTTGCTGGATGCCGGCAGCCTTCAAGATTCGCTATTGAACCTTGTTCTGAACGCACGTGACGCCATTGGAAAAGCGACCGGCGAAATCCACGTCACAGCCAAGGAAGTCTCTAAAACTTGGCTTGTGATCTCTGTATCCGACACTGGTCCAGGGTTTTCAAAAGAGGCGCTTTTTCGTGGATTAGAGCCGTTTTTTACGACAAAGGGCGGCGAAGGGTCCGGCTTGGGACTTTCGATGGTCTATGACCTGACAAAGCTTGCTGGCGGTCAGGTCGAGCTTGAGAACCACACCTCTGGCGGCCGCGTCACACTTCGGCTTCCGCGCCGTCCTGTTCCCGTTCAATCCGAGCCGACAATGGTGTTGCTTGTAGAAGACTCGCCCGAAATACGGCTCAATGTTCGCGATATGCTGATGGAACTCGGCCATGTTGTAATCGAAGCCGAAACAGTTGGCGAAGCGTGCGAATTGGCGAAGCTGCCTGGAATCGGGATGATCTTGAGCGATATCTCGTTGAAAGGAAGCGAGACTGGCATCGCGCTTCTCGATCGGCTTTCCGATGCGGGCATGACAGTTCCGGCGTTCCTCATGACCTCCAAACCCGAATCCGACCCACTCTTCCAAGAAGCCGCTCAGCGATATCGGGTGATTGGCAAACCCTTTGACGGTCGTGAACTCGGCAGTTTCTTAGCAGCGGAGGATACCGCATGACCAAACCATTGGTGACAATTCTCGATGACGAGCCTGAAATTCGCAACATGCTGTCCGAAGCATTGGAAGAAGCGGGCTATCGCACGGCAAGTTTTGCGCGCGCCACCGAGTTTGAGGCTTCGCTAAAAACAAGCTCGCCAGAAGTGTGCCTTGTTGATCTGGGCCTCCCTGACAAAGACGGGTTAGCGCTGGTGCATCGACTTGCGCTTGAAAGTGGTGCCTCTATCATCATCATTTCGGGCCGTGCGCAGGTTCAGGACAAGATCACCGGCCTTGAGCTTGGCGCGGATGATTACATCATCAAACCATTTGACCCATCCGAGGTTGTTGCCCGCGTCCGTGCGCGAATGCGCAGCGTGAAACCTGTTGGCCGCACATCAGACACCGCGATTTTCTCCGGCTGGACTGCAAATTTTGAGACCTACCTTCTAATAGATGACGAGGGCGCCGAAGTTCCCTTTTCGCATGCCGAGGGCGAAGTCCTGCGGTTGTTCCTCAACAATCCGAAACGCCTTATTTCACGGGTTCAAATGCAAGAAAGCCTTGGCGGTGCGGCAGGAGAAAGCTTTGACCGCGCCATGGATGTCCGCATCAGCCGCCTGCGCACCAAACTTCGTGAAGACCCAAAGAACCCCCAGCTCATCAAAACGATCTATGGCGCGGGTTACATCTTTTTGGGTGATGTGGTCTGGAGCTAAGACGCCTTCTCGACCCGAACCGCCGCGAATTTGAACTCCGGAATTTTTCCATAAGGGTCTATTGCAGGGTTTGTGAGGATGTTAGCCGCCGCTTCGACAAAGGCAAACGGCAGGAACACCATATCTTTGGCAACCGTGCGATCCGCCCGCGCCATCACAGTTATCTCTCCGCGCCGCGTTGTGAGCCGCACCATTCCGCCCGCCTCAACGCCCAGATATTTGAGCGTTTTCGGGTTGATCGAGCAGTTCGCTTCCGGCTCGACCGAATCCAATACTTTGGAGCGGCGGGTCATTGACCCTGTATGCCAATGCTCCAACTGCCGCCCTGTCGTGAGGATCATCGGATATTCGGCATCAGGAGATTCATCCGGTGCAATCACATCAGCGGGTGTAAACTTCGCGCGCTCGTTATCCCGTGGGAAGGCATCCGCAAAGACAATCGCCTGCCCCGGATCATCATGTGACAAGCTTGGATACGTCACCGCGTTTTGGCTCTCAAGTCGCTCCCATGTGATGTTATCAAGGCTACGCATATTGATGGCCATTTCGGCAAATACCTCTTGCGGGTGAGTGTAAGTCCAATCAAGACCCAATCGTTTGGCAAGCTCGACCTCGATCCACCAATCTTCCTTGGCATCACCTGGTGGCTGCATAGCCTGCCGCCCCATCTGCACTTGTCTGTTGGTGTTGGTCACTGTTCCCGCCTTTTCCGCAAAGGCACTCGCGGGAAGGATCACATCAGCATAGTTCGCGGTTTCGGTCAGGAATATGTCCTGCACCACCAGATGCTCCAGTTTGGCCAATGCTTCGCGCGCGTGGCTCACATCTGGGTCTGACATGGCTGGATTCTCGCCAAGGATATACATACCGCGCGTGTTGCCCGCATGAATATCGTCGACAATTTCCGTAACGGTTAGACCCTTTTCCGCTGAAAAATCGCCGCTGTTCCAAACATCCGTAAAAGCCGAGCGCACGCCGTCGTCAGTAACTGACTGGTAATCAGGCAGGAACATCGGGATAAGTCCCGCATCCGAAGCGCCCTGCACATTGTTTTGGCCGCGCAAAGGATGAAGCCCAGCGCCAGGTTTACCGACATTGCCGGTCATGAGCGCCAGAGAGATCAGACACCGCGAATTATCGGTGCCGTGGATGTGTTGGCTCACGCCCATGCCCCAGAAAATCATGCCCGCGTTACCCTGCGCAAACGTACGGGCCGCGGCACGGATATCATCAGGCGCAATGCCGCAAATATCGGCCATTTTCTCGGGCGTGAACGCCGCGAGATGCGCTTTTTCCGCCTCCCAGTTTTCGGTCATCCGCGCAATATAGGACTCGTCGTATAGCTTCTCTTCGACGATCACCTGCATCATCGCATTCAGCAGCGAAACATCCGCACCCGGCCGGAATTGCACCATTTGCGTGGCAAACCGAGAGAGCGCCTGCCCGCGCGGATCAAGCACAATAAGTTTGCCGCCGCGTTTGGCGAATTGCTTGAAATATGTCGCCGCAACGGGATGGTTTTCAGCAGGGTTACAGCCAATCACAATGGCCACATCGGCGTTTTCAATCTCGTTAAAGGTCGCGGTAACCGCACCGGAGCCGACATTCTCCAAGAGTGCCGCAACAGAGGAAGCGTGACAGAGCCGCGTACAATGGTCGACGTTGTTGTGCCCAAACCCTTGGCGAATGAGCTTTTGGAAAAGATAGGCCTCTTCGTTGGTGCATTTCGCGCTACCAAATCCCGCAACCGACTTACCGCCATGGGTTTCACGAAGCTTTGCCAAACCATTGGCAGCGGCGTCCAACGCCTCGTCCCAAGTCGCTTCTCGGAAATGGGTCAGCGGATTGGCAGGATCAACATTCAAGCCTTTTTCGGGCGCGTCCTCGCGGCGGATCAAAGGTTTGGTGAGGCGGTGCGGGTGGTGAATATAATCGAACCCAAACCGCCCCTTAACGCACAATCGCCCTTCGTTCGCGGGGCCATCTATGCCTTCGACGAAAACGACCCGCTCATCTTTAACCTTGAGCGATACCTGACAGCCCACACCACAGAATGGGCATACGCTTTTCACTTCCCGATCAATATCAGCACTATCGCCGATCTGCGCACCATCAACGACGGTCGCTGGCATGAGCGCCCCTGTTGGACAGGCCTGCACACATTCACCGCACGCGACACAGGTGCTTTCGCCCATCGGATCAGCGAGGTCAAAGGTCGGATAGGAGTCGTGGCCACGCCCAGACATGCCCAATACATCATTCACCTGAACATCGCGGCAGGCCCGTACACACAGCCCGCATTGAATACAGGCATCAAGGTTTACGTTCATCGCCACATGCGAGTTATCAAGCAGAGGTACACGGGTTTCCTCAAGCTTCGGGAAACGACTCTCGGCAACCCCTTGGGCTTCGGCCTGTGCCCAAAAATCGCTGCTCTTGTCATGAGAAACATTGCGCTCTGGTTGATCGGCAACCAAAAGCTCCATCACCATGCGCCGCGCCTTCTCTGCGCGCGCGGTCTGGGTGTTTACAACCATGCCATCACTTGGTTTGCGTACGCAGCTTGCTGCCAACACGCGCTCGCCCTCAACCTCAACCATACAAGCGCGGCAGTTTCCATCTGGCGCATAACCGCTTGCGGGCTTGTGGCAAAGATGTGGAATGTCGACACCTTCGCGTTTGGCAACTTGCCAAATACTCTCATCCGCGGCGGCAACCACCTCGCGACCATCAAGGGTGAATGAAATCTTGTCTGGCATCGCTCTACTCCCGTTCCCTCTATATTCTATCGCCAATAGCCGAGATACAACCTTCCCTTTCTGCGACAACTTCCGGTCTTTTTCCGTCAATGCCGCACGAAACACGCGCCCAAATGCCAAACCCGATTGCTCCTCCGTTCGCGTTGCCATACTCCTGTCAGACGAAGGAGTTGGACATGACACATCTGTGGGTACGCGCCGAACAGCGCGAAAACGAAGAGCGCGTGGGTATCACGCCCGAAGGCACCAAAGCGCTACTGAACGCTGGTATTCGCGTGACAGTTGAGAAAAGCTCCGTTCGCGCTATTCCCTTGCAAGGTTACATCGATGCAGGCTGTGAAATCGCAGAGGAAAACGCATGGCCGGAGGCCCCCGAGGACGCCATTATTTTCGGGCTGAAGGAACTGCCCGAAGACGGGACACCACTCAAACATCGCCACATCATGTTCGGCCACGCCTATAAGGGGCAGCCCAGCGGGCGCATACTTCTTGATCGCTTTAAAGCTGGCGGAGGAACGCTCTATGATTTGGAGTATCTCGTTGACCCGTCCGGCCGTCGCGTAGCAGCTTTTGGCTATTGGGCAGGTTTTGCAGGGGCTGCTGTAAGCCTCAAATGCTGGACCGCACAGCAGAAGGGCGACATGTGCGCACCTGTTGGCGTATTCGCGTCAAAACATGCGCTTTTGGCCGCACTAGAGACTGATCTCGCGACCTATACCCCGCCATCCGCGATTGTGATTGGCGCGCTTGGGCGTGTCGGGACAGGCGCTTCTGATCTCTGCGAGGCACTTGGCGTTAAAGTTACGAAATGGGATATGGCCGAAACAGCATCCGGTGGCCCGTTCCCAGAAATCCTTGAGCATGACATCTTTCTGAACTGCATTCTTGCACGACCAGGAACGCCCGTTTTCGTCCCCAAGTCTGCGCTCACTGACCCACGCAAACTATCTGTTATCGGCGATATCGCCTGTGACCCAGACAGCGATTTCTCTCCGATCAAGGTCTATGATCGCACGACAACATGGGAAGACCCTGCCCTGCGCGTCGCTACAGATCCCGTGCTTGATGTCACCGCAATTGATAACCTTCCGTCGATGCTTCCTGTCGAAAGCTCGGAAGATTACGCTGAACAATTGCTTCCCTCTCTTCTTGAGCTCAAATCTCTTGATCAAGGCGTTTGGGGCCGAGCTAGAGACACATTCGAAGAACATATCTAAGGAGTAGCCATGACAATTCACTGGTGCGGTACAGGGCTTTCGGCCATTCCGGGATTACGGCGTCTGTTGGAAGCGGGCGAGGACGTATGCGTCTGGAACAGAACAGTTGAAAAAGCACGCGAAACCGTCGGAGACCTAACCGATAACATTAAGGCTTTCACGCTCGATGACCTGACCGAGGCGCTCCGCGCGAATGATATCGTCGTATCGATGCTGCCCGGCGATCTTCACGTGCCTCTGGCGACAATATGCATTGAGAAAGGGGCACATTTCGTGTCCTCCTCCTACATTTCGCCCGAGATGGCTGCGCTTGATGCTGCTGCACAAGAACGAGGTGTTTGCCTTGTGAACGAGGTTGGGCTTGATCCGGGCATCGACCACCTGATGGCGCATCACCTTGTCGCTGATTACCGCGCGTCAGATGCCTATGATCCGACCAACACAATTTCTTTCCTGAGTTACTGCGGCGGTGTCCCAAAACACACCAACGCATTCCGCTACAAATTTAGCTGGTCGCCACTTGGGGTGCTCAAAGCGCTTCGTTCGCCAAGCCGATCCATCCGCAATTTCTCGACGCTTGATGTCGCGCGGCCATGGGATGCTATCCAATCCTATTCTGCGCCACTGGCCGCGCCAGAAACGTTTGAAGTTTACCCTAACCGAGACTCGCTTCCGTTTATTGAGGATTACCAGTTCGAGCCCGAGTGGCGACTCAAGAACTTCGTGCGTGGCACCCTTCGGCTGAATGGCTGGTCTGAGGCTTGGGCCCCCGTTTTCGCCGAAATAGAGACGCTTTCCGGCGAAGATGGCGACAAGCGCCTCAAAGAAATGTCTGACGAATTCTGGGATCAGCACGCCTATGAAGACGGCGAACCTGATCGCGTTGTTCTTTGTGTTTCGCTTTCTGCGGAGCGGGACGGCACGCCGGTTTACGATAAAACTTACGCGCTTGATGCGTGGGGCGATGAGCGTGGCTCAGCAATGGCGCGGCTGGTATCCGTTACAGTTTCGCTAGCGGTTCAATCGGTCAAGAATCGTGAAATTCATGCGGGCGTTACCGCAGCTCCGCGTGACCCAAAACTTGTTGAGGGCTGGCTACACGAAGTTGAGTCGCAAGCGCAGTATCTTGCGATTAAGTCGGCGGTGTAGCCTACTCCGCGACAGGTGGCGCCAGAGTGCTATTCTCTGTGTCTGGCGCCAATTCCTCGAAATCAAAGTTGTCCAAGCGGCGGGCCCGACGCCCTGCCTTATCTGCTGAGATTTTGATTTCGGAGATATCTTTGGCGGCTTGCCCGAAATGGCGATCAAGGTTGGATACACGCGTTCCGAGCCGCTCCACATCCTGAAACAACTTGCCCAACTCAGTGCGTATGGCCCCTGCCTGCTCGCGCATTTGTGCGTCTTTCAAAATGGCGCGCATGGTGTTGAGAGTCGCCATGCAGGTTGTGGGGGATACGATCCAAACGCGTTTTTCGAAGCCTTCGCGTACCACTTCAGGGAAACTCGCGTGTAGTTCCGCATAGACCGCTTCGGACGGGAGGAACATCAGCGCCCCATCTGCGGTTTCTCCTTCGATAATGTAGCGTTCACTGATGGCATTGATATGGGTTTTCACCGCAACGCGCATCGCTCGCGCGGCTTGCTCTGCTTCGGCCTTGGTATTTGCGTTACGAAGGGCTTCATAAGCCTCTAGCGGAAACTTACTGTCGACGACAATCGGGCCTGGTGGATTTGGCAAATGAATCAAACAATCGGCCCGTTTTCCGTTGGATAGGGTCGATTGGAAGCTATAAGCGTTGCTTGGGAGCGCCTTTGACACGATATCATTCAATTGAATTTCGCCAAAGGCGCCGCGTGTCTGTTTGTTTGAAAGAATATCCTGAAGTCCCAGCACATCGCCCGACAGTTTTTCAATATTGGCCTGCGCCTTATCGATCGTGGCGAGGCGTTCCTGAAGCTCGGTCAGAGACTTAGTTGTTTTGACCGTGCTGCCATGGACGGATTGGTTAAGCTTCTCTTGCATATCAGACAGGCTTCTTGCCGCCTTGACCGAATTCTCGTGAAGCCGTTCTTGCATCTGTTGCTGAACCGACGCGAGGCGCATTTCCATTGTTTGCAAAATCTGCGCTTGTGACGCTGACTGCAGCTCTGCATTTGATTGCAACCCACCCGCCAAACGCTCTTGCCCTTGCCCCAGAGATTGCACCGCATGGTTCAACTGCCCCATCTGCTGCGCAATTGGGCCGACCATTTTAGCAGCGTTAGAGCCTATTTTTACCGACCGAACCAGCAAAACGAGGATGAGCAGAAGCAGCGCAATACCGCCCGCCACAAGAAGGATAAGCGGATCTGTAAAAGCATATTCTGTACCGGCGATTTCAATCATGTGCGTCCGAAAAGCCTTTCGATGTCGGCAAGTTTGAGTTCAACATAGGTCGGGCGGCCGTGGTTACATTGACCGGAATGTGGGGTAGCTTCCATTTCGCGTAGGAGCGCATTCATCTCCTCCGCCTGCATTCGTCGGCCTGATCGAATGGAGCCATGACACGCAACTCGAGACAAGATCGCTTCAACACGGGATTGTAGGGTCTGGCTGTCTCCAAGATCGGCGAGCTCATCGAGAATATCGAGGATCATCCCACGCGCATCAACATTACCCAGAATCGCAGGTGTTTCGCGCACCGCAATATTGCCGCCACCAAATGGCTCTATTCCAAGGCCAAACCGCGCCAATTCTTCTGTATACCCCAATATTAGAGCCGCATCCTGATCGGAAAGCTCGACAATCTCAGGGATAAGTAACGCTTGAGTTGCCACACCGTTTTCAGCCATTTGCTTCTTAAGGCGTTCATAGACCAAACGTTCGTGCGCTGCGTGCTGATCGACGATCACCATTCCAGTCGCAGTTTGAGCAATGATATAGTTTTCATGAACCTGCGCACGGGCCGCACCGAGAGGGAGATCGGCTGCGTTTGTTTCTTCGGTCTCAACCACTGGCTCCATGCGAGCGGAAGGGGCATCAAAGCCCCCTTCGGCGAAACCGGGCGTGGCGTAACTCTCTGTTCGCGGTGAGGCGAAGCTACCAACAGGCTTGCGCTCCATCTGATAGATGCGTGGTGAATTCTCCGTACCGCCCTCTGGTCGCATCGCGCCAAGTGTGGCGTTTGCCACGGTCGTACTCGCGCGGTGGCCTGCCTCGGCGAGCGCGTGCCGAATGGCCGAAACGATCAATCCACGTGCGATAGCAGGCTCCCGAAAACGCACCTCAGATTTCGCGGGGTGAACATTCACGTCAACGCGCGTCGGCTCTACCTCTAGGAAAAGTACCGCGGCGGGGTGACGATCACGGCTCAGAAAATCCATATAGGCGCCGCGCAGCGCACCGATGAACATTTTGTCCCGAACAGGGCGGCCATTCACAAAAAGATGCTGCGCAACAGAAGACCCACGCGAGTAAGTCGGAAGTGCTGCGTATCCGGTCAGGGTAATGCCCTCGCGCTCGGCATCGATGAGAAGCGCATTCTCTGCAAACTCCGCGCCCAAGATTCGGCGCAAGCGTGCATGGATTGCGTCGAACAAATCACCCGTTTCGGCATCGGCCCGAAAGACCACGCGCCCTTCTCCGCCACCGGAAACATCGCGCAAAATGAAAGTGACATGCGGCTCTGCCATTGCGAGCTTTTTGACGACATCGTTGATCGCGCCCGCTTCTGCGCGGTCTGTGCGCATAAACTTGAGGCGCGCGGGCGTGGCATAGAACAGATCGCGTAACTCAACGATAGTTCCGCCAGAAAGCGCCGTTGGCTTAACTGTCGACTGCTCCCCACCGGACGTCGAGATTGTGAATGCCTCTTCCCCCTCCGGTCGGCTCTTGATCGTCAGCCGACCAACCGCTCCAAGCGAAGGAAGTGCTTCTCCACGAAACCCGAATGTGTGGATATTAAGCAGGTCGGACCCGTCAATTTTTGAAGTGGCGTGGCGCGACATGGCAAGCGGCAAATCCGCCCCCGAAATGCCACAACCGTCATCCACAACGCGGATTAGGGTTTTGCCGCCGTCTGCATAGGAAACCTCGATACGTCGCGCGCCAGCATCAATTGCGTTTTCAACAAGCTCCTTAACCGCCGAGGCGGGGCGCTCAACAACTTCGCCGGCGGCAATCCGATTGATTGCTGCTTCGTCCAGCTGCTTGATAACAGGGCGTTCAGACCCTGAATTCTCGCTCATATTGGGGTTTCCATCAGGCATACCACAAGGTTTAGCATGAAATGCTCCGATTCGCACATGCGGAAATCGGGAAAATGGTTACTGCTGATCGCCTAGTCCTTCGGGCTGCCCGACCACCACAAAATGAAGATCCTCTGGCTTGAGAACCCGCGCGGCAACACGCTTGATGTCCTCGAGCGTCACAGCATTCACCTTGTCGTTTCGGGTCGCAATATAGTCGATGGGCAACTCTTGAGACTGCATCGCCGCCATGATTCCTGCAATGGTCGCGTTCCCATCAAAACGGAGAGGATAGGCGCCTGTGAGGAAGGTTTTTGCGTCAGTCAATTGCTTCTCTGTAATCCCGTTTGCCGCAATATCTGCCCAGACATCGCGAACCACCGTAATAGCCTCGGCAATACGGTCGTTTGAAGAAGCGACCTGCCCCATCATAAGTGCGCCATGCTCTTTTGGAACGAGGTAGGTTGAAATGCCGTAAGTCAAACCGCGTTTCTCTCGCACCTCTTCCATCAAGACAGATGCAAATCCACCACCGCCCAAAACATGGTTCAACACATAGAGCGCAAAGAAATCGTCATCGTCCCGCGCAATACCCTCATGCGCAAAGATCGCAACGGATTGTGGCGTTTCGAACTCCACGACCGTTTCGCCCCCTCGTGGCAGTGCATAGGTCGCATCCGCAGGCAACGGCGCGCCTTCCTCTGGCAAATCGCCAAGCAGCGTGTCGAGCAATGCGCCAAGCTCTTCGGGCGTGATATCACCTACGGCTCCAACATGGATTCGGTCGCGGGTCATGGTTGCGTTTTTGGCTTCGACCAGATCATCGCGCGTTAAGCTGTTGACCGATTCAAGCGTACCATTCAGCGAACTGCCGTAAGGATGATCTCCCCACGCGAGTTTATTGAGGGTGCGGCTTGCAATGTCGTTCGGGTCTTTCTCATTGCCGGAAATGATCGAACGTACCTGCCCACGCACACGCTCAAGGGAGGCTTCATCAAAACGCGGTTCCGTTAAAGCGCTGCGCAGAAGGTCAATTGCATCATCTCGGTTTTCGGTGAGGAACTGCGCTGAAACAATCAATGTGTCATCGAAAACATCAAACTTATAGCTCGCAGCGAGCGCCTCAACTGCGGCGGCGAATTCTTGTGAATCCAGATCACCCGCGCCCTCCTCAAGGAGCCCGACCATAAGGTTCGTTGCGCCGCGTTTTCCTGGGGCATCAAGGCCCGCGCCGCCCTTGAACCAAACTTCGATAGCCGTAAATGGAATCGAATGATCTTCAACCAGCCAAGCGTGGATTCCTTTTGGCGAGGTTACATCCTGAATTGCGATTTCAGCGCGCAAAGGGAGCGCAACGAGCATCGCCAGAACGGTCGAGAAAAACACACGGATCATTTTGCTTCTCCTTCAGCGTTCATCAGATAGCCGGTTACGGCGTTGTTTCTGTTGAAGACTTTCTTTGCGGCTTCGATAATTTGTTCTGAAGTGATGGATTGCAAAACATCGGGCCATGCCTGCACATCCTCGATCGTCAGGCCCGAGGTGAGCGAAGCACCATACTGCCGCGCACGACCGGCCACATCATCTTCGGCATAGATCAAACTGGCACGGAGTTGCATCTTGATCCGATCAAGTTGCTCCTCGTCTACGCCCTCTTCGAGAAATTCGGCAACAGCTTGATCCAACGCCTGCTCTGCTTCCTCAAGCGAGATGTCAGGAACCGGCACAATGATGAGCGAGAATGTCGTTTCATCCAGCGAGACCCCGCTATAAAACGCGGCAGTGTAAATAGCTTGCTGTGTGTCAAATTGGAGCTTGTTGCCCAAAACAGATGTCGCCCCGTTTCCACCAAGTATTTCGGCAAGCAATGTAAGCGCGGCGGCCTCTTCCTGCGCTCCGGAGTCGCGCTCTGACGCGAGGTAACTACGGATCACATAGGGCTGCGCAACGCGGGGGTCCGTAAAGGTCAGGCGACGCTCCGAAAGTTGAGGCGGCTCAATTGTCCGCTCCCGTTCGGGAAGGTCTACAGTAGGCTCTAATACGCCGTAATACTTCTCTGCAAGCGCAAGTACGTCTTCGGGTATGACATCACCAGCAACGATGAGAATCGCATTATTCGGCGCATAGTAACGCTGATAAAACTCCAGAGAATCCTCAAGAGAGAGCTCCTCCATCTCGTGCTTCCAGCCAATAACCGGAATACCATACGGATGGTTCATATACTGGGCGGCATTCCGTTGTTCGGCAAACAAGGCGCCCGGATTGTTCTCTGTTCGTTGGTTGCGCTCTTCAAGGATAACTTCGCGTTCCGTTTCGACATCCGCTTCGGACAAACGAAGGTTACGCATGCGGTCCGCTTCCATACGCATCACAAGTTCCAACCGATCAGAGGCAATGCGCTGGTGATAGGCTGTGTAATCTTGCGAGGTGAAAGCATTGTCAGATCCACCGTTCGCCGCAACGGTTTTTGACAGCTCTCCCGGAGCAAGCGTGTCTGTTCCTTTAAACAACAAATGCTCTAGAAAATGCGCGATGCCGGATTTACCCCGTGGCTCATCAGCGGCGCCAGCCTTGTACCAAACCATTTGCACAACAACGGGTGCCCGATGGTCCTCAAGAACCAGAACGTCCATTCCGTTATCAAGTTGATATGTCGTGAGTTTCTCGGCCTGTGCAACCGCGGGCAGCGTCAATATCAATGCAAGAAATGCGTTGCGGAAATAGGATGTCATCAAGCGTCTCCGTTTAGGGTCGCATTAAGGGTAAGCGTTGATTAGGGATCATCAACCCCTCCCAACGCTACTGTGAGTGAAATTGTTACGATGAACTTGCGCCATCACGTCCGTGAGAGTGCGCCGCAATCAATTTGGCTTTGGTGGTGCGGCGGGCGTGTCGATGCCGCGCCGACGCCAGCGCTGCAATTCCTGATACTGATCAAGCGACATTTTCTCGTAGGCTTCGAAGTATTGCGGAACACCAAATGCACGATAAAGAACGCGTCCTTGGTTTTTCTTGCGCCATTCGAGATCTTCGGCAGCAAGCTGGCCCCGAATATTGGACGTTGTCCCGAAACGAGTCGTGTAGTTTACAAGATCGCCCGTTGCAGGACGCGCACGTGCAGCGTTTCCGCCAAGAGCCGCAATCGCATCGGCGCGAGGTGTCGGATCAACGCGGTTGGTTCCGCCCGGAGTTGGAGTTGGAAGCGAGGTATAGCTTGGCGGAGTTTCCAAGGGTTTCGTCGGCAGCACGCCGAATTCCTCCGGACCGTTGCCCGGATTCTGAAGGTTCATCAGCTGGGGATTATCGCTGCTGCATGCCGCAAGACCAATCGCCGCGCAGAAGCACAAAACTCCGAAACTACCTACGTTGCGCATTCACTTCTCCTTGGGTGCTGAGGCAATGTTTAACGCAAGAGAATTCCCGCGTCTACGCGCCCTTTTTCTTGCTCGTAAAGAGAATAAGCCCGATCGCGCCTGCGAAGATCGCAATATCGGCAACATTGAACGCATAGGGATTATAAAAACCACAGCAGCTCATATTCAAGAAGTCCGCGACGGCACCGTAAAGGAAACGATCAAGAACGTTCCCAAGAGCCCCACCAATGAGCAAACCCGCCGAGATCATCCCCAATGTTTGAGGCTGCTCACGGCGAATCCAGAAATACACCCAAGCTGAGATCGCCAAGGCAATCGCAATGAGGATGTATTTCACGATAGGCGAGCCGCTTGCGGCCATGCCAAAATTTACGCCCTCATTCCAAGCCATCTGGAACATGAGATAAGGGGGGAAGACCTCGATCTCCCCCACGTATTTCAAACCCATAAGATGCACCACAACAACTTTGGTAAGTTGATCAATGCCCAAAGTCAGAAGTGCGGTGATGTAGAAGGCGCGCATTTGTTTTCCTTTAGTGGCGGAAGTGGCGCATGCCAGTGAGGACCATGGCAAGGCCGGCTTCATCAGCAGCGGCGATTACCTCGTCGTCACGCATGGAGCCACCTGGCTGGATAACGGCAGTTGCACCGGCAGCGGCGGCTGTCAGAAGCCCATCCGCGAACGGGAAGAACGCATCAGACGCAACAACAGAGCCTTTTGTCAGTGGCGTTTCAAGGCCCAGCGCTTCGGCCATATCCTCGGCTTTGCGCGCCGCAATCCGGCAGCTATCAACGCGGCTCATCTGCCCAGCGCCAACGCCCACTGTTGCGCCGTCTTTACAATAAACAATCGCATTGGACTTCACGTGCTTCGCGACTTTCCATGCAAAGAGAAGGTCGGCCATCTCGGCCTCTGTCGGGGCGCGTTTTGTCACCACCTTGAGGTCATCCAGTCCGACGAAACCAACGTCTTTGTCCTGCACAAGCATTCCGCCAGCAACGGGGCGATATGTGAGCCCACCAGATTTCACATCAGGAAGGCCGCCAGTCGTAAGCAAACGCAGGTTTTTCTTTGCTGCGAAAATTGCTTTGGCTTCGTCGCTGGCCTCTGGAGCAATCACAACTTCCGTGAAAATCTTGCTGATCTCGGTTGCTGTGTCTGCGTCAAGCGGCTGGTTCAACGCGATGATCCCGCCAAATGCGGACGTGCTGTCGCAGGCCAGCGCCGATTTATAGGCTTCGACAAGCGATTCACCGCGCGCAACGCCACAAGGGTTTGCATGTTTGATGATCGCAACCGCCGGACCCTGCGCAGGATCAAACTCGGCAACCAGTTCAAACGCTGCGTCTGTGTCGTTGATGTTGTTGTAGGAAAGCTCTTTGCCCTGATGTTGTACTGCAGTGGCAACACCCGCGCGGTTCACGCCATCGGTATAGAAGGCCGCTTGTTGGTGCGGGTTTTCGCCATAACGAAGCCCCTGCGCCAGAGTGCCCGCAAATGCGCGGCGGCGTGGGGTTTCAACACCAATCGCGCCCGCCATCCAATTGGACACCGCTGCATCATATGCGGCCGTCCGCGCATAAGCGACCTGCGCCATCTTTTTGCGGAACTTCGGGCAAGTCGCGCCGTTGTGCTGATCCATATCGCCGATAAGGGCCTCGTAGTCCTCAACATCCACAATCGTCGTGACAAAACCGTGGTTCTTCGCGGCTGCCCTGATCATCGCAGGACCGCCAATATCAATGTTTTCGATACAGGTGTCGTAATCGGCGCCTTTGGCAACGGTTTCTTCGAACGGATATAGATTCACCACCAGAAGGTCGATCGGACCAATGCCGTGCTCTTCCATTGCGGCCACGTGATCAGCATTGTCGCGTAGCGCAAGCAGCCCGCCATGCACGCGCGGGTGCAGCGTTTTTACGCGGCCATCCATCATCTCTGGGAATTCTGTGATCTCGGCCACATCGCGTACGGTGAGCCCCGCATCGCGCAGCGCCTTGGCGGAACCGCCGGTTGAAAGAAGCTCCACGCCTCGCTCGGCAAGAGCGCGGCCCAAATCGACAAGTCCGGTCTTGTCCGAAACAGAAAGCAACGCGCGGCGAATAGGCAGTTGGTCGGTCATTGTTTGCATCCCCAAAGTGGCAATCTACAGCTTGGGCATCTCGTTTGGCTCTACATCCCGAATATTGCTCGGGGTGTCCTGAGCTTTGGCCAGATGCCATGTGACACGGGTCGCATAATCCATTGCTCGCCCAGATAGAACTATTTGTTTCGCCGCACGCGGTTTTAATCGCGTTTTTTCGAGATAAACGCTCGGCTCTAGGGTCAATTTCGCGGTTGAGTTGTGCCGGAACACCCAAATCTCGCCGCTCTTGAGCGCCAGCGAGACTGCCGTTCCCCCCATATCAACCTCTGCATCAACGTCCGGATGGAGATGGAATCGGCAGGAATAGGGGATTCCAGAGAGCTTGCCGCTATCCATATGCACATCGAATCTGCGCTTGGCTTTGGAGGTATCCGCCAACAAAACTTCTGTGCCGGAAAGTCCGCGCCCATCAAAACTCAGATCAAGATGGCGCTGGTGCACAAGCCCGTGTGTTTGCAAATATCCGTCATGCTCGCCGCTAAACTGCACGCCTTCCTGACCAGAAGACCTATTGGCCACGACGTTATTTGGTCCGCTTTCCAAACATTGAAGTTGGTGCCCGCCAATCATGCGCCGCTTCCCAAGTCTCGCTGAGGAAAACCCGTCGAGCGTTACCGTTGAATGTGAAGGAGTCGCGCGGCCCGCACGTCGCCAACTTTCACCAAAGGTCGCACCCGACCCACAATTTACAACCAACGGGCGGCGGCCAGAGGTCAGTTCAAACGCGAGCGTGGACGCATGCCCCTCTGGCGCGGCAACGCCCATTGGAGGAGACGCGGCATCAATAACGATAGACGTGCGCCCAGCGTGCATCCGCGCAAAACCCATTGAAAGGCCTGTGTTAACTTGCGCACGAACACCAGACGTTGCCAAAGCATTATCAAGCCGCCCCTCTAACCCACGTCCGCCGCCATGGAACCGCGCAAGCCCGCCATCACTGTGCCGTAGCGCACGCAACGTGGGAGCGATTCTTTCAATCGCCTGAAGATGTTCGCGCGCGGGCATCCGCCCAGCTTCGGAAAGAGCGGATGCGGCCCATGTCAGGAGTGTAAAGACCTCTAGCAATTCTTCGGGGTTGCGAGTTGGAATGCCGCCTTCTGTATCAATCTGGTCAACACATTCCCGCGCAAGCGCCTTCATCGCGGGCTTCACATGGCGCTCCATGCCCGTGAGCGAAAGCCCCGCATAAAGCAGACCGGTTAACGCCTCGAACCGCGCCAACCCTGCCGCTGCGCCGTGCCATCTGCGCGACAGAAACACTGTCTGTTGGGCCAACACACCAAAGAACGCCTGAGAGACTTTTGCATCTTGCCCGTTCAGGAAAAACAGCGCGTGGTTGATCCAACGAATGACGCGACGGCCGGTAATATCCGGCGTCCAACCAGAGCCTGTTCCGCCTGAATATCGCTCAATCCACTCATTCGTCCACGCCTGAACCCGCTTGCGTGCCTCGCCGTCCCCAACGGCGGCAAGGTCATCCATCCACGTAAATCCGTGCAAATCCTGTTCAAACCGGCGGTCTGGCGACGGCAATTCCCAGATCGAAACATTCGGGGCTTCAACGAGAAATCCCGCAAACATGAAATTTCCGGCAATCAGCTGCCTCCCACGCGCAAAGGAGCCGATTGTACGCGGTTCCGGCTGTGAGACAAAACCAGTTGCAGGGCGCGAAAACACGCTCAGACGCGCGTGGAAACGGTCTGCAAAGCGCTTGCGGCGCGTGTTTGTCTTTATGGTGTTTGCCACCTGCCCTGCCTCGTCGATTGCTGACGTGCTTATTGTTCTGACAGCAGCATATGAGGTGAGGTCGCGCCTGTCACCGCTATTTTAGGGCGTTATAACTTTTGCCGAAGCACCGCGATATAGAAGCCATCCAAGCCACCGATATCACTCCAAAAATCGGGCCGGATGCGCAGCCCGCCCTCCTTGGAAACCCACTCGGGTTCCACACCCTCAACAAGAAGTGCGTCTTTATCGACGGTGAGATTCGGGTGACGTTTGAGCGCGTCTTCAACTTGAATTTCGCCTTCGTCAAACAGCAGCGAACACGTACAGAAAACAAGCCGACCGTCCGGTTTCAGCAGGGTTAGAGCATGATCGAGCATCTTTTCCTGAAGCTCGAACAGTCCCGGAAATTCGGAGCCATCCTTGGCATAGGGCAGGTCCGGATGACGGCGAATCGTCCCTGTAGCGGTGCAGGGCGCATCCAAAAGGATCGCGTCAAAGCTGCCCTCTTTGAACTCAAGCGCGTCGGAAACAGTGGTTTTGGCCGTCAGCTTGGTCCGCGCAAGGTTTTCACGCACCCGCCCCATACGGCTTTCAGAAATATCAACCGCCGTAACATCGGCTCCTGCGCTTGCGAGTTGCATCGTCTTGCCGCCTGGTGCGGCACAGAGATCGAGAATTGTCTCGCCTTTTTTCGGCGCAAGAATATTAACCGGAAGTGCCGCAGCTGCGTCCTGCACCCACCATCCGCCGTCCTGATACCCCTCAAGGGCAGTAACCTGACCAGCGTCTTTGATGCGCAAACTTCCAGTTGGAATACGCTCCCCTTCTGGCAATTTCGCATCTGCTTTGAAGGAGAGATCAAGCGGAGCGCCATTGGCATGGGATTGCTCGATCGCTTCAACCGTCGCCTTGCCATAATCCGCAATCAACGGTTTCCGCAGCCACTTTGGCAAACGCGGAACGGGTAGGTTATTCCATTTTTCAGTCTCTAATTCGCCCAAACGGCGCACAACTGCGTTAACCATTCCCGCGGAATGGCTCGTCGCGTTAATCTCGCGCGCAATTGCAACAAGCGCGTTTCCAACACCATGCGCAGGCGCTTGCTCGACGAAGATCTCCGTTGCCGCGAGGCGAAGGATGTTATGAACCTCTTCTGGAGGGCGACGACGCAAAAACGGGCCAAGGATGCGATCAGCGCGATCAAGATTGCGCAGCGTATCAAGCGCAAGTCGCTGCGCGCGCGCTTTATCCGCAGCGTCGAGTTTACCTAATGGGCCTTTTGGGCCGCTCACTTCGGAAAGCAATCGCTTCTTAACCGTCACAGCATTCAGCAGTTGTACCGCCGCGCGGCGGGCTTCTATGCCTTGCTGGGGTTTTGTATTTGGGGTTTTACGCGCCATGCGGGCTGAGGTATATCATGCACACGCCCAAAACAAGGACTTGTCACATGAGCGAAAAACAAGACCTGCCCGATGCTGCTAAGCGCGCGCTGGCCGAAGCCGAAGAGCGGCGTAAGCAAAAGCAAACAGAACTCCCGACCGAACTCGGTGGCCGCGACGGGCCAGAGCCAGTTCGTTATGGAGATTGGGAGCGCAAAGGCATCGCCGTAGATTTCTGATTTAGCAGGAACAGAGCCTATTCAGAGGCCCAACACATCCAACATGTCGTAGGAACCAGGCTTTTGCTTGGCCGCCCAAATCGCAGCTTTGATCGCCCCACGGCTAAAGATCGCGCGGTCCGTGGCCATATGGCGCAACACGATCCGCTCGCCTGCTGCTGCAAACATCACTTCATGCTCGCCTACAATATCGCCTCCGCGCACCACGGCGAAGCCGATATCGCCCTTCTTACGCGCACCAGTAATCCCGTCACGCCCTCGATCTGATACCTCGCCAAGGTCAACGCCACGCCCCTCTGCCGCTGCTTCGCCAAGCATCAGGGCGGTCCCTGATGGAGCGTCGACTTTATGGTGGTGATGGGCCTCCACGATCTCGATGTCATAGTCCTCATCGAGCGCAGCGGCCACTTTCTTGGTAAGTTGGGTCAAGAGATTCACACCGAGGCTCATGTTGCCAGCGCGCACGATCGCGGTTTTCTGCGCGGGCTCGGCGAGCGCTTCAATCTCTGCGTCACTAAACCCAGTGGTGCCGATTACATGCGCAACACCCGCTTCGGCAGCTGCCTTAGCGAATTGTATCGTGGCCTGAGGCGCCGTGAAATCAATCACCACGTCCGCACCCTTTAGCGCTGCGGAAATATCATCAGACACAGTCACACCGAGCGCCTGCCCGCCCATGGCCTCGCCAACATCGCGGCCAACCCAATCATGCCCAGACCGTTCAACAACGCCTGAAAGCTCTGTTTTGTCGTTTTCCAGAACCGTCTTGATGAGCATTTGTCCCATACGGCCAGAGCATCCGGTGATCACTATTTTCGTTGCGTCGGTCATTGCGCGTTCCTTTTATCGGCTTGCCTTCGTTTAACCCCAAGCCGCGCTCAAAGCAAAGCCCTGTTGCCCATCGGGTGTTTCATGCTTACATGACGGCTATGGCTAAAAACGCAAACCGCGCCGGCAAGGCACCTTCACAGCGTCAGCTTCGCGTCGGCGAGTTGATCCGCCGGACACTTTCAGAAACGCTCAATCGGGGCGAAATTCACGATCCTGACTTGAACCGCATGTCTATTACCGTGGGCGAGGTTCGAGTAACGCCCGATCTTCGGATCGCCACGGCCTATGTCTTGCCTCTTGGTGGGCAAGGGCAAGAAGAGGCATTGGCCAGTTTGCGCGAGAATAGACACGAAATTCGTCGCATTATCACTAAGAAGATGGGCCTGAAGCATTCGCCCGAAGTGCGCTATGCGATCGACGATACGTTTGATCGGATGGACGAAACACGCCGCCTTCTGTCCCAAGACAATGTTCAACGCGATATCGCACCGCTGGACGATACGGATGATACGCAGTCTTAGCTTCCTTCTTGGCTTTCTCGCTGTAATCACGGGGCATTCGGCCGCCGCGCAATGCGCTGTCGAAGAATTTGAGGGCAACGCCTATACCGTGTGTCGTGCAGACGCAGAGGACGATTTAAGGCTTTTCCTGCGAAACGATGAAAATCGCATTTTGGGCGGGTTTAGTGCCGTAAATGCGGCCCTCAAGCCCGAAGGCAAAGCGCTTGTCTTTGCGATGAACGCTGGCATGTATCACTCCAATCGGATGCCTGTTGGGTTGTTTGTGGAGAACGGAGAAGAGCTCACACCCGTTAGCCACGGAGGTGGGGTCGGGAATTTTGGCCTTACGCCAAACGGAGTTTTTTGCATTAGCGACGGGCGGGTTGATGTGATCGAAACAACCGTATTCGAAGCCGCAAAACCAGACTGCCGTTTCGCCTCTCAATCCGGCCCGATGCTTGTGATTGATGGCGAGCTGCACCCACGCTTCATTCCAAATGGCGATTCGCGGTATTATCGCAATGGTGTCGGAACCAGCGCGGACGGGAAAACAGCCATTTTCGCAATCTCGAACCAGCAAGTGAATTTTCACGATTTCGGGCGGTTCTTCCGCGATCACATCAAAGTTCCGAACGCGCTCTTTTTCGACGGCAAAGTTTCGCGCCTCTATGCGCCAGAAGTTGGCCGCCGCGATATCGGCCTGCCGATTGGCCCCATCGTCGGCTTGGTCACAGACCGATAGCCGTATTGACGAACGTCGCGCGGCCCGATAGCACGCGCGGCTTAACACAACGCAGGACAGTTCTATGGGTCGTAAACGCAAGGGTCGCAATATTTCCGGCTGGATGGTCGTGGATAAACCTGCGGGCATCAGCTCCAATGCCGTTGTCAACAAGGTGCGCTGGGCACTTGGCGCACAGAAAGCAGGCCATGCAGGCACATTAGACCCTGAAGCGACGGGGGTTCTTGCGGTTGCGCTCGGTGAAGCGACAAAGACAGTTCCGTACATCACCGATGCGCTCAAAGCCTATCAATTCACCGTACGTCTTGGCCAAGCCACGAATACAGATGATGCGGAAGGCGAGGTGATCAACGAATCCGACCTGCGCCCGAGCGATGATGAGATCAAAGAAGCGCTGCTGTCATTTGTCGGCGATATAGAGCAGATCCCACCTAAATTTTCGGCCGTGAAAATCGATGGCCAACGGGCTTATAAACTTGCCCGCGACGATCAAGACTTCGAGATCGCGGCGCGGCCCTTATACGTTGAAGAGCTGGTGCTCGTTGATCGCCCCGACGAGGATCACGTGACGCTTGAGATGACCTGTGGGAAGGGCGGCTACGTGCGCGCCATTGCGCGGGATTTGGGCGAGAAACTGGGCTGTTTCGGCCATGTCCGAGAACTGCGGCGCATCTGGTCTGGCCCATTCGACGCCGAAGATGGCATATCGGTTGAAACAATAGAGAAACTGGCCAAAGACCCTGAATTAGACACACATTTGCGCCCTCTGGAGATCGGTCTTGAAGACCTTCCGGAGGTGAAATGCACACCCGAAGGCGCAATGCGTTTGCGCAACGGCAATCCCGGCATGGTGATCGCGGCAGATGTTCAGTTTGGCGACGAATGCTGGGGCAGCTTGGACGGCAAGGCGGTTGCGGTCGGGGTTTATAAATCGGGTGAACTCCACCCAAGCCGCGTATTCAATCAAGGCACTTGATAACCGCGCGGGGCATTGCAACAAACAAGCATGATTACAAGAAGCCACATCAAGGATGACGCGCCATCGACCGCTGTCTATTCGGATTGCGAGAAATACCGTTACAGCCTGACACGCGTTTGGGATGAGTCGGGAAAACGGGCCTTCTTTATCATGCTTAACCCGTCAACCGCCACAGAAGTGCAGAACGACCCAACCGTTGAACGGTGTGAACGCCGCGCGCGGGCATTGGGCTTTGGCGGGTTTCGGGTCGCGAATATTTTTGCGTGGCGTGATACTGACCCACGGAAGATGCGGGCTGCTGCTGATCCTGTTGGCCCAGAGAACGATGCTGCGATTTTAGAAGGGTGCGCGTGGGCCGATACGATCATTTGCGCATGGGGTACGCACGGCGCGCATCTCAATCGAGGTGAAGCGGTGGCGAAATTGCTGCAAGGGCAGACCCTCTATCATTTAGGTCTGTCAAAAGCGGGACATCCAAAGCATCCTCTCTATATTAGTTATTCAGTCCAACCAGAGCCTTGGAATATGCCATGACAGAAACGAATGACAGTGACAGCCTGCTTCAAGAGGTCCAAGCACTGAAAGCAGAAGTCACGCGACTGAATAATCAAAAGTTCTTTCGCATCTACAAATCGAAATGGCGGACAATCGGATTTCAGCTAATGCGCGGATTGGCGTTCGGCCTTGGTACGGTACTCGGCGCTTCGATCTTGGCCTCCGTTTTGGTTTTTGCGCTCTCGCAGATAGATTTCATTCCAATATTTGGCGAATGGGCCAAAGAAATCGCTGACGAAATTCAGGGCAGACCAAGCGAATAGAATCTGAATCTGCGCTGAGGAACGAAAACCCCTTTCTTTTTTGGGGAATCTCCCTTATACGCCCGCAATCCGACCAGAGACTCTCTGACGGACCCCTCCACGGGCCTTGCTGGACGACATCCCGGCTCGCGCCATTAACCCTTTAGATAAGGAGACCCCGATGTCGATTACTGCTGAAGAAAAAGCACGCCTGATGAAAGAATTTGCAATCAAAGAAGGCGACACAGGTTCGCCCGAAGTACAGATTGCTATCCTTTCCTCGCGTATCGCGACACTGACAGAGCACTTCAAAACCCACAAGAAAGACAACCACGGCCGCCGTGGCCTTCTTAAGATGGTTGCGCTCCGTCGTAAGCTTTTGGACTATCTCCGCGGCAAAAGCGAAGATCGTTACCAAGACCTGATCAAGCGCCTCGGCCTTCGCCGCTAAGCTTAATCAAGCAAGAATACGGAAGCGCCTGCGATACTCTCGCGGGCGTTTTTGTTTTGAAGCGTGGTGATGCGAGCGGGTTTGCTCTCACGCAACGGTCGCCAAACAATCGCTGTTCCCAAACGCGTTGTTTTATTGTATGGCCGCTATATCTGAGACGTAGTGTTTGGATCCTGGCACTCGAAATAAAGATAGAGGGATCGGCGGCAATGGGGCCGCCATGCAAACGGGAGACCCGGAGGGCCGGGCTTGCTCCCTATTAGGAAACGATATGTTTAACGAAACTAAAAAATCGATTGAGTGGGGCGACGAAACGCTGACACTCGAAACGGGCAAGGTTGCTCGTCAGGCAGACGGTTCGGTTATCGCCACTTTGGGTGAAACCTCCGTTATGGCCAACGTTACTTTTGCCAAGTCGCAAAAGCCTGGTCAGGATTTCTTTCCGCTGACCGTTCATTACAACGAAAAATACTATGCTGCGGGTAAAGTTCCTGGTGGCTTCTTCAAGCGCGAAGCGCGTCCGACCGAGAAAGAGACGCTGACAAGCCGTCTGATCGACCGTCCGATCCGCCCGCTGTTTGTTCCTGGCTTCAAAAACGAAGTTCTGGTGATCTGTACAGTTCTGAGCCACGACCTTGTGAATGACCCAGACATGGTTGCGATGATCGCTGCTTCTGCTGCGCTCACAATCTCTGGTGCTCCGTTCATGGGCCCAATCGGCGCGTGTCGCGTTGGTTTCACTGATGGCGAATACACGCTGAACCCATCTGTCGATGACATGCACGATCTGCGCAATAACCCAGATCAGCGCCTCGACCTTGTGGTTGCCGGTACAAAAGACGCCGTGATGATGGTTGAGTCCGAAGCATACGAACTGTCCGAAGCTGAGATGCTCGGCGCGGTTAAGTTTGCGCATGACTCCATCCAGCCGGTGATCGACCTGATTATCGAATTGGCCGAAGAATGTGCGAAAGAGCCGTTTGACTTCCAGCCGGTCGATTACTCGGAGCTTTACGAAGCTGTGAAAGCCGCTGGCGAAGACAAGATGCGCGCGGCCTATGCGATCACCGATAAGCAAGAGCGCACAGGCGCCGTTGCAGAGGCTCGCGAAGCTATCAAGGCTGCGCTGACTGAAGAGCAGCTTGAGGACGAGAACCTCGGTTCCGCGCTCAAGAAGCTTGAGTCCGGCATCCTCCGTGGTGACGTAGTTAAAACCGGCAAGCGTATTGATGGCCGTGACACAACAACTGTTCGCCCGATTGTCTCCGAAACCGGTATCCTGCCTCGTACACACGGCTCCGCGCTGTTTACACGTGGCGAGACACAGGGCCTTGTGATCACCACACTCGGCACAGGCGACGACGAGCAAATGATCGACGCACTGACCGGCACATACCGCAGCAACTTCCTGCTGCATTACAACTTCCCTCCTTACTCCGTTGGTGAAGTTGGCCGCTTTGGCCCTCCAGGCCGTCGTGAAATCGGCCACGGTAAGCTTGCTTGGCGTGCGCTTCAGGCAGTTCTGCCTGCAGCAACTGATTTCCCGTACACAGTTCGCGTTGTATCCGAGATCACCGAATCCAACGGTTCCTCTTCGATGGCTTCCGTCTGTGGCGGCTCGCTCTCGATGATGGACGCGGGCGTTCCGCTTAAGGCGCCTGTTGCGGGTGTTGCAATGGGTCTGATCCTCGAAGAAGACGGCTCCTATGCGATCCTCACCGACATCCTCGGCGACGAAGATCACCTCGGCGACATGGACTTCAAAGTTGCAGGTACAGAAGAGGGTATCACCTCGCTGCAAATGGATATCAAGGTTGCCGGCATTACACCGGAAATCATGGAAAAAGCTCTTGCCCAAGCCAAGGATGGCCGCGTGCATATCCTCGGTGAGATGAGCAAGGCCCTGTCCGAAGCTGGTGATTTCTCGGCTCACGCGCCGCGCATTGAAACCATGCAGGTTCCAACAGACAAGATCCGTGAAGTGATCGGTTCTGGCGGTAAGGTTATCCGCGAGATCGTTGAAACTTCGGGTGCCAAGGTCGACATCAACGACGACGGCATCATCAAGATCGCCTCTGCAAACGCCGAAGCCATCCAGAAGGCCTATGACATGATCCACTCGATCGTGGCAGAGCCAGAAGCTGGCGCGATCTACAACGGTAAAGTTGTTAAGATCGTTGATTTCGGTGCCTTCGTGAACTTCTTCGGTAAGCGCGACGGCCTTGTGCACGTTTCGCAAATCGAAAACCGCCGTTTGAACCACCCGTCCGATGTCCTCAAAGAAGGTCAGGACGTGAAGGTTAAACTGCTCGGCTTTGACGATCGCGGCAAAGTTCGCCTGTCGATGAAAGTTGTCGATCAGGAAACTGGTGAAGAAATCAAAGAAGAGAAGAAAGAGGGTTAATCCTCATTCTCGCTTGAAAAACGAAAGGCCTCAGCAAACCGCTGGGGCCTTTTGCGTTTAGCTTGTAATCTGCGCCATGATCGCGTCTCGCTTCTGATCGCGCGCGATGGCGTCGGCGATCGTGTAGCGTCCTGCTTTGGCGTCTTCTTCCAAGGGGTAATACTCCGCCGCGAGATAAGACATAAACAGATCGCGCTTTTCTGGATCGAACGACAGATCTTCCGGTGCGGAGAGTAACTCTGCGAGCTCGGATTGGCTGCTGGCTTTGGTCGCGATGCCATCGATGCCATAGAACGCATGACCAAGTACAATCGCCGGTTTGTCAAAGAAGAACCCTTGAAGCCCAACCGAGGAATTAATGTTCAGCACGGCACGAGAGGCCGCGACCTGCTCGAACGTGTTTGTACTGTTATCTACACGAAACTTGTCGGACGTGAGACCAGCCAATTTTTCGCCGAATGAAACTTTTGCGGTCGGATGCTCCTTGATCCGCAAGTGCCACCCATCAGGAAGGGCTTTGGATGCCTCTGCAAGCTCGTCGATCATTTGCTCTACCGAAGAAATCCAGTCGCCATAGATTGTGATCTGGCTGTCACCTGGAACCTGAAGCGGACAGAAAATGAAATTCTCTTTACCTAGGTCCTCCGAAGCGTCTTGCTGCAACACGTCTTCTCGCGTCGCGGCCGCGCGCGGAATGAGGGATGCGCCGAGTTCCCGCCATGCCGTGAGGTCGATGCTCTCCTGCTCTGCCCAAGCGCGATAAAACGCGAGATCGCGTGGCAGGCTCGACCCATAGTTCACACCTTGGAAATCAACCGTAATTCGTTCCGGCAGCGGCGCCTCTTCGAAATAGACAACAGGCACGCCACGTTTGATCGCGGCATCCGCCAGAACGCGTCTATGCCCTTTGATGCCATTCCATACGACAAGCAAACAATCGGTTTTGTCATCAAGGTAACGCCAGCACCATTTATACTGCCAAGACAGAAACACGGCCTTCGACCATATTCCAAACTTCGATTGAAACTGTTTGTTACCGGACGACCCTGCAAGCGCAATCAGGTTCGGATCGGGCCTCGGGCCGAAGGGCCAGATCAATACATCGTTGAAACTGTGGAATTTATCGTAGGTGCTGAATATCCCGCGATAGATTTCATTGATCCGCTCCTTGCGGGACCAATGAACCGTCATGCCGTGAATACCAGTGGCATCCGGAGCCACACTTATCCGATCCTTGCGGTCATCCGATTTGGATGATCTTGGCGCGGTTTTCATGCGTGGCTCCGAAGTTGTTTAGAGTTTGGTCATGCGAAGATAGGGGAAATGCGTCTCGAAATCACCGAATTTCGCTTTCGCCGCCTCGTCATCAACAGCAACGGGGATCACTACATCCTGACCAGGTGTCCAGTTCGCAGGAAGCGCAACGCCATGGCCAGCAGCCGTTTGCAGCGCGTCCAGAGCGCGGAGAATTTCACCGAAGTTCCGTCCAACGTTCATAGGATACGTCATCGAAAGCAGGAGCTTCTTTTCTGGGGAAATAATGAACACCGAACGCACTGTTTGGCTATCGGCAGGGGTGCGGCCATCAGGAAGGTAAGCGTCCGCTGGGAGCATGTCGAATGCTTTGGATACAGCCAAACCTTCGTCGGCAATGATCGGGAACCCTGCTTTGGTTCCAGCGAACTTTTCGATGTCGTCTTTCCACTTGATGTGGTCCTCAACACCGTCAACCGAAACGCCGATCACCTTGGTGTTGCGCTTGTCCCATTCGTCGGCAAGCTGTGCAACAGCGCCAAACTCTGTGGTGCAAACGGGAGTGAAATCTTTTGGGTGGCTAAAGAGAATTGCGTAGCTATCTCCGATCCAGTCATGGAACGAGATTTCGCCTTCGCTTGTTTGTGCTTTGAAATCGGGAACTGTGTCGTTAATGCGCAAGCCCATTTCGGCCTCCTTTGTTATAATTCCTAAGCCATATATAGGCCCTGAGGATAGGATTGCCACGGGGCAAATGACTTGTTTTGGCTGGCTTAAAATGGTGCGGGTGCACGGAAACGCTGGCCTGCGCCCCCTTCTGGATGCCGAAGTCGAAGCTCCTCTGCATGCAGCATAAGCCGTGGCGCATTCAGCGCCGCGCCTGTTGCATAGAACGGATCGCCAAGAATTGGGTGTCCGATCTCTCGCATATGTACACGCAACTGGTGGCTCCGGCCCGTTTTCGGGAAAAGCCGCACCCGCGTTGCATTTTCCTCGTATTTCACAACGCGCCAATCGGTAATAGCTTCTTTGCCTGTTTCGAAATTTACGTGCTGAAGCGGGCGGTTGGGCCAATCCACGATGAGCGGCAAATCCACGGTACCGGTTTTTTCCGCTATCCGCCCGAAAACACGCGCGACATAGGTTTTCTTGGTTTGGCGTTTCTCAAACTGAAGGCCGATATGACGTTGGGCATGTGGAGTCAGCGCAAAAACCATTACACCGGACGTGTCTCTATCAAGCCGATGAATCAACAGCGCATCAGGGAAGGCCGCTTGTACCCGTGCAATCAAACAATCAGCGAGATGTTCACCCTTGCCTGGCACAGACAGCAGGCCCGACGGCTTGTTCACCACCAGCAAATGATGGTCAAGATGAAGCACATCTAACGGATCTTGGGGTGGATTGTATGTGTCGCTCATCCAGCGGTCATAACGGCAAAATCAGTATTGATCCAGTTGAGTTACATCGTCATTTATTTCGTAGTTTTTTCCTTTATCGGCGCAGAAAATATGCTTCCCGATTTTCACGTCGAAATCGCTATCAAGTGTGCCCGCCGCCACGGATAGAAAATCCTCACCCTTCATGTCATAGAAAAGGCTGCTCCCGCATGTGCCGCAGAAACCGCGGCGCGCCCAGCTTGAGGAGTCGTACCACTTCAGGCCGCTATCTTCGGTTAGCACAAAATCAGATTTCGTTGCATGTACCGCTGCCCAGAAATGACCGGATGTTTTTCGGCACTGGGAGCAATGACATGCCACTGGGGCTTCTAGGTCGTGCTTGATTTCATACTGAACATCACCGCAAAGACAGCTGCCTTTATGCATTACAACCTCCTAAACCAAAGCAAATACCGCCGCGGTAATTTCGGCAATTTCTTTTGCATCAGTCTCGGTAAAAGCATTCGGTTGATCGCTATCGATGTCAAGCACACCTATCAGCCTATCTCCTTTGCTAATAACAGGCAAAACAAGCTCTGATTTGGTGCTGCTGGCACATGCGATATGGCCGGGGAAGGCATCAACATCTGGTACAAGTTGAACTTCACGCGTGCGTGCCGCCGCGCCGCAAACGCCCTTGGAAAACGGGATCGTCAGGCACCCGTGCCCACCCTGATAAGGGCCAATCTTGAGCGTGTCATTCCCGACATTCCGATAGAATCCCGTCCAGTCGAAACGACCGTCTGCATGGTGAAGCTCACAAGCAACCGTCGCCATGAGCGAGACTTCGTCAGTCTCGCCCTCTGTTAGGCTCGCAATGGTTTTTGCAAGCATTGTGTAGTCGGCGGTCATGGGCGTTCGATCGCAATTGCTGTGCCTTCGCCGCCGCCGATACAGATAGCCGCAACTCCGCGTTTCAGACCGCGTATCTCCAGCGCATTGAGAAGCGTTACAATGATCCGCGCTCCCGAGGCTCCAATCGGATGACCCAGCGCACAGGCTCCGCCGTTCACGTTCACCTTGTCATGCGGCACGCCCATTTCGGCCATAAACGCCATAGGCACAACGGCGAAAGCTTCGTTCACCTCCCAAAGGTCCACGTCGTCCACGCTCCACCCCAACCGATCCAGCAGTTTTTGTGCTGCAGGGACAGGCGCGGTTGTAAACCACGCAGGGTCTTGACCGTGGCTCGCATGGCCAAGGATGCGCGCGCGAACTGGCATATCCTGCGCCTCTGCATTCTCCGCTGTCGTAAGCACAAGTGCTGCAGCGCCATCTGAAATTGACGAAGAATTTGCCGCCGTTACGGTGCCGTTCTCCCGAAACGCAGGGCGTAAAGTCGGGATTTTCTCGGGGCGCGCCTTGCCAGGCTGTTCGTCAACGCCCACAACGCTTTCGCCGCGCCGCGATTTGACGGTTACTGGTGCGATCTCATCCGAAAACGCGCCGCTTTCCTGAGCAGCCACTGCGCGTGAAAGCGAGGTGAGCGCATAGGCATCCTGCGCCTCGCGGGTAAACTGGTATTTCTCCGCACAGTCCTCTGCAAATGTCCCCATCAGGCGGCCCTTGTCATAGGCATCCTCAAGCCCGTCAAGGAACATGGAGTCAACAACCTGCCCGTGCCCAATCCGCGCGCCACTACGCATTTTCGGCAAAAGGTAAGGCGCGAGCGTCATGCTCTCCATGCCGCCGGTCACCACAACATCGGCATTGCCGAGCGCGACCTGATCAAAACCAACCATCGTGGTTTTCATACCCGAGCCGCACATCTTGTTCAGCGTGGTTGCCGGTACTGATTTATCAAGCCCAGCCGAGAAGCCAGCCTGACGCGCGGGCGCTTGCCCCTGCCCTGCGCCCAGCACGTTTCCCATCAGCAGTTCATCAACAGAATCACCCGATACTTTTGCGCCCTCCAGAGCAGCCGCGATCGCCGCTCCACCAAGGTCTGCCGCCGTTACATGCGCAAAATCGCCTTGCAAACCGGCCATAGGTGTCCGCGCGGCGCCAACAATGACAACATCTTTCATCAGGTTTCCCCTTTTATCTCCAAGCTCTCGCCCAATGCATACCGAATGGTAACGATTGGCGTCTAGGCTAATCGCATTGAAGTCAGGAGTGATAAAATGGAAATTACGTCCAAACTCGTCAATGACACATTGCTCGCAACGGTGGAGGCGTCGCGGATTGATTCCGCTGTGACGGTTCAATTCAAGGAAACCATGCGCCAGATCGCATCAACCAAAAGCGCGCGGGTGGTGCTTGATCTGTCGCGCGTCACATTTCTTGATTCAAGTGGACTGGGCGCGGTTGTTGGCGTCATGAAGTTTCTTGGCCCTGAGCGAAAACTTGAAGTTGCAGGGCTAACAGCAAACGTTGCCAAAGTTTTCTCGCTCACGCGCATGGATACTGTTTTTCGCATTCACAATTCCGCTTTGGATGCGCTCGCCGCGTCTGAAGGTACAGCTTAACAGTAGATCGAAAACCCAGATGTCAGATCGCCCCCCCGCCAAAGAGCCGTATAGGTTCGGCCTGTCCTTTCAAAGTTCGCCACTAATGGTGCGCCATGCTCTTTCCGAGGTCATGTCCTGCCTTCAGAAAAAAGGCGTTCGGGAGAAAGATTGTGGTGTATTCGAGCTGGCGCTAGCGGAAGTACTGAATAACATTGTTGAGCATGCGTATGAGGGCAGCGACACCGGCTCGATCACCCTAAGCATCACGATCTGGAACAACTCACTCAATTGCGAAATTTCAGATATCGGCAAAGCGATGCCAAACCTTTCGCTACCGGTTCCGAAACAAAAAGAGCTTAACGTCGGCATTGAACGCCTCCCAGAAGGCGGATGGGGTTGGATGATGATCCGCGAACTCTCTGACTCCATCACCTACCAGCGCACTTCAGGACGCAACAAACTCGCGTTCCAAATGGGGCTGGATCAAGCCTAGCTTATATAATTTCGTAGCCATGTTATTGGCTTCCCTTAAGCGCTCTTATACGGTTCCGACAAATAATCAGGAGCCTCAAATGCGCGATTTTCATTTTCCCGGTCGATCCCCTGTAATTGCCGAGAACGGCATGTGTGCAACATCGCATCCGCTGGCTTCCAAGATAGCCATTCAAATCCTGGAGTCGGGCGGAAATGCTGTTGATGCTGCAATTGCAGGCGCGGTTGTTTTGGGAATTTGCGAACCGCAGATGACAGGCATCGGTGGCGATTGCTTTGTACTCCTGAAGCCTGCTGACTCCGATGAGGTAATTGCACTTAATGGTTCTGGAAAAGCCCCTGCAGCGCTGGATGCAAATGAAATCCGTGCTCGGGGTCACGACACCATCCCGCTTCAAGGCGTTGAATCCATAACCGTTCCGGGCGCAATTGATGCATTCTGCAAGCTGTCCAAAGATTGGGGCCGCGCAGGTATCGCCGCTTCGCTTGCGCCGGCGATTCACTACGCCGAACGGGGTGTCCCGGTTGCGCCCCGCGTACAAAAAGACTGGGCCATTGCAGCGGATTCTCTCAAGGGTGCCGCGCGCGAGCATTACCTGTTCAACGGCCAAGCGCCGACAACGGGCCAGATTTTCCGCGCACCGCAACAGGCCGAAGTCCTGCGCCGTATCGCTCTTGATGGTCGTGAAGGGTTTTATGAAGGCGAAGTGGCAGAGGATATGGTCGCCTCGCTCAATGCGCTTGGCGGATGTCATACGTTGGATGATTTTGCCACAACGGCTTGCGAATACACAAAGCCGATTTCGGGCGCCTACAAAGGGATCGACCTTGTAGAGCACCCACCGAACGGGCAAGGTGCAACTGCGATTTTGATGAACAATATTCTAAGTCATTTTGACATTGCGTCGATGGAACCCTTCGGTGCTCAGCGGGCACATATCGAAGCGGAGGCGGCGAAGCTGGCATATGACGCGCGCAATCGCTTCCTCGCCGACGCAAACCACATGACAAAACTTGAGCATATGCTGTCGCAAGATACAGCGAAGGCGCTCGCCGAGCTAATTGATCCCGCCAAAGCGATGCCATCAGCAGCACCGATTTCTGAGGCTGTCCACAAAGACACGATCTACATAACCGTCGTCGACAAAGATCGCATGGCAGTTTCGCTGATTTATTCGATCTTCCATAGCTTTGGTTCTGGCCACGCGTCGGACAAGTTCGGCATTCTGTTCCAGAACCGCGGCGCGGGTTTCACGCTTGAGCAAGGGCATGCAAACGAAGCTGGTGGCGGGAAGCGTCCGATGCATACAATCATTCCCGCGATGCTTCGCAAAAACAGTAAGGTCATTATGCCCTTTGGTGTCATGGGTGGCGCGTACCAGCCGAACGGACATGCGCGCTTCATGAGCAATATCATTGATTTCGGCCTCGACCCCCAAAGTGCAAGCGATGCCCCGCGATGCTTTGCCGATGGGACTGCGCTCAATATCGAGCGTGGTTATAGCGAAAAGGTACGACAGGAACTCGCGGACCTTGGTCACAACATCGTCGTCCCGGAAACACCAATTGGCGGAGCGCAGGCAATCGAAATTGATTGGGACAATGGCGTTTTGATTGGCGCATCTGATCACCGCAAAGACGGCTGTGCGCTCGGCTACTAGGCAGCTCTAGTTTAGCTGGAACTGCAACGGATATGAGCCATCCTCGAAAGGACCAAACAAATCACCCAGATCAGGGTGGCTCACAGGACCCCCAGTATAATCAGCAATCAGATTCTGTTCGCTGACATAGGCGACGTAATAGCTTTGGTCATTTTCGGCCAACAGATGATAAAACGGCTGGTCTTTGTCCGGCCGAGCGTCTTCGGGAATGGCCTCATACCACTCATCTGTATTGGAGAATGTTGGATCCACGTCAAAGACCACCCCACGAAAGGGGTGTTTGCGGTGGCGCACCACTTGGCCAAGATAGTATTTCGCTCGCGTTTTTAGCATTGGTTCCAAGCTCCTACTTGTTTACTACTCATTCCAAGTGGGAAATGTCCATGTTTGAGACGAATTTTGGTGGAAACAGACTGTGGACATAGTTTTAACAGTACTTGAGATTGTCGCGCCGGTTTTCATTCTCGGCTGTATTGGGTTTGCTTGGGTTAAGCTCGGTTTTGAGTATCGGCTGGCGTTTGTAACCAAACTGTCGATGACTTTGGGCGTCCCCTGTCTGATCTTCATTTCTCTAGTTGAAACAGAGATTGACCCCAATGCACTTACCCAAATTTTGCTCGCTTCCGCAGTAGCTTACGGCGCGATTACCATTGCATTTTTCGTAATTGTTAAGCTTCTAAAGCTAGAAACGCGAAGCTTCCTGCCCCCTTTGATTTTCGGAAATACGGGAAATGTTGGCCTGCCGCTTGCCTTGTTTGCTTTCGGAAGCGAGGGCCTTGGATTTGCGATTGTTGTTTTTGCCGCGATGGCAATCTGGAGTTTTACCTATGGGGTTTGGGTTGTGTCTGGTGGGGGCTCCATCATGCGCGTGCTCAAAGAACCTATGGTTGCCGCGACCCTGCTTGGCGCTTTGTTTATGTGGCAAGACTGGGATGTCCCTACGTTTTTGGGCAATTCGCTCAATCTGGTTGGCCAAATGGCAATTCCGCTCATGCTGCTGACACTTGGGGTGGCCGTTGCGCGGCTTCAACCTGGCCGAATGGCACAGGCGGTCTGGCTATCACTTCTAAAGGCCGCAATATGCATCGGTATCGCCGCAGTTGTCGGACGTTGGTTTAATCTGCCGCCAGTGGCTTATGCTGTGTTGGTGCTTCAGGTCGGCACACCCGTTGCCGTGACCTCTTACATGTTGGCCGAAAAATATGGCGCTGACTCCGATGCCGTGGCCGGTTTGGTGGTTGCTTCAACGCTGCTTTCGGTTGCAATTTTTCCGCTCGCTCTCTTTTTTCTGATCTAAGGCACACGGGTTTTTCATTTAACCCGCTCAGATTTTCCTGTACCTTAAAGAAAAAATTTTAGAGCGATGGGCAAATGAGCAGAATTTTCCGCGCAACGGCATTATTGATCCTACTGGCAGCTTGCGGTGGCGGGTATAACTCCGCGCCGCGTAACCTTAACGACGCATGTGCAATTCTTGATGAACGGCCGCGTTATCTTCGCGATATGAAAAAAGCGCAACGCAAGTGGCGTGTTCCGGTGCATGTGCAAATGGCGATCCTGTATCAGGAGAGCAAATTTATCGGGAACGCGCGAACGCCGCTTCGGTATGCCTTGGGTGTTATCCCCATGGGCCGCGCAAGTTCGGCCTATGGCTACAGCCAAGCCCTTGATGGAACTTGGGATGAGTACCGCGACTCCCACGGCGGCCGCGGCGCCAAGCGCGATGATTTTCAGGACGCTGTTGATTTCATGGGTTGGTACATGGATGAAACAACGCGCACGCTCGGCATTTCAATCGCGGATGCGCGCAACCAATACCTCGCCTATCACGAGGGTCGCGCAGGTTATGCGCGCCAAAGCTATCTCAGCAAGCCTTGGCTGATCCGCGTGGCTGATGCGGTTGGCGATCGCGCTGATATGTATCGCAACCAGCTTTTGCGGTGTGGCAAAATCTAGCGGTTACGATCGTCGATGGCTTTTGTGATGTTAAACAGGCCGGCCCGCAAGGAAACGCCTGTTTGCAGATCATTCAGCATAACACGCGTCGAGCCGCCACCGCTATCGTTTATGATCCACTCTTTAAGACGCACGGGATTGTCTGAGAAAATAAGATCAATACTCCCGTACTCAGGGTGTTCTGGATCCTGAGCGCGCACAACGGTGTCTTGTCCGAAGGCCTGATGCGCGACAAGCATCTTTGCGTTCTTAAGGTTCACATTCCGCGCAAGGATCAAGCTTAGCGGCGTGCGCTTAAGCGGATATTGCTCCGGCCCTGTGTTGGACTTCCCATCAAATATCGCCACCTGACTGCCGCCCGCGACGACAAGCGTGTCATCTGGTTCGGCATACTCAAATCGCGCACGGCCGGGGCGGTGCATGTAGAGCGTGCCCGTGGAAACGGTACCGTCCCCGTTGATCTGCTTGAAGGTGGTCGTCGCCGTCTTGAGGCTGTTGATATAATTAGACAGCACATCCAGCGGAATTTTCTCGGCAGCCGCAGGCAACGCCATGCCAACTGCGAGAATCGGAGCCAATAGGTATCGAAACATTTTCATACCAATAACTTAGTGAATCTCTGGCAGGTTTCCAGCCACCAGAGTTCACAAAGCAATGATCCGCCGATCTTACTGTTCCGGCACCAATATTTCGCGCTTACCCACATGGTTAGCAGCGGAAACAAGGTTCTCCTCTTCCATCTGCTCAACAAGTCTCGCGGCTTTGTTATAGCCAATAGAGAGCTTGCGCTGGATATAGGAGGTAGAACATTTGCGGTCTTTCAGAACAATCGCAACCGCTTGATCGTAAAGCGCGTCTTCGCCGTTGGTATTCCCGCCAAGGCCAAGCACAAGATCGATATCGTTGGATTTGTCCTCGTCCGGCCCTTCGACGATCCCGCTCATATACTCAGGTGTACCATAAGCTTTGAGGTGATTGACGATCTCTTCAACTTCCTCGTCTGAACAGAACGGCCCGTGGATACGGGTGATCTTGCTGCCGCCGGCCATATAGAGCATGTCGCCCATGCCCAAGAGCTGTTCCGCGCCCATTTCACCAAGGATGGTGCGGCTGTCGATCTTGCTGGTCACTTGGAACGAGATACGAGTCGGGAAGTTGGCCTTGATCGTACCGGTAATAACATCCACCGAAGGGCGCTGCGTGGCCATAATCAGGTGGATACCCGAGGCCCGCGCCATCTGTGCAAGACGCTGGATGCAAGCCTCGATTTCTTTGCCCGCAACCATCATCAGGTCGGCCATCTCGTCCACAACAACCACGATATACGGCATGGTTTCGGGCGCGAATTCTTCTGTCTCGAACACCGGATCGCCGGTTTCATCGTCAAAGCCGGTTTGAACGGTTCGGCTAAACATTTCGTTCTTGGCCAAGGCATCGCGAACGCGGCCGTTGTACCCATCAATGTTCCGCACGCCCATCTTAGACATCTTGCGGTAACGCTCTTCCATTTCACCTACTACCCACTTCAGGGCAACAACCGCCTTTTTCGGGTCGGTCACAACTGGCGAAAGCAGATGTGGAATACCGTCATAAACGCTGAGTTCGAGCATCTTCGGGTCGATCATGATCAGGCGGCATTCCTCTGGCGTCAGCTTATAAAGCAAGCTGAGGATCATAGTGTTGATCGCCACGGATTTACCGGAACCCGTTGTACCCGCAATAAGCAGGTGAGGCATCTTGGCGAGGTTCGCAACAATCGGCTCACCTCCGATATCCTTACCCAACGCCAAGGGCAGCTTCATGTTGCTATCGCCAAAGTCACGCGCCGAAAGGATTTCGCGCAGAACAACCATCTCGCGATTTTCATTCGGCAGTTCGATACCAATAACCGAGCGGCCCGGAACTGTTGAAACACGCGCGGAAAGCGCCGACATGGAGCGGGCAATATCATCAGCAAGGCCAATCACGCGGCTCGCCTTAAGGCCCGGTGCGGGCTCAAGTTCATACATCGTCACAACTGGACCGGGGCGCACGGCGATAATCTCGCCTTTCACACCGTAGTCATCCAGAACATTTTCAAGCATCCGCGCGTTTTCTTCCAACGCTTCATCAGATAGCACATGACGTTGGATCGAGCTTGGGCTTGCCAGCAACGAAAGCGGTGGTAGCTCAAATTCGGCTTGGTTCTCGTCAAATTGCAACGCCGGTTGGGCCTCTGCTTTTGCTTGACGCGAAGGTTGAATTGGCTTGCGCGTATTGTGTTGGACAACTGGTTTGGTCAAAGGCGCCGCTGGAATTGTTGGTGCAGGCTGTTGCGGAGCAGCCTCAACAGTTGGCTCCTGAACATAAGTCTCCTGCTGCAGCGGCGCAGCTTCAGGTGCGGGTGGCGCAGGTTGATAGATTTCTTCCTGCGGAACCATTTGTTCTGCCATCTGTTGGTCTGCAATCTGCGGATTTGTGTTCAACACTAAAGGCTCAGGCCCCTTTGGGCGCAACAGTGTTGGTTCATGGCGATGCGCAGGCTGCGGAGCGGCGCGAACGCGCGACTTAATAACATCCGTTATGCGCGCTTTGATGCGCTCATCCTGATCCATTTCAACTTGGTGTTCAGTCGCGGCCTCGGGGGTGGGATTGGCTTCGGGCGCCATTTTTTTCAAGAGCGGCACGCGAGCGAATAGCCCTGTTTTTGCCGCGGGTTCAGCAGCTGGCTCTGGTTCTGCCACAGGCATGTGCGGTGTCATGGGGGCCGGAGCAACCGGCTCTGCGCGCATGACCTGCGCACGATGCGTTACGGGGGGCTCACTTGTTTCAAGAACAGCATCCTCACCATAGTAAGCAGATGCGGCATCATAAGTGGCCTCAGCCGCCATCGCGTCTTTACGCTGCGCACGGTTCTCTTTTGCCTGACGAGCTTTTTCCGCAGCGCCGCTTACGCCACGCGACATCGCGGAAACGAGCCGCGCGTAGCCCATGATCAACCCAACGAGCATGAAACGACCGAAGCGTTTTACCTCCAAGCGGGTACATCCACAGACAAACAGAAGCGCAACAACGCTAAGCAATCCAGAAATAGCCGAGAGAACCTTGAGAGTCGTTGTTGTAGCACCGGGTTGCGCAGCAAGCAGACCGCCAGTGATCATCTCACCAAAGGCACCGCCATAGGACGAAATATGGCCCCAAGCCTCTGGCGCAGGGTATGTCGCGCCATGGACCGCACAAATCACAACCGCAATCGGCAGGAAAATTGCACGATAAACCGCACGTTCCGCGCCCGTATGAGTCACAAAACGCAGCCCCCACGCGAACAACGCAACAGGAACAGCCCAGCTCGCCGCTCCTACGACCGAAATAAAGATACTGGCAACCGTCGCACCAAAACGGCCAAGCCAGTTGTCAATCGGGCCGCCATTGGCAGAGAACCAACTCGGATCGCTGGGTGAAAACGTATAGAGGAGCATCGAAAACAACACACCACCGAGGATGAGCGCGACCCCAAGGAGTTCCTTGCCGCGTTTCTCGATAGCTGCCTGAACATTTGAATCCAGAAGTGGATCACGCTGTCTCGTTTGATACGCCATACTCTACCCGTCCTTAATTATAGAGGCAGTCGCGCAGTTTGATTAAACCTGCTTCTGTCTCTTCTTTTGGGGCAACAAGGGCCACACGAATGTAGCCTTCGCCCGGATTGGTGCCATTTATTGTTCGGCTCAAATACGCGCCCGGAAGTACACGAACTCCGGTTTCACGCCATAGTTTCAATGCAGCGGCCTCACCGTCATCCACGGGAAGCCATAGGAAAAAACCAGCCTCGGGCGATTTATACCCCGCGACATTTTTGAATAAAGCATCCGCAATCTCGAACTTCTCGGCATAGAGCGCACGGTTGTGCTCAACATGCGCTTCGTCTTGCCAAACGCGCGTTGAGGCGCGTTGAATCGGAAGCGGAAGCGGCGCGCCGGAATAGGCTCTAAGCCGGCGAATTCGGGCAATTGATTGCTTTCCCCCCGCAACAAATCCCGAACGAAGGCCAGGCAAATTCGATCGCTTGGAAAGCGAATGAAAGACCACGACACGCTCTGGGTCTGCGTCGGTTGATTGCGCCATCTCCAGCCCGCCTACAGGCGGCGCATCACGGTAAATCTCGGAATAGCACTCATCCGCGAAAATCTGGAAATCATAGGTTTCGGCCAAGTCCAACAGATCGCGCCAGTACTCCGCCGAGGCAACGGCGCCCTGCGGATTGGTTGGCGAACAGATGTAAGCAATTGCGGCACGGTTCAGAACTTCTTTCGGAATGCTGCGATAATCCGGCAAAAATCCAGTTTCAGCCGTCGCAGGAACAAAAACCGGCTCTGCGCCAACGGCCGCGGCGGCAACGGCGTAAACTTGGTAAAACGGGTTTGGAATAAGCACCACTGGCTTGCCGTTCTTCGCTTCAGGACAAAGCGCCATTGCAGCGTTGTAAAGCCCCTCTCGGGTACCGTTAAGCGCCATGATTTGCTCTGGCTCAAGCGAAACAGTGAACCTGTTCGCGATCCAGTTTTGAATTGCGGCCAGAAGTTCGGGCGCACCGTCATTCGGTGGGTAGCGGCCAAATTCTTTGGTCGTTTCGGCGATGATCTCGCTTACAAATTCGGGGAACGGGTGCTGAGGCTCGCCGATAGTCATAGCGATACTGTCTCCGCCGGGCGCGTGAACGTCCAACAGGCTCCGCAGGCGCGGAAACGCGTATTCTGGCAGTTGTGAAAACCGCTCCGGAAAAACCATATCTGCCTCAGTGTTCGGGATCATTATCGCCCCGTTATCCGCCAAGACTACGCGCAGGGAGGGTTTTGGTCCAGAAATCGCGGCGATTTTTCTATGCTAATCCCGAACGTTGTGGCTTTTGCGCCAGCCTAACCTTGGATCGCAATCTCCGCAGCGCGCCCAATCCGCAGGAGCCTTTCTTCCTGCATAGGTTGGCCCATGAGCGAAATACCCGTCGATGGAACGCCTGTCGGTAAGGTTAGCGCGCAAAGCCCAAGTAGGTTGCCAATGCGTGTATTTCGCAGGGCGAGCAAGTTCATCTTGACGTAATAACTATGATCCGTTTTTAGCCGCTTGAGGTTCGGTGGTAGGATCGGCGCGGTTGGCAAAACAATGGCGTCATATCCCGCCGCAATCGCACACCACTCCGCACGGATTCGGTCCACCTCTAACCAAGCGGCCACATAGTCCGCCGCAGTAAAATCCGCGCCTCCACGAAACCGCTCCAGAATCTCTGGGAACATCTTTTCCGGCGCCTTTTCGATGACCGACTTCCACGTGCCATAAGCTTCAGACGCGAAGAGAATCGGCGAATAGGTCAGCAACTCAACAAGGGGTTTGAACACAATATCCGAAACCTCCGCGCTCGCAGCTTTTAGGCGGGATAGAGACTGTTCGAACCCGTTTTGCGGCTCATCCTCGATCATGTCAAAGGCCACAGTTCGCAGCACTCCGATGCGCGCACCTTTAAGGCTGGCACCCGACAAATCCGCAGCTTTACCACCTTCCAATAAAGCAAGCGCGTGGGCCGCATCCTCGACAGATCGACAAAGCGGGCCGACGGTGTCGAACTTTGCGCAAAGCGGAACGACGCCTTTCAGCGACACCCTCCCCGACGTTGTTTTGAGCCCAACAAGATCATTCCAAGCGCTGGGAATACGTACCGATCCGCCGGTATCAGACCCGATCGCAAGCGGAGCCAACCCGAACGCAACCGAAGCAGCGGCGCCGGATGAACTTCCGCCCGGAACCGCTTCGGCGTCATTCACACAAGGCGGAGTTTGTTTCACCGGATTGTACCCAAGCCCGGAAAACGCCAATTCCGACATATGGGTTTTGCCGATACAGACTGAACCGCCAAGGCTTGCCGTAGAAAGCACGTCCGCATCGCAATCCGGTACACGATCTTTCAATAGGTCACTGCCGGCTTCCGTCTGGACCCCAGCAGAATCGAAAAGATCTTTCCAGCTAACGGGCACACCATCCAGATTCCCTTTTCTAGAGCCTGTTTTGGCACGTTTTTGCGTGGCAAGAGCTTCGCTCCTCGCGCGCGCTTTGGTCACTTCAGTGAAAATCTTTGGTGTATTCGGGTGGGCTTCAATCGCTTCGATGTGCGCCTCGCACAGGTCAACAGGATCAAGCTTGCCGCTTTCGATTTCACGCCCGAGTGTCGTTGCGGTTTGCTTCAAAATATCCATTGCGTCCTCACGAAATTTCACACCGACGTTAACCCTATCTAGCCCTTGGATCATGGACAATCCCTACAATTCCAGCAATATGAGCTTATGGAATTTGACACAGATATTTTGCTCGTTGGTGGCGGCCTGAACGGCACCGCACTCGCACTTGCTCTGGCTGATGGCGGCTTTTCGGTAACCATTGTCGATGCGCTGCCCGAGAACACGCGCAAGGCAGGTGATTTTGATGGCCGTGGTTATGCTTTGGCGCTGGCCTCGCAAAAACTCTTGCGTGCCCTTGGGGTTTGGCAAGATGTGCAAGACCAGTCCCAGCCAATTCTCGATATCAAAGTAACCGATGGCCGCGCGGGCGAAGGCCCATCGCCCTTCGTATTGCACTTTGATCATGCCGAAATCGAAGATGGCCCTATGGGTTATATGATCGAGGACCGTTTTCTGCGGGTCGCACTGATTGAAGCGCTAAAATCTCGCGACGCCATTAAAACGATCTCGCAAGAAACCGTTGTGGCGCAAGAGGTCGATTCAAGTGGTGCTACGGTAACGCTTGCCTCAGGAAAACAACTGCGCGCGAAGCTGCTTATCGGCTCTGATGGAAAGACGAGCGGAACCGCCGAAAGAGCAGGTTTAAGCCGGAATAGACACGATTATGGCCAGACCGCACTGGTTGCTGCGGTTGCGCATGAAAAGCCGCATAACGGCTGCGCGCACCAATTCTTTATGCCTTCTGGGCCACTGGCAATACTCCCGCTTCCCGGAAACGCGTCTTCAATTGTCTGGAGCGAAACACACGAAAATGCAGCGCGTATTTCGGCCCTTGATGACGACGGTTTTCTAGAAGAATTGCGACCACGTTTCGGGAGTTTTCTGGGCGATATCTCGTTGGCAGGGAAGCGTTTTGCCTACCCGCTTGGGCTTTCGCTTGCCAGCGCACTGATCGCGCCACGCGTTGCTTTGATTGGCGATGCGGCGCACGCAATTCACCCGATAGCCGGACAGGGCCTTAACCTTGGCCTGCGGGATGTGGGGGCGCTGGCGGAAGTTCTTGTAATGGCCAAACGGCGCGGCGAAGACATTGGCGCGCCTGATGTATTGAGCCGCTACCAGCAATGGCGCCGCTTTGACACGAATACACTTGCAGCGGCGACGCATGGATTTAACCAGCTGTTTTCAAATGACAATTCAACGCTTCGAACGATCAGAGACATCGGCCTTGGAGCGGTCAATGCGGTACCCGGTTTGCGGCGTAGGTTTATTCGCGAAGCGGCGGGATTAACTGGCGATGTGCCCAAGCTTTTGCAAGGGCAGCAGATTTAATCGAGCTCGCGGGCTTCGTCGACCAACATTACCGGAATTCCGTTGCGGATCGGAAAGGCTAAATTGGCGGGCCGCGAGATCAGTTCGGCATTCGCAGCGTCATACTCAAGTCGGCTATGCGTGAGCGGGCAGACCAATGCTTCAAGCATTTTTGGGTCAAATTCACCTTCGTGGCTCATTGGATTCGATCCTCGCTTTGGCCAAACCGTAGCGCAAACTCCATCAGGGTTGTGAGCGTTTCGCGACGGCTGGCTAGGTCTTCGGCTTCAAGCAAAGCCTGTTTTTCTTTGGAGCTAAACGGACAGAGCATTGAAAGAGAGTTTATTAGCAACTCGTCCTCTGCATTCTTGAGGCTTTCCCAGTCTGTCTCGAGTTCCTCAGAATTGAAATACTTCTCAAGTAGGGTAAGCAGCCTATCCCGATTCAGGCTGGAATCAGTCTCTATTCCGCCCAAATCACGCTCAAAACCCTTCCAAGAGACATCTGCCGTCAGATAGGGCGCAAAGCTTTCGTTCGCTTCGCGCAACCGAAACCTCGAAATACCAGCCAACGTAACCATGTAGCGCCCGTCAACAGTCTCCGAAAAGGACACAACACGCCCAGCGCACCCGATCTTATGCATGATCGGAACGGTTTTTTCGTCTTGTCCGCTGTCGTCTTCTTGATCGGAAATGGGTTGAATCATCCCGATCAGACGATGCGAAGTCTTAAGGCAATCCTCGAGCATCGCGAGGTATCGCGGTTCAAAAATCTGCAACGGTAAGCGCCCTCGCGGCAACAACAACGCGCCAGGAAGGGGGAATAGCGGAACATTTGATGGTAGATCAGCTGCTGAAAGCATCCTCCGAGCTTACCCCTATTCCAAAGTTACAGAAAGATCATCGACGATAGTTTCCGACGCCCATTGAGCGCAATCGGGTCCTGAAGCTTCAACGCTTCGAAAATTGTGAAGAGTTGGGCCTTGGCAGCACCGTCGTTCCACTCGCGATCGCGCTTGAACAGTTCGAGCAGCATATCGACGGCACCCTCAGTATCCCCAGCGGCATGGAGCGCTGTTGCAAGGTCAAAGCGTGCTTGATGGTTGTCCGGATCAGCCTCAACGGCAGCCTTCAATTCCGCTTCTGGGCCTGCGTTCTCTGCCTGCTTGGCAAGATCAATTTGCGCGCGAACGGCTTCGATTTGCGGGTCTGTCGCGATTTCTGCGGGTATGCCGTTTAGTGTTGCTTCGGCATCATCGGCTTTGCCTAATGCGACGAGCGATTTGATTACGCCCGCGTGCCCGCCGACATTCACAGGGTCTTCTTCTGTTACGGCCTGATAGATTTGCAACGCGTCGTCCAACTCTCCGGCATCAAACATAGCATCAGCCGCTTCGATGGCATCAGAAAGCCCGCCATCAGGTGCACCGGGCCCTGCAGCAGCGACTTTCTCTACAAACTTCCCGATTTCACTCGGTGGAAGCGCGCCTTGGAAACCATCAATCGGCTGGCCTTGCCAAAAAGCATAAACCGTTGGGATCGACTGAATCTGAAGTTGTGCCGCGATCTGCTTGTTTTGGTCAACGTCGACCTTTGCCATCTTAACCGCACCGCCCGCCTTGTTGACCGCTTCTTCGAGCGCAGGTCCGAGCGTTTTACAAGGGCCACACCAAGGCGCCCAGAAATCAACGATCACCGGAACTGTCTGACTGGCTTCGATCACCTCCTGCATGAAGGTAGCTTCGTCAACATCCTTGACGTGCGTTTCGGTGGTGGGTTCTTGCGTCTGGCCGAGTTCTAGCATGTTTTATCTTCCGTTATTCGGATTTGGTTGGCCTCTATATAGGCTGTGATGTTCAAAGATCAAACGTCGCAAAGACAGGGGCATGGTCGCTTGGTTTTTCCCATCCACGCGCATCGCGGTAAACTCGCGAACCGTGAGCGGCTCCTGAGATGTCCGCAGTTGCCCATACGTGGTCGAGCCTACGGCCCTTGTCAGCGGCATCCCAATCACGCGCACGATAGCTCCACCAGCTATATAGCCGCCCATCGGGGATATCGGCGCGGGTCACGTCTTGCCAATTTCCGGCTTCGCGCGTCTCTTCGAATTTCTCGACCTCAATAGGGGTATGGCTCACCACCTTGAGAAGCTTCTTGTGATCCCAGACATCATCCTCGCGCGGCGCAATATTCAGATCGCCAACGAGAATTGATTTTTCTGGAGCATTGGCCCGAAAATCGTCTCGCATATCCGCCAGATAGTCGAGTTTCTGCCCGAACTTTTCGTTCACCTCACGGTCTGGCACATCGCCGCCTGCGGGCACGTAATGGTTATGGATGGTCACGCCATTTTCAAGTTTTGCAGCAACATGGCGCGCGTGTCCGAGTTGTGCAAAGTCATGCATCCCCGCTAGCGCCAGTGGCAGTCGAGAGATGATCGCAACGCCATTGTATCCCTTTTGACCATTTGCAACCATGTGCTCATACCCCAGCGCCTTTAAACCTTCGACAGGGATTTTTTCCACAGGGCTTTTGCATTCCTGAAGGCAAAGCACGTCTGGCGCTTCCTCCTTTAGAAGCTTCAAAACAATCGGCTCACGCAAACGAACGGAATTGATGTTCCATGTACAAAGGGTAAATGCCATTGGGCGCTCCAGTTTAAGTTGGCAAGAGGCTATGCCAGCCAAAGTATGAGCGCCACCCAAAAGCTGCGGTTTCCTCTAATTGCCGCAATGCGGGGCGAATGACTTAACGTTGACAGGTTTCTGCTATCGATTTACCCCGATTTAATTGTAATCTCGTCAGGTAGTAACCAGTTAATGACGCGATTAAGTTAAGAGGACGCGATGCCAACAATTTATACGTTGCCCGATGGGTCTGTGAGCGTCAGTGGGGGCGGCGAGATTTCTGGTTACACCCAAGGCGATGGCTCACATCTGCAAGACCTTGAAATCACACTCAACAATAACAGTTGGGTACCCGTTGAGATTACCGACAACGATGGAAACTTCGAGGATAACGATAGCAGTCAGACTCTGACCAACGGAATAAGTTACGGTGGGACCAACTATTCAGCAGGTGCGCGCGTTGAAGCGGAATATACGCTGACTGTCGAAGATCCTGATGGTAACGAATATACACTTATCGGCTTTAACATCGTTGAAGGTGGCGGCAATTCCTACGGCACAATTGAAGGCTTGGCATTTGTCGGCGATACTGGCGAGTTCCCACCAATTGGAGTCCCTCTAACCGTAACAGGAACCAGCGAAGGGCCCGGCGGAAACACAACCCCCTATAATGATTACGCCGATCCGCCCTGTTTCTGCGCAGGAACTCTCATAGAAACCGACATGGGCCCACGCCCTGTTGAGGCTCTCAAAGTCGGGGATTTAATCAAAACAAGAGACAACGGATATCAACCGCTGCGCTGGATTGGTCACGCTGAAATATCGCGTGAAATGCTCGCCGCCCGCCCTGAACTCCGACCCGTTAGAATACACGCAAACGCGTTTGGCGCAGGTCTGCCCGAGAATGACCTACACGTATCGCCACAGCACCGCGTTTTGATCAGTGACTGGCGCGCATTGGTCTATTTCGGCGAAGAAGAGGTCTTGGCTTCTGCCATCCATTTAGAGAACGGCGAAACGATTCAGCAGGATGAAGATTGCGAAAGTACCGCGTATTTCCACCTGCTTTTTGATGCGCATCAGGTCATTTACTCTAACGGCCTGCCAACAGAGAGTTTCCTTCCAGGCCCTCAGACCTGCAACGGTTTGGAACAAGCGGTTCAGGAAGAGCTGTTTGCGATATTCCCGCAGCTTGAACAAGACTGGGGTGGCTTTGAAGCTGCGCGCACCTGCCTCAAATCGCACCAGACGCTTGCGGTCGTAAAAAGGGCCCGAGCATTAAGCCCGGGCCAGTCCAACAGGGAGGTTGCGTCTTAACCCAGACGCCGGGATTGTTTAGGACGCGAGGCGATATCCGCCGCTCTCTGTCACCAGTAGTCTTGCATTGCCGGGATCGGGTTCGATCTTTTGACGCAACCGGTAAATATGTGTTTCAAGCGTGTGTGTCGTCACACCTGCGTTATATCCCCAGACTTCATGCAGGAGCACATCACGGGCAACAACGCCGCCCGTCGCGCGATACAGGAACTTCAGAATGTTCGTCTCTTTTTCTGTGAGGCGAACCTTCTTGTTGTCCTCTGTTTCAAGCAATTTCATCGCGGGTTTGAACGTATATGGACCAAGCTGGAACACTGCGTCCTCTGATTGCTCGTGTTGGCGAAGCTGCGCGCGAATCCGAGCGAGCAGGACAGGGAACTTGAACGGCTTTGTGATGTAGTCGTTCGCGCCGGCATCGAGGCCGAGGATCGTATCTGCATCACTGTCATGTCCGGTAAGCATCAGAATCGGGCATTTCACACCCTGCTTCCGCAGCAATCGGCACAATTCCCGCCCATCCGTATCGGGGAGGCCTACATCCAGAATAACCAGATCGTAGATCGCCTCTTTGGCCTTGGTCATTGCATTCGAGCCGTTGTCAGCTTCGAAAACATCAAATTCCTCTGTCATAACCAACTGTTCCGACAGTGCTTCACGCAAGTCGTCGTCGTCATCAACCAAGAGAATTTTCTTAAGCGCTGGCATTCTTTGCCCTCCGTTGTCTTCCCTTACATTTGTTCCTGATACGTATCCAAAACAAGAGTGGCTCAAAAAAACTCACGCGTACGTGTCGAAAATGCGGGATATGTTTCAATTCCCTGCGGTTATGGTTACATGTCGGGATATATCTGTAACAGAGTTTGCCCATGCAATTTGCCCCGAACCTTTCCGAAAGACTCGCACGAGCACGTGCCGATTTGCGCATGGGGCTTCCGGTTGTCATGTCAAAATCCGGCGAATCCGCGTTGGTTGTAAGCGCTGAAACGCTTTCTGCGGAGATGCTCGCAAAGCTTCGAGCCTCTGATACCGAGCTACTCCTTGCGATCACCACACGCCGAGCAGAAACGCTCAAGGCACGCGCCTATGATTCGAACGTCGCGCGCGTACGCGTTCCCGCTGATACGGATATCAACTGGATTCACTCGATCGCGGACCCCGCCGATGACCTCGCGTCGCCGATGAAAGGGCCGCTAAATACGCTGCGCGAAGGGGCAAGTTGCATTGCTCGATCCGCTGTATCCCTCGCAAAAGCTGCGCGCCTCCTTCCTGCCGCTGTCATGTTACCCATTGAAAACGGCGCAGAATTCGCAGCAAGCAACGATCTTACCTACATTGCACTTGAGAACGCAGAAGCCGAAATCCTCTCGCGCTCTCCTCTTTCCGCTGTCGCCGCCGCACGTGTTCCGCTTGAGGTTTCAGAAGCAGGACGGCTTCACGTTTTCCGTCCTGAAGATGGCGGAGAAGAGCATTATGCAATTGAAATCGGGCGCCCCGACCGCAGCAAACCCGTGTTGTGTCGGCTTCATTCGGCGTGCTTCACTGGCGATCTGATGGGCAGTTTGAAGTGCGATTGCGGGCCACAACTTCGCGCCGCGCTTGCGCAAATGGGGCACGAGGGCGCAGGGGTCCTCCTGTATCTCAATCAAGAAGGCCGTGGCATCGGGCTCGCCAACAAGATGCGCGCTTATTCCCTTCAAGATCAAGGGTTTGACACCGTTGAAGCAAATCACCGCCTCGGCTTCGAGGACGACGAGCGAGATTTCCGCCTAGGTGCTGAAATTCTCAAGGAATTGGGCTTTAGTTCCGTGAATCTCATGACAAACAACCCTGCAAAGGTTGCGATGATGGAAGCCACCGGAATTTCAGTCGACACACGCGTTCCGCTAAAAGTTGGGGAGAACGCCCATAATCGCGCCTATCTGGCGACCAAAGCCGCAAAATCAGGCCATATTCTGTGAGCACACGTGATCTAGTTGTTACCAAATGGGGGGCACGTTTTGGCGGCCGCCGCTTACCTTGCTCGATTGGCCGTTCAGGATTTACAAAAAGCAAGCGAGAGGGCGACGGGGCAACTCCGGTTACGCCCATGCGTATTTTAAGTGGGTTTTATCGGCCAGATCGAATTTCACCGCCGCCGCTGCCTTTTGAGATGAAGCCAATAGGCCCGCGCGATATTTGGTCAGACGATATTTCTGACCCGCTTTATAATCACCTTCGGAAGTTGCCCGAGCCCAAATATAGCCACGAAAGGCTGCGGCGGAGCGATCCACTTTACGATTTGGTGCTCGTTACCGATTACAACTATCCTAACGCAACTGCTGGGGCTGGTTCGGCGATCTTTGTGCACATTTGGCGCAAACGACGGTACCCGACGGAGGGCTGCGTAGCGTTTGAGCGGCAGAACTTGCTGTGGATACTCGAGCGCTGGACAGAGCGAAGCCGGATTACAATTCGCACGTAGTCTTAGCGCGCCTGCCCCGAATAATCGCGCGCTCCAAAAATAGCAGACCCGACACGCACGTGTGTTGCGCCTTCTTGGATAGCAATTTCAAAGTCTGCGCTCATGCCCATAGACAGGTGTTCAAGCCCATTGTGCTCGGCAATTGCGCGTAAACTCCGGAAGTGAGGGGCGGGATCTTCTTGCGCAGGGGGAAGGCACATAAGGCCGACAACAGGCAAGCCAAGCTCTCGGCAATCCGCGATAAACTGGTCTGCATCAGAAACGGAAACACCCGATTTCTGAGCTTCTTCGCCGGTGTTGACCTGAATAAAGAGATCGGGGCAGTTCCCCAATTCTTGAGCCAGCCGCGCTAGGGTTTTTGCAAGTTTCGGACGGTCGAGCGAGTGGATGGCTTCAAAGAGGCCCATCGCCTGACGTGCTTTGTTGGTTTGAAGCGGGCCGAGAAGGTGTACGTTAACCTGTTCAAACTGCTCACGAAACTCCGGCCACTTGCCGGCAGCTTCCTGTACCTTGTTCTCTCCGAACAATTTGTGTCCCTGCTCAAGAACACTGCGAACATTTTCGTTGGGTTGAACCTTGGAGACCGCGATGAGCTTGGTAGAGCCGACTTTACGCCCGGCTTGTTGCTCTGCGGATGTTATTCTGGATTGGATATCAGCAAGCGACATTTAGGCCTCTATTTCTAGCTTGCCACAATGAGCCACATCTCTGCACAAAAGAAAAGAGCGGACCGAAGCCCGCTCTTCCCCATTCAAATAATCCGGATGGATTAGAAGCTGAATGTCATACCGAGGTCGGCGATAGTTTTGGAAGCAGAAGTCTTCTCAATACCACCTTTGATCGCAGCACCACCACCGAGGTCGTATGCAGCGCCAAGACCGTATGCCCAAGCTGTGTCAGCAGCCCAGTCAGCGTTAATCCAACGGTAGTAACCTGTTACAGTTGTTGCACCGAAGGCGTAGTCAGCAGAAACAGCCCACTGGTGAGCGTCGCCGAGGTTGTCGCCGAGGTCCAGAAGACCAGCGCGGCCTTTCAGAGTCAGAGCACCGTTTGTCCAGTCTGCACCGAGGTGAACGCCGGAGAGTGTGCCGATAGAAATCTCTGTACCTGTACCTGCAGTACCAGTTGCAAGAGCAGCGTCTTGAGTTGCTTCGTAACCTGCACTCAGAGTGAAGCCGCTTACGACGTACTTCACACCCAGAGAGTAAGACTGACCAAAGCTAAGTACGCCAGTCGCAGTACCTGTCGCTGTGTTGATTGTGCCAGAATACGAAGTTCCGCCAATTTGACCGATGCCAGCGTAAATTGTCAGCGCACCAGTCGAGTACTCATAAAGAGCCGATGGAACTGGGTAGATTGTGTCGTCTGTGCCGTCGCCGTCAACGTCTGTACCAGCGTTGATGAAGAGGTTTTTGTTAGTTTCGTTCAGCAGTGTGTAACCAACTGCGGAAACGTTACCAACAGCAGCTTTAGCAGCACCGTCAACGTCACCCATGGAGAGCTTGCCGAATGCACCGGAAGCAAAGATGTGACCGGATGTACCTTCAGCAGCTTTAGCAGCATTGTGGATGTCGAAAGATCCGCCGAAAGTTACGCCGCCGTCTGTTTCACCGGACAGAGTAAGCTTACCGCGAACACGGCTGGACATGTTCCAGTCTTCGCCATCAAATACAACACCCATACGGCCGTCACCGGATACGGAAACGTCTGCGTAGGAAGCGCCAGCTGTAGCTACGAGAGCTGTAGTAGCAATCAGAAACTTTTTCATTTCGTTTTCCCTCATTGAGATTAAAGGTTCACCTCAATACAGGGGAATCCGTATTGAGTATGCTGTTCAATCGCTCTTTGGCGCTTAGTTTGCAAGTTTCTGATAGGGGTATTGCTCAAAGCTTCCTGTGTTGGTGCAGGTTTGCCACACCTTATTTCAACCACAGAAACCACCCCGCCGCGTCTTTATATATAGTTCGCATATGTTCCCGCGAAAAACCTTGCCCGCGCCGGAGGTGTTGGTTACTAAAACACAACAAGGAAAATAGGCAAATATATGGCATTTACCCGTGTAACCAGACTGGCGCTCGCGCTCTCGACGGCTTCGTTGCTTTCGGCGTGCTCACTTCCGCCCTCTGCAGAGATTGTGGACGACGACCCGAATCAGATCGGCGGCACAGGTGAATCCATTTGGGACATCTTCGGCAACGCACGTGACCCCAACGTCACGATCGAGGTGAACAAATACATCTGGAACGCGGCACTCGAGGTGTTAAATTTCCTTCCAATTCAAGAGGTTGACCCATTTAGCGGCGTATTCATCACCGGCTATGGCGTTCCTCCTGGGGGAAGCCAATCCTATCGCGCCGCTGTTTTCGTACAGGACCCCGCGCTGGATGCGCGTTCGCTCGTCGTTGCCTTGCAGCGTAGCGGTGGACGCCCTGTTTCAGCCGAAACGCAGCGCGCCGTCGAAGATGCCATCCTATCGCGGGCAAGACAGCTCCGTATCAGCGACTCTAATCTCTAATTCGCCCCACAAGGCAGACCCAAGACCTCGCCGGGCAACTTCATAAAGTTCAGCTCGGCGTTTTCACGTAAAAGGACAACCAGATGTCACGCTATACCGCTTCCGATATTGAGCCCAAATGGCAACAAGCCTGGGACGAAGCCGGGATTTTCACCGCAAAGCGCGACCCAAGCAAAGAGAAGTACTACGTTCTCGAGATGTTCCCCTATCCTTCAGGGCGAATCCATATGGGGCACGTGCGGAACTACACCATGGGCGACGTGGTTGCGCGGTATAAATCAAGCTGCGGGTTCTCTGTTTTGCACCCGATGGGCTGGGACGCATTCGGTATGCCTGCAGAAAATGCGGCTATGGCGATTGGTGGGCATCCTGCGGACTGGACCTATCAAAACATCAAAGACATGCGCGCCCAGATGAAGCCGCTCGGTCTTTCGATCGATTGGAGCCGTGAATTCGCGACCTGTGACCCCGAGTATTACGGCCAGCAACAGAGCATGTTCCTCGACTTCCTCGAAAAAGGGCTCGTTTACCGCAAGAATGCCGTGGTGAACTGGGATCCAGTGGACATGACCGTTCTTGCCAACGAACAGGTGATCGACGGCAAAGGTTGGCGTTCCGATGCTCCAGTCGAGCGCAAGGAGCTTACGCAGTGGTTCTTTAAGATCTCTGATTATTCTGAAGATTTGCTTGATGCGCTTGATGGTCTTGAAAACTGGCCCGAGAAAGTTCGGACCATGCAGGCAAACTGGATCGGGAAGTCCCGCGGTTTGCAATTTGCATTCGACCTGACCGAATCTGCCGCAGAGCATGAGTCGATTGAGGTTTACACCACGCGTCCTGATACGTTGATGGGCGCAAGCTTTGTCGGCATTTCGCCCGACCATCCGCTTGCAAAAGCGCTTGAATCCGACAATGCAGAGCTTGCTGCCTTTAACGCCGAGTGCCGCAGTCTTGGAACATCCGAGGCGGACATGGAAAAGGCAGAGAAGAAGGGCTTTGATACTGGCCTTAAAGCGCGCCACCCGCTGAACCCCGATTGGGAGCTTCCTGTTTGGGTCGCGAACTTCATCCTTATGGATTACGGCACAGGCGCAATCTTTGCGTGCCCTGCCCATGATCAGCGAGACCTCGATTTCAGCCGCAAATATGACTTGCCCGTCATCGACACCTTCCACGCAATCGGCGACGACACCCGCGTCTCCGACACCGCATTTGTTCCGCTCAAATCCGAGAAGGTGAAGTGGATCAACCACTTTACTGGCATTGACGAGGCCACAGGTGACGAGGCCCTCGCCAAATCCATCGACTTTGCAGAAAAGGCCGGTTGGGGCAAAGGCGTTACCAAGTTCCGCCTGCGCGACTGGGGCCTGAGCCGTCAGCGGTATTGGGGATGTCCGATTCCGGTTGTACATTGCGATGATTGTGGTGTGGTTCCCGAGAAGAAAGAAAACCTTCCGGTCGAATTGCCAAAAGATGTGTCCTTCGACCAGCCCGGCAACCCGCTTGACCGCCACCCAACTTGGCGTGACTGCTCTTGCCCGTCTTGCGGCAAGGATGCAAAGCGCGAAACCGACACGATGGACACTTTTGTTGATTCATCTTGGTATTTCGCTCGCTTTACATCACCCAACGCCCCTACGCCGACAAATGCGGAAGATGCGGCCTATTGGATGAACGTCGACCAATATATCGGCGGTGTGGAGCACGCGATTCTGCACCTGCTCTATTCTCGCTTCTTTGCGCGGGCGATGAATATCTGCGGTCATTTGCCTGATTCTGCGCGCGAGCCGTTCAACGCGCTCTTCACCCAAGGCATGGTAACACACGAGATTTACCAAACCCGCGATGAAAACGGGCGCAAGGTCTATCACCTGCCCGAAGAAGTTACTGACGGTAAACTCGCCGATGGCACCGAGGTGGAGATCATCCCGAGCGCCAAGATGTCGAAATCGAAGAAGAACGTTGTCGACCCAGATGACATCATCAAGAATTTCGGCGCCGATACCGCGCGCTGGTTTGTTATGTCTGATAGCCCGCCCGAGCGTGATGTAGAATGGACTGCTTCTGGTGCGGAAGCGGCCTCAAAACACCTCGCCCGTGTTTGGCGCATCGCCAATGATATAGCCTCCGCAGACGAGACACCCGCGAATCCCAAGGAAGACGGAGCCCTGCTCCGCGCCACCCACAAGGCGATTGATGCAGTGACACAAGGCATCGAAGGCTTTGCCTTTAACACTTCGGTTGCCCAACTCTATGGCTTCACCAACACGATCGCCCGCTCCAAAGCCGGTACAACAGCAAGACGCGACGCGATGAAAATCATGGCGCAACTCATGTCGCCTATGACTCCGCACCTTGCCGAAGATGTTTGGAGCATTCTTGGCGGCGAAGGGCTGGTTGCGCAGGCGGCATGGCCCAAGGCCGATCCGAAGCTGCTCGTCGATGATACGATCACCATTCCGATTCAGGTGAACGGCAAACGCCGCGCAGAAATCTCGGTCGCGAAGGACCTTTCCAAAGAAGAGGTTGAAAAGCTGGCAATGGCGGAACATGCTGTTGTCAAAGCTCTGGATGGGAAGGAACCCAAGAAGGTGATCGTTGTTCCTGGTCGTATTGTGAATGTCGTCATATAGCCGCCGATATTTGCTTGGGTTGCCCGTAGTTGGCCTATTGGCTGCCTGCGGGTTTACGCCCGTCTATGGCCCTGAAGGGAACGCTGAGGCGTTGCGGGGTACGATCGAAGTAAAAGCGCCGTCAAACACCAACTCCTATAACTTCGTTAAGCATTTCGAAGAGCGGATGGGCGTTGGCGCTGGAGCGAGATATTCCCTCAACTACAGCATCTCGACCAAAACAGACGGCGTGGCAATCACGCAAAGTCAAGAAACAACACGGTATAATGTCATCGGTGAGGCGACTTATACGCTGACCGAGATCGGCACCGGCAAGAAGCTCGCGAGCGGCAAAGTTCAGAGCTTCACAAGCTACGGCTCAACCGACTTCGTCATTAGCACGCGCACATCGCGGGATGACGCATACAGGCGTTTGATGGTTATTCTAGCGGATGACATTATTGATCAGCTTCTCGCCAATCCGGAGATTACAGCGCCGTGAAGCTTTCAACTCGAGACGCGGCAAGCTATTTCGCAAAACCGGACCCTCGGCGAACTGGCATCTTGATTTATGGTCCGGACTCGATGCGCGTGGCGCTGAAGCGGCAACAAGTCATCGCCGCACTTATCGGGCCAAATGGCGACGACGAAATGCGCCTTACGCGTATTCCTGCCGCCGACCTTCGCCAGGACAGCGCGATGCTTTTGGACGCGATCAAGGCGCAAGGTTTCTTCCCGGGCCCACGCGTTGCCTTTGTTGAGGGCGCAACAGACACACTCTCAAAGTTCATCAAGCCAGCGCTCGACGAGTGGCAGGATGGCGACGCACAGATTGTAGTGACGGCCGGACAACTCACCGCCCGTTCCGCTCTTCGCAAACTTTTCGAAGCTCACAACAATGCCTATGCCGCAGGGATTTTCACCGATCCACCAAACCGCGCAGAGATCGAAGCAGACCTCGCAAATGCGGGCCTGTCTCAGGTTGACCGCGATGCACTTGATGCGCTGACCTCGCTCGCGCAAGAGTTAGGGCCGGGCGATCTTCGCCAAACCATCGAAAAACTGGCGCTTTACACAATGGGAAATTCAGCTCCTGTATCCGCCGAAGATGTCACAGCCTGCGCGCCAACCTCCACAGAGGCCGCGCTTGATGATGTTCTCAATATTGTTGCAGAAGGTCGCCAAGCTGAAATCGGACCAATCATGCGTAAGCTTGAGGCTCAGGGGACGCAGCCTGTTGGACTTTGCATTGGCGCACTTCGTCATTTTCGCGCGCTTCATGCCGCGTGTTCACACCCGAATGGCGCTTCGGAGGGTATCGGACGCCTTCGCCCTCCGGTGTTTGGCCCGCGCCGCGATCGCATGCTGCGTCAGGCACAGAGATGGGGTCGCCCGAAGCTTGAAGCCGCAATTACGATGCTGATTGATACAGACCTACAGCTTCGCTCAACCAGTCGAGCGCCTTCAATGGCGTTGATCGAACGGACCCTTATTCGCGTTGCAATGTACGGAGCCCGCCGATGACCTACACAGTGATTGGAGCATCGCGCAGCAGAACGATCAGGGTGCTCTGGCTGCTCGAAGAGTTGGGTGTTCCCTATGAACACATCCCTGCCGCACCACACTCCAAAGACATCACCGAAGTTTCGCCAAGCGGGAAAATTCCCGCGCTTATCGTTGACGGAACGGTTCTAACCGATTCCGTAGCGATCATGAGTTTTCTAGCGGACAGGCACGGAGGGTGCACTTTTCCAGCAGGATCCATTGAGCGCGCCCAACTTGACGGGCATTTAAATTTTCTGAACGAGTCTATGGATTTTGTTCTTTGGTCAGCGACCAAGCATCACTATGCGCAACCGCCTTCAACACTCGATCCACAAGTCCTTAAGCAAGCAGAAGAAGCGTTTTCCAACGCTCAGTCTGAATTTGAGGAACGATTAGGGGAAGGGCCGTTTCTCATGGGTGAACGCTTCACGATCGCAGATATTCTGGCCGCCCATTGCGGCGGGTGGGCCATTGGCCGCAAGTTTCCGATTACCAGTAAACGATTCCGCGCATATGTATCGGAAATGCGCGCGCGCCCCGCATTTCAGAGAGTTGCGCCTAAATAGAGCCACTTTTTACAAAGTTTGCCGCCGCCATTCCTGCCGTTCGACCGGTCGCAAGACATGCCGTCAAGAGATAGCCCCCAGTGGGCGCTTCCCAATCAAGCATCTCTCCGGCGCAAAAGACATTTGATCTGTTTCGCAGCCCGAATTCAGACGTTAGCGCGGAAAACGAAACGCCGCCAGCGGTTGAGATCGCTTCATCCATTGGGCGCGGGCCACTCAGCTTAACTGGCAACGCCTTGATGATTGAGGCAAGCGCCTCACCTGTCGGAAGCGGCCTTGCGAACTCATTCAGCAATGCGAGTTTCACAGGTGTAAATTTCAAAGTCTTTCGCAAGTGATTTGCCAAACTTGCCTTGCCGCGCGGCTTCCGAAGGCGCTCGGTAACGGCGCTCAAATCCAAATCCGGCGCAAGATCAATCGTGAGTGCGGCACCGTCACGCAAGCGAGAAGACAGCGCATAAATACCGCCCCCCTCCAAGCCAGTTTCCGAGACAATCAGCTCCCCACGGCTTTCCACATCATCAACATGTAATGACACCGATTTTACAGGCATGCCAAAATGCTTGCGCATGTGATCTGACCAAGGAACAACAAACCCAACGTTGGCCGGTTTGAATGGAGAAACCTCTTCGCCAATCCACTCTACCCACGCTCCATCAGAGCCTAATCTGGCCCAACTCGCTCCTCCGCAAGCCAAAATTACGACATCCGCTTTACGCGTTTCTTTTCCCTGCGGCGTGTCGAACATAAGCCCATCATCCGCCCAACCAATCCAACGCATGCGTGTTTCGATTGTTACGCCCTTGTTCTGCAGCCGGAGCAACCAAGCCCGCAGCAAAGGCGATGCCTTCATTGCTTTGGGGAAAACGCGTTTGGTTGACCCTGTAAAAAGCTCCTGCTCCAGCCCCTCGGCCCACGCGATAACCTCTTTTGGGCCAAAAGCCAGAAGACTCGCTTTGAGGCTTTGGGGAATATCTTCGTACGCGGACAGAAACTGGGCCTCATCTTCGTATTTTGTTAGGTTTAGACCCGATTTTCCAGCCATAAGCAGCTTGCGGGCCGAGCTTGGTTTCGCTTCGGCAACCGTAACAGACACACCCGCATCAGCGAGCATCTCGGCGGCCATGAGCCCCGCAGGCCCAGCGCCGACAACAAGCGCGGTTTTGGCGTTACTATCCATCAAACTGGTTCAATTTCTGAATCGCACATGCGTTTGATGTCTTCGGCGATCCCTTTTGGCGCTGCGGTAAAGTCCGATGCGAGCGAATGGGCATTCTCCATGAGCGTATCGAGGTCTACTATCCGCTCAATCAACCCAAACTGAAGCGCTTCGCTTGCGGTTAGCTTTTGGCCAGCAACAAACACCAGTTTGGTGCGCGCAGGACCGATGAGCGCCCACATCCTGAGCGGATCAGACGGCTGCGGCAAAAACCCGTGCTTCATAACAGGATAGAAAAACTTCGCATCCGGAACCGCAATTCGAAGGTCACACGCGAGCGCCATACCAAACGCACCACCCGCAAGCGTTCCATTCAATGCGGCGATTGTAACGCAAGGCAATGCAGCTATCGCCGCAGAGAGCTGCTCCCATAACGGAGACGTCGCTAGACCTGCTCGGGCGGCATCAAGGTCTGCTCCGGCGCTAAAAACCTTACCGCGCCCCGTGATGATAAGAGCGCGCGCCTCATGCGCAGACTGTGAAATCTCCAGCAGCCTCTCTAGCATGGGTTCGGTCAATGCATTGGCTTTATCCGGCCGGTTCAGGGTTGCAACCCAAACTTCGCCCGATGCCTCAAGTTCGATCACGAAGCGAGGCCCACCTTCGCGCGAATTGTCTCATCCCGAAGCGCGATCTCTTCGCCAAGATAGGTGTCGGCTTCTGCGCTACACATCCAAAGTAGTGCTTTGGCTGGCCAATCTGGTGGAATGTGGTCAGACACTTCAAGTTTACTAACGGGATTGATCCCGCTTGCCTTGATCTTCACCTGCATTTCCGTTGCGACAGTTCCCGGAGAAAGCCCCATGACCCTGATACCAGCACTCCCTGCTTCAAGGTGCGTACAGCGCGTCAGCATTGCAGCGCCTGCCTTGCCAGAACAATATGCGCTCCACCCTTCCAGCGGGCCGTGTGCCGCGCCCGAACTCACGTTCAGGATGGTTCCGGACTTCTGCGCAAGCATGGTCGGCAACGCTGCGCGCACGCCGTTGAACACCCCCTTTAGATTGATATCAATCGCGTGTGACCACGATTCAGGATCGGATTCGACAATTGAAGTTATCGGATCAATGACCCCTGCGTTGTTCACCAAGACGTCCAAGGACCCAAACTCACGCAGAACCGTTTGAAATGCGTTGTCAACTTCCCAGTACCGGCTCACGTCGCATGGAATCGCTAAGGCCTTCTGTCCGATCTCCCCTGCCAATTCGGCAATGGCATCCGCACTGCGCGCAAGAAGTGCGACATTTGCGCCAGCTTCGGCAAACAGACGCGCCGCGGATGCACCGATCCCCTTGCTCGCACCTGTGATTACAACGGTTTTTCCTGACAAACTCATAGCGGTGACTCCTGTGTTGGCCCAAGCGTAACGCAATAGTTTTTCGAGTAAAAGCCAAGCGCCGCTTGCAGCGAAGAAACAGAGAGGCCAATATATCTTCGAGAATTTTACCGCCTTTAAGGAAATCGACATGTCATTCATTAGAAAATTCACAACCACATCAGCACTTTGTGCCCTTTTGAGCAGCCCTGCACTTGCCGACGTAACCGCAGACGACGTTTGGGAAGGGTTGCAAGCCCAATACACAATGATGGGATATCAAGCCGCCGCCACCAATGTGACCCGCGATGGCAACAAACTCATAATCGATGACTTCGTGCTTTCCATGGAGATTCCAGAGGAAGACGAAACGCTCAAAGTGTCCGGCATCAACCTTGTTCTCGAAGAATTGGCGAATGGCACTGTCGATATTCAGTTCCCCGATGAACTCACCATCAACGCAGAGGTTGCAGATGTTATTGTAGAACTGCTCCTTACCCTGACGGAAGACAGCATCGTCGCCTCTGGCAGCCCGGACGACATGACATTCGCGATGTCTGTTGAAAACTACATCATCGACCTCAAGCAAATCCGAGAAGGTGACGTTGCTTTCCTCCCCAAGGCGATTATCACAATGACTGGTCTTGCCGGCGATATGCGCGTGGCCAAGGGCGGCATGACCGAGCTTGTTTATGACATGACATCCGACAGCCTAAACTTCGACGTTGATTTTAAGGATCCTGAAGGCGACGGACAGTTTACCGCTCTTCTCAATCTGACTGGCGTCACAGCAGATAGCACAAGCACAATTCCAAACGATGTGGACATGACAAACGTTGCTGACGCTTTGGCACAGGGCATGAAAAGCGATGGTGCCTTTGGATACAGCGGCGCAACGTTCAACGTTAAGGTCGTTGACGAGCAAGAAGGCGCAGATATTAGCGGCTCGTCGCAGTCCGGCTCTTTCGGCTTCCAGATGAGCGAAACAGGCATCGGGTATAACACAGCGTCAACGAATACTGATCTGACGGTCATTCCTGCCGTTATGCCGCTTCCACTGAAGTTCCAGATCGCGGAAACGGCGAGCCAGTTCCTCTTCCCGATCAGCAAGTCAGACGCTCCGCAAGATGCGAAGATCATGATGAAATACGCAGGTCTAACGCTCGACGAAGCAATCTGGGGTATGTTTGACCCTGGTTCGGTTCTGCCACGTACTCCTGCAACGATCCTAATGGACCTTTCTGCCCAAGTGAGCTGGGATCTTGATCTTCTTGACCCTGCAAATGCAGAAGCACTTGAGGGCAGCAACTTCCCCGGAAAGCTCTACTCCGCCAACATCAACGACATTCAGATCGCAGCGGCGGGCGCAGAGTTTACAGGTAATGGCGCGTTCACCTTCAACAACGATGACCTTGAAACCTTCGACGGGCTTCCTGCTCCTGACGGCGAGATCAACCTGAAACTCACAGGTGGTAACGGCCTCCTCGACAAGTTGATCCAAATGGGATTCGTTAAAGAAGAAGACGCGATGGGCATCCGCATGATGTCTGGTTTGTTTGCGAATGCAGGCGAAGGCGACGACGAGCTTGTTTCCAAGATCGAAGTCAAACCAAACGGCAACGTTCTAGCCAATGGAACACGCATCAAGTAACGCGTTTCTGTAGAGAATTGAGGGCCGCCGATGAAGATCGAGCGGCCCTTTTCTTTTGCCCGCACTTGCACAGCAGCCAAGCCAAGGCTACCTCCTTAGTGACAACAGATATTGTGAGCCCACATGAGTAAGCCCCAATCGCCCGACACGAACGACCTCGCTTCATTCGCCGAAGCACTGATCTCAGCTGCAAAGAAAGCAGGAGCAGAAGGCGCGGATGCAATTGCCGTCGAAGGAACCTCCGTTTCGATTGATGTGCTGGGCGGTGCGCTGGAGCATGCCGAACGAAGCGAAGGCATTGATATTGGTCTGCGCGTCTTAATCGGCCAGAAACAGGCCTGCGTATCTGCAAGCGATACAAAGCCGGACACCATCCAAAAGATGGCCGAACGTGCGGTTGCTATGGCAAAAGAAGCACCGGATGATCCACATATCCGACTTGCCTCATCGGATGAATACGCGGAGTCATGGAATACTAGCGAGCTTGATCTGTACGACGCAACAGAGCCTAAACCGGCGGAACTCGAAAAGATCGCCAAACGTGCAGAAGCTGCAGCACTCGCAGTTGAAGGGGTTTCTCAAGTTCAGGCAACGTCGATCGGTTTCGGTAACCGCCGACTGCACCTAAGTACCAGCAACGGGTTTTCGGGCGGCTATGCGCGCAGTGGGCATTCAATCTCGACCGTCGCTATTTCCGGAAAGGGCTCCGAAATGGAGCGCGATTATTATGGAGATAGTCGCACCTATTTTTCCGAGCTGGAATCCCCCGAAGAGATTGGCCGCATCGCGGGCGAACGCGCCGTTGAAAAAAGCGGTGCGCAACAACCACAAACAGGGGCGTTTCCCGTTATTTTTGACGAACGCATCTCCGGTACACTGATCGGTCATCTATTAAGTGCCATCAACGGAAGTTCAATTGTGCGCGGCAGCAGCTTTCTTCGAGACCGCTTGGGCGAGCAAGTTTTGCCAAAAGGTCTGTCGCTGATTGAGGAGCCGCACCGCGCTCGAACCTCCGGCTCCCGCCCGTTTGATGGCGAGGGGCTCGCCACACAGAACCGCATGATTGTTGACAACGGTATCCTTACGGGGTGGACGCTCGATCTCGCGACGGCACATGCGCTCGGCATGCAGAGTACGGCAAGCGCATCACGGGGAACGTCGTCGCCCCCATCACCTTCCAGCGGCAATGTGTCTCTAACACAGGGGAATTTGTCTCAAGCCGACCTCCTTCGCGAGATGGGAACCGGGCTTCTTGTGACATCGATGATCGGCAGTTCTATCAATCCGACGACAGGAGATTATTCGCGCGGCGCGTCGGGCTTCTGGGTCGAAAACGGGGAGATTCAGTTTCCCGTCAACGAATGCACAATAGCTGGCAACCTAAATGACATGCTTTTGTCTCTCACCCCTGCGAATGACGCGCGGAAGCACCTTTCGCGCGTGGTTCCGAGCCTTCTCGTCGAAGGAATGACAATTGCCGGAAAGTGATCTCGATCTTCTTATAGACGCCGCGAAAGCCGCGGGCGAGATTGCAGGGAATTTCTGGAAGCAATCGCCCGAGGTCTGGGACAAATCAGGCGGCGCTGGCCCAGTGACAGAGGCCGATATTGCCATCGACAAGATGCTTAATAACGAGTTGCTAAGATCGCGCCCGGATTACGGCTGGCTGTCAGAAGAAATCGCAGACTCTCCAGACCGCCTGAGCAAACAGCGCGTTTTTATCGTCGACCCGATCGACGGCACACGCGCTTTCATCAATGGTTCACCAACTTTCTCGCATTCGTTGGCCGTTGCCGATGACGGTGTTGTCACCGCTGCTGTTGTGTATCTTCCTATGCTGGGCAGGCTCTATTCCGCCACAATCGGGGATTACGCAAAGCTAAACGGTGAGCCAATTCGGGCAAGTTCGCGCACCGAAATCGATGGAGCAACGGCACTTTGCGCAAAATCCAATTTTTCGCCCGAACGCTGGATCGGCGCGGCTCCCAATTTTGAGCAACATATCCGTAGCTCTCTCGCCTATCGGCTGAGTCTTATCGCGCAAGGACGTTTTGACGTTATGCTCACGCTTAGAGATACGTGGGAATGGGATGTGGCTGCTGGCTCTCTGATCGCGGAGCGCGCTGGGTCGACAGTTACGGATATGAAAGGCAATGCCCCTATCTTTAACAACCCAACAGCCAAGCTTGATGGCATGATTGCAGCACCATCCCAGATCCACCGCGAAATTGTCGCGCGTCTTGCGCCTCGGTAACGCTTTCACTGTTTCCCTTGATCGCCTACTGTAGGCACAAAGTAATTTTAGCCGAATGAGGACCAAATGGCTCAACGACTTCATCTTGTTTTTGGCGGCGAACTGATCGATCCGACGAAAACGGCCTTCAAAGATATCAACGACATTAAAATCGTTGGAATGTTCCCCGACTACGCCTCTGCATATGACGCATGGAAAGCCGAAGCCCAGCGCACGGTCGACAACGCCCATATGCGCTTTTTCATCGCGCATCTTCATCGCCTAAGAGACGAAGAGATCGAGGCGTCCTCGACAGAAGAGCTTGGCTAAAGCCGGAACATGACCCCCAAGATTTCACTCAAGATCGGTTCGAAATCCAAACCATTGGTTGGCCTTAAAGAAAAGCTGACCAAAGAGGATACAGCCGCATCACGAGAAGAAATGGGGGTGCCGAGTGTTGAACGACCAGAAGGGCCTTTGGTTTGGTTTCACGCCACAACAGAGAATAAATCCCAACCGCTGGCGAAAGTGGTAAGACAGTTGAGCGAGGATTGGCCGCGGGTCAATTTCTTGCTCACGTCGCCCCGCGCGCGTCGCTCCACCATCTCAAAAAACGGTTTTCCAAGCGCATGTATCCACCAATATGCGCCTGCTAATCTCCTTGAGTTTTGCGAAAGCTTTCTTGACGCTTGGGCACCGGATATCGCCGTTTTCAACGGAATAGAGACAGAAAGCCCGCTTCCCCGCCTTCTTGCAGAGCGCAAGATCCCCCTGCTCCTAGTGAACGCATCTGTGAGTAAACGCGATCTAAACGGCATCCAAGCTCTATTGAGCGGGCACCGTAAATTGTTACGGACGCATTTACAGTATTTCGACCATATCGATACGATAGATGCCGCAACCGCAAAAGAGCTTACGTCTTTAGGTATTGGGAAAAGCAAAGTGCGAGTCGCCGGCCCGATCAGCGAACTCAGCGCAACATTGCCTTGTGTCGAAGCTGATAGGCAGGAATTATCAACTGCGATTGGCGGCAGGCCAACGTGGCTCGCGAGTAATGTTGCGAGTGAGGAAGATGCGCTCGTTCTTGCGGCGCACTTACAGGCAAGCCGCACGACCCATCGCCTTCTCTTGATCCATCTGCCCGACACGCCCCAACGCGGCGAAGCGCTTTCTGAAGCGCTTAACGAACAAGGCTTTCGGGTTTGTTTAAGATCGCGGGGCGAAGTGCCGGACGAAGAAACTCAGGTGTTCATCGCCGACACTGAAAATGAAATCGGCCTTTGGTATCGCCTCGCAACTGTTGCGTTTCTTGGAAATTCGTTCATTGCGACAGGAACGGTTCAAACCCCATACGAAGCCGCAGGACTCGGATCCGCCATTCTGCACGGCCCCAATCTTGGAAATTTCACGGAAGCCTTTGAAACACTAGATGAACAAGGCGGTGCTCAGCTTGTGGCACGCGGAGCGGAACTTGGCGATGCCCTACTCAATCTGTTGCCCCCTGATCGAGCTGCCGCAATGGCGCATGTTGCTTGGGAGGTCACCACCAGCGGCGCCCAGGCAACCGACCTTGCCGTTGCCAAGATCGAAGACATGCTCGACGAGATCGGAGCCTACTAATGAGATCGCCGCGCTTCTGGTATCACCCAAAACCAAATGCTCTGCGCGATATGGCGCTCGCTCCTCTTGGTCGAATTTATGCCAAAGGCACCGCACGCAGACTTGCCTCTGAACGCGGCTATCGCCCCGATGTTCCGGTGATCTGCGTGGGCAACATCAACGTGGGCGGAACTGGTAAAACACCAACGACGATTGCGATCATTCAACACCTTCAGTCGCGCGGGAAAACGCCCGTCGTTGTGTCGCGCGGGTATGGTGGATCTTTGGAAGGGCCAATTAAAGTCGACCCAATCGCTCATAGCGCCGATCAAGTCGGAGACGAGCCGCTGCTGATCTCTGCATTCTGTGACTGCGTGATTGGCAAAGACCGTGCCGCAGGTGCGCAGCTGGCTCAGTCGCTCGGTGCTGATGTCATCGTTCTGGACGACGGCTTCCAAAACCCCGCCGTACAAAAAGACCTTTCGATCGTTGTTGTTGACGCGCGTCTTGGTTTTGGAAATGGAAAAGTGCTGCCTGCCGGCCCATTGCGCGAACCGCTACATGTGGGTCTATTACGTGCGGATTTCGTGCTTTCGATAGGTGACTCAGAAAACCAAGCCGCGTTTGATAAGAAATGGGCCCATACGATTGGATGCCCCCATTTGCGCGGTCATCTGGATGTATTGCAAATGGGGATGAGCTTTGAAGGGCTGCGTGTTCTGGCATTTGCTGGAATTGCACACCCAGAGAAGTTTTTCACCACACTCAAGAACGAAGGCGCCGAACTACTTCGTTGCGAGTCATTGGCCGATCACCAGCCGTTAAGCGAAACGCTCATGAAAAGACTCGAGCTGGAGGCGGATTCATTAGGAGCGCAGCTTGTCACCACCGAGAAGGACGCCGCACGCCTCCCGAATGATTTCCGTCCCAAGGTTCTGACGTTGCCCGTACGATTAAAGATTGAAGATACCAGCGCACTAGACGCCGAACTTGCGAAATTCAGTCTCTAATCCTTGCCTAAACGCGGTGAAGCCCGGTCGAGATCGAGTTCGCTTTCGGAAAAGCGTATCGGGGATTTCACTCCGGGAACACCTTCAGGCTCGATTTTCATTTCGCGATGCAAGACCTGCGGATCGGCAAAAACCTCTGCCATATTGTTAATCGGTCCTGCCGGAATGCCCTCGTTTTCACAGGCTTCCAAGAGTTCGACTTTTGTCATTTGCAAAGTCTGATGTTCCAGCAACCCGCCAATTTCTTCGCGATTGCTCACACGCATATCATTCGTTGCGAACTTCGGATCCTCTGCCAAATCACCTAGGCCGAGAATTTTGCAAAGACGCTGAAATTGCCGATCATTGCCGACCGCGATGATGATATGGCCATCAGAGCAAGCAAAGGTTTGATATGGCACAAGATTTGGGTGCGCATTCCCGACGCGCGTTGGCGAAATACCTGTCGCGAGATAGTTCATACTCTGGTTGGCAAGGATCGCCGTACCGACATCGAGCAGCGACATATCAATATGCTCACCACGACCTGTGGTATCGCGCTTGTGAAGGGCTGCAAGGATCGCCGTACTTGCATAAACACCGGTAAAAATATCAGTGATCGCGACACCGATCTTTTGAGGGTGACTCTGTGGATCACCCGTAACCGACATCAATCCCGACATGCCCTGAATAATAAAGTCATAGCCCGCACGTTTTGCGTATGGGCCTGTTTGGCCAAATCCGGTGATTGAGCAATAGATCAGGCGTGGATTGAGCTCGGAAAGGCTCTCATAGTCGAGGCCATACTTCGCCAAGCCACCAACTTTGAAGTTTTCAATAAGGATGTCAGCGTCTTTCACCAATTCGCGAACGGTTTGCTTGCCTTCTTCTGTTCGAAAGTCAGCGCAAACCGAGTGTTTTCCGCGATTGGTGGCGTGGAAGTACGCCGCCGTTCGTTCGCCTTTATGATCAACATAGGGCGGACCCCAACGTCTGGTGTCATCCCCTTCGGGGCTTTCGACCTTGATGACATCCGCACCAAGGTCAGAAAGCAATTGTCCGCACCATGGGCCCGCTAGAACACGGGCCAATTCAACGACATTAAGGCCGGATAATGGCGGATTAGACACAGTTATAGCAACGAATCGAGGTGCTTGGAGAAGTCTTCGTAGTTCGCATTCCCGAAGGGCTCCCCGTTGATGATGAACGAAGGCGTACCGGTGATATCATCCGCGGTGGCGTTCTTCTGGTACCATTCAACGAGCTTTTGTGCGGTTTCACCATCAGCCATGCATGCATCAAGCGCGTCTTGCTCAATTCCGGCTTTCAGGCCGATTTTGCGAAGATTCTCTGCAATGTCAGCTGGTTCGCCTTTGGCCCATTCGCTTTGGGTGTCATAAAGCATATCCGAGATTCCAAAGAACCGCATATCACCACCGCACCGTGCGATCATCGACGCCCAGAGGCCGTAACGGTCAAAATAGACTTCGCGATAGATAAATTTAACCTTGCCCGTATCAATGTAATTTTCCTTGAGCTTGTCAAAAACTGCTTTGTGGAAGTTTGCACAATGTGGGCAGGTATAGGACGCGTATTCAATCACGGTAATCGGAGCATCGTCCGCGCCGAGGGTCATATCTTTAATACCGCTCTCATCCTGTGCAAAAGCAATGCCGCCCGTAAATGCGGGTATCAGAGACAGCGTCAAAGCAGCGGTAAATTCACGACGTTTCATAGGGTACCTTCTTAGTTATTTTTTCGTGACAGAATCTTCGCACCAAGATTCGCGAGTGCAGTACGAAGATCATCATTCTGGATTGAAGCAGAGGCTTTAGCCGCCTGATCAAATTGTTCAGGTTTAGGGGCAACGCGCGTTTTCTTGGGCGCGTGCTGAAAAGTAACTTTGCCGTCGGCAAATCCGTGCGGCGAAGTCTGGGTGATACGAACGCGTGATATCGCGGCGTGGCCGTATACTTGATTCACACGTGTTCTGATTTGCTCTTTTTGCATTTCAAGCATTGGGGCCTGCGCCCCCGTTGTCAGCAGGGTAAGGGTCGCTCCGAAGCTTCCACGCCCGTACTTCACATCAACAGGTCGCGCAATCTTGGCGATATCCTCGCCAACAACCTCGACCCAGTGCGTGATCAACCGAGACACAGCAAAGCCACGAGATTCCGCCGACTTTCGAATCTGCTTTTGAAGCAAGCTCGACGTCCGCTCAAACCCGCGTTTTCGGCGAGCTGGCGCAGTATTTTTCTCTGATTGCGGGCGCGGCTTCATCTGTTATTCCCAGTTTCGTTTGCTATTCTATGCGCGTCGCCAGCATGTGCCAGAGAAATAGCTATAACAAGGGGATAAACATTGCGTGACATGCTGATTTCCGCCGACCTTCTCGCTTGGTATGACGTTCACGCGCGCGAATTGCCTTGGCGTGTCGGTCCGAAAGAAGACCGTTTGCCAGACCCTTACCGCGTTTGGCTCTCCGAGATCATGCTTCAACAAACCACCGTCGCCGCTGTTAAGGCATATTTTGCCAAGTTTACCGAAACTTGGCCGACTGTTCAGGATCTAGCCGCCGCTGAAGATGCCGATGTTATGGCCGCATGGGCTGGGCTTGGGTATTACGCGCGGGCGCGAAATTTGTTGAAATGCGCTCGAGTCGTAGCCGGTGAATTGAATGGTGCGTTCCCTGATAATCGCGAAGACCTGCAAAAACTCCCCGGAATAGGGCCGTATACTTCTGCGGCGATTGCCTCGATTGCATTTGGGCAGCGCGAAACAGTTGTCGATGGCAATGTGGAGCGCGTTATGGCGCGGCTCTACGCCGAAGAAACGCCGCTTCCGACATCGAAACCTATGTTACGAGACTACGCAGAAGCCCAAACGCCAAAGAATCGCGCAGGAGATTATGCGCAAGCGGTTATGGACCTCGGCGCGACGGTTTGTACGCCTAAATCGCCAGCCTGTGGCATTTGTCCGATCCGTTCGCATTGCAACGCACAGAGCCAAGGCATTGAACGCGAGTTGCCCAAGAAACTGCCAAAGGCAGCGAAGCCAGTTCGACGCGGGATTGCCTATGTTGTTCGCCGCGAGGATGGCGCTGTGCTTCTTGAAACGCGCCCAGAAAAGGGGCTTCTCGGGGGTATGCTTGGCTGGCCTGGAACGGATTGGGCCGAAACAGAGCCTGTATCGGAGCCGCCAATTGATGCAGACTGGATCACGCTTAACGAAGAAGTACGCCACACCTTTACGCATTTTCACCTCAGACTCACCGTTCACGTCGCGGAGGTGCGGCAAGATGCGCGCGCCTTCCGTGGGGGATTTGTTGACCCATCAGACTTTCGCGCCAATGATCTTCCTACCGTGATGCGCAAAGTTCACGCCCTAAGCAGCAGTTCCTGAACACAAAGAGCCTCTGATGACCAACCCGAACGCCTCTTTTTCCCTAACAAGCGCCCTACCCTTCTGGCTCTCTTTGGGGATGATCCCGCTCGCGTTTATCGGAGCGGTTTATGGCGGGTGGTTTGTAGTGCTCTTGCCATTGTACGGCTGGTTTTTGTTTGGAATTCTTGACGCACTCACGGGGCTGAACCTTGTGAATTTCGACCCTAACACACCTGAAAGCGATCTGTTTTGGTATCGGCTGATTACACTCATGTGGTTCCCGATCCAGTTCTGCGTGATCTTTGGGCTGATCGCTTATGTACCCACTGCGGAGCATTTGGGTGCATTGGAAAAGTTTGGCCTATTCTTTGGCGTTGGCGTTATTTCCGGTGCGATTGGAATCACTTATGCCCACGAATTGATGCATCAGAAAAACCGCGCTGAACGCTGGTTGGCTGATCTTTTGCTCGCAACGGTTCTGTATAGCCATTTCCGATCAGAGCACCTTTTGGTTCACCATATTTATGTGGGAACGCCGCGCGATCCTGTTACCGCGCGCTATAACGAAGGCTTCCACCGTTTCTATCCGCGGGTACTTCGCCAATGTTGGCATTCGGCATGGAGCGCAGAAAAGAAAATGCAGCTTCGGCGGAAGAAGCACCCGCTCAACTTGCGCAATCCGTTTTGGCGCTATTGGGCATTGCAGTTACTGTTTCTCGCGCTCGCTTTCGCGATTGGCGGATTTGAGGGGTTGGTATTGTTCTTGGTGCAGGCCGGCGTTGCGATCTGGCAGCTGGAATTGACCAATTACATCGAGCACTATGGCCTAACCCGCAAACATCTTGGCGACGGGAAATACGAACACGTCAAACCCCGCCACAGCTGGAATGCCGCTCACAAGGCCAGCAATTGGTTGTTGATCAATCTTCAACGCCACAGCGACCACCACTACAAACCTGATCGCCGCTTTCCGCTTCTGCAGAACTACGATGAAGACGAAGCACCACAACTTCCTTTCGGTTATCCGGTCATGACATTCGCTGCGATGATCCCCCCGCTTTGGCGCCGCACGATGAACCCGCGTGTTCGCGCTTGGCGCAAAAAATACTATCCCGAGATCACAGATTGGGAACCGTACAAAACAGCCACCACTCCGATGCCGCGATGAAAAAGGCCCTGCCGCACGTTAGGCGACAGGGCAAGGTCGTGCCGTGGAAGTCAGGCCACAGGCACCGGCGGTAAACTTTGTTGTTTCTGGTGTTTCTAGTTCGGGCGATCCGTCATTTCGGCACGGATTTGCTGGCGCAAAAGATCAATCGGAACTTGTTTTCCGTCTTGCTTATAGCACCAATATGTCCAGCCATTACAGCTTGGCGCGCCTTCGAGTGCGGCACCAACCTGATGGATCGAACCCTTCACGTCATCTCCAATCAGCGTGCCATCTGCGCGCACCTTGGCCTTGTGACGTTTGTTCATTGAATAAAGCTCATCACCCGGCTGAAGCATCCCGCGCTCAACCAACTGACCAAATGGAACGCGCGGCTCTGCGCGCTTGGACTGCGAAACCTGAAGGCTCTCTTTGTCGAATTTACGAACGTTCTTAAGGCGCTTCGCTGCGACTTTCCGATAGGCCTCTTCGCGCTCGATACCGATGTATTCACGGCCAAGCTTCTTGGCTACAGCGCCGGTTGTTCCCGTTCCAAAGAACGGATCAAGCACAACATCACCAGGATTAGTTGTAGAAACGAGGATGCGATGCAGAAGGCTCTCTGGTTTCTGGGTCGGATGCGCTTTTTCGCCCGCATCGTTCTTGAGCCGCTCGTGACCATTACAGATCGGCAGAACCCAATCGGATCGCATCTGAATACCTTCGTTCAACGACTTAAGCGCTTCATAGTTAAAGGTGTATTTGCTGGCTTCTTCCTTGCTCGCCCAGATCATTGTCTCGTGCGCATTGGTAAGGCGCTTACCGCGGAAGTTCGGCATCGGGTTGCTCTTGCGCCAAACAACATCGTTCAGAATCCAGAATCCTTCGTTCTGCATTGCCGCGCCAACGCGGAAGATGTTGTGATAGCTGCCGATGACCCAGATCGCACCGTTCGGCTTCAAGATACGGCGGGCCGCTTTGAGCCACGCTTGTGTAAAGCGGTCATATGCAGCGAATGATGAAAACTGATCCCATGCATCATCAACGGCATCAACTTTGGAGTTATCAGGGCGATGCAGATCGCCTTTGAGCTGAAGATTGTAGGGGGGATCTGCAAAGATAAGATCAACCGAGTTCTCTGGTAGACTGTTCATCACCTCGATGCAGTCACCGTCAATAATCTGGTTAAGAGGCAATTTTACAGCCTCTTTTGCTTTGGTTTTCGTTTTCATTACTGCCTCATATGTTGCGCATTTTTGCGCTTACTTATTGAGGACTAGGATGATTCATCGTGGATTCGCCGTCAATTTCTTTTTTGAATCAATCACTTATCTTTTTGTCTTGATACAAGATATTGTGGACGGGTTTGAATGAACGTCTATGGTGTGGGGTCACCCCAAGATTTTGGAGCGCCAACATGTGGCTTTTTGATCCATATCCCGCGTTGGTTTCCCAGCCATAACCAGGATGCTGTTGCGCCAAATCCACCATGATCCGATCGCGGCATGTTTTCGCAACGATTGAGGCCGCTGAAATGGAAACTGATTTGCTATCTCCTTTCACAACAGCCTCAGATGCAATCGTGAGTCCGCGAGGAATCATATTACCGTCGATCAAGACATAATCTGGCACAACAGGTAGCCCGGCGATTGCACGCTCCATCGCGATATGGCTGGCGCGGAGGATATTGTGCTCGTCAATTTCCTCAACGGTGGCATGAGCAATCGAGACCTTTGCCTTCGCGTGGATTTCCTCTTCGAGCACAGCGCGGCGTTTCGCGGTGAGAGCCTTGCTGTCATTAAGCCCTTCGGGAATCTCTGACGGATCAAGAATAACCGCCGCTGCAGTTACCGGCCCTGCAAGCGGCCCGCGGCCAACTTCGTCCACCCCCGCAATCACTCTGGCGCCACGTTCAATGGCGGCTTGTTCCAGTTTGAAATCGGGGGCGGGTTTTGGTGGCTTCGTGCTCATAGGGTTGGATTACGCATCATGTTGGTCATTGCAAGCCCTAGTAATAGTTCCTCGCTTCGTAACCGTATCGGCGTAGACACCGGGGCTGATACACCCGACGTGTCCCCTTATCCGTCCAAAGTGTTTCGCGGCACTGATTTGGCATCTGCTTCTCGAATTTAAAGTTGCGCTCAAGACAGGTTTCATTGAATGCGGTTTCTTTTCCACCCTGAACGCGGAATGTTTGGAGGCAGCTTAAAGGCAGGCTCCTGCGTTGATTGCGATTACTGGCCTGTCTCCGGCGTTCTTGCTCGCGCTTCTTCTTCGCCTGTTCTTGTTTCTTCTTTAGTTGTTCTTGTTTCTTCTTGTTTGATTCATGAGCGGCCAATCCAAGCAATGTCACTAGCGCAGCCGCCGCAATGAAATTTTCTGTTTTCTTACTGTCGGCAATCGCGGGCGTCGTTGCGAGCGAGAGGCTAAGTGCAGCGGCGGAGAGTACGGTGGTAAGTTTCGTGAACATTGCGTTGATCCTTTTTATTGTATCGAAGGTACAACGTCAGAATTTGCGTCCACGCCATGTCACACAATAACGGGCGCTTGTTATCGGCTAACAACGCCACCGTTATTGAATATCCCAAACTATTCGCGCATGGTTCCTGCATGATGAAACATATTGTATTCACACTCGCCCTTCTTTGCGCCGCGCCTGCTTCTGCCGCGTGTTATGCCGATTACAAAGCGAAACGGGATGACCCGCTTCGTTTGCACTATGGTGTGGTCGAGCTTGCCGAGCAGAACTGCAAAAAAGCAAAAGCAGGCGACGCTATCTCGAAACGCATCAGCAAAGACGGCTGGACGCTCCTGACAGTCATTAGCGTTTTTGACCAATCTGGCCTTAATGCGAAGAAGGAGAGCGCGGGTGACTATTTCCTCCGCTACTAAGGCAAAGCTTTCCGGCAACAGAGTCGTCGTTACTGGCCTCGCGGCAATCGTAGCAATCTTACTGGTTGCCGCTGCACTCCTTCTGCTGAACCTACCAGACGCAAATGTATTTAACGCGCGTGTCGAACAGCTTTTCATTGAGAACGATGACCTGTCGTCCGGCGCAGAAATCAAACTGCTTGAAATTCTTGCTGAATCCGGAACGGCGTTTTCGGATACGCTAAACTCATACAGGCTGATCATTCTCGTTTTGTTGATCTTTGCTACGGCATTGATGATCGCCGCCGTTGTGTTTCTCGCCACGATAATCCTTCTGACAAGGCGCATGGGTGAGATCGAAAAGTCCGGAATTCAAGTAAGCTCGCTTCTCATCAGTCGTGAAGAGAACACGGTGTACCTGAACAACATGGAATTCACGCTCACCGCAGCGGCCATCGAAACGCTTTCTGTTCTGGCAGAAGCGCGAATGGACGATGAAGTTATGTCAGGAGCGCAGATCGAAGCGGTTGTTTCTGGCAAACACGAATCTGATTGCGAAGAGGCCGCAGGAGCGACACGGATCAAACGCCTAAGAGACTCGCTTGGAAACCAACTCGTCAGCGAACTCCTCGTCAAAAACATCGCGCGTCGTGGCTATATGCTTTCGATCGACAAAGACGTCATCAGAATGGTCTAGAAAGGGTTTCGCCAGTTCACAGCAGATCATCCCCAGATCAGTAACCCGCCCCCAAGTGCAAGCAAGAGCACAACTGCGGGGCCGCGCATATCTATGGGCAGGAAAAAGAACAGGCGCGATAGATGCCCCATCACGGCAAACGGCGGCACCGCGCGCCAGACATCACGCTCGACCTTACGCCCCGCTGTACGAACAACATCGGGCAAATAGCCGATAGCCTTTAGGAGCGGCCGTACAAGCCGCCGGCTTTTGACTTGCCGTGGCTGCGTCCCCGTCGTCGCGGCCTCAAGGGCGGGTTCCAAACTCGCGGTGTCATTTGCCCAATGCGCGCGAAAAATGATGCGCCCGTCTGGGGCAATTATGTAAGCCGAGTTGGGTTTCGGCCCCATCGCGCGGTGGAAGCTGCCGTCAATATCATCAACTGCCGTTTCAAAATGCGCCCCCATGAACGTGCCAAGGTTCCGCGCATGATCGCGCTTTTGTTCAATCGATTTGGGTTGCGAAATAAGCTCGCCTGGATGCGCCTCGCGGGTATTCACCAACACAAACCGTATCTTGTCACCGAACTTTTCGAATAGCCGCTCTAACGGCGCGCGCGAAGAAACGGTGACCGGACAAGTCCGCGATCCAAACACCAGAAGCACAGGTTCTTGCCCGAGGTCACTGCTTCTTAAGCGCCCACCCTCGATCAGTTCCATATCAAATGCCGGTACCTTCTGACCCGGCGCCGGATCGGTTGCACGAAAGTGAAGGTCCTCCAATATCAATCCGGTTGTAAACGTATCATACGTATAGGTTTCACGGGAGGATTGGGGTTTTGCGGTGATCTGAACGGCGTCCGACATGTTTTCTCCTTGCATGTGATCTCGAGTTTCCAGATACCTATTGATCAAATTTGCAGATTCAATTCGCAAAAATTGACTTCAGATGTGCAAAATTATTCAACCACAAGGAATGCAGAAAATGGTGAATCCAGGCGATCTATTGGTGCTCGATGCATTGGCCCAGCAGAAAACCTTTTCTGGCGCGGCGAAATCTTTGAACGTGTCCCACACGACCGTCGCTCGGAAGATTCGCGATCTGGAGGCCCATTACGGCGCGCGGCTGATTGAACGAGTCGCCGATCGGGTGGTCTTGACGAGCGAGGGCGAGGCGGCAGTTGCCTCGGCCCATGCAATTCGTGACGAGCTTAGGAACCTAGATCGACGAATTGAAGGACGCGATGGTGGGCTTTTCGGTCATATCACATTGACAACCGTTGATATCCTCGCCGTTCATTACATGGATAAGCTTGCGAGATTCTCGGCGAACTTCCCAGAGATCGACCTGACACTAAACGCCGAAACCGCTGTGCGCAGCCTATCACGCCGCGAAGCGGAAGTGGCCTTGCGGCTCACCAATACCCCAGAGCCCTATCTGTTTGGCAAGCAAATCGGCAGGTACGATTATTGCCACTACACATCCAAATCGCGAACAGAAGGCGCGATGAACTGGCTGGACTACGCAAGTCAGGATTGCGCAAACCGCTCAGCGACTTGGATGAAAGAGGCCCTTCCGGGCGTGACGCCGAAATCGTACTTCAGCAGCCCGTTGATGATGATGCACGCCATCCAAGCCGGACTGGGCGACGGACTTCTCCCAAAACAAGTTGCTGAAAACAATTCGAAACTTCGGCTTGTTAACGAAGAAGTGGCCTTCTCACTGGATATCTGGTTACTTGCTCCCAAAGAACTTCGGCACACGGCCCGCGTGCGCGCACTCATCGCGAGCCTTGCGACGGAACAATAAAATCTCGAAATGGCGACCCCGGCAGGATTCGAACCTGCAACCTGCCCCTTAGGAGGGGGCTGCTCTATCCAGTTGAGCCACGGGGCCATGCGAGTTTGTGCATTTCTTTTTGCACGAGATTTTCGCAATCTCAACTCGATATGGCCGCGTGTAGTTTGTTTTTGTCGCTTGCTGTGCGCTAGCCCGCTTTGTTCAGCGCGTCAAAGGCGCGTAGGTTGGCAATAAGATCTGCCATTTGATCAACAGGGATCATGTTCGGGCCGTCGCTCGGGGCGTTGTCTGGGTCTTCGTGGGTTTCGATAAACAGGCCACCAACCCCAACGGCACAAGCAGCCCGCGCGAGGACGGGTGCGAATTCGCGTTGGCCACCAGAACTGTTGCCTTTACCACCAGGTTGCTGAACGGAATGTGTGGCATCGAACACCACCGGATACCCCGTTTCCGCCATTGTCGGGAGGCCACGGAAATCTGTGACGAGTGTGTTGTACCCAAAGCTCGTGCCGCGCTCACAGAGCATGATATTCTCATTGCCTGTGCTGGCGATCTTGGCCGCGACGTTGCCCATATCCCAAGGTGCAAGGAACTGGCCCTTTTTCACATTGATGACTTTGCCAGTTTCACCCGCCGCAACAAGCAAGTCTGTCTGGCGGCAAAGAAATGCGGGAATTTGTAGAACGTCGACAACCTCGGCCGCAATCGCGCAATGGCTCGGTTCGTGAACATCGGTAATCACGGGTACATCAAACTCGCGCGCGATATCACCGAGAATTTGAAGGCCTTTCTCAACACCCAAACCACGTTGTGTTCCGATCGAAGAGCGGTTGGCCTTGTCATAACTCGCCTTGAACACAAAGCGCGTATTCGTCGGCTCGCAGGCCTCGGCGATTTTTTCCGCCATCATGCGCGCGTGCTCAAGGGACTCAAGCTGGCACGGGCCGGTGATGAGGAAGATCGGATTGTCTCCGCCGACCTCAGTATCTCTGATCTTAACGATTTTCTGGCTCATGCTTCTTTCCTTAATACCGATTCAATTCGGGCAACATCTTCTGGATTGTTCAGTTCCCAGAACACGCGCCCACGGCCATCAACTTCGACGCATCGGATCGGGTGGCCGTTTTCAAGGAAGCGAAGCTGCTCCAGCCCTTCGAGCGTTTCTAGCGGGCCAGCTTCCCATGAACCATAGGCAGCTAGAGCAGCGGGGCGATAGGCGTAAACTCCCACATGGTGAAAAACGGGGATCGGGTCTGGTAGTTTTCCGGAATCAACGAATGGGACGACCTCTTTGGAAAAATAGAGAGCGTCGTTGTTGTGGTTAAACACGGCTGTTGTTCCACCAACGCGGCCATTTCGGCGATCTTCTGTGAAATGTGCGTAAGTTTCTGCGTCGCAACGCAAAACGGGCGTTGCCATACCAACTGTGGAATCGCGCTTAACTTCATCGATCAAAGCCTCAACAAACCATGGTGGGGTAAGCGGGGCATCGCCTTGTAAGTTAACGATGATATCTGCGGACAAACCTGCGCGCTCAAGTGCATTCGCGCAACGCTCTGTACCATTCGCGCAACTTTCAGACGTCATGATCACATCCGCACCGAAGGCCTCTGCTGCGGCTTTGATCCGCGCATCATCCGTTGCGACATAGACAGCATCGACGCCACTCACCTGCTTCGCCGCTTCATAGCTCATCTGGATCAAAGATTTTCGCGATCCGTCAGCCAGCGTTAGTTCGGCGAGTGGTTTGCCGGGATAACGGGTTGAGGCATATCGTGCCGGAATAAGAATGACTGTTTTCATGCAACCCCCGCCCGCAGGCAATCGTGAATATTCAATACACCAATAGGCGCGCCGGAGTCAGAAACAACGAGCAATGCGCCAATCTCTTTTGTGTTCATTGTTAACAACGCTTCTTCGGCGAGGCTATCCGCAGAAATCGTAACGGGAGAGCGCGTCGCAACTTCGCCGGCAGTTCTGCCCATCAGGTCGTCCATATTGCGGCGCAAGTCACCGTCGGAAACAACGCCAAGAAGTTTGCCCTCTTCGACAACGCCAGCGATGCCGAAACCTTTTGATGTCATGACGAGGATCGTGTCTTGCATCGTTGCATGGCTCGGCACAATCGGAACGGCATCGCCTTCATGCATAAGCTGAGATACTTTTGTTAGCTGCGCACCGAGCTTGCCGCCCGGATGATAGGTGCGGAAATTCTCGGGTTGAAAGTCACGCAGCTCCATGAGCGCCACGGCAAGCGCATCACCGAGCGCGAGCGACAACGTCGTCGAAGTCGTCGGCGCCATTCCGATCAAACAAGCCTCTGGCACGTCAGGCAAAAGAAGCACCACGTCCGCGGACTTGGCGAGTGTGCTGTCTGGCTTCTTGGTGATAGCAATCATCGGAATTGCAAATCGGCGGGTATGCGCAATCACATCGCCAAGTTCGGATGTTTCACCCGAATTGGAAATGAGGATGCAAACATCCTCTGGGCGCACCATCCCCAAGTCGCCGTGACTGGCTTCGGATGGATGAACAAAGAACGAAGGCGTCCCTGTGCTCGCGAGCGTCGAACTTATCTTGCGCCCGATGTGGCCAGACTTCCCAATGCCAGCAAGAATAATCCTACCCTTGGCATTCATCATCAATTCCACCGCCCGATCAAAATTCTCCGGCAGCGATTGCGCAAAATCACGGAGCGCGTCAGCTTCGCTTTGAAGCACTCTTTGGCCAATGCTGTGAATTTGCTTCGTTTTATCTTGGTCCAGAGTCACATGCGCTCCTTGGGTCAAAAAGGTAAATCCCGTGCCCCTAGTATCAAGCCAGCACGACGAAGCCAATGTAATAACCCGACTAGACCCTGCCAAGTGCGGCAGCAATCCAAAGCGCCAACGTTTCGGCCGAGTTTTGCCGATAAATACCTATCTTCCAATAGCCAAGTAGCCTTGGGATCAACCATGCTTTTCGCGCTGTCTTAAACAGGTGAAGCTTGCGTCGATTCTGAGGAGTTAGGAATTCTTCAGTTTCCGACAATGCCGCAATATTCGCATCAATCCAGCCTGCATAGAATCCGCCAAATACGTGTCTAATACGGCCAAAAGCGGCTCTAATTCCTCTGTTCGCCCCCAAAACATTTCCTCTATGTTGGCGGTATTTCAGGCTCGGTTCCGGATCAAAAAGAAGTATCCCATCACAACCGCTGATGAGTTGATAGACCCACCAGTCATGCGCCGGAACACGATCAATACGCCGATTCGCATCTTGCAACAGTTCGAGCGCAGCACGGTTCAAAACCATAGTGTTTCCCGCCATAACATTCTGAACCAAGGCATGAGAAAAGCCGAGCGGCCGTTTCGGAAGCCTCGATACACCTAGCGGGCGCAGAGCCTCGTCGCATTCAATCGTTCGGCTTGAATACACAGCGGGCTTACCCCTTGGAACTTCCTCAAGCGATCGAACAGCACGCGCCAGTTTATCGTTATCCCAAACGTCATCCTGATCGCAAAACGCTGCATATTCAGCATTCCTTTCGACCTGCTCCAAAAGGAACCTGAAATTTTGTGCAAAACCTCGTTTTGGCCCCCTGAATACTTTTGGAGATAACGCCTTGCAATTCGTGTCGTGTTGCCGGGAAATTTCAGAGTCATCACTTAGATATAGATCGATTTCGACATCCATTTGATGCCCAAGGCTCTCGAGCTGCTCAACCAGATACTCCTCGGGATCACACACGGCCAAAAGAACCGCGCAGAGCGGATACTCTCGACTGACATCAACGTAACACGAAGAAATTAAGTCGATTTTTTCGGCTTTCATTTGAACTCTAACACAAATCCCATTCCATCACCCGCGAACGAGGAAGCTTAAAACAAGCACGAAAACATTAAAAATTGTTCACGAACGCCATGATTTGACCATTTTTCGTTGTGCCGACGTTAATCGAACATTGTCAGACCTGTTAACGCGCAGGGGTGCGTATCTGGCAATGGGGGCTTGGGTGGCTCAGTTTTCGTATCAAACAACTTTGATTAATAGGAATACCGGTTTCTTCACCGGTATTTCCGATCTGGACGTCGTGTGGATTGGCGGAAAACCGATTTTGTTCTCCGCCACTGTGGAAGGTGGCGGCATCTCGTCTTTTTTGCTGAGCGACGATACCAACGCGCTGCTTCGAAGCCAGCGCTCCTACCTTTTCGACGGCGTTCTTGGCGCGCAACCAACTATCGAGAGCATCGAAACAGGCGGCGAAACCCTTGTTTTTACATCAGGAATTAACCGCGCTGATCTGACTGCACAGACTTACAACTCGACTGGCGGCTATTCCAATACAACCACGCTCGATGCCAACACCCAGTTTGAAAGCGACCCTCTGAACTTTGTTGCTTTGGAAACTGGCGGGCATACTTTCTTTTATTCCGTCCATACCGGCGAAATGGGGCTGCAAGCGTACGAAATAACATCAAACACTTCGATGACTGTCGTAGGAAGGCAAATCAGCTCGGTTGCCTCATCCGATATCTCCGCTCTTGAAGGAATTTCGACAACGCAATCGGACTTCATTTTACTTGGATCACATAGCGAAAGTTCAATCTCAACTTACAAAGTTGATACCGATGGATCACTCATTTATCAAAGCGCTTTGGGCGCGGAACATGGCCTTGGTATCAGTGAGATTACTCAAATCTCCACCGCTGAAGCCAATGGAAATTCTTATGCTATTATTGCCGCCCGAGAAAGCTCTTCGCTATCCGTTGTGCGCGTTGATGACAACGGCGCACTGACGGCAACCGATCACATCATTGACGATCTGAATACGAGATTCAAGCATGTGACATCACTTGAAACGACGGTCTACAACGGGACAACATATGTATTGGCAGGCGGCGCAGATGATGGATTAAGTTTGTTCAGCCTGCTTCCAAATGGGCGATTATTTCATCTCGCTTCAGTTGAGGACACAAGCCAACTCCAGCTCGAAAACGTCAGCGCTGTGGCAATGACCGAGATTGGTGGGGCGTTACAGATATTCGCCGCAAGCGCAACAGAAACAGGGATTTCGCAATTTTCTTTTGATGTTTCCGCGACTGGCGCGCCGGTCTCTGGTACGTCTCAGAACGATACACTCACTGGCACCGCACTCGGCGAAGCCCTTTTTGGAGATGCCGGAAACGATACGATTTCCGGAGGCGGCGGCAACGACATTTTGATCGATGGGTCTGGCTCCGACACCCTAAGCGGCGGATCCGGCCAAGATATTTTTGTATTTACAGAAGACGGCTCGACCGACACGGTTCTTGATTTTAACCCGTCTCAAGATCGCCTAGATTTATCGGGATTTACTTTGTTTCACGGGATCGAGCAACTCGGCATAACCAGCACATCTTATGGCGCGATCTTACAGTACAATGATGAAGTTATCATTTTGAATTCTGCGAACGGATCAACAATTTTCCAAAGCGATTTGGTAACTTTCTCACTCACCAATGCTAGCCACACGCCTCTGTTCAGCATCGCAGCTCCGGGAAGTGTTTTGGGGACAGAGTTTGCCGATGACCTACGCGGCACTATTGCGAACAACTATATGTCGGGCCTCTCTGGAGATGACGCGTTTCGCGGGTTCGAAGGGGATGACATTCTTGAGGGCGCAGACGGAAACGACCTCTTCTTCGGCCATTCTGGTGAAGATTCGATACGTGGAGGAAGCGGACGCGATACGGTTCACTACGGCGAAGACGTGCTTTATGGCGGCTCATTTGGCGTTGATGTGAATTTGGAGGCTGGAACAGCAATTGACGGTTTCGGATCCGAAGACAGGCTAGAAAGCATAGAAATCGTCTATGGCACTGGTTTCAATGATAATTTACATGGTTCGAACGCCGATGATTGGCTCTATGGAGGGGCAGGAAACGATACATTAACCGGGTCTCTTGGGAACGACACGTTAGATGGCGGTTTAGGAAACGACGCAATTTACGGCGGTGATGGCAATGACGTCCTAATTGGCAGAGATGGGAATGACTATTTCGAGGCGGGCTTCTCCGAAATGGACGGCGACGACATCCTGTATCTCGGCGAGGGCGACGACATCGCTTACGGAGGATATGGGAACGATGAATTCCATGGCGGCGGTGGATCCGACAAGATGTATGGGTGGCACGGGAACGACCTGCTGATCGGTCACGGCGGAAACGACGTCATGACCGGTGAAGGCGGAATGGACCATATGGACGGCGGAGACGGAGACGATTTTTTCAACGGTGGCTGGGCGCACGATACCATGCGCGGCGGGGATGGCGCCGATATCTTCTACCACGCCGGTGTCGAAGGGCATGCAAGCGATTGGATTGCCGATTATGACGCGGGCGAAGGCGATATTCTCTATTTCGGGCCTGGCATAACCGACAACGATTTTCAGATAAACTACACCAATACCCCGGAGGGCGACGGCTATTCCGGCGATGATAACATTATGGAATCATTCATAATCTATCGTCCAACAGGCCAGATTATATTTGCATTGGTTGATGGCGCAGGCGCGGATTCTGTTTTTGGGGTGGTTAATGGAACAACTTATGATTTGCTTGCCTAGCGTCGAAGCCAAGGCGGCAGTTGGTTCTTGGTTGTGTAGCTATAATGCTCAATCGCTTTTCCGATTTCTGCGTAGAAATAGAAATATCCGTCCTGAAGTACGGCCCCTGCCTCGCACATTTCCTTAATCATCGGCATCGAATGAGACACAACAATCGCGCCACTCTTTTGCATACGCTCTTTGAAAACCGCCTTGCTTTTGGCTTGAAAGGCGGCATCTCCGACCGAGGTGACCTCATCGACCAGATAGGTATCGAATGGTATCGCCATTGAAACGCCAAAAGCGAGGCGAGACCTCATGCCCGAAGAATAGGTCCGGAAGGGCAGCCGAAAATGATCTCCAAGTTCTGCGAAATCTTCGACAAATGCTTCGAGTTCATAGGTATCTACACCATACACCCGTGCAACAAATCTAGCGTTCTGCGCGCCGGTTAGGTCTGGATGAAAGCTGCCAGCAAATCCAACAGGATAAGAAATACTACCTGTAGAAATGATCCGACCGGACGTTGGGGTTTCAGTTCCCGCGATCATCTTGAGCAACGTTGATTTTCCTGCACCGTTGTTTCCCAAGAGACCAATAGAAACGCCGCTCGGCAGGGTTTGGTTGATTGATTTTGCAACCGTGACCGAGCGCCCATTTAATCGAAACGTTTTGTGAAGGTTATGTAGGCGAAGCATCTAACGTCGATCTCGCACCGCATAGTAAACCAATACGCCCATTGCCCAAAACAGAACGGCAAATGTAGCTGTGAGCCCTATGGTCAGCCACCGTCGTGGATACTCGGGCGATTCCGCGCGCGTCGGATTAATGTGCGAAGCCAGATATCTACTCTTGCGGCGCGCTTCCGCCCTTGCAAGCTCATATGCCTTTAACGCGCTTAAATAGTCCTGTTCGGCAAACTCTCGATCTACCATCAGGTTTTCAAACTCGCCGACGAGGCTAGAAAAACCAGGTGCGCTCGCCTCACTGGGCTTGATAGAAAACTTCTCTCGTTCTTCGTTAATCCTACCTTCGATCACGGCAATTTTTCGCTGAGCTTGCGCAACGCGCGTATCGCGGTTTGACGTGATTTCTGAGAGCAGATCGAGCTCAATGAGCGCATCGGTGTGGCGCTGCATTAACATCGCGAGGACTCCGCTTTGTACGCCAAGTTCCGCAGCCGGATCCACCGTTTGTGCGCGCGCTCGAAACTCGGTCATTGCGGCGCGCGCGCGCTTTAACCTTTCCTCTGCGCGCTGCAGTTCCAGCCGCGCAAACGCCGTGGCATCATTTCGCGCCGCCACGCTCAGTTTGTTTATCATCTCAGAGCTTTCGGAATGGATCAAACTGGCGATGATTTGCGCCATTTCAGGATCAAATGCCCTGACTTCAATATCAAGAATCCCAGCCGCAGAATCGTGTCTAACACGTACAATCCTACGCCAGTATTTGACGAGTTCTTCGATACTACCGTCCTTATGAAATCCAAATATAAAATCGGACGGAACTGAATATGCAAATCTCAGATCAACATGCTGGTCGATACGAGAAACGAGGTCTTGGCTTTGGATATACCCAAAGAGGATATCCGTATCTTTGGAGCTAGACCCCGAAACTGCGCCAAGGCTACCTAGGAAATCCATCGGCGCTGACATCTCTTCGGAACGAACGGAAAATGCAAACCGCGAAACAAACTGGTCCGCGGCGCGCGTGAACATATAGATCGCGACGATTGATACAGGGAGGCAAACAACACACAAAAAGCTCGCTACGATCGCATAATGCCGCCATTGCAGCGACGCTTTGCCTGCGACGGGGCTGACGTTAATTTGCGTGCCGGTATTGGCAATGGCTCTAAGGTTTGGGTTCGAAGAAGCAGAAGTCACACGGCCCTCCTCAAGTCTTCGCACCAAGAATAACAATTCTTAAACGAGTTCGCCGTCATAACGTCAGGGCCCATCAAGGAGCCAATTATGACGTTAGCAAACCAGATTTCATCCGAGCGCCGCTTCAAGTTTTGCCGAACCGTTTTTGCGCTCATACTTCGAGAAATGGCAACAACGTATGGGCGCTCCCCGGGCGGATATGTCTGGGCATTTCTGGAACCATTGGCAGGAATAACCTTACTTTCGCTGGTATTTTCCATTGCTTTCAACGCCCCTCCGCTAGGCTCAAGTTTCCCGCTATTCTATGCCAGCGGCTTTCTCCCTTTTCTCTACTACACAGAAGTTAGCCAAAAATTAGCGGCCGCCTTGCGGTTCTCTCGTCCGCTTCTTTTTTACCCCACGGTTACGTTTTGGGACGCAATTTGCGCGAGATTAATACTTACAGTTTTAACGAATGCGGTCGTGATGATCGTAATCTTTTCCGCGCTTATTTCACTTGAAACTGGCAGCCCAAATCTTAGGCCAATTCACCTCCTAAATGCGTTTCTAATGACGACGGCTTTAGGCTTTGGATTTGGCGTTATGAATTGTTTCCTCATCATGGCCTCTCCTCTTTGGGAGCGCCTGTGGGGCATTGCGAATAAGCCGCTGTTCATCATTTCTGGCGTTCTTTTTCTCATCGACGACGTGCCGGACAAATACGCTGATCTCCTCGCCTTCAATCCTATTGTCCATATAGTTGGTGAGGCCAGAAAAGGAATTTATTCAAATTATACAGGTAATTATGTAAATTCTATATTTGTATACGGGCTTTCGATGACGCTTTCGGCGCTCGGTATCTTGCTGCTGCGGAGGTTCCATAAACATTTATTAAACAATGGCTGAGCAAATAGGAGCATACCGAGTCACCAGTAAAGGTCTGTCATCCAGATGTCGTTCCAATCCCGCTTTGCCCGCCGCTTGCGAATTGCTCTCCAGTTCTTCTTCGCCGCAAAAGAAGATCGAAAATATATCGCGAAGATTAAACGAAGCAGAAGGTTCGATCGCACCTATTACAGAGACGCACATCCGCACCTTCACCCGCTTTTCAAGGCACTTCCAGAACGGCATTTTGCTCTTAGAGGCGAACTATCCGGCTACCGACCAAATCCTGATTTCTCGCCGGCGGATTACATCTTCTTAAACAGTGATCTTGCGCAATCTGGGGTTCGTGCATTCGAGCATTTCATTGATATCGGGCACACGGAAGGTCGCCCAATTCAAAAGTCTGATTACTTGGCCACCGATACAAGCGTTTCACCGCCCGTACTGCGACTTCCTCCACAACTTCGGAAGAAGCGTTTCGCCATTTGCCTGCACATTTATTATCCAGACTTGTGGGCAGAATTCTCCGAAGTGCTTACAGGTCTGAATATTGAATTTGACCTTTATGTAAGCGCAACCCATCGCGGAGATGAGACAAACCGTTTGTTTGAATATATCCGCGGCGATTTTCCCAATGCGATTTGCTTCGCCATGCCAAATCAGGGGCGAGACATTCTACCGTTCGTGCACTTGGTGAATAGCGGCGCCCTCGCCGATTATGACGCCATTTGTAAGATACATACAAAGAAATCCCCACATCGAGTTGATGGCGATAAGTGGCGTCGTCATCTTGTTAAAGGCTTATTGGATGGCGAGAAAACTCCTCTGCTACTTAATAATTTCTTACTCGATGAAACTGCTGCAATTTGGGTTGCCGATGGTCAGCACTATAAGGGGGCAAAATGGTGGGGCAGCAATCTTAATCCAGCCCAAAAACTTCTCCGTCGAGTCGAGATTCTTCCGAAGCCCGAAGCTCTCTCATTTCCTGCTGGTTCGATGTATTGGCTCAAACCAGAAATGATCGCGATGATCAAAGGTCTTGATCTCACACAGGAAGATTTTGAGATTGAGCAAGGGCAAGTTGACGGTACGATCGCCCATGCGTTTGAGCGCTCAATTGGTTATTTCGCGGCGGCGGGCGGGCAAGAAATCCGCCAAACATCCCAGCTCCTAAACCCGCCAAAGAATGAGAACCTCTCAAAACCGTCGTATACATCCGCATTCTATTTGCCACAGTTTCACCCAACCCCAGAGAACGACGCATGGTGGGGCAAAGGCTTCACCGAATGGGCCTCAGTGGTTCGTGCAAAACCTCAGTTCGCAGGCCACAATCAGCCGGTTTTGTCCTCGGATCTCGGATTCTATGATTTACGACTTCCTCAAACTATGGCGGAACAAACCAGTCTAGCGCGAACCGCAGGTATTGATGCCTTTTGTGTCTATCATTACTGGTTCGACGGTCGGCGCATTCTAGAGACTCCTCTAGATAACTTACTCGCGTCAGATGAACACGATTTTCCTTTCTATCTGTGCTGGGCCAACGAAAGCTGGCGTCGCAATTGGGACGGGCTGTCAGGAGAGGTCCTTCTCGAGCAAACCTATAACGACGGATTCGAAGACGCGCTTGTCCGCAGTACACTACCATATATGCGCGACTATCGATACGAACGTCCCAACGGCAACGGCCCACGGTTCATTATCTATCGCCCCGATGATATGCCCGAACCAGAGAAAAACATCGAGCGCATGCGGAATGCCTGGCGGAAACACGGTATTGGCGAAGTGGAAATCGGCGCGGTACGCTTTCACATAGATGGCGCAAATCCTATCGCCGAAGACGCTGTCGATTTCTGGATCGAGATGCCGCCACATAACATGATTACCGGAGATGACGTTCTCTATTCGAAGGGAGGTCCAAACACATTGAGGATCCCCGCAGAAAGCAATTTCAACGGCCTAATCTATAACTACAATAACCTCGCCCCGAAGGCTGCGTCGCCAATCGCGAAGAACACCATTGCCGGTGTAATGCCGAGTTGGGACAATACCGCGCGCAGAGGTGCCTCCGCGCATATCGCCTACGGCAGCAACCCACAAAGCTTTCGTAGGTGGCTAACCCAAGTTCGCAAACATCGCCTTCCAAAATCTTATCGTAATGAATTGTTCGTTAACGCTTGGAACGAATGGGCAGAAAACGCCGCATTGGAACCAAATCAAAAATACGGGACTGCGTTCCTCGACACTTTGAAAGAACAGATCGCTTCAAAAGAAGCCCGTTTCACAGTTTCCAATCAAATCGCCGCAGAATAATTCCAGTTCGCGAGGAGCAAAAATGATCATTCACGAAGACTGGATTTGGCTGCACTTTCCGAAATGCGCGGGTACCTACATTGAAAATTCGCTGCGCTCTAACTTTGGTGAAGGCAACGCAAAGTTTGATAAAATAGACCCTGAGGGAGAGGTCATTTGGCATCATTCTCTTTCACAACGGAAGGCTTTTGACCCAACATTTGAACCAAACGGAAAGCGCGTTATCTCTGCGTTTCGACGTCTGCCAACTTGGTTACTAAGCCGCATTCATTTCGAACTAAGTCGCCCTCCAAATCATGTCACCTCTCGATCCATGTTCGAGCAAGGCAAGTTCTATGAGAATACCGGATACATAAACCAAGCTGATGCACTTCTTTCATTTTTTGAGCCCGCCAAGATTACCGATTGGCTTAGACAAGAAAACTTGGAGGCCGACCTGAAGAACGTGTTCGGCGATACGTTCAAGATAAGTAAGAAGCGGCGAAACATCACAAAATCCGACTACGTGAAGCAATTGGATTTCTGGTTTACTTCAACACAACTCAACGCTCTATACGCAGCAAATCCATTGTGGGCCGAGCTTGAAGCCCAGCTGTATGGAGACATTATTCGGCTTTAGCCTCTTCCGCCTCTTGTTCACTTTCTACAACCTTATCCAAGTGTTCGTCAGCTTCTGCACCAACAATGATCGGAAGCATTTCGGATTGGTATGAACCTTGAACTGGGCGGTCTTCGGGGACTTTCCAACTTAACGTATCAAAGCTCTTGCAGGACTGACAAACTGGTCGCCACTCTTGATGAGGAGTTCCGCATTTTTCACAAACCCATTGTTCACCCCGTGGCGCGACCAATGCTTTGGAAAGCCAGCCTCTAACCGCGGCATCATCTCCGCCCTGCCCGCGCTCTATTGCTGCCATCAAAGAAAGGCTACGTGCTGTTGGGTGGGTTTCGGCGAGATCCCCCATTGCTCTGCGCGCTTCGGGGAAATCGTCCGCTGCGATGTTAAGTTCTGCAAGTAGCATTCTTGTTTCCGGGTGGTCCGGATTCAACTTTGTCAGGACTTCAAAACGACGCAGGCGATCTGCGGCAGATTCATTCGGTTCAATTCGAGCGAATGCTGCGGCCAAATCTGGGTGAGGAGCAAGCGGCCAAGTTTTCTTCAAGATACGGGTGGCGAGCTTCGGCCGCCCTTCTTCTATATATGCATCCGCAGCCAATACCGTTCCTGGTACCAGTTCCGGTGATTGTTTGTGCATGGCAATCGCAGCTTCGCGCGCCTCGATTGTTGCGCCTTTTTCGATCAGCTCAGATACTTCGGAAAGCGCCAAAACCGCGTCCCGGCGCTTGTAAACATCGCGCGGAATTCCGCCATATTTCACTTTGGTTTGAAGTGTTTTTCGAGCACCAGACCAATCGCCATGATCAGCCTGCAATTGCAACAGCGTATCCTGCATTTCCTGATTTCGCGGCTTCAATACAAAGGCTTTTTCCGCCAGCTTAAGCGCCGTATCTGTATCGCCTTCAGCAAGGCGTTGCTTAAGAATTCCTCGGATTCCAACAAAGCGGGTCCGATCATCAGTAAGCAATCTCTTGTAAACTTCTTCGGCCTTCTTGGAGTCGCCGGAAAGCTCTGCTGCTTGTGCAGTCAGAAGGTTTGTAAGCTCGGGACGGTGAAGATATTTCTCTGCCTTAGCAGCCTTCGCAAGCGCAACCCGCCCGTCACCCGAGGAAATCGCAACAAGCCCTTCAGCCATCGCTTCATAGCCTTTTCGCTCACGGTTCCGATTGAAATAACGCGAAATCGCAGTTTCGTCGCCATTCAAGAACCGAAGAACCGCAATACATAGTCCAACGAGACGAATTATCACCCAAACCACCAGTAACAGCAGTCCGGCGGCGATGGCGGCCTGCAACGGTTGGAGCGTGAACTCCATATTCGCCACAACAATGCGGACGCCTTCGCTTGATTCAGCCAGTAGTCCGGCCCCATACGCCAACAGCGCGATTAATACGACAAAACCTAAGATTTTAACCAATGACCAAAGCATAAAAACCTCTAGTTCTGAGCCGCAGACTCAACAAGCGTTCGAACCGCCTGAAGGATGTCTTTTCGATAAGTTGCCGCATCAATCCACTCAGCCATTGCCTGTTGGCCGGTTTCTGGAAGCGTCGATATTTCACTAAGCGCACCGGCAAGATCGCCCGCCCGCAAACTGGCTTCCGCCCGCGAGAGAATTGCGTCAGGGCTAGTTCCTTCGCTTGGCGTCAATGAACGAGCACCCGTTTGAGATTTTAAGAATGCGCCCATCTTATCAATTACACCCTCGCCGGATGTCTCTGCAGCAGTTACGTTGAGCGCGTCGCGCGCTGCCGCTGGGAACTCTGCTTGGAGTGTGGTGAGTGGCGCAATTCCACTGATAGAGGCGGCAAGCAACTCTGCTGATGGTTCGATGTTCGTGGCTTTCGCGAGGTCTTGAAGGGCAACATCGAAAGTAGCACCGCTTTCAAACGCAGCTTCAATCCGCATCAATGCTGCCCGCATTAATGTTGCATTGGCAGCCGCCTCTGCACCTTGCTTCAAAGATTCTGCTTGCGCCTGTGCCTCTGCAATTCTTGTTTCCGCATCTTTGGCAACTGCTTCAATCTGTGTGCGCTGTGCTTCAAGCATTTCTCGCATTGCGGTTAGCTCCCGCTCATAGGCCGAAACAGCCGCAGAAGACGCTGCATTATCCGAAATTGGTCGCTTCTCAATCTCTGTAATTCGCGCCTCAAGCGCAGAAATCGCATCGTTTATGGGCGCTTGAAAGGCTTCAAACTCACTTCGAAGTGCAGCAAGGTTGGAATTCACAGAATCCGATACCGCGGTTAGCTCACTCGCAGCGGCCTTGTTTGCAAGTTGCTCCGCGAGTGCGCTTTGGCTCTGCTCAATTTGAGCGACATGTTTATCAAAGGCACTTTCATTTGTTGAAATTCGCGCCACGACTTCATCAAGCTGGCTGCCTTCCTTTGGTAGGAAGTAAGCTGCCCCAAATCCAATCGCGCCGGCTGCTACACCACCAATCAGCAACGGGAAATAGCCCGTTCCGCTTGTGGGTTTTTCCGAAGAATCCGGCTTCTCTTCTGCCGTTTTCGGCTCTTCTTTAGCCGTGTATTCGGTTTCTACGACCTCCGCGTCCTCGATTTTTTCATCGGACTGTTCTTGGTTTTCCGCATCTGGAATAGGCTCCCCAAGCTTCAGAGTTTCTTTGTTTTCTTGGTCTTCGTTCGCCACGGTGAACCTCTTTCGTGAACGGCAATGCTTTATCTACCAATCGCCGCAGCGCGGCATACTTATAATCTGTGTCCGAACCGCGCCTTAAGCAAGGGCGTTATCGCAGAAGTCTTGCTACAATTTGTTGCATCGCATGCCCGTTTGGCGCATCCGCGACAGTCACGTTTTGCGCCAAAACGCCACTTAAGTTCTTAGCAACGGCATCACTCAACGCGACTGTTTGAAATCGGCAATTTAATCTTTCGATCGGAATATCATTTATTTGTCTGTTCGCAAGTATAGCTGATCTTGGAGAGAAAAGGGGAAGGATAATCTTTCGATCCGATCGAAATAAATCAAGCGCCTCAGATGAAAGCGACTCCGCCAGCTGCCTATAGGTTACAACCTCTTCGCATTTCAAACCGGCCTCAGCCAGCTTCTTGGCTATCTCGCCTCTTGCATGCTCCCCGCGCAAATGAACGAGCGTGATGTTTGGTGGGGATTTCAACAGCGCCTCCACAAGGTCATACGCGCAGTTTGCGATCAAATTAACTTGAAAACCCGTACTCTGCGCGGCCTCTGCTGTTCGCTCCCCAACGCAATATGCTCCTCGCCCTCGAGCATTTACTTTGGTTGGAATGCCGTTCTCAGATGTCAAAATGACCGCTTCAAATTCAGGATCTACGTCGAGTTTCTCTATACGGATCAACGGCGATATCACCGTATCAATAGGCGCGTGCTTACTAATCGCGCACGCAAATCTTTGCGCGGCTTCGAACGGGCGGGTAAGCAGAACGGCAGGAGCGGTATTTGGCATTTACACACTGTTGGATTGAACGATGCGGCGCGGGGTGTTACCTGCCAATAGAAAGGATCGCGGATGGCAAAGCAACTAACTGTGCTTGGAATCGAAAGCAGTTGTGATGACACAGCTGCCGCCGTCGTGCGCCATACGCCTGGCTCCTCGCCAGAAATTCTATCGCAAGTTGTCGTAAGTCAGGACGAATTACACAAGAACTTTGGCGGAGTTGTCCCTGAGATCGCCGCGCGTGCGCATACTGAAAAGCTCGACTACTGCGTTGCTGATGCTTTTAATGAGGCTGCGATCAACCTTCCAGACCTTGACGCAATTGCTGTTACTTCGGGTCCAGGGCTTATCGGTGGTGTGCTGTCTGGGGTGATGTGCGCAAAGGGTCTTTCGGCGGCGGCAAACAAACCATTGATCGGCGTTAATCACCTTGCAGGACATGCATTAACGCCAAGGCTCACCAATCAGATCGAATTTCCATATTTGATGTTGCTGGTCTCTGGGGGCCATTGCCAATTTTTGATTGTGCATGACGTAGACCGTTTCCAGCGGCTTGGCGGAACAATTGACGACGCGCCCGGAGAAGCTTTTGACAAAACAGCGCGTCTTCTCGGGCTTGGTCAACCAGGCGGTCCACATGTTGAGGCGGCGGCGTTAAAAGGTGACCCAGCTCGTTTCCGCTTCCCTCGGCCACTGCTGGATCGGCCCGATTGTGACATGTCGTTTTCTGGCCTCAAAACAGCACTGCTCCGTGCGCGAGAGGCAATTCTTGCGAAGAAGGGTGGGTTAACCCGAAAAGATCAGGCCGATCTTGCCGCCGGATTTCAACAAGCTGTAACCGCAGTTCTGTTAGAAAAATCAAGGCGTGCGCTAAAGATCTACTTAGAGCTAAACCCCGTCAAACCCGTATTTGCAGTAGCTGGTGGCGTTTCCGCAAATCAGGACATTCGCGCCGCGTTAGAGACTGTTTGCGCGGAATCGGGCGTTGACTTTATTGCACCGCCCCTTTCGCTTTGTACAGATAACGGCGCGATGATTGCATGGGCAGGGCTTGAGCGATATCGGCGCGGTCTCATTGACGATTTGTCATTATCTGCGCGCCCTAGATGGCCGCTTGATCAAACGAGTCCGGCTATGCTTGGCTCTGGCAAAAAGGGAGCAAAAGCATGAGTATTGCTGTTCTTGGGTCCGGCGCGTTTGGCACAGCGCTCGCTATAGCGCTCGCGAGCGCGCATGATAACGTAACCCTCTGGGCACGAGACGAAAACGCCGCGAATGAAATGACGCGAATTAGAGAAAACAAGCGCCGGCTCTCTGGAGCAAAATTTCCACCGTCTTTGAATGTTAGCTCGAGTTTGGCTGAGAGTTGCGAAGCAGAAACACTGTTGATTGCTATTCCAACGCAGCTGATGGACGCGTTTCTACGTGAAAATGCGGCTCTATTTCAGCACAAAACCCTCGTTGCTTGCTGTAAAGGTGTGAACATCGAAAGCGGGCTTGGGCCGACTGGGACAATTAATAAACTTGTGCCAACTGCAACTGCCGCCATCTTAACCGGACCAAGTTTTGCAGTTGATATCGCTGGCGGACTTCCAACAGCCCTTACGCTTGCCGGACCTGAAGATAGGCTTGCTGATTTGCAAGAGCAGCTTTCAACGCCGACGCTTCGGCTGTATCGCACGACAGACGTCATTGGTGCGGAACTCGGTGGCGCGCTGAAAAATGTGATTGCGATCGCCAGTGGTGCGGCGATTGGCGCAGGGTTTGGAGAAAGCGCACGCGCCGCAGTTATGACGCGCGGATATGCAGAGATGCTGCGGCTGGCAAATGCACTTGGAGCCAAACCTGCAACGCTTTCGGGCCTATCCGGTTTTGGCGACTTAACACTGACTTGCACTTCAGAGAAAAGCCGAAACTATCGTTACGGCCTTGCGCTTGGTGCCGGAGCCGGTTTTGACGAAACTACCACGGTCGAAGGTGCCAAAACTGCAAAAGCAGTCTCTATTTTGGCACAAAAGCACCAAATCGATATGCCAATCACAAATGCCATAACGGAAGTTCTCAATGAGAACCTGACTGTTTCGGAGGCCGTAAAGGCTCTTCTGTCACGACCTTTAAAGGAGGAATAAATGTACGTAGCTCTTATCGCCAAAGACAAACCTGGCGCACTTGAAGTACGCAAAGCCAACCGCGACGCTCATGTTGCTTATCTAAAGGAAACAGGCGTTGTTCAGGCGGGCCCCTTTCTTGATTCAAATGGCGATATGTGTGGCTCGCTCGTAATTCTCGATATGGAGTCGATTGAGGATGCTCAGAAATGGGCCGAAAATGACCCATACGCGAAGGCTGGCTTGTTTGAATCCGTCGATCTACAGCTTTGGAACCGGGTGATCGGCTAATGGCATATTGGTTGTTTAAATCAGAGCCGAACACTTGGAGTTGGGACGATCAGGTTGCCAAAGGAGACGCTGGCGAAGAATGGGACGGCGTGCGCAATTACCAAGCACGCAATAACATGCGCCTGATGAAGGTTGGGGATCGGGGATTCTTCTATCATTCGCTCAAGGAAAAATCTGTTGTTGGGATCGTCGAGGTCTGCGCCGAATGCCATCCGGACTCTACAACTGACGATGAGCGATGGGAATGCGTTGATATCCGCGCCATCGCACCCGTCAAAACGCCAGTGACTCTTGCAATGTGCAAAGAGAACGAGGCGCTTCGCGACATGGTTCTTGTCAACAATACACGCTTATCGGTGCAGCCGGTCACTGAGGAAGAATGGGCAATCGTTTGTGAGATGGCTGGCGTTCCAGCAGATCTTTGATTGAAGATACGTGAAAAAATTGGAGGGCTCCGACCCCCCGGAACCCTCCATCACCCCACGTGCCTCACTTCGCACCACACGTGTTTTGTTTCGGGTCCGGCCATCCTGACTAGACAATACAACGCTATGTCAGGCTGCCGACAAACGCAAATTATAAGCGCCAAAAATTTATTTCAAATCAAACCTTTATGTAGGGCGGTATGACCTTTCAAACCGCCCCAATAGCACGGGTTTAGCCGTAAATTGACTCTTTGCCGAAGTGCTTAACAAGCATGTAGTACACAACCGCGCGGTACTTGTTGCGCTCGGATCGGCCGTAAGTATCCATCGCTTTGTTGATTGCTTCCATCAGCTCTGGGCTGTCGCGCAGTGCGAGCTTTTTGATCAGGAAGTTTTCTTTCACGGTCTCCAACTCGGAGTCCTGGGTCGCGGCAACCGTCGATGCGTCATCGTCGTAAATGGCTGGTCCGCATCCGATTGTTACTTTGGTTAACAGATCCATATCCGGTGTGATGCCGCATTTGTTCTTCAAATCATCGGCATATTTGGCGATCAAGTCGTCACGTTTTCCCATAGAGTTCTCCAATATTCTTTGTGGCCAAAGGCCAAAATTTAACGGTCGAAATGAACCGTTAATTAGAGGTTAACGCGGAAACAGGTGTTTTCAAAAAGAAAAAGCCCGACTCTTGAGCCGGGCTTCATCTTTGTAAGTTGCCTCTTCGCCTAGTAACGGTAATGCTCTGGTTTGAAAGGGCCATCGACCTTTACGCCGATATAGTCGGCCTGTTCTTTGGCGAGTTTGGTGAGCTTGACGCCAATTCGATCAAGATGCAGTCGCGCGACTTTTTCATCGAGATGCTTGGGCAAGATATAGACTTCGTTCTTATAGCTCGAACCGTTTGTCCAAAGCTCGATCTGAGCCAACACTTGGTTAGTGAAGCTCGCAGACATCACAAAGCTTGGGTGGCCCGTTGCGTTTCCAAGGTTCAGCAGGCGGCCTTCGGACAGCAGGATCAAGCGGTTACCCGAAGGCATCTCGATCATGTCGACCTGTTCTTTGATGTTTGTCCACTTGTGGTTCTTGAGCGCGGCAACTTGAATTTCGTTATCGAAATGGCCAATGTTGCCAACGATTGCCATGTCTTTCATTTCGCGCATATGCTCAATGCGGATGATGTCTTTGTTGCCTGTCGTGGTGATGAAGATATCAGCGGAATCAACCACATCTTCCAGCACAACAACTTCAAATCCGTCCATAGCAGCTTGAAGCGCACAGATCGGATCGACCTCGGTGACCTTGACGCGCGCGCCCGCACCGCGGAGCGACGCAGCAGAGCCTTTGCCCACGTCACCGTAACCACAAACAACAGCAACTTTACCGGCCATCATCGTATCGGTTGCGCGGCGAATACCGTCAACAAGGCTCTCTTTACAGCCATATTTGTTGTCGAACTTCGACTTGGTCACAGAGTCATTCACGTTGATCGCTGGGAACGGGAGGTGACCCGTTTTCACCAATTCATAAAGGCGGTGAACGCCCGTGGTTGTTTCTTCGGAAACGCCTTGAATGGCTTCTTTTTGTTTGGTGAACCAACCAGGGCTTTCGGCGAGGCGCTTCTTGATTTGCGCAAAGAACGCGACTTCTTCCTCGCTTGTTGGCACTTCGATGAGGTCGGTTTCGCCCGCCTCGACTCGCGCACCAAGCAGGATGTACATCGTTGCGTCGCCGCCATCGTCGAGGATCAGGTTACAGGTGCCTTCTTCGAAGTGGAAAATACGGTCCGCGTAATCCCAGTATTCTTCGAGTGTCTCGCCCTTGATCGCAAAAACGGGTGTACCCGTTTCGGCAATCGCGGCAGCGGCGTGGTCTTGAGTGGAGAAGATATTACAGCTCGCCCAACGCACATCCGCGCCCAGCGCGACAAGCGTTTCAATCAACACAGCGGTTTGTACCGTCATGTGAAGAGAGCCCGCAATCCGAGCGCCTTTGAGCGGCTTGCTATCGCCATATTCCTCGCGCAGAGCCATCAAGCCCGGCATCTCGGTTTCGGCAATATCAAGCTCTTTGCGGCCATAGGCGGCAAGGCTGATGTCTTTTACGATGTAATCACTCGCCATCTTTTTCGTTCCTTTGAAACTGAAGTTGCAGCCAGTTATCACCTCAGAGGTTAAGGAGCAATGACCGAGCCTTTACATGCCGCATTTCGGCGGCTAGCCAATAAACACCACAATCAAGGAACCGATAAAATGGCAAAACAACCGCGTGCATGGCAACGGATGCTTTCGGGGCGCCGCCTTGACCTTCTCGATCCAACACCCGTGGATATCGAGATCGAGGATATCGCCCATGGGCTGGCTTTTGTTGCGCGCTGGAACGGCCAGACGCGGGGCGATTTTGCCTATTCGGTCGCAGAGCATTCGCTTTTGGTTGAGGAACTCTTTGGTCGCATCGTCCCCAAAGCACCAACGAAGTGGCGGCTTGCTGCGCTTTTGCACGATGCGCCGGAATACGTGATCGGCGACATGATCAGCCCCGTAAAATCGGCGGTGGGCAAAGGCTATGACGAGCTTGATAATCGGTTATCCGCGGCAATCCACGTTCGCTTCGGGCTTCCTGCGGCGATTCCTGTCGCGACTAAGAAGCAGATCAAGCGCGCTGACCGTATTTCTGCTTGGATGGAAGCCGTACAGATCGCGGGATTTTCCGAAGCCGAAGCCGACAAGTTTTTTGGAAAGCCTGATGCCGCACTTATCGAAGGGTTGCGTATCGATTTGCGAACACCAAAAGACGTTCGTACCGATTTCACAGCACGCGTAAAAACGCTTCTTGAAGAGTTGTAATTAACGCGGGCTACGTTTTGCCAAAATACGCTGGAGCGTACGGCGATGCATGTTCAGGCGGCGCGCGGTTTCGCTCACGTTACGGTCACACAGCTCATAAACGCGCTGGATATGTTCCCAACGCACACGGTCCGCACTCATTGGATTATCCGGAGGCGGAGGAAGCTCATCTTTCTTAGCAAGAAGTGCGCCGGTTACGTCATTCGCATCCGCAGGCTTGGATAGGTAATCCGTCGCGCCGATTTTTACAGCCGCAACAGCCGTTGCAATCGCACCATAGCCCGTAAGAACAACGATCCGCGCGTCAGGACGCTTTTCTCTTAGAACTTCAACAACGTCGAGGCCGTTTCCATCCTCAAGACGCAAATCAATCACGGCATAAGCGGGCGGACGAGCCGTTGCGATTGCTTTACCAGCGGCGACCGAACCAGCGGTTTCGGGCTCAAACCCCCGCTTTTCCATCGCCCGCGCCAAACGACGCAAAAAGGGTTCGTCATCATCCAGCAGCAACAGGGATTTATCTTCTCCGATGTCCTGCAATTCCCGCTCTGTCATAGTCGCGCTTTCTTTTTTCCTGTCTCACCGTTCTATGCAAACTCTTGAGACAGGTCAATTTTTAGAAACGCTCTAAGAGTTCTCCACGAAACAGGCAATCGTCTCGGCAATAACTTCTGGTGAGTCATCGCGCTTGAAATAGGTCACAGTGCCGTATTCAGGGAGGGTCAGGTAGGTCGAAGTTGAGTGATCAACGAGGTAATACTCATCGTCACTTTCATTCTTTTTGTAATAGGTTTTATAGGCCCGTGATGCCGCCTTCACGTCTTCGGCTGTTCCAGTTAGCCCAATCATACGCTCATGGAATACATCCGCGAATTCGCCAACAACCTCTGGCGTATCACGCTCCGGATCAATCGTAATAAACACGGGTGTTGTCTCGATTCCCATTTCATCCAAGATGTCCACCGCATCCGCATTCCGCGCAGAATCCAGCGGGCAAACATCAGGACAGAATGTATAGCCAAAATATACGAGCGACGGTTTGGTAATCACCTCTTTATCAGTCACGCGTTCGCCATTCTTATCGATCAAAGAGAATGGCCCACCAATTGTGCTTGCGCCGCCTGCGATCCGGTTGGCGGTACATTGTGCGAATTTATCTTCTGGTTCACCAAAGGTCAGATATGCAGTGGTCCCAAGGAGAATGGCCGCGGCACCGACCGCCGCAAATGCATAGTATTTCATGCCGAAGAGTTCCTTTTCATTTCGCAGCCTTGATCAAGGGTTTTGCCGACACTAACAAGGGTACAGTATGACGCATTCACAAAATAGCGAGCGCATGACCGACACGACCTCAACTCTAATCAGTCAGCGCGCCAGAAGCGATTGGATTCGTCTGCGAACGCTCATCATGCTGCGGTGGGTTGCGATCGTCGGGCAAATCGTTGCGATCACAGTTGCGGTTTACCAGCTTGATGTCGACCTCAATCTTGGCCTGTGCTTCCTCGTAATCTGTGCCTCTGTGATCGTCAATCTCGTCGCGACCTTCGTATATCCAGAGAACAAACGTCTTTCCGAAGCGCAGGCGGTCTGGATGCTATTGTTTGATATTTCGCAGCTTATATTGCTGCTTTATCTGACCGGTGGGCTGCATAACCCCTTCGCGTTGCTGATCCTCGTTCCTGTAACAATATCGGCTACTGTTCTAACGCTTCAGTCCACGATGTTGATTGGTTCAGTCGCGCTTTGCCTTACGACATTTGTTGCAATCTATGCGAAGCCTTTAAGCAATACCGCTGGCGAGATCTTCCGCCTCGATGTGCTGTATATTTTCGGCTTCTGGTTGGCGATTGTAATTGGAACAGTTTTCCTTGCTGCCTATGCCCGCCGCGTTTCAAACGAAATCCACTCCATGAGCGAAGCGCTTCTTGCCACACAAATGGCCTTGGCGCGCGAACAGAAGCTAACTGACTTAGGAGGCGTAGTTGCCGCCGCTGCCCACGAACTGGGAACACCGCTTGCAACAATTAAGCTTGTGTCCTCTGAAATGCTGGATGAACTCGAGGACGGAACCGATCTTCGTGAAGACGCCAAGCTCATCGGCGAACAGGCAGAGCGATGCCGAGAGATTTTGCGCTCCATGGGCCGTGCGGGCAAAGACGACCTTCACATGCACAGCGGCCCGTTTGAGGCCGTCGTTCGCGAAGCTGCGGAGCCTCACCTTGATCGCGGCAAGGAGATTCATTTTGCGTTTGCCCCTGCCCCCAGCGGGACATTTCAGCAACCGGAAATCCGACGGCAATCCGAGATCATTCACGGTGTTCGGAACCTCGTGCAAAACGCTGTTGATTTCTCGGCAAAAAATGTCTGGGTCGAAGGCGGGTGGACTGATACGCGGCTTCATCTGCGAATTATTGATGATGGGCCGGGCTTTCCGACACAGGTGATTGGGCGGATCGGCGAACCCTTTGTTCGCAAGAGAAGGCCAAGCGAAAAACCCCGCCGACCAGGATATGAAGGCATGGGCCTTGGGCTTTTCATTGCAAAAACACTCCTAGAGCGAACAGGCGCGGAGGTTAGTTTTGCAAATGGAGCAGACCCGTTTCTATCTGAAGCCGAGCGGCCACCAAAATGCGGCGCAGTTGTAGAGGTTGCTTGGCAACTCAAGACACTTGAAGTCCCGCGCGGCGGAAGTGACGGACTTGGCGAGAACGAAAGATTTGACGCGCCTACCTAGTTGAGTTTGCGCTCTCTGGCTGTGCGAAGTCTTGTTCGCATACACCGCATTTCAGCATCACAAATGCAGAAATGTTCAAGTTAACGGCACATTAACCATTTTTGAGCAATTATTTACCAACGCAGTCTCAACGTTGGTAAGTTAATGGTCTCATTGTCCGCAACAGTCATTGTTTTCGTCGTCTTTATCGCCTTCGCTGCGGCTATCTCGGGCGTCATCATGCTTGGCCTATTCATACAAGTGCGCGGGAAAACGACGCGTGAACTTCTTCGCGACTCTGAGAACTGTGTTGTTTTTCTATTCGAAAACGAAGAGCTGGTTGATGCCACAGATAAGGCAAAGCAGCTTTTGGCCAATCAGAACACTGAACAAACAGCTTGGCGCAAGCTATGTAGTGCGTTGAGCGCTAGCTACCCGGATTTTGCAAATGCCGCTGGCCAATTGCAGGAATCTAACGAAATAAGGCTTAAACCTGTGACTCCAGATGACGAGTCCATTCTGATTGCCGAGGTTTGGGACGGTATAACACGGATCGAGATCATTAATGATGCGGCCGTCGGTTCGTCTATGGGCATGGATTCCCACAGTATGCTCGCACTCAATAACGAGTTGGATACCCTGAGAAAAACAGCCGAAATGGCGCCCTATCTGGTTTGGCAGCAGACTGCCGACGGCTCAATAACATGGGCAAACGGGGCATACCTCGCGGTCGCGAAACGCCTGAAAAACAAACCAGATAATGCTATCGAAACTTGGCCGCCGCAGCGTGTCTTTCCAACGGTTTCCCTCTCGCAAGGAACACCAGAGGAGCGAGCACATCGTGTTTCGGTTACCTTTCCGGATAGTTCAAATGAGAAGTGGTATGAAGTCTTCAGTACAACAGTCGGTGAAGAATCCCTGCATTTTGCAAACAGTGTTGACGGTGTTATTCGAGCGGAAACTTCGCTTCGCGAGTTTGTACAGACATTAACCAAAACATTCGCGCACCTGCCTACCGGTCTTGCGATCTTCGACAAGAAGCGGCAATTGGCGCTATTCAATCCAGCGCTCACCGATCTGACCGGTCTCTCACCGATGTTCCTGTCTTTGCGCCCTACCCTCTTTAGCTTTCTAGACAAACTGCGCGAGGCCCGCGTCATTCCGGAACCCAAAGATTACAAAAACTGGCGCCAGCAAATGACAGACCTAGAAGCGGCGGCTGTGGATGGAACTTACACAGAGAACTGGGCGCTTCCTTCTGGACAGACTTATCGCGTAACCGGCCGCCCTCATCCAGACGGAGCGGTTGCCTTTTTGTTTGAAGATATTTCAACCGAAGTTTCACTAACGCGGCGCTTTCGCAGCGAGCTCGAAATCGGACAAGCGGTTCTTGATAGCTTTGATGAAGCCATCGCCGTGTTTGCCTCTAACGGTCAACTGACCATGTCAAATTCTGCCTATGCGGATTTTTGGGGCATGGATCCTGGCTCTATCCTAGGCGAGTTTTGTCTGAGTGACGCTATCTCTTTCTGGCAAGCCAAAAGCGAGCCTAGCGATGTCTGGTCAAAGCTTCAGTCTTTTACAAAAGCCGCCAGCCCACGTGCGCAGTGGAAAGACTCCATACTTCTAAACACAGGCGAAAAAGTACCACTGCGCGTGACCCCTCTGAGTGGTGGCGGAACACTCGTCGCCTATTCGCCAAAAGACAAAATCAAAGATAGCGCTACACCGCAGTTCGAACACCGCCCGATTAAAGGCGAACCACTTTTTACGCTGAACGTGTAAACTCTATTGCAGGGACGAGTCAGGGCGCTACATTCGTGCCATGACATCATACTCTCGTACTCTGACACTCACCTCTCCGCAGGAAACAACCGCGCTTGCCGAACAAATGGCCGAGCGACTGGATGTAGGTGATGTGATATTGCTTGAGGGGCCTATTGGCTCGGGAAAGAGCCATCTTAGCAGAGGGATCATCCAACATCTTTTGGAGCATACCGAGGATGTTCCCAGCCCGACTTTCACAATTGTCCAAACCTACGACGCTGCTGAATTTACAATCTGGCACTGTGATTTCTATCGGCTTACTCACCCTGACGAAGCATTAGAGCTTGGCTTGGACGATGCATTTGAAGACGCAGTTTGTCTAATCGAGTGGCCAGACAGATTAGGTTCGGATCAGCCAGTAAACGCGCTCCGCATCAACTTTGAACAGCTTTCTGAAGATGAGCGTCGGCTTACATTTTCGTATTCCGATTCCAAGTGGCAGAAGCTAGACGGATTACTTAATGGATAACCCCTATTCCGACCTGCTCAGGAATCCGAAGGACGTTGAAATTCAGCCGCTCGCTGGTGATGCATCCGGCCGTCGGTATGCGCGATGGCAACACCCGAATTTCGGGCCAATGGTGTATATGGATGCCAGTAATGATCGCGATGGAAGTTGCGATGATTTCCTTCGGGTTGCTTCTCATCTTACCGATCTCGGCCTTTCTGCGCCGAGAATTCTGGCTCGGAACTCCGATTTCCTTCTCTTGGAGGATTTGGGGGATTCCGTCTTTGCCAAGATTCTAGAAAATAACGCCAATATCGAAAAAGACCTCTATCTTTCGGCCGTGGATGTGTTGCTGTGCGTCCAGAAGAATAAACCCGTGAAGGGCTTAAACACGTTCGGAACGGAGGAAATGGCTCAAGCCGTGACACCCGTCATCGAATGGTACCAAGCAGGCATAACGGGCCAAGAAAACAAGGCCGCCTCTGAAAAATTGGTGTCGCTTGTCAGGTCGGCGCTCAAAGAATGTGAACCGTCGGAGAATGTGATGATCCTGCGGGATTACCACGCTGAAAATCTGATTTGGCTTCCGGAAAGGTCAGGCGTTGCGAGATGTGGAATCCTTGATTTTCAGGACGCGCTCCTCGGACATCCGGCCTATGATCTGGCGTCACTGCTCGAAGATGCGCGAAGAGATGTTTCCGTTCAAACGCGCGATGCCGCAATCAAACATTTTGTGAAAGAATCCGAGGCAGAAGAAGAGGCATTTTTGCATGGATTTTCAGTGCAAGCGGCGCAAAGGAACCTGCGAATTTTAGGTGTTCTGAGTAGGTTGGCAGTTAGAGACGGCAAGACGCACTACCTCGATTTTCTTCCGCGTGTCTGGGCGCATTTGATGGGCGATCTTGAACACCCTGCCCTTACAGAACTCAAAACATTTGTACTGGAAACCATCCCACCAGCGACGCAATCAAACCTCAAGTCACTCGGAGAGCAACATGCCTGACGCATTAATGCTATTCACGGCTGGTAAAGGCACGCGCATGGGAAGCCTGACGCGGGATTTTCCAAAACCACTTATCAAAGTTGCTGGCCGTCCTCTTGTTGATCACGCTCTTGACCTTGTCTCGCCCATGCCAGAGCTACGCGTCGTCGCCAACCTTCACGCCCATGCAGACAAGCTAGAGGCGCATCTTTCTCAAAGCGGTTTGGTACTTTCTGACGAGCGCGACGCACTTCTTGAAACAGGCGGTGGCCTTCGTAAGGCAATACCGCTTTTAAATTCGTCGCCTGTTTTCACCCTAAACTCTGATGCCGTTTGGAAAGGCCCGAATCCTCTTGAATGCTTAAAGTTGGCTTGGGACCCCAATAAAATGGACGCTCTGCTGCTTCTTATCCCAAGCGATAATGCGATCGGCCACAACGGCAGAGGGGATTTCGCACTGGAAAACAACGGCAGAATTTTCCGTGGCGGCCCATACGTTTACACAGGTGCGCAAGTTATTAAGACCGAGCGTTTGGCCGAGATCGAGGAAGACGCTTTTTCCCTCAATGCGCTTTGGGACATTCTGATCCAAAGTGGCCGTGTTTTTGGGACAGTTTATTCCGGTTCTTGGTGCGATGTCGGGCGACCTGAAAACATTACACTCGCGGAAAATATGCTCAAAGGAAACGCCGATGTTTCATGAAGACGGCAAAGCAAATGTGTATGGCGTCGGGCTGGGGTGCGATTTTCCTGCAGAGCTGGTTCGGGGCTTGTTGCATACATACCGAGATAAACCGCCAGAAGCGTTGGCACGGGTTCAACTCTTTGTAAACACACGAAGAATGGCGCGTAGAGTTCAAGAGCTGTTCGCGCAGGAAGGCGCCCTTCTTCTCCCGCAGATTTCGCTCATTTCTGACTTAAGCCAAGCGCCGCAGATTGCCATTCCCAAGGCAGTTTCACCGCTTCGGCGTCGGCTCGAACTGTCGCAGCTTATCAAGCAACTTCTGGACGCTCAGCCAGATCTCGCCTCACGTAGCTCGCTGTTTGACTTGGCCGATAGTTTGGCCGAACTCCTTGATGAAATGCAGGGCGAGAACGTAACGCCAGAACAGATTGTATCGCTCGATGTTACCGATCAATCCGGTCACTGGGAGCGGGCGCTCGAGTTCATCAAAATCGTTGAGCGTTTCTTTGGCGATTCAGGAGAGCCGCCAGACGCCGAAGCCCGTCAGAGATTAGCGGTTGATTTGATAACTCAAGGCTGGAAGCAGTCGCCGCCTGAAAACCCGATCATTTTGGCAGGCTCAACCGGCTCTCGCGGCACGACATTTAAGCTTATGCAGGCCGTCGCGGCGCTTCCACGTGGTGCTGTTATTCTGCCTGGCTTTGATTTTACGATGCCAGAGAGCGTTTGGAGCGGACTTGATGATGCGCTTTCCGCGGAGGATCATCCGCAGTATAGATTCTATAAGTTTCTGAACTCATTAAATTTATCTCCGACTGACGTTTCTCATTGGGGCGAGCCGACACCGGCATCAACTGCGAGAAATGCGTTGATTTCTCTGGCGCTCCGCCCAGCGCCCGTTACCGACCAATGGATGGATGAGGGGCCGAACCTCACCGACATCGCAGGCGCATGCGCTGGTCTAACTTTGGTCGAGGCGCCGTCATCGCGCGCCGAAGTTGGGGCGATCGCTTTACGTTTAAGGGAGGCCGCGGAAACTGGCCAGAAAGTCGCCCTCATCTCGCCAGATCGCGTTTTGACGCGGCAAGTTACGGCAACATTGGCGCAATGGGACATCGAGCCGGACGACTCTGCCGGTTCTCCTCTTGGATTGGCGCCTCCTGGCCGGTTCTTGCGACAGGTGGCGTCTCTGTTTGGATCAACATTAACGTCAGAAGCGCTGCTCTCGCTTCTGAAACACCCGATTACAAACACAGGCGGGGATGATCGCGGGCCGCACCTTCTCTTTACCCGCGAACTTGAACTTCATCTCCGCCGTTACGGGCCACCTTACCCGACACCAGAATCTCTGCGGAAATGGGCGATCGGACAGGATTCAGAAGACGCAAAGCAATGGGCCGAATGGATTTGTTCCACTATTTGCCCACACAGCGAGGCTGGTATTTCGACTGTTTCACAGCATCTTGACCGCCACGTACAAACCGCGATTGCCATTGCACAAGGCCCGAACGGGCAGGGCGCTGGTGCTCTTTGGGACAAGGCTGCGGGCGAAAAAGCCCTCAAGGCCGTTAATGAACTTGAAGAGGAGAGCGGTTTCGGCGGAGATCTTTCGCCACGGGACTATGGCGATTTATTTAAAGCGGTGCTGAACCGACACGATGTACGCGATCCGATCCGCCCGCATCCAAACATCATGATCTGGGGCACAATGGAAGCGCGTGTTCAGGGCGCGGACCTTGTTATTCTTGCCGGATTGAACGAAGGCGTCTGGCCTGAAGCCCCAAAACCAGATCCATGGTTAAACCGTCAAATGCGGCAAAAAGCGGGTCTATTGCTGCCCGAAAGGCGTATCGGACTGGCGGCCCACGATTTTCAACAAGCCGTTTGCGGACCGGAAGTTTGGATAACGCGATCAATTCGAAACTCTGAATCTCAGACAGTTCCATCTCGTTGGCTCAACCGAGTGACAAACCTGCTAGAAGGGCTGCCAAACACCGGTGGCACCGAGGCACTGGATGGCATGCGGGCGAGGGGTGAGGCGTATCTAAGCCAATTCGAGCGATTTGAACGCCCCGAGAAGCGAATTGAACCAGCGAAACGACCTTCACCAAGGCCGCCAGTTCCTGCGCGCCCTAGAGGGCTTTCTGTAACGAGAATCAAGACACTGATCCGCGATCCTTATGCAATTTATGCGCAGTATGTACTTAAACTGAAGCCACTCGACCCCCTCAAGCACGAAGCAGATGCGCCATTACGCGGTACGATCCTGCACGAGATATTCGAGAAGGCAGTAGAGACAATTCCGATCGACCAGATGACCGAAGCCGCTCTCATGGAAATTGCAGGGAAAACGCTCGAGGAGTCTGTACCGTGGCCCGCTGCGCAACGGCTCTGGTACGCGAAGTTTTCGCGAAATGCCGAATGGTTTGTGACCTCTGAGAAGCAAAGACAGGCTCGTGGCACACCGACGTGGTTCGAGAAAATGGGTAAATTGGGCCTGAATGGTCTCGATTTCATGCTTTCCGGTCGCGCGGATCGCATTGATCTTACCGAGACAGGGAACGCTATTATTTACGACTATAAAACGACACCCCCGTCGCCAGCTGTTGAGCGCCTGTTTGACAAACAACTTCTGCTCGAAGCGGCAATGGTTGAAAATGGTGGCTTTGAAGGCATCGGGGCGGCCAAGGTTCAAGAGGCGACATATATTGGCGTAGGTGCCAAGCCTGGTGAAAGATCTGCGGAACTTACAGACACAACGACCAAAGAAGTTTGGGACGAATTTCATGAGTTGATCGGCGCCTATTTTAGCCCGCAACAGGGCTATACATCCCGCCGCGCAACAAGCGTGATTACCCACTACGGAGATTACGATCACCTTGCCAGATATGGAGAGTGGGAAGAAAGCGACGAACCCGTTGGGGAGGATCTCACATGATCAAACGAGACCTTGCAACCGAACGGCAGGTACAAGCCGCCAACCCTTTTGCGTCCACATGGCTTTCAGCCAATGCGGGCTCGGGCAAAACACGCGTTCTGACAGATCGCGTTGCGCGTCTTTTGCTTGCAAATGTCAAACCTCAGAACATTTTGTGCCTTACCTACACCAAAGCCGCAGCGAGTGAGATGCAGAACAGGCTATTTGCCAGATTAGGTAAATGGGCAATGCTAGAGACTGATTTGTTGCGAAATGACCTTATTGCGCTCGGCGTTGAAGGCAGCATATCAGACGAGGATATCCGAAACGCACGCCGCCTTTTCGCGCGCGCCATCGAAGCTCCTGGTGGGCTGAAGATTCAGACAATCCACTCATTTTGCGCTTCTATTTTGCGACGCTTTCCGCTCGAGGCCGGTGTTTCGCCACAGTTTAGCGAAATGGACGAGCGTTCGGCGCGATTGCTGCATGAGGAAGTGATCGACGAAATGATCCTTGGTGGGGAGCGTGCGCTCATTGATGATGTAGCGGCGGTTTATACGGCCGAAGAATTCGGGAAGTTCACTGCGGAAATTGCCAAGTTTCGCAATGAGTTATCTACGCCCGTAGATGCGGCTGAGATTTGGCAAAGCCTTGGATTGTCGGCGGGATACTCTCAAACCGACCTTGAGAACGATACCTTTTTGCCGACTGACGGCGCACTGTTGAAAGAGATACTGCCATTCTTTCTTCAGGGTAGTTCAACCGACGCGAAAAACGGAGAGAAGCTTCGGCTTGTAGATTTTGACGCCCTGTCGGCGAAGGATCTCCTCATTCTTGAAGACGTATTCCTGTTCAAGGACGGAGCAAAAGCCGCGCAGGCGAAGATCGGTTCTGTACCGACCAAAGCTACGCAGAAGCTGATCTCCGACAAGATGGATGCCCTCGAGAAGCTAATGGCGCGTGTCGAAAACGCGCGCTCATCACGTCTTCGGCTTCATACAGCGGAGCGCACCCTTGTTTTGCGCAGGTTCGCGGCTGAGTTCCTGCCGCGGTTTGAGCAAAAGAAGCAGGTTCGAGGCTGGCTCGATTTTGACGATCAAATCTATAAGGCGCGAGACTTGCTAACCAATCCACTGGTTGCGCAATGGGTGCTCTATAGGCTTGATGGCGGGATTGACCATATTCTTGTTGATGAATCACAGGATACCAGCCCAGCGCAGTGGCAGGTTATTGAGAACCTTGCCCAAGAGCTTACGAGCGGCGAGGGCGCCAAGGAAGATGCGCATAGGTCGATCTTTGTAGTGGGTGACAAAAAGCAATCCATTTACTCCTTTCAGGGGGCCGATCCGGCGGAGTTTGATCGGATGAATGCCCATTTCGCTGAGCGTCTAAAAGAGGCGGGGGCAGGGCTCGTGAATCTGCAGCTTGAGCATTCGTTCCGTTCCGCAGAGCCGGTTTTGTCGCTTGTTGACTTCACATTCAAAGCAATCGGCGGAAATGGCGTGGGCGGCGAAACGACCCATCTTGCGTTTAAATCCGCGATGCCGGGGCGCGTGGATCATTGGCCACTTGAAGAGCCCGAACAAGACAACGACGAGCGCAATTGGTATGACCCCGTTGATAAGGTATCGCAAAGTCATCACAACGTTCGGCTCGCGCGTAAGATCGCTGGCGAGATCAAGCGGATGATCGAAGAAAAGGTCACTATTCCAGACGAAATCGGACATTCCGGCACATTTGAACAGCGGCCCGTTACACCTGGAGACTTTCTAATCCTCGTTCAGGGGCGGCGTGGCCTTTTCCCTGAAATCATCCGCGAATGTAAGGCGCAGAAGCTGGATATTGCGGGCGCGGATCGGCTCAAGATTGGCGGTGAGCTTGCGGTTAAGGATATCGTCGCGCTTTTGTCGTTTCTTGCGACGCCTGAAGATAGCCTGTCGCTTGCAAGTGTTTTGAAATCTCCGCTTTTCGGTTGGAGCGAACAGCAGCTCTTTGACCTCGCGCACAGACGACAGGAAAAGTATCTTTGGGCCGCGATGCGTAATCGCGCCGAAGAATTCCCCGAGGAAATGAGGGTGCTTGAAGATCTCAGGCGGGCGTCTGACTTCTTGCGGCCCTACGAAATCATTGAACGCGCGCTGACTGTTTTTGGTGGCCGCAAAAAGTTGATTGCGCGGCTTGGGGAAGAAGCAGAGGACGGGATAGACGCGCTTTTGGATCAGGCGCTGAATTTTGAACAGATGGAAATTCCAAGCCTCACAGGTTTTCTGTCATGGCTTCAAACAGATGAAGTCGAGATCAAACGTCAGGTCGATAGCGCAAGCGACCAGATCAGGGTGATGACAGTTCATGGCGCAAAGGGGCTGGAGGCGCCGATCGTTATTCTTCCTGACACGGCGGCAAAGAAAAACAGCGTTGATGCCCAGTTGGTGAAGATGGCGGATAACAGCGTCATCTGGAAACCCGGAGCAAAACAAATGCCGCCCGAAGTTTCCAATCAGGTCGACACGATGAAAGACCTGCAGCAGCAGGAAAAGATGCGGCTGCTTTACGTTGCGATGACGCGCGCGGAGAAGTGGCTCATCGTTTGCGGCGCAGGAAAGCTCGATAAAGACGGCAACGCGTGGCACGGAATTGTAGAGAAAGGCATGAGGGCAGCGGGTGCCGTAGAGTTTGACACTCCTTCAGGGCAGGGGCTTCGGCTTCAGAATGAGGATTGGAGTGCGCTACCGATTGCGAAACTCGACAAGGTGAACACAGCAAAGGATACGGCATTGCCCGCATGGGCAACCCAGACCGCGCCGGTACCTGTGAAGCCTGCCAAGCCGCTTTCACCCTCTGACCTTGGAGGCGAAAAAGCGCTTCCCGGAGTTGGAGGTCTTTCCGAAGAGGAAGCAATGCAGCGCGGAACGGATATCCACCTTCTGCTTGAGCATCTTCCAACCGTTTCCGAAGAAGACCGTCCAGAGCGCGCAAGGCAATTGCTCGGGCGAGATGATCCGGAGTTGCAGGAGGAGGCATCCAACTGCCTTGCAAATCCGAAGTTAGCGGACGTCTTCAGCCCATCCGCGCTCGCCGAGGTAAACGTTGTAGCCAAACTTGATGAGCTCAGCGGGCGGGCGATTGAAGGTCAGATTGACCGGTTGATCGTGACAGACTCGGAAGTCTTGATCGTGGACTTCAAAACCAACGCCATCGTGCCCAAAAGCGCGGAACAGGTTCCGGAAGGATTGTTACGACAGATGGGCGCATATGTTGCAGCGATTTCGCAAATCTATCCGGACAAACCGATAAGTTGCGCAATTCTTTGGACGAAATCCGCAGAGTTGATGGCGCTTCCTAACGCAACCGTGACCGCAGCGCTATCTCGCGTGAACATGCCTTGACGATACCCTTGGCCGACCCTAGGTTCTAAAGCCGAAACGAATTTCTCTAGGAGAGAGCAGATGGCTACAGTTGCCGTAACAGACGAAACATTCGACGCCGAAGTGCGCCAAGCCGATGTCCCAGTTGTTGTGGATTTTTGGGCTGAGTGGTGCGGCCCCTGTAAGCAAATCGGACCCGCTCTTGAAGAGCTTTCCGACGAATACGGGGACAAGGTCAAAATCGTTAAGGTAAACGTTGACGAGAACCCGCAATCACCAGGTCAACTTGGTGTTCGTGGCATTCCCGCGTTGTTCCTTTTCAAGAATGGTGAAGTTTTCTCTTCCAAGGTCGGAGCCGCTCCAAAAGCCGCGCTTCAAACCTGGATTGACGAAGCTGTTTAACCCAGACTTCAGTATGCATCAGAGGCGCCCCGAAACGGGCGCCTTTTTCTTTGGGTTTGTAGGGTTTGCGCTGTTTTTGCTCAATTAATCTTGCGAGACCAACAAACGACCGCCATATAACGTCAAACAAACAAGCAAGGAGCCACAGAAGCCAATGGCAGAAGATCAGTTTCCCGGATGGCACGGCACAACGATTATCGGCGTGCGCAAGAACGGCAAGGTTGTTGTGGCAGGTGACGGACAAGTCTCGCTTGGCCAAACCGTAATCAAAGGCACGGCGCGCAAGGTACGCCGCCTCTCCCCCGGTGGGTTTGACGTGGTTGCCGGATTTGCCGGTTCCACGGCGGATGCTTTCACTTTGCTTGAGCGTCTTGAGGCAAAACTTGAAGCCACGCCAGGACAGTTGGCGCGCGCAAGTGTTGAGCTTGCCAAGGATTGGCGCACGGATAAATACCTCCAGAAGCTTGAAGCTATGTTGATCGTTACGGACGGAACCGATCTGTTTGTCATCACTGGCGCTGGAGACGTACTCGAGCCGGAGCATGATATTGCTGCGATCGGCTCTGGCGGAAACTTCGCTCTGGCTGCGGCGCGCGGTTTGATTGAAAATCTTGACGATGCCGAAGAAGTGGCCCGCAAAGCGATGGCGATTGCTTCTGATATTTGCGTTTACACCAACGGCAATCTTACTGTCGAAACGATCGACGCCAAATCATGAGCGGCTTCACCCTTGATGACATCCGCGCCGCTGTGAATGCAGGCGCCATGACCGAGGCGCAGGCGACCAAACTCATAACAATCGCGCAGTCCCGCCAGAACGTTCGAGATTTCCTGCCGGAAGAGGACGAACCCTTTGAGTTCTTCAAGGGCTTTTCCGAGATTTTTGTGACGGTTGGGCTTGGCCTATTGTTTGCTGGCGTTCTGGCAATCACGGTTGTGCTTGGAAGCGGTGCGATCGTTCCAATCGCGGGAATGGCGCTTTGCTGGGTCTTTGCGATGTATTTCACCGCTCGTCGCCGTATGAGCCTACCAAGTATTGCTCTAGCTGCTGGTTTTGGGATTTTCCTAGCGTTCGGCGTTGCCCTCATTATTGGCCCAGAAACCGAAGCCGCCGGGCTTGCCGTCGGCCTCATCGGTATGGCTGCGATGGCCTTGTACTATCGTGTGTTCAAGCTCCCGTTTTCAATGTTCGTACTTGGGGTTTTTGGCCTAATTTTTGTATTTTCGGTTATAAACCATTTTACCCATACGGTTCCGAGCATCTTCTTCCTTACGAGCGATCTGTTTGATTTGGGGAATGGCACCTATCTTGCATATGGGTCGCTTGTTTTCGGGATCGCGGCATTCCTTGCGGGCCTCTACTTTGACCTGCGCGACCCGCATCGGATAAGCCGATACTCTGCGAGCGGGTTCTGGCTCCATATCCTCGCCGCGCCTGCGCTTGTGAACACAATTGCTATGTCGCTTTTCAATGTCGGCGGAACCGTTGGCTATTCACTGACCGCACTTGCGTTATTGCTTGTCACAATTGTTGCCTTGGTAATTGATCGTCGCTCTTTCCTAACCGCCGGCATCGGATACGTCGGTGTTCTCATACTCTACGCCTTACAGAACTCGACAAACGAAGAAACTTCCTTTGTCGCGACGCTTCTTATTCTTGGCGTTTTCATAACAGCACTTGGCACTTGGTGGGTACAGATACGGGCGAGCCTCATGCGAGCGCTCCCTGATTTTCCCCTAAAAGACCGATTGCCGCCCTATACCTCTGCAAATCCGGAGTAATCATGACAGACCTTACCCCCCGCGAAATCGTTTCCGAACTTGATCGGTTCATCATCGGCCAAAACGATGCCAAACGTGCGGTTGCGGTTGCGCTTCGCAATCGGTGGCGGCGCAAGCAGCTCGCGGATGACATACGCGAAGAGGTTTACCCGAAAAATATCCTGATGATCGGGCCAACTGGTGTTGGCAAAACCGAAATCTCTCGCCGTCTGGCCAAACTCGCGCGCGCGCCGTTTATCAAGGTTGAGGCAACAAAGTTTACCGAGGTCGGTTACGTCGGCCGCGATGTTGAGCAGATCGTGCGTGATCTGGTGGATAGCGCTATTGCCCAAACCCGCGAATTCATGCGCGAGGATGTGAAGGCCAAGGCCCACGAAGCCGCAGAAGAGCGCGTCATTGAGGCCATCGCCGGAACTGATGCCCGCGAACAAACCCGCGAGATGTTCCGCAAAAAACTCAAGTCCGGAGAGTTGGACTCTACGATCATCGAGCTTGATGTTGCCGACACAACCAACCCGATGCAGGGGTTTGATATCCCCGGACAGCCGGGAGGAGCGAGCATCATGAATCTTGGTGATCTGTTTGGCAAAGCCATGGGCGGCCGAACTGTCCGCAAGAAAATGACCGTCGCTGAAAGCTATGACATTCTGATCGGTGAAGAAGCTGACAAGTTGTTGGACGATGAAACCGTTCAGCGAATGGCGCTTGAAAGTGTAGAAGAAAACGGCATCGTTTTCCTTGACGAGATCGACAAGGTTTGCGCACGAAGTGATGCCCGCGGTGGCGATGTTTCGCGCGAAGGCGTGCAGCGTGATTTGCTTCCGCTGATCGAAGGCACAGTGGTTTCAACCAAGCATGGCCCTGTCAAAACCGACCATATCCTCTTTATCGCGTCCGGCGCCTTTCACATTGCGAAGCCAAGTGATCTGTTGCCGGAGCTCCAAGGCCGCCTGCCAATTCGTGTGGAGTTGCGGGATCTGACCGAAGATGACTTTGTGCGCATCCTGACCGAAACCGACAACGCGCTAACGCTTCAGTACACTGCGCTTATGGCGACCGAAGAAGTGACTGTGTCGTTCACAGAAGACGGCATCAAAGCTCTCGCGAAAATTGCCGCCGAGGTGAACCAATCTGTCGAAAATATCGGTGCGCGGCGACTCTATACTATTCTTGAACGCGTGTTTGAGGAGTTGAGTTTCGAAGCGCCGGATAAGTCGGGCGAAAGCATATCGGTTGATGCCGAATTTGTTGAGAAGCATCTGGGCGCTCTTGCCAAATCCACCGATATCAGTCGATATGTGCTATAGGTAATTTTTCCTCTCTGACGAGGACCATGTATTGTGACTCTGCGAATAGTATTTATTGCTGCTTTAGCAATTCTCGCTGCCTGTGCTCAGCGCGGTGAAATACGATTTGCCGAGCGCGCCGATACTGCCAGCCTTCAGACCATTCACGTTGCCACCAACCGCATGCCAGACCGAACCGTCGGGTTTGGCGACGAGCGTTCGCGCGAGACACGATTTGTCGAGTTTGATATCTCCATTCCGCCAAACAGGACTGCGGGTGAAATCAACTGGTCAAATGGCAAAGTCGACACGTCCAAAGATTTCGCCACCGTTCGGGCCAACCTTTTTAATGGGCAAGATAGCTTTGAGCGCAGTTTGCGGGCTCGGTTGCTTAAACGCGCGCCCAGCGAGCGGCATGTTGTTGTCTATGTCCACGGTTTCAACAACAATTTCTCCGAAGGGCTCTATCGCGCTGCGCAAATCGCAGAGGATTTCACATTCACCGGTGAGATGGCGCATTTCTCATGGCCCAGCGCGGGGAGTGCCTTCGGGTATGCCTATGATCGCGACAGTGTGCTTGCGGCGCGGAACAACTTCGAGAATTTCATAGACGCAATCGACCGCGCGGGTGCGAGCGAAATTCTGATCATCGGGCATTCTGTTGGAAGCTCGCTTGTCATGGAAACGCTGCGCTCCATTGCGCTTGGTAATCAGAACAAATTGGGCGAGTTGGTATCCGGGGTTCTTCTTATTTCCCCAGATATCGACATTGATGTGTTCTTTGAACAAGCAAGCCGCATTGAAAAACTGCCGCAACCCTTCGGCATAGTTGTGTCAGACCGCGACCGTGCCCTCCGCGTATCCGCGCTCATAACCGGCCAGCCAAACCGGCTTGGAAACATCGAAGGCGTGCATGAGATTGCAGAATTCGAAGTCACGGTCTTCAACCTGTCCAACATTCCAGATTCAGACAGGCTTGGGCATTTCACGGCAGCAACAAGCCCCATGGCCATTGAGATGCTTAACAACATGAGCGTTCTGAATGAGGCCCTACAGTCAGAGCCTTCAACATCGACCGGTATCGTTCCAGGCGTTGCTTTTACGCTTCAACGTACAACGGAAATTATTCTGGACCCGGTTCAAGATGTTTTGAAATAGGGGTTTTCATTTCTTGTCGCTCGGGCCAAACTCCGCGGCAACAAAGGACCCCTATGACATTTCTAAATTTCCTCGCGGCAAACGCCCGCTGGCTCGCCGCTGGCTTTCTGCTGGCCCTGACATCCAGTTTCGGACAGACCTACTTTATTTCGATTTTCGCTGGCTCGATCCGCAGCGACTTTGATTTATCGCATGGGGCGTGGGGCGGGATCTATCTGCTCGGAACCTCCGCATCAGCAGTTGTTATGGTCTGGGCTGGGGGGCTCGTTGACCATTTGCGCATTCGTGTTTTGGGTGCGACTGTCCTTGGGTTGCTGGCGCTGTCTTGTGTTGCGATGGCCTTTGTTCCGAACGCGACGGCGCTTGTATTCGTCATCTTTGCGCTTCGGTTTACAGGGCAGGGCATGACCGCCCACGCCACCACAGTTTCAATGGCGCGATGGTTTGTTGCCACTCGCGGGAGGGCGCTTGCCATTGCTTCGCTCGGGTTCAAATCCGGCGAGGCATTGCTGCCGTTTATCTTCGTATCATTGATGGCTTATTTTGCTTGGCAAAAACTCTGGCTGTTGGCTGCGCTCCTCGTTCTGCTCGCCATTCCCCTGCTTGTCACGCTCCTGCGCTACGAGCGAACACCCCAATCTTTGGCCAAGGAAAATCAGGCCGTGGGAATGGGCGGGCATCATTGGCGACGTAAACAGGTCCTCGGGAATCCATTGTTCTGGTTCATGCTGCCAGCACTTCTTGGGCCGCCATGCTTCATGACATCCTTCTTCTTTCAACAGGTTCATATCGTCGAGATCAAAGGCTTTACCCACCTCGGGTTCGTGGCTCTGTTTCCAATCTTTACGCTCATAAGTGCTTTTTCCATGGTACTTACCGGAGTCTTGATCGACCGTTTCTCGACTCCGCGCATCCTACCATTTTGCCTTGCCCCGATGGCGCTTGGATTTGCGCTTGCTGCATCTGGCTCAACGCTTACTGGAATGGCAGTCGCGCTCGGTTTCCTTGGGCTTTCGCAAGGCGCGAGCACAGTTGCATTCCCTGCTTTGTGGGCCGAGTTCTATGGCACCAAGCATCTCGGTTCGATCAAAGCAATGGCCGCTGCGATCATGGTTGCGGCATCCGCAATCGGACCGGGTCTTACTGGAGCGTTAATTGACATGAACATCGACTTTGGCCAGCAGATGTACGGCATTGCGCTTTACTTCGCTTTGGCCTGTATCCTTGTTGCTGCTGGGATGCGCTGGGTAAAACCCTTCTTAGCGGTGCCTGCGTAGGTAAACGTAATAGGCCCCGCTTCCGCCGTGTTTTAGATGTGCTTCGCTGACCTGCAAAACAGCAGAGCGAAGCGGCGCCATCATCAGCCATTGCGGTACCTGATGTTTCAAAACACCGAAAGGAACAGGAATCGGCCCCGGTTCATCACGATGTTTGCCTTTGCCCGTCACAACAAGCACAAGGCGTTTTCCATCGGCATAGGCATCAAGGATAAAGCGATTAAGCGCGGGGTGGGCTTGCGCCATTGTCTTTCCGTGAAGATCAAGTTTGCCTTCTGGAATGATGCGGCCACGCTTCATCTTGCCGAAGGTCTTGTGATCCATATGAACTGGTGCTTGCCCGATCCGGTCTGACAATGCGGGTTTTAGATCATGGCTTTGATTGCGGTGCGGGGCCTTCTCTCCGATATTGAAGGCGCGCAGGCCGGATTTGTTAATCTTGACCGGTTTGCGCTTTGGATCAGGAATCGAAGCGCCAGAGTTTGTAAGCGGTTGTTTTGGGTGCAGCGGCTCGGCCTGTTCGGAAACAACACGCCAAAGCGCTTCTTCATCTGGATGTAGTCCGCGGGGCTTTTTCATTTACTCAGCCCAATCTGGCGCAATCGCAAATGCTGTTTGGATCGGCATCAGAACAACCATCCGCCCCGCGTCATTGGTTTGCGCGGCAATCTCTCCGGCTGCGGCACCCGTTCCAAAGAAAACATCTGCCCGCTGTGCACCCTTGATTGCGGCACCCGTATCCTGCGCCACCATCAATCGTTTCAGCGCAAGCCGCCCAGATTTTTCCATCCAAACGGGCGCACCGAGCGGGATGTACCGCGGATCAACGGCGAGCGAACGAAGCGCCGTTATGGAACGGTTCATCGCCCCGCGCGGCCCTTTGTTTCCCGGAACCGAGACCTTCCGAAAGAACACATAAGAAGGGTTCGTCCAAAGAATTTCCTGCCCGAGGCTTGGATTGCGGTTAAACCAAGACCGAATGCGCGCGTTTGAGGCCTCGCTTCGTTTCATGATCCCGCGATTGATAAGTTCCTGCGCGATTGATCGATTTGGGTGACCGTTTTCACCCCCATAGCCAACACGAATTGCGCTTCCATCGGTCAAACGAACGCGACCTGAGCCTTGAATTTGCAGGTAATAGACATCGACCGGATTATCGACCCACGCAATCGCAAGGCCGCTCAGTAAGCTGCTTTGATCAATCTCTTTTCGCGTAAGATTGACGTATTCAGCAGGGGGCTTTCGATAGAGCGGGTAGCGGTATTGCCCGTTTCGGCTCCGTGACCCAAACAGCTCCGGCTCAAAATATCCGGTAAACAAAGCAGGGGAGCCGTCTTCGATTAGGACAGGTCGAAAGAACAGCTCGAAGAAATTCTTGGCGTCAGGGCCCGTCGCCGCGAAAGCGCAAAGGTTGCGCCACTCGGCATCATCCATCAAACGGCATGTTTCCTGAAACACATCAAGCGCGGCGGCATGGTCATCATCCTGCCAGCCGGACAGCGTATCAAATTCAAGAACGCGCGCGGTCGTTTCTGCGTTGGCCGCAAGCGGAGCGAGGACAAATCCCAGCCCGGTTATCAGCCAACGCAGCACGTGAATTACTCGCCGGTTTGAACCAGCTGCCAGTTCGGATCGTTCGCACCCATTTCGCGCGCAAAGGTCCAGACATCTTTCTGGCGCTTCACGGTTTGGGCGTCACCCTCGATGATCTTGCCGTCTTTGTCTTTCACAACGGATGTAAGCTCACCAACGAATTTGATTTTCATTTCGGCTTGCTTGGTTGTGGTGTCAAACTCCGCATCGACAAGTGCAAGCTCGCGAACACCCACAAACTCGGCCTCAATGGTAAGGCCTTGGTCTTCGCGTGCGGCGATAACTTCGGTGAAGCTATCGGCAACGTCTTCAGAGAGGAACGGTTCGATCTCCTTGATGTCTCCACGCTCAAAGCTCATCAGGATCATTTCATACGCACCACGCGCGCCACCGAGGAACTCGGTTACGCTGAAGTTCGGTTCAACCTTTTTCATCTCGGTTAGGGCTTCAACCGCTTTCGGGTTGCCATCAATGTTATCGAGGATATCCCGATCAACACCACCATCGATTACCTCAAATCCGCTGACCGCCTTGCGCGCCGCTTGTTGGGCTTGAGCGTTTTGCGTGGGCTCATAGCCGTCACGTGTCCCAAGCACACTGCGGAGCTTGAGTATCAGAAATAGGGCTATTCCGGCCAATACCAGAAGTTGTAGTCCGCCACCGCTCATCGAAACCTCGTATCGAAGGAAAAAATTGGAAACTCACGTCTTGTGGTCTTATGTAGTGTAGGACCGCACCAGAAACAATGCGGGCAACACGAAGGATAACATCAAAATGTGGCTATTAATCGCTTTTGTTGCGGTGCCGATCCTAGAAATCTGGCTTTTCCTGCAAGTTGGCGAAGTTATTGGAACCTGGCCGACTATCGGCATTGTGATCCTGACGGCTGTTCTCGGGTCATATCTGATGCGGGTTCAGGGCGCTTTGGCGATGAACTCGCTCCGCCAATCATTCGGTGAAATGCGAGACCCAACAGAGCCGTTGGCACATGGCGCGATGATCCTTGTGGCTGGTGTTTTGCTTCTGACGCCCGGCTTCTTTACCGATAGCGTCGGGATTTCGCTTCTGATGCCGCCGGTCCGCGCTGCAGTGATCCGCTATGTATCTTCGCGGATGAAGGTTCAGAGCTATTCGGTTCATACCCAATCTGCATACGACCCGCGCCCTAACCCGTCCGAGGATGTGATTGACGGGGATTATCAAGAGGTGAGCCCCTCACAAAAGAAGCCCGATCAGCCCTCTGGATGGACCAAGGATTGAGGCTCATGGCGCAACCTGATACAGACGCCTCAAGAATGACTGCCTTTTAGGAGAATAAGAGAATGACAGAAGAAACAAACGGTGCAGCCGAGCCAAAAGCCGCCGCAGCGCCGTCGCAGCCCGTGATGCAAGTTCTGGCCCAGTTCGTACGCGATCTTTCGTTTGAAAACATCGTTGCGCAAAAGGGTATCACAAACGCTGCGCAACCAGACGTACAGGTTCAGGTTAACCTCGACGCCAAAAAGCGCTCGGTTGAAAACCAGTACGAAGTCATCATGAAGCTCAAAGTTGTGAGCAACATCAAAGACACCCAAGATCCGATGTTCCTCATGGAGCTGGAGTATGGTGGTATCTTCCACATCCAAAACGTTCCTGACGAGCAAATGCACCCGTTCTTGCTGATCGAGTGCCCACGGATGCTATTCCCATATGTGCGCCGGATCGTTGGCGATGTTACGCGTGATGGTGGCTTCCCGCCGCTCAACCTCGAGACAATCGACTTCCTCGCGCTTTACCGCTCCGAGCTTCAGCGCCGCGCACAGGCCGAAGCGGCCGCGCAAACAACACCTGCTTCCTAAGTCAGGCTTTGTTCCAGATAGCGCCGTCGCCCAGTTCCGCAATAAACTTTGCGTGGGCGGCGGCCTCTTCCTCGGTAAGCCGCGAAGGAAGAGGGTTTTGACGTCGCTGCGGCCGCCACTCTTCTCCAGATGACACATCAACCTTTTGGTTTTGATCCGCTTTTAGCGCAAAATCCGGCTGACGTCCGCCAATAAGCTCAAGGTACACCTCGGCCAAGATTTCGGAGTCAAGCAACGCGCCGTGCAACACGCGGTTGGAGTTATCGATACCGAACCGTCGGCAAAGCGCATCAAGCGACGCAGGAGAGCCGGGGAACTTCTTGCGAGCAATTGCGAGCGTATCCAACGCCTGTGACATCGGAAGCGGCGGGCGGTTTAGCCACCCAAGCTCCGCGTTCAGGAATTTCATATCAAAAGCAGCGTTGTGGATTACAAGGCGATCATTTCCTATGAAATCAAGGAAGTCCTGCGCCACATCTTTAAAGACGGGCTTATCCGAAAGAAACTCCTCCGAAAGCCCATGAACCTTAAAGGCGTCTTCGGGCATATCCCGCATCGGGTTGATGTACTGATGATAAGTCTTGCCGGTCGGCACGTGGTTCCAAAGCTCCACAGCGCCAATCTCAACCAACCGGTCACCTTCTTCGGGTTTAAAGCCGGTGGTTTCCGTATCCATCACCAATTCACGCATGAATCTCTCCTGCTCTGATTTTCATGACGATTGCTTCAACAGCCTTCTTTGCGTCTTGGAGGTTATACGTGGGAATAACGAAATCTGCACGCGCCTCTTTCTCGGCGTTCGGCATTTGCTTGGCGCGAATTTTCCCAAACATCTCTTCGCTCATCTGCCCCCGCGCCATAACGCGCTTTCTTTGGGTGTCTGGATCAACCGAAACAACAGCGACAGCATCAAACTCTGACTCTGTCCCGTTCTCAAATAACAGCGGGATATCAAGCACAACAATTTCAGCGTTGGATTGCTCAATGAACCGCGCGCGATCTTCGGCGACAAGCGGATGAACGATGTCTTCGATTTTCGAGAGGACCTCGGGATTTTCTTTTATGTGCGACTTGAGGGTGTCGCGCTGCACCTCGCCATCTGACACCGCGTCTGGAAGTAGGTTTGCGATGGCCTCTACCGCCGCGCCACCTTTCGCGTAAAGGCGATGCACCGCCGCATCAGCATCCCAGACATCACATCCGAGTTCCGCAAACATTTTAGCTGTGGTTGATTTTCCCATCCCAATCGAACCCGTAAGGCCAAGTAGGAACGGGGTCGTCATGCTGAAAGCGCCACGTTGCGCAATTCTTCGTCAACTTCAGGACGCACGCCAAACCAGCGCTCAAATGCAGGGGCCGCTTGATGAAGAAGCATGCCGAGACCATCCACGGTTTGGCATCCGCGTTCTTCAGCTTCCAAAAGCAGTTGCGTGTTAAGCGGCGTATAGACAAGGTCTGTGACCAGCGTACCTTTGCGAAGGCCGTCTAGCGGAACCCTGAACTCCGCCGCGCCATCCATCCCAAGCGAGGTGGTATTCACCACGGTTTTGGCATCTTCAAGAATGTTACCAGCTTGCACCCAATCAACCACGGTAACTTTCTTACCGAAATCGCCTTTGAGCGCCTCCGCTCGGTTTTTTGTTCGGTTGGTCAGGAGAATTTCAGGAACACCAACTTCAAGCAGGCTCGCGATTACGGCCCGCGCCGCGCCGCCCGCACCAAACACAACCGCTGGCCCGATGTCCGGCTCCCAGTCTGGCGCGCCTTGGCGAATGTTTTCAATGAAACCATACCCATCTGTATTATCTGCGTGAATTTTCCCGTCTTTACGGAAAATCAGCGTATTGGCCGCGCCGATCAACGCCGCACGATCCGTAACCAGATCGGCCATTTCCAAAACTTCTTCCTTATGAGGAATCGTCACGTTTACGCCAATGAACCCGAGCTTTGGCAAAGTCCGAATAGCTTCGCGCAGATCAGGGCGTTCGATGTGCATCGGTACATAATAGCCCTGAATTCCGTACTTCTTTAGCCAATGTCCATGAACGGCAGGAGATCGGCTATGTGCAATCGGAGATCCAATCACGCCGGCCAGTGGGATACGTTCTTCGCTCATGTTGACAGTTTTCCTTGCGATGCCAGATAGGACAGAAGCTCTAACAAAGGGAGCCCCAGAACCGTAAAATAGTCTCCTTCGATGCGGCTAAACAAGCGCACACCCTCTTTTTCGAGTTGATAGCCTCCGACACAGTGGCGAATTTGTTGCCAATTCCTTTCGACATAGTCGCGCAAATAGGAGTGAGAACAGGTTCGCATCTCTAGACGCACCGAACTCACGTGATGCCAAATGGGCTTACCACCTTCACAGACAACAACAGCTGAGTGCAGAAAATGCGGCTTGCCCTGAAGACGTTCGAGTTGCGCAAGCTGCTGATCTTTCGATGTCGCTTTACTTAATAACGCGCCTTCAAATTCGAGCGTCTGGTCACATCCGATCACGCATGCAGCGGTTTGCTTCCGACTTATCGCTAGGGCCTTCTCCGTAGCTAAAGCGAGCGCAATAGCCTCTGCTCCTTCCTTCCGTGCCGACAAGGCCTCTTTTATCGTCTTCTCATCAATATTCGGTGCATCAACGGAGAACGCCACTTCCGCGTTCTGAAGCATTTCGCGGCGAATTGAAGAACCGGAAGCAAGAATGATTTCAGAGGGCATGTGTATGAACCTGTGGATTATTACACGGAAACTCCGCGGATGAAATTGTGGGTAACATGTCCCTGATCGAGCGGCTGGGGAAACCCTGCCATTTATGCGTCTGTTCAGGGATTATATGCACTGTGGGTTAGGATAATTTTTTTCCGTGGATAACCTTAAACCACGCTGGTTACCAGATTTCTCTACAGAGTCAGTCCACAAGTCATTTTGATCTAAATTATTATTATTCATAGATTAAATCAGATACTCCACAGAATCATTTTGATTGTTCTTTGAAAATTCCCTTCATGTATAAAACGTGGGAAGATTCAATAATCCACAGAATTTCATCCCACTACATAATCATCATCCTTTTATCTTCTTTCTATTTATTATTATAGATTGGCCAAACTATGAGGAGCAGTGATGTTTGAATTTCTCTTGCCATTCTATCTTTGGATTAAATGCCTACATGTGATTTCCGTTTTCGCGTGGATGGCGGGGATGTTCTATTTGCCCCGTTTATTTGTTTATCACGTCGAAAGCGTTGAGAAGGGCAGTGAGACTGACAAGCTCTTTCAACTCATGGAACGGCGATTGATTAAGGTGATCATCAATCCTGCAATGAATGCGGCGTGGCTGTTTGGTATTCTCCTTGTGCTCACGCCAGGAGTTATCGATTGGAGCGCTGTGTGGCCTTATACGAAGTTTGCAAGTGTTCTGGCCCTGTCCGGAGTGCATGGGATGTTGTCTCGGTATCGGAAGGCCTTTGAACGGGGTGAGAACGAGAAGTCGGGTCGGTATTATCGGATGCTGAACGAAGTCCCGACCGTGCTTTTGGTGATTATCGTCGTTTCAATAATAGCGCGTCCATTCTAAGCTGGATTGACTCAAACTCATTTGCCTCCTATGTAGCGAGTAGGCAGCCGTCCGGTTGCTTGCTTTCTATTTGTATTCAAAAATCATCCGCGCGCCTGTTCAGGCCGGATCAGGACGTATCTCCATGACAAATCAATCCCTCACTCTTGCCGAGTTGAAACAGCTAAAGCCAAAAGACCTTTTGTCGATGGCCGAAGACCTCGAGATTGAAAACGCCTCAACAATGCGCAAGGGCGAGATCATGTTCCACATTCTGCGGGAACGTGCAGACGAAGGTTGGGAAGTATCTGGAGACGGTGTTCTTGAAGTGCTTCAGGATGGTTTTGGATTCCTTCGGAGCCCGGAAGCGAACTATCTTCCCGGTCCGGATGATATTTATGTCTCTCCTGAAATGATCCGGTCTTTCTCTATGCGCACCGGAGATACCGTTGACGGGTTGATAAAGGCACCTGGCGATAACGAACGTTATTTCGCGATGACAAAGGTCACTGCGATCAACTTCGAAGAGCCTGAGCGTGCTAAGCATAAGATTAACTTCGATAACCTGACACCGCTGTATCCAGACGAGCGGCTCAAGATGGAAACTGATGATCCAACAACCAAGGATCGTTCCGCGCGCATCATCGACCTTGTAGCGCCGATCGGGAAAGGGCAGCGTTCGTTGATCGTTGCGCCGCCGCGGACTGGTAAAACCGTTCTGCTGCAGAATATCGCCTCCAGCATCGAAAAGAACCACCCTGAGTGCTATCTGATTGTTCTGTTGATCGACGAGCGCCCAGAAGAAGTTACAGACATGCAGCGCAGCGTGAAGGGCGAAGTTGTATCTTCTACCTTCGATGAGCCAGCGACCCGCCACGTAGCCGTTTCTGAAATGGTGATCGAAAAGGCCAAGCGCCTTGTTGAGCACAAGCGCGATGTTGTGATCCTGCTTGACTCGATCACGCGCCTTGGTCGTGCGTTCAACACAGTTGTGCCGTCCTCTGGTAAGGTTCTGACCGGTGGTGTGGATGCCAACGCGCTGCAACGTCCGAAGCGGTTCTTTGGTGCTGCGCGGAATATCGAAGAAGGTGGCTCGCTCACCATTATTGCGACAGCGTTGATTGATACCGGTTCGCGGATGGACGAAGTGATCTTTGAAGAATTCAAAGGCACAGGCAACAGCGAGATCGTTCTTGATCGTAAGGTTGCCGATAAGCGCGTATTCCCTGCGATGGATATTCTAAAATCCGGTACACGGAAAGAAGACCTGCTGGTAGATAAAGTTGATCTTCAGAAAACCTTCGTCCTGCGCCGTATCCTCAATCCGATGGGTACAACAGATGCGATCGAGTTCTTGATTTCCAAGCTGAAGCAAACCAAGACCAACTCTGACTTCTTCGATTCAATGAATACCTGATTTGGTAATTGTTGTTTAATAATAACGGTTTAAAATGGATACGATTTACGCTCTCGCTTCTGCGACCGGCAAGGCCGGCGTCGCTGTGGTTCGGATTTCCGGACCACATGCGCATGCGTGTCTTACCCATTTTGGCGTAGAACGACCCGCGCTACGGAAGGCAGCGTTAAGGCGGCTTGTTGTTGATGATGTTCTGTTGGATGAGGCTTTGGTGCTTTGTTTTCCAGAGGGCGCGAGCTTTACAGGTGAGGCCGTTACAGAACTGCATCTGCATGGTTCTGTGGCAACAATACGTGCAACCTTGGCCGCGCTTTCAAAGATAGCTGGCTTGCGCCTTGCCGAACCCGGAGAATTCACGAGGCGTGCTCTTGAAAATGGGTGCCTCGATCTTGCGCAGGTCGAAGGCCTCGCAGATCTCATTGACGCCGAGACAGAGGCGCAGCGTAGGCAGGCATTGAAAGTCCTGTCTGGCGCGCTGGGCGAGAAGGCCGAACGTTGGCGCACAGACCTGATCCGTGCGGCGGCTCTTCTTGAAGCTACAATTGATTTTGCCGATGAAGAGGTTCCGGTCGATGTTTCGCCCGAGGTTTTGGAGCTTATCGATCGCGTAAGCGATGAACTAAAGGCGGAATCCAAAGGGAGCTACATTTCCGAGCGGATTCGCGAAGGGTTTGAGGTCGCGATTGTAGGGCCTCCTAATGCCGGGAAGTCGACCTTGCTAAACGCTCTTGCGGGGAGAGAGGCTGCGATCACATCTGAATTTGCCGGTACCACGCGCGATGTCATCGAAGTCAGAATGGATTTGAACGGGCTTGCAGTCACTTTTCTTGATACTGCTGGGTTGCGCGAAACTAAGGATCATGTCGAAGGTATTGGAATTGAACGCGCGATAGAGCGGGCAAAACATGCTGACTTTCGTGTTTTCTTATCTGCTGACGATGGCGGTTTTCGCGGATTGAAGCCGGAAAAAGATGATATCCAAGTGTCCGGCAAGTCTGACATAAGCGGAAAACCGGGCGTGTCTGGAAAAACCGGCGATGGTGTTTCTATGCTCGTCCACAATATATCGAGCATTCTGTCGGAAAGAGCACAAGGTGCTGTAACAGCAACGCATGAGCGTCATCGCATGGCAATTGATCAAGGAATCGAGGCTTTAGAATCAGCCCGACTTGAGGTATTGCGTGGTGAAGAGCGCGCTGAACTTGCTGCCGAAGAACTTCGGAGCGTTGTTCGAGCTCTGGATTCAATTGTCGGCCGTGTGGATGTTGAGCATCTGTTGGATGAAATATTCGCAAGTTTTTGCTTGGGTAAGTAAGGAGTGTTTCACGTGAAACATTCGGATTTTGACGTAATCGTTGTTGGTGGTGGCCATGCAGGTGCAGATGCAGCACATGCAGCCGCCCGTTTTGGCGCGAGAACTGCTCTGGTAACGTTAAAACGTTCTGGACTAGGTGTAATGTCTTGCAACCCTGCAATAGGTGGTTTGGGAAAAGGCCACTTGGTTCGGGAGATTGATGCGCTCGATGGCGTTATGGGTCGCGTTGCGGATAAAGCTGGAATCCAGTTTCGGTTGTTGAATCGCCGCAAGGGGCCAGCCGTTCAGGGGCCGCGCGCACAAGCCGATAGAAAGATTTACCGCGAGTCGATGCTTCAAGAGATCGAAGCTTGCGAAGGGCTTACTGTTATCGAGGGCGAAGCCGCTGATTTTCTGATGGATCAAGGAAGTGTCTGTGGGATTGTTTTGGCGGATGGTTCTGAGATTTCTTCAAAAGCTGTTGTTTTAACAACTGGAACATTCCTGCGCGGCGTTATTCATATTGGTGATGAGCGGAGACCTGGCGGAAGGATGGGTGATAAACCCTCCACCAAGCTTGCGGAACGAATTGATTCATTCGATCTTCCGCTTAGCCGTTTGAAAACAGGGACGCCGCCGCGACTAGATGGGCGTACAATTCGTTGGGATGACCTTGAGATGCAACCCGGAGACGAGGATCCGGTCTTGTTCTCCTTTATGTCAAACTCGGTTTCCGTGCCGCAAATCTCCTGCGGGATTACTCATACGAATGAAAAGACACATGAGATTATCCGCGCGAACTTAGAAAAATCTGCAATGTACGGCGGCCATATCGAAGGTGTAGGGCCACGGTACTGCCCTTCAATCGAAGACAAAGTTGTTCGGTTCGCAGAGAAGAGTTCTCACCAGATATTTTTAGAGCCAGAAGGGCTCGATGACCACACGGTTTACCCAAACGGGATCTCAACCTCGCTGCCGGCAGATGTTCAGGAAGATTACGTTCATTCGATTTATGGACTTGAAAACACAAAGATAATTCAGCCGGGTTATGCGATTGAATATGACTATATTGACCCGGTTGCGTTGTCTCCGACACTCGAACTGAAAAACGTTCCAGGACTGTTTTTGGCTGGCCAAATCAACGGAACCACCGGCTATGAAGAGGCGGCCGCGCAAGGATTGGTTGCTGGGTTGAATGCCGCGCGCAAGGCGAAAGAGGTTGAGCCGGTTATTTTCAGCAGGGCGGAGTCATACATTGGCGTGATGATTGACGACCTTGTGACGCGCGGGGTTTCGGAGCCTTATCGTATGTTTACGTCGCGTGCTGAGTTCCGGCTTTCGTTGCGCGCCGACAATGCTGATCAAAGGTTGACGCCACTTGGTATTTCGCTTGGATGTGTTGGAGAAGAAAGAAAAGCGGCGTTCGCAAAGAAATCAGAGCAGCTTGAGAGCGCCACAAATCAGCTAAAGTCAATTTCCGTTACTTCGCGGCAACTCGCCGACGCGGGTGTCAAAATCAATAAGGACGGCCCTCGAAAAACAGCATTCGAAGCACTTTCAATTCCAGAAGTTACTTTTGATGTCGTAGCGGGGCTTGATGAATCGCTTCAACAGATTGATCCGACGATACAGGAGCAGGTCTCGCGAGATGCCGCGTATTCTATCTATATTGAGCGGCAGCGTAAGGATGTTGATGCAATTAAACGGGATGAAGCGCAATCGTTGCCAAAGGACTTTGACTATGCCTCGCTTGATGGCCTCTCAAATGAATTGCGTCTGAAGCTTGCGAACGCCCGTCCAAGTTCGATCGCACAGGCTGGCCGAATTCAAGGGATGACACCTGCAGCGCTAACTCTTTTGTTGGCCACCGCGCGTAAACTCGAGAAGAGCAGCAAAAGTGTCGGCTAATCCTGTTTCAGTAGAAGCATACCTCGACGATGTTTCACGTGAAACAGTGGAGCGACTTGAGGTTTATGCCGAGCTTGTAAAAAAATGGAATCCACGGATCAACCTTGTATCGAAATCAACGCTCTCTGATCTTTGGAGCCGCCATATTGTTGATTCTATTCAGGTTTTTCAACTCGCGCCGCGTATTACACATTGGCTAGATCTTGGAAGTGGCGGAGGTTTTCCTGGTGCGGTTGCGGCGATTCTCGGTGCTGAGAAAACACCGGAAGCGAAATTCACTCTGGTTGAGAGCGACCAAAGGAAATGCGCATTTCTTCGGACTGTTTCACGTGAAACAGGGGCAAAGTTTACTGTTCTGACCGAGCGTATCGAAACGCTTGAACCGCAAAGAGCTGATGTAATTTCTGCAAGAGCGCTAGCTTCATTGAATCAGTTATTCGAGTTTAGTAAGCGCCACGGTGTTGAAGGAACAGTGAGCATTTTCCCAAAAGGGGCGAAGGTGCAACAGGAGATCAAGGAAGCGCAACAAAATTGGAAATTTGAACTAGAAGAATTTCCAAGCGCAACCGATACTGACGCCAGAATTCTAAGAATCGGAAATATCATTCATGTCTGATCCCACACGCCCTGCGGCTCCCAGAATTATAGCAGTTGCAAACCAGAAGGGCGGGGTCGGCAAGACAACAACGGCAATTAACCTCGGCGCAGCACTGGCGAAGTCCGGGTATCGTGTATTGTTGGTTGATCTTGACCCGCAGGGTAACGCATCGACTGGTTTGGGCGTGAGCCGAGATCAGAGAGCTTACACCACATATGATTTGTTGGTGAATGATGCGGCGCTGTCTGATGTTATCCAGCCCACAAAAGTGAATAATCTCAAGATTATTGCTGCGACAACAGACTTGAGTTCGGCAGATATCGAATTGATTTCAAACGAAAAACGCAGCTTTTTGCTCTATGACGCACTCCGGCAGCGTGAAATGGATGATTACCAGCTTGATTACGTGCTCATCGACTGCCCACCATCGCTGAATCTGCTGACTGTAAATGCGATGGTTGCTGCGGATTCTGTTCTTGTTCCACTTCAAAGTGAGTTCTTTGCACTTGAAGGGCTTTCTCAGCTTATGCTCACAATTCGTGAGGTACGCGAGACAGCGAACAAAAATTTGCGGATCGAGGGCATTATCCTGACCATGTACGACCAGCGGAATAACCTATCACAGCTTGTTGAGGCAGATGCGCGCGACAACCTCGGCGATCTTGTGTTCAAAACCGTTATTCCCCGAAATGTACGTGTGAGCGAGGCGCCGTCCTATGCTATGCCAGTCGTAGACTATGAGCCTTCGTCAAAGGGCAGCTTAGCGTACATAGCAGTCGCACGAGAGCTCACAAACCGACATAAACAAGCGAAAACAAAGGCTTAGACCATGGCGCAGAAAAAGAACGAACGGAGAGGCTTGGGGCGCGGACTTTCTGCATTGATGGCTGACGTGAATATCGAGCCAACCGCAGATGAACAAAAATCGACGCCAAAACCCGAGCGTACTTTGCCAGTTGAGCGGTTGGAGCCAAATCCAGACCAGCCGCGGCGTTTGTTTGATGAGGACGCACTCCAAAGTCTTGCAGATTCTATTCGGGAAAAGGGCGTTATCCAGCCTTTGATCGTTCGCCCGAGCCCGCGAAGCGAAAATGCGTTTGAAATTGTAGCGGGGGAGCGCCGCTGGCGTGCCTCTCAGATCGCGCAAGTGCATGAAGTACCGGTAATTATCCGTGAGCTCGACGACACAGAAGTTCTTGAAGTTGCAATTATCGAGAATATTCAGCGTGCAGACCTGAACCCGATTGAAGAAGCACTTGGCTATCGGCAGTTGATGGATCGGTTTGGACATACGCAGGAGAAAGTTTCGAGCGCGCTTTCCAAAAGTCGGAGTTACATCGCGAACCTTTTGCGCCTTCTTCAACTGCCCGATGATGTTCAGGATATGCTGCGTGATGGTGCGCTTTCGATTGGTCATGCGCGAGCATTGATTACTGCTCCCAACGCATCAGAACTTGCCAAGCATGTTGTTGCAAAGGGGCTTTCTGTTCGTGAGACAGAAAAACTCGTTAAAACCGGCACGCCGAAAGCTGCGAAAAAGCGACTTAAACCTGAGAAAGACGCCGATACGCGCGCACTTGAGGGCGATCTTTACGCCAATCTGGGCATGAAAGTTGTGATTGATCACGTCCCGGATAAAGAAAACGGCAAGGTCGTTATTCAGTATAAGTCTTTGGAAGATTTAGATGAATTGTGCAGACTGCTAACATCTACACGTTAGGGCGTGTCCAGATAAAAAGAAGAACACACGTGAGAGTTAATGCCTGAACGACGATTACGAAGGGCTTAACGCCGAGAAATACAGATATCGAAAATGCCGCAGCAATCGAAACAGTTGCGGCGATCTTTGCTTTCTTGCTGATGGCGCCGCGTGCGTTCCAATCTTCAATTGGCGGTCCAAGTTTTGGATGTGCAATAAGCCATCCGTGCAGTCGTTCAGACGATCGCGCAAAACAGAATGCAGCGAGCAATAGAAACGGGACTGTCGGAAGTAGAGGTAATAAAATACCTGTAATTCCCAGCGTCAAAGAAACGAAGCCGCCAATAAACCAAAACAACCGCATTAAAGATCCACCAACAATTCGCGTAGCAAGGCGTTCAAAATGACGCGTCCTTGTGGAGTTGCGCGCAATCGATCACCATCAAGCGAAAGCATTCCCATCTCGGACAAATTCTCAAGTGTCTGAGATGATATTTTAGAACCGGACAGAGCAGAAAACCGTTCTAAAGAAATACCCTCTGACAGGCGTAGACCCATCATTAGCATCTCTGAAGCCTGATCTGCCTTTGAAACGATGTCTCGCTCGGTTTCTCCATTGGAACTTTTCTTGACCGCCTTAAGCCAAGCCTCGGGCTGCCTTAGTGTTTCAGTGGCAATCTTCTGCCCGTTCGCAGTAATGCGCCCATGCGCGCCAGGGCCAATCCCTGCGTAGTCACCATATCGCCAATAAACGAGGTTATGACGACTTTCAGACCCGAGTTTGGCATGGTTAGAGACTTCATAAGCACTCATACCGGCTTTGTCACAGAGCTCTTGAGTCACGAAGAACATATCCGTTGCGAGGTCTTCGGATGGTAAGCCCCGAAGCTTGCCGCGTTCGTATCGATCCCCAAAAGCCGTGCCTTGTTCGATAGTTAGCTGATAAAGTGAAAGGTGATCGATGGATAATTCGAGTGCTCGAGTCAGCTCATCTCGCCACGCGTCGAGAGTTTGATCCTGTCGGGCATAGATTAGGTCAAAGCTCACGCGATCAAAGGTATTCTTTGCGATTTCAAAGGCTTCCATGCCTTCTTTCGCGGTATGCATCCTGCCAAGGCGCCTGAGGTCTTCGTCGTTAAGGGCTTGATATCCCATTGAAATACGGCTCACCCCGCCATCGCGATAGCCTTGAAATCGACCAGCCTCAATCGAAGTCGGATTGGCCTCAAGGGTTACCTCAAAATCGTTTGCAGTTGGCCAATGAGTACGAATGCGCTCGATAATTGCAGCAACGAGGTCTGGATCCATCAAGCTTGGAGTTCCGCCGCCGAAATAGATGGTATTCAGCGTTCGTGGACCGACCTCTTCGGCAATTCGGTCAATCTCGGAGAGATAGGCCGTATGCCATTGGTTTTGATCGATTTTCTTGGAAACATGACTGTTGAAATCACAGTAGGGGCACTTGGCCATGCAAAACGGCCAATGGACATAGAACCCAAACCCGCCGTTTTGCCAGTCTTCCATTATGATTTCATCGCAGTAACTTCGATCTCGACCTTCATCTCAGGACGGATCAATCCGGCAACAACCATCGTTGCTGCTGGCCGGATCTCAGAAAACACTTCGCCGAGTACAGGAGCGAGTTCCTCGTAGAGGGCGCTATCAACTATTGTGTATTGTACGCGCACGACGTCAGACATTTGAAAACCGCCTTCGTCAAGCGTGGACTCGATCGTTTTAAGGCAGTTTCGAGCCTGATCGGCGACGCTCTCTGGCATTTTCATGGTTTCATAATCGTATCCGGTCGTTCCGGAAACAAAGCAGAGGTTGCCCTTAACAACTGCACGGGAATACCCAACAGATTTCTCGAACTCGGAACCAGAGGAAATGAGCTTTGTCATTCTACGTCTCCAAAACCGCGCGGAATTTGGCGAACGCATCGGCACGATGGCTCATTGCATTCTTTTCCGAAGGATCCATTTCTCCGAAGGTTTCTTCCTTCCCGTTCGGAACAAAAATCGGGTCAAAGCCAAACCCGCGATCCCCGCGCATTGGCCAAGTAAGCGAGCCATCGACTCTACCTTCGAAAACTTCGTCGTGACCGTCAGGCCAAGCAAGGCACAGTGTACAACAAAAAGCAGCTGTCCGAGGATGAGGGGCAGACTTTGCCTCTAGCTTGTCCCAGACCTTCTTCATCGCCATCGGAAAATCTCGGCCATTCGGTGTTTCGGCCCAGTCTGCGGTGTAAACACCTGGTTCGCCGTTTAGCGCATCCACCGAAATACCACTGTCATCGGAAAGAGCAGGCAGGTTCGCGGATTTGGCGGCGAAATGCGCCTTGATCCGCGCGTTCCCAACAAATGTGCTCTCGGTTTCTTCTGGTTCCTCAAAGCCGAGTTCGCCAGCAGAAACAACTTCGATGCCGAACGGCGCGAGAAGCTCGGAAATCTCGCGGAGCTTTCCGGCGTTGTGACTTGCCAGAACGATTTTCTTTTCCGTCAGTTTACGCATTAGCTTGTTACGGCTTTCTGAGCAGCGACGAGTTCCGCAACGCCTTTCTCTGCAAGATCAAGAAGGCCGTTCATTTGGGCGCGGCTATAGGTGGAGCCTTCGGCGCTCATCTGTACTTCGATAAGTTGGCCGGACCCTGTCATGACGAAATTACCGTCAACGCCAGCTTCAGAATCTTCTGGATAATCCAGATCGAGCACTTCCTGACCTGCGTAAATTCCGCAAGATACAGCCGCAACCGGATCAAGAAGAGGATCAGATATCACATCTCCGATCTTCATAAGTTTGTTCACTGCAAGCTTAAGGGCCACCCAACCACCAGTGATCGAAGCGCAACGCGTTCCGCCATCGGCCTGAATAACGTCGCAATCAACGGTGATCTGACGCTCACCAAGCGCAACACGGTCAACACCCGCGCGCAGGCTTCGGCCAATAAGACGCTGAATCTCCTGAGTTCGTCCTGACTGGCCATTCTTTGCTTCGCGACGCATCCGTGTGTTTGTCGCGCGCGGAAGCATCCCGTATTCGGCAGTGACCCAACCAAGACCCGAGTTCTTCATAAATGGGGGAACACGCTCCTCAACAGTGGCTGTACAGAGCACGTGGGTGTCACCACATTTAATAAGGCAGGAACCCTCTGCGTGTTTTGTGACATCCGTTTCGATTGAAATCGGTCGCATTTGATCTACATTTCTACCAGAGGGGCGCATCATGAAATCCTTTGTATAAGCTGCCCTTCAATAGTCATGGAGAGCCTATCTTAGCAAGGCCGATTGACGTTTTTTCAAGAACCCCATTAAATGGGTTTCGGTCAGATCAAATGAACAGATGTCGGGCAAAATGAGCGATAATTCCCAACTTTTGAGTGAAATGAACGCCCGTAGTCGCGAAGTATTTCGCCGCGTCGTCGAGGGGTATATCGAAACGGGTGAGCCAGTAGGCAGCCGTACCTTGACGCGCACCATGAATGAAAAAGTATCTGCGGCGACCATTCGCAACGTAATGCAAGACCTTGAATATATGGGCCTTCTTGATAGCCCGCATGTTTCTGCTGGACGCGTTCCAACACAAAGCGGCTTGCGGATGTTCGTTGATGGTTTGCTTGAAGTTGGCAACCTAGACCAGCAGGACCAACGCAAGATTGATGAAACACTTGGCGGTAACGATCGTGGAGTTGGTGACGCGCTTGATCGTCTTGGCTCGGCTCTTTCGGGGTTAACGCACGGCGCGAGCCTTGTTTTAACGCCAAAACACGAGGCGCCGATTAAACATATCGAATTTGTTAGCCTCGGCCCGGACCGCGCGCTTGTTGTTTTGGTCTTTGCGGATGGTCATGTTGAAAACCGTGTGTTCACCCCGCCAATGGGGCAAACGCCAAGCTCTATGCGCGAAGCCGCGAACTTTCTGAATGCATTTGCGGAAGGTCGAACGCTGGGCGAGCTTGCCACCGTAATCGAGCGGGAAATCAAATCACGCAAACAAGAACTCAACACGCTCGCACAGGCGATGGTTGAACAGGGCCTTGCGGAATGGGTTGGCGAGGGCGATCAACAAGAAAGACTCATCGTTCGTGGGCGGGCGAATCTTTTGGGCGGAGGCTCGGATGAAGAGGATCTAGAGCGCATCCGAACCCTCTTTGATGACCTCGAACGCAAGCGGGATATCGCCGAATTTCTGGAATTGGCCGAAGAAGGCGAGGGTGTTCGCATTTTTATTGGCTCAGAGAACAAATTATTTTCTCTTTCGGGTTCCTCTTTGGTGGTTTCTCCATATATGAACGCTGATCGTAAAATTATGGGCGCTGTCGGAGTCATCGGCCCGACGCGTCTGAACTATGGACGTATCGTGCCGATTGTTGACTACACGGCGCAACTCGTTGGACGCCTGATTTCGGATCAGGGCTAGGGAAAAGAAGATGGCAGAGCCTAAGAACGACGAATTTTTAGATGATCCAGAAGCCGTAGAAGCGGAAATGTTCGCCGAAGATGCGATGGAGGCCGAAGAAGAGGCCGACGAACTGGCGATTGTTACCAAAGAGCGGGATGATTTCCGTGATCGCTTCATGCGCGCCCTCGCAGATGCAGAGAACGCACGAAAGCGGAGTGACCGTGATCGCCGCGAGGCCGAGAATTATGGCGGCTCCAAGCTCGCCCGCGACATGCTTCCTGTCTATGACAACATGAAGCGCGCGCTTGACGCGATCGACGAAACCAAACGCGAAGAAAACGCTTCCCTGATTGAAGGGATTGAGTTGACGATGCGCGAATTGCTGAATGTATTCGCAAAGCATGGCATCGAGCGTATTCTCCCCGAAGTTGGAGACAAGTTTGATCCGCAGCGGCACGAAGCAATGTTTGAGGCGCCTGTGCCTGATACGGTTGCCGGCGATATCATTCAGGTGATGGCCGAAGGGTTCATGCTTCATGATAGACTGTTGCGGCCAGCCCATGTTGGCGTGAGCTCAACACCGAAGTAACAAATTTTAAGGCGCGGGTTTCTAAGAAGTCCGCGCCTTTTCTTTCAGATCATATAGAACCTGAAGCGCCTCGCGCGGCGTCAACTCATCAGGAATGATCTCGCTCATTGCTTCCTCCACAATAGAATCCTGTGCCGGCGCAGGTTGCGGTGGTGGTGTTGCGGAGAAAAGCGGCAGATCGTCAATCAGCGCCTTCTGTTTTCCGCCCTCACGCTCTCCTTTTTCAAGTGCATCAAGCACAACGCGCGCGCGGTTCACCACGGCATCGGGGAGACCGGCGAGTTTTGCCACCTGCACACCATAAGATCGGTCGGCCGCGCCTTTTTTGACCTCATGCAAAAAGATCACGTCGCCTTCCCATTCTTTAACGGTGACGGTTGCATTCTCGACGCCCCCAAGCTTGTCGGCCAGAGCCGTCATCTCATGGTAGTGGGTGGCGAAAAGTGCGCGGCATTTGTTGGCATCGTGAAGATGCTCAAGCGTTGCCCAAGCAATAGAAAGGCCGTCATAAGTTGCGGTACCACGCCCGATCTCATCGAGGATCACAAGAGCGCGGTCATCCGCTTGATTGAGAATGGCCGCGGTTTCAACCATTTCGACCATAAATGTCGAACGCCCACGGGCCAGATCATCAGATGCGCCAACACGGCTAAATATCTGGCTGACTATTCCGATATGCGCAGATTTGGCGGGAACGAAACTTCCAGCCTGTGCCAATAGCGCAATCAATGCGTTTTGGCGCAAGAAAGTCGATTTACCCGCCATGTTCGGACCAGTCAGAAGCCAGATGTCAGCCCCGTCTGATCCATCAGAAAGCTGGCAGTCATTGGCAACGAACGGTGAATCGCCCTGTTTGCGCAAAGACTGTTCAACAACGGGATGTCGGCCGCCGATGATGTCAAAGGTCCGGCTGTTGTCGACATTGGGCTTGCACCAATTTTCCCCTTTGGCGAGGTCTGCAAATGCAGAGGCGAGATCGAACTCTGCGAGCGCGTTTCCTGCAAGGTTAATTTCGGCAGCGTGGTTTAAAACGGCCTCTGTTAAGGTGGAATAGAGACGTTTTTCAATCTCAAGTGCGCGGCCACCAGCATTGAGAATTTTGGTCTCCATCTCTGAAAGCTCAACGGTCGTGAAGCGCACTTGGTTGGCGGTTGTTTGACGGTGAATGAAGGTTTCAGAGAGCGGTGCTGCCAGCATTTTTTCGGAATGGGTGGCTGTCGTCTCGATGAAATACCCGAGCACGTTATTATGCTTGATCTTGAGCGAGGAAATATCCGCAAGCTCGGCGTACTTGGCCTGAAGGGAGGCAATCACGCTGCGTCCTTCGTCGCGTAGCTTGCGGGCTTCGTCTAGTTCTTCGTCAAATCCAGGCGCTATGAAACCACCATCGCGCGCCAAAAGCGGCGGGTCGGCAACGAGTGCTTGATCCAATAGATAAACAAGTTCGTCGTGTCCGCTTAGGTCCTTGGCCGCACTTGCAAGCAAATCTGGCAGCCCTTCAGGAAGAGTATCCTTGATCGTCTCGGCCTGTGTAAGGCCGTTTCGGATCGCAGCGATATCGCGGGGTCCGCCGCGCTCAAGCCCAAGACGAGACAAGGCGCGGTCAAGGTCTGGTGTTCTGCGGAGTGCTTCGCTCAGGTTTTCAGCGAGCGCAGAGTTTTCAACAAGGAATTCAACCGCGTCTTGGCGCATCTGAATGGTCTTCAGGTCGGTTGAAGGTGAGGCAAGGCGGCGTGCAAGCAACCGGCCACCGCCCGCTGTGAGTGTGCGATCAATTGCGGAGATAAGCGTGCCGTCGCGTCCACCAGACAGGCTATGAGTGATTTCAAGATTTCGGCGCGTCGCGGCGTCGATTTGCACTGTGCCGCCAACGCTTTCGCGGAGGGGTGTGCGGAGGAGCGGGAGCTTCCCTTTTTGGGTGATCTCAAGATAGTCGATAATCGCGCCAAGTGCAGCGATCTCGGGGCGGTTAAAGCTGCCAAATGCGTCTAGAGAGCCGACTTTGAACAGCGACTTGATCTTGCTTTCAGCGGATGTGCTGTCGAATGAGGCTGGCGCGAGCGGGGTAAGGGAGAGGCCGAATTCAGTCTCTAACTCTGCGTAATCTTCGAATTTTGACTCCGAGAGAATAAGCTCAGAGGGCATCAGTCGCGCCAGTTCCGGTCCTAAGCGAACAGGAGATGTTTGCATCACATGAAGCGCACCTGTCGAAATATCGACCCACGCCAATGCGGCCTCTCCGCGAATTTCTGCGAATGCCGCAAGATAGTTGTGCCGCCGCGCTTCAAGTAGGCTTTCCTCGGTCAATGTTCCTGGTGTCACGAGCCGAACAACATCCCGTTTCACGATTGCCTTATATCCGCGCTTCTTTGCTTCGGCAGGGTTTTCCATCTGCTCGCAAACAGCCACGCGAAAGCCTTTGCGGATCAGGGTGAGCAAATACCCTTCGGCGGAATGAACCGGAACGCCGCACATGGCGATATCTTCGCCGTTGTGTTTGCCGCGTTTGGTGAGCGCAATATCAAGCGCCTCCGCTGCCGCTTTCGCGTCGTCAAAGAACATCTCATAGAAATCGCCCATCCGATAAAACAGGAGCGCATTCTCGTACTGGGCTTTCAGTTCGAGGTATTGCGCCATCATCGGAGTGACGGTTGATTTAGCTTTATTCACGTGATTTCCCCAAGTGTTCCGAGCGGAGTTTACAAAGGCAAAGCTGGGGGTGAAAGGTCTATGTTGAGGCGTTGGCGGTAAGCGGCTATTCATAATGGCGTTACAACAAGGGATTGGCCCACATGCCCACAAAAGTTAAGTTCACCGCCGAAGAGGCGCTCACCTATCACATGGAACCCAGACCGGGAAAATTCGATGTGACCCCCTCAACACCAATGACTACACAGCGCGATCTTTCGCTTGCTTATTCACCAGGTGTTGCCGTGCCCTGCGAGGCGATTTTCGATAAGCCTGAAACCGCATATGACTATACAAACAAGGGGAATATGGTTGCCGTTATCTCGAACGGGACAGCCGTTTTGGGGCTTGGCAATCTTGGCGCGCTGGCATCAAAGCCGGTGATGGAAGGGAAATCCGTTCTGTTCAAACGCTTTGCCGATGTGAATTCCATCGACATTGAACTTGATACAGAAGACCCCGATGCTTTCGTAAACGCTGTTCGGCTTATGGGGCCGACATTCGGCGGTATTAACCTTGAGGACATCAAAGCGCCGGAATGTTTCATCATTGAGCAGCGCCTGAAAGAAGAAATGGACATTCCGGTGTTCCATGATGATCAGCACGGAACCGCGGTTATCTGCGCGGCTGGTTTGATCAATGCGCTTCGGATTTCGGGAAAGAAAATTGAAGATGTGCGTATCGTTTTGAATGGTGCGGGTGCGGCGGGCATTGCCTGTCTTGAGCTGGTCAAATCCATGGGTGCCAAGCATGATAATTGCATCATGTGCGATACAAAAGGCGTTATTTATCAAGGCCGTACCGAAGGCATGAACCAATGGAAATCGGCGCACGCGGCCTCCACTGATTTGCGCACGTTAGAAGAAGCCATGAAGGGCGCCGATGTCTTCCTTGGCGTTTCGGCCAAAGGTTCTGTGACGCAAGACATGGTGAAAAGCATGGCCAAAGACCCTGTGATCTTTGCTATGGCAAACCCTGATCCGGAAATCACTCCCGAAGAGGCGCATGAGGTGCGCGAGGATGCCATCGTTGCCACGGGTCGTTCAGATTATCCAAACCAAGTGAACAATGTTCTGGGCTTTCCGTACCTGTTCCGCGGCGCGCTTGATATCCATGCTCGCGCCATCAACGACGAAATGAAAATTGCCTGTGCGCGCGCCCTTGCTGATCTCGCGCGCGAGGATGTTCCGGATGAGGTTGCGCTTGCTTATGGCCGTAAGCTGACATTCGGGCGGGACTACATCATTCCAACGCCCTTTGATCCGCGCTTGATCCATGTTGTACCGCCAGCAGTTGCCAGAGCAGGTATGGACACTGGTGTGGCACGCCGCCCAATCGTCGACATGGATGGTTACGAAGCCTCGCTCCGCGCGCGGATGGACCCAACGGCAAACATTTTGCGGTCGATCAATACCCGCGCCAAGGCCCGCCAAGCGCGGATGATCTTTGCAGAGGGCGATGATATTCGCGTGTTGCGTGCAGCCGTAAACTATCAACGCGGCGGATTTGGCAAGGCGCTTGTTGTTGGTCGTGAAAATGACGTCAAAGGCCTGATGGATGCAGCAGGAATTGGCGATGCGTATCCCGAGATCGAAGTGGTTAACGCGAAGAACACGGCCTATTTGGATACCTACAAAGATTTCCTCTATCAGCGGCTTCAACGGAGCGGCCACGATCATCAGGATGTTCACCGTCTTGCCGCCCGCGACCGGCACGTGTTCTCTGCGCTGATGTTGGCGCACGGCCATGGCGATGGGTTGGTAACTGGTGCGACACGAAAGTCCGCGCATGTTCTTGGGTTGATTAACAATGTGTTCAACGCTCAAGCAACCGACGGCGCCGTCGGCGTTACTGCGCTTTTGCTTAAGGGCCGAATTGTTCTGGTCACGGATACGCTGGTGCATGAATGGCCTGATTCCGAAGACCTCGCAACGATTGCCGAGCGGGGCGCGGATGTTGCGAAAATGCTTGGAATAGAGCCGCGTGTGGCCTTTGTTAGCTTCTCGACATTCGGCTATCCTGTTTCCGAGCGCGCCGAAAAAATGCACCAAGCGCCGAAGGTGTTGGAGCAGCGCGGCGTTGATTTCGAGTTTGAAGGCGAGATGACCGTTGATGTTGCGCTGAACCCGCAAGCGATGGCGCAGTATCCGTTTAGCCGTCTGACCGGCCCTGCGAACGTTCTTGTTGTTCCTGCGCGGCATTCCGCGAGTATTTCGGTGAAGTTGATGCAGGAAATGGCGGGTGCGACCGTGATCGGTCCGATCCTTACGGGGATTGATCAGTCGATTCAGATTTGCTCGACCGTTTCTACATCCAATGACATCTTGAATATGGCCATGCTTGCGGCCTGTAAGGCGAAGTAATGGCGATTTTTAATCTTGGATCAATCAACGCGGACCACGTTTATCGTGTTCCGCATTTGCCCGAACCGGGTGAGACATTGGCGGCAAGCTCGTTTCAAATCGGGCTTGGCGGCAAAGGCACAAACCAATCCGTTGCCGCCGCACAGGCTGGATCAAAGGTGCTGCATATCGGGGCGGTTGGAGCGGACGGGCGCTGGGCGAAAGAAAAGCTTCAGTCGCTTTCGGTTGATTGCCAGTTTGTTGCAGAGATTGAAACACCAACAGGGCATGCGATTATCAACGTTGACGACGACGCAGAGAATGCGATTGTTCTCTTCAAAGGTGCGAACTTTGCATTGGATACGGCACAGGTCGATGCGACCTTAGAGGCGGCGAGTGCAGGTGACACGCTTCTTCTTCAAAACGAAACTGCGCATCAAGCCTATGCCGCTGAATTGGCCAAGTCCAAGGGGATGCGCGTTATCTATTCTGCGGCGCCGTTCTCTGTCGAGGCGGTTCGAGAAGTGTTGCCGTTTGTTACGATGATTGCCGTAAATGAGATCGAAGCGGAGCAGCTTTGCGCAGCGTTAGAGACTGATTTAGACAACCTGCCCGTAGATGAGATTTTGGTGACGCGCGGCGCAAAAGGTGCTGAATGGCGCGGAAATGGTAAGACTGAAACCGTTGAAAGCTTCAAGGTTACTCCGGTTGATACAACCGCGGCTGGCGATACTTTTGCTGGATACTTCGCCGCTGGATTGGATCAGGGAGCAGGGGTTGCGGAAGCGCTTCAGCTTGCGTCGGCCGCGGCCGCGCTCAAAGTAACGAAAGCTGGTGCTGCCGATGCCATTCCAAATCGGGGCGCGGTTGAGGCGTTTCTAGCCGATCAAGCTTAGTGACCTTTGGCAAATGGTGCAGCATCGCCCCAAAGCGCCAAAACCTTTTCGTCTCGTTTACAGCCTTTGCGGTATTTCGCGTAGGCCGTTGATTTCTTAACCGGACCAAAACGCGTGATGATGCGTTTTGTGCCTTTATAGAAATCTTGATGATAGGCTTCCGCCTTGTAGAAGGGTTTTTCTGCTAAAATAGGCGTTACGATCTTCTTTCCCAACGCCTTTTGCGCATCGGCGCGCGCGGCCTTTGCAATGTCTTGTTCGGCCCGATTAGAGACGAATATTGCCGTTCTGTAGCTTTCTCCACGGTCGCAAAATTGGCCGCCTGCATCTGTTGGATCGACCGAGCGAAAATAGAGGTCTAGGATTTGGCGCAGCGAGATTTGACCCGTGTCATAGGTGATTTCGACAGCTTCGTAATGACCTGTGCCGCCTTTTGATACGTCTTTGTAAGTCGGGTTTTCGGTGGTTCCGCCCGTATAGCCGGAAACAGCTTTAGTGACTCCCTTAACGGATTCGAAATCGCTTTCCACACACCAGAAACACCCGCCTGCGACGATAATTGTCTCCTTGGGTCCAGCCATTGCCGAGGTGCTGTGAAGCAGCCAAGCAGCGAGGATTGTTGCCGCTAGGGTAAGGGCTTTTAAATCAAGATTGGATAGGCGCCGGAAGAAAGACATCAAAGGTTCTCCTGTGTTGGGAAAACCTTTGCGAGAGATTGCAGCGAAAGCAACGACGCAAGGCCGCTGCTCACGCAAGCTTGAGCAAAGTTCATTCAGATTTGCGGCGGAGCCTACTTACCGAGGCGCTTGTTCCGCATCGCGATCAGCTTCAAACGCAGCGCCTGAAGTTGAATGAAACCAGCGGCATCAGTTTGGTCATATGCGCCGGCATCTTCTTCGAAAGTTACATGGCTCTCGGAGTAGAGGCTGTGATCGGACCAACGACCAACGCAGCGCGCCAGACCTTTGTAAAGTTTCAGGCGAACCGTACCGGATACATGCTCTTGGGACTGGTCAATCGCGGCTTGGAGCATCTCGCGCTCTGGGCTGTACCAGAAACCGTTATAGATCAGCTCTGCATATTTCGGCATCAGCTCATCTTTGAGGTGCATGGCGCCGCGATCCATTGTGATGGATTCGATACCGCGATGCGCTTCGAGAAGCAGTGTGCCGCCAGGTGTTTCGTAGATCCCGCGGGATTTCATACCAACAAAGCGACCTTCAACAAGATCGAGGCGACCACAACCATGTTTGCCACCAAGCTCGTTCAGTTTGGTGAGGATCGTTGCAGGCGACATTGCTTCGCCATCGATCGCAACCGCATCGCCTTTTTCAAATGTGATCTCGACGAACTCTGGCGTGTTTGGCGCGTCTTCGGGATGCACCGTGCGTTGGTAAACATAATCGGGCGCGTCAATTGCCGGATCTTCAAGAACCTTACCTTCGGAAGACGTGTGCAGCAGGTTCGCGTCAACAGAGAAGGGCGCTTCGCCGCGTTTGTCTTTGGCGATCGGGATCTGGTGTGCTTCAGCAAATTCGATCAGCTTTGTACGGCTTTGCAGGTCCCACTCGCGCCAAGGCGCAATCACTACGATCTCTGGGTTCAGCGCATAAGCGGCAAGCTCGAACCGGACTTGGTCGTTGCCTTTGCCTGTTGCGCCATGGGAAACGGCATCCGCACCGGTTTGCTTGGCGATTTCAACAAGCCGCTTGGAGATGAGCGGGCGAGCGATGGACGTGCCGAGAAGGTAGAGACCTTCGTACTGCGCGTTGGCGCGGAACATCGGGAAAACAAAATCGCGAACGAATTCTTCGCGCAGGTCTTCGATAAAGATATTCTCTGGCTTTACACCAAGAAGCTCGGCTTTCTTACGTGCTGGCTCAAGCTCTTCGCCCTGACCAAGATCGGCAGTGAAGGTCACCACCTCGCAACCATATTCGATCTCAAGCCATTTCAGGATGATCGACGTATCAAGGCCTCCGGAATAGGCCAGAACAACTTTCTTGGGTGCAGTCTTTGGTGCGGACATTGAACTCTCCAAAATATGTATCGCGCTGGCGTTATCGGGTTTTTGACCAAAGGGCAAGTTTAGTGGCCGAAACAGTGCAAAAAACTATGTGGTTTGCTCTGCTTTCAGCAAATCAAAATCCATGTAGATCGGCAGGTGATCAGACGCGCGGTTGGAAAGCTCGCTTCGGTGAACGCCGGTATTGGTGACCTGAACATCGGAGGTCACGAGAAAGCGATCAAGCGGTGCAGTTGGAAGCGACGTGTGAAAGCTTGGCCCGGGTGTAATAACGTCGAGCGTTGGCGCAAAAATTCTACTCGCGGCACCAAGCTTGCGCCATTCGTTAAAGTCACCAGCGATGATTGTCGGAATGCGGGGGCAGCGTTTTAGATACTTCAGAATTGCCAAGGCTTGCTTCGCCCGCATGATGCGATGCAGAGCAAGATGAACACCGACAACATGAAATTTCTGCCCTGAGGCCGTTTCGAAAAAGACAGACACCGCGCCGCGCGGCTCAAGGGATGGTAGCTCGATACGTTCAACTTCTGTCACCACAACACCGGGGCGAAACAGAATAGCGTTGCCGTGCCAGCCGTGGCTTTTTACGCGCGTCGCAACGTCGGCAAACCTATATTTCAGGTCAGATGTAAGCATACCCAAAGGCAATGTGCCTTGCCGTGAGCCAAGCCGTTTGTCGACTTCTTGTCCGACGACGATATCGGGCTGCATTTCTTCCAGAACCGCCAATATCCGCTCCGGCTTGCGCTTCCAGTCGAGGCCGACGGACTTGCGAATATTGTAACTAACGATGCGCATTTGGTTCCTTCAAATAAATAGCGCGCGACCAAACAGAATGCGCCAGAGTTTCATGCGCTAAAATCGCTGCCCGACATAGATATAATAGTTCTGCACGTTATCATCATTGATCGCGACATCCGCCGAGAAATCGAGCGGGAACTTCCGGCTTAGCCGAAAGCGCAGCCCGACACCGCCAGCATAGCGCGCGCCGATATCTTCGCCATAGCTCGTTTCGCCCGTTCCCGCGCCTGCAAACGCGACAACGCCAAAGCGGTCGCCCAAGCGTTGGCGGATTTCAATTTGAGCGGAGGTCGCGCGCGGACCAAGAAACTGTGTTGGTGAGAAGCCGCGGAACCCGTCTCCCGCGCCGATCGAGCACTGGTCAAAGAATGGCGTCCCTTTCTCAGCGAAACACTGATAGAGCTTACCCGCGATAACGGTTTCTGTTGCAAGTTGCTGATAGCCTGAAAAGTAGAGGTTCCCTTTAGAAAAGCTACCACGGTCACTGTCAGTAAGCTCATTGGCGATGCTTGCCGTTAACCCGATCTTGGTGCCCGCACTCGGATAAATGTCGTCATTGGTCGTGTCTCGCTCAAGTTCTAGGCCAAGATTTGCGTATTCCATCGCAGTGTCCAGCCGTATTCCCCGGAGAATGCCTTGCTTGTTCGTTTGAAAAGAAACGGTTGTGTTCAAAATGCTTGCAAAGCCGGTGATCGAATAGTGCTCTGCGAACCCATGCCTAAGTTCGAGCCGCGCAAAGTCTCCGGTTTGCGTGATCGGAATAGGACCGAGAATGGTGTAAACATCATAATTAAGGTCGGCGGTCGCAATCGTTGCTCCTATAGTCCAACGATTTGAGTCCCATGCGTAGCTCGTGCTGGCGCCGAAGGCGGTACTTCCGTTCGTTGATTTAAAGCCACCAAGGCCAACATGTGATGTGTCGGAGCTTGGATCGTTCTGAAAGAGATAGGCGCCGCCCAATGCCAAGCCAGCTTCGATCAACGGGTTCTTGAACGGGATTGGCGCAAGAACAAACGAACCATCGGAAATTCCATACTTGTCGTTTTCAGGGATGATTTTGGGAGTTTCAGACGCCGCAAGGCACATCGGCGTGGCCGCTAGGCCGGTGGCAAGCAGTAGTTTTCTAAGATGGCGGATCGCTCGGGAATCTACTGTCATTAGCTGTCCTGAATGCTTTTTCTGAAGGCTTAATCAATTTGCGCGCTGTTTGCACTGTCTTTGATGCCTCGTTTTTTTGCAAGTCATGCGTAGATGGCTTTGAACTGTACTATCTCACGCGAGATTATTGATCTGAGCTTTTGTCGTGGCTACGGTTGGCCCACAGGGACGGAGAAATGCGAACATGACTGATGAAACGAGGGCGGCACAACCGCTGCCCGACATAGGAGAGGTCACACTTTCGGAGCTACTAACAGCGCTGAAAACGGGCTGGCAGGATTTTAAAAGAGCGCCGTTGTTCGGCTTGTTCTTCAGCAGCGTTTATGTGGTGTGCGGGCTTTTACTAAGTCTATTAGGCGCGAGCACATTTTATTGGACGCTCGTTCTGTCGCTCGGGTTTCCGCTGGTAGCGCCTTTCGCCGCCGTGGGATTGTACGAAGTTAGCCGACGGATTGAAGAAGGCGAGCCGCTCAAATGGTCTGAGGTTCTGGGTGTTGTGTGGCGAGAGCGTGGCCGCCAAGCGCCGTGGATCGGTGCAATTCTGGTCATTATCTTTCTATTCTGGAGCTTCTTTGCGCATATGTCGCTGGCTCTGTTTTTGGGGAACATGACGCTCATCAACATCAGCAGCTCGTGGGAAGTATTTCAGAGCCCCATGGGAGCTATGCTTATTGTCTTTGAAATTGTGACAGGCGGGATTGTGGCGTTTCTGGTTTATGCGCTTACGGTTGTGTCGCTTCCTTTGTTGCTCGACAAGGAGCTGGATTTCGTTACGGCGATGATAATCTCGGCAAAGACTGTCGCACTCAATAAACGAACGCTGATAATCTGGGCGATGATTATTGCGGTCCTTCTGTTTGTCGCGATGATTCCGATGTTCTTGGGCTTGTTGGTTGTCCTTCCGGTCCTTGGTCATGCAACTTGGCATCTCTATCGACGTGCCTTGTATTTTCCTTCGTCGTAGGTTGTCTTGGGGAGATACTGTGCCCCTTTTTGATCGGCGAGGATTCGCGATGTCGGAATTTTCAGAGAACGCGCGCTATGCAACGAAAGCAATGCGCTCCCTTTTCCAAGCGACGCCGCTTCAGCGGAATGACCACCTGTCCAAGAAGTTCGATGCAAACATTTGGCTCAAACGTGAGGATTTGAGCCCCGTTCGGAGTTACAAAATCCGCGGTGCGTTTAATGCGATGTCGAAAGTTTTAAAGGCGTCGCCAGATCAATCGTTGTTTGTCTGTGCAAGTGCTGGCAACCATGCCCAAGGTGTTGCGTATGTTTGCCGCCATTTTGGAGTGAAAGGCGTTATTTTCATGCCTGTCACCACACCACAGCAGAAAATTCAAAAGACCAAAGTCTTTGGCGGCGACGCTATCGAGATTAGGCTTGTCGGCGACTATTTTGATGAAACGCTCGCCGCATCACAGGAATATTGCAAGCAAGCAGGGGGCCATTTCCTTGCTCCATTTGATGATGCTGATGTTATTGAAGGTCAGGCGAGCGTTGCGGTTGAAATGCTCGAAGAGCTTGGCGGCGCACCTGACGTATTGGTTGTGCCTGTGGGCGGTGGCGGATTGTCTGCTGGTTTGCTGTCTTATCTCCGAACCGAAGCGCCAGACGTATCGTTAACCTATGTGGAGCCTGAGGGTGGCCGAAGTTTGCGCGAAGCGCTTGAATTTGGTGAGCCCACCACGCTCCCCGAAGTTGATAATTTTGTCGACGGCGCGGCCGTGGCTCGCATTGGCTCGCTGACATTTGAGGCGCTTAAGGGTATTTCAGCGGACGATGTTCTCGCTGCGCCTGAAGATAGGATCTGTACAACAATTCTCGAGATGCTGAATGTTGAGGGCGTTGTGCTCGAACCAGCGGGCGCACTTTCCATCGATATTCTGCCTGACATTGTGGAGCAGATCCGAGGTAAAACCGTGGTTTGCGTAACTTCTGGTGGAAACTTTGATTTTGAGCGACTGCCCGAAGTCAAAGAGCGCGCGCAAAGGTACCTTGGCCTAAAGAAGTACTTCATTCTTCGGATGCCCCAACGCCCCGGAGCGTTGAAAGAGTTTTTGCATCTTCTCGGGCCGGATGACGACATTTCCAGATTTGAGTATCTCAAGAAATCCGCCCGCAACTTTGGTAGTGTATTAATCGGGATTGAAACCAAAAATGCAGACGACTTCCCTGGTTTGTTTGCGCGGCTTGAGGAAGCAGGGTTTGCCTATCGCGATATCACAGCGGATCAGATTTTGGCGGAATTCTTGATCTAAGCTGCGAGTTCGGCCTGCTTCTTTTCAAACACCGAGCGAGATTGCTCGTATGTCTCGAAGAGGGCCGCGAGATTGAATGATTGCCCATGCCCTTCAGAGGCGGCCTTTTCCCCGCTTTGACAAAGAATAGCCATCGCACGAAACCCAAGATTAAGCGCGCTACCCTTTAGGAAGTGCAGATCATCTTCGAGGTTTTCGCGCCCGTTCTTGGATTTAAGCCGCGCGATTACTTCATCCGCCTCTTCCAAAAACAGCTCGGCAACTTCATCAAAATCATCCGCGCCAACCTCTTCCCGAAGTTCCAGAACTCGGTCCCAATCGATCATCCAGCGCTTCCTTTTTGTTTCACTTACCCCGCTAAGGTAGCGGCGATAGCGTTAATGAATCGTTGATCGATCTAACCTGTTTCAGACAATTTTAGCTTTCATGGATTGTTAATGGCGCCGTGCCAGATTCGGCCTGAACAAAGCCGGAGCGCAATTAGCATGCTGCAAAATCCGAATAGTTTTCTCGGAGCGTCAATGGCGCCCGCTGACGGAGATCAAGTGATCCAACAGATCCTTGTTGTCGACGACAGTCGTGCGCAAAGGCGGGTACTGAGCAAGATTCTATCGCGCTGGGGCTTCTCCGTGTTGGAGGCGGTCTCAGGCGCACAAGCGCTCGAGATCATCAAGTACTACCGTGTTGATCTTGTATTGAGCGACTGGATGATGCCAGAGATGACGGGTGTTGAATTTTGTAAAAAATTCAGAGCGTTGGAGCGTGATCACTACGGTTATTTCATCTTGCTGACCTCCAAGAGCGAGAAAGGCGAGGTTGCGCACGGGCTTGAAGTTGGGGCTGATGATTTTCTTACAAAACCCGTCGCATCGAATGAGCTTAGAGCAAGAATTACCGCGGGCGCGCGTGTGTTGCGAATGGAGCGGGAGCTTACTGAAAAGAATGCGCTTGTAACCAACACGCTTTCCGAGATGTCAGAGCTGTATGAAACCCTCGACAGAGACCTAATTGAAGCGAAAAAACTTCAGCATTCTTTGGTGCGCGAACGGTTCAAGGAAATGGGGGATACTCAGGTTTCTTTGCTCCTGCGGCCGGCTGGCCATGTCGGTGGTGATCTCGTAGGGCAGTTTCCTATAGATGACGAAAACTTGGGTCTGTTTGCTGTTGATGTATCCGGCCACGGGATAACGTCTGCACTCATTACCGCTCGGCTTGCGGGTTTTTTGTCTGGAGCAGCGCCGGAACAGAATGTAGCGCTGAAGAAGAAGGGCAAAAAATACGCAGCAGAGGCCTTGGAGAAAGTCGCCGAACAGCTAAACCGGCTTTGCATGCAGGAGTTTGAAACCGAACACTATTTCACCCTTCTGCTTGCCACCATCAACACCAAAACCGGAGAGGTTAGCTTCGTTCAAGCAGGGCACCCGCACCCGGTAATACAGAGAGCGAATGGCAACATTGAATACCTCGGAAGTGGCGGTAATCCCGTTGGGCTGCTTGAGGATGTTAGCTACGAGCAAGTGACATTTCATCTGCAAGATGGGGATCGATTGCTCATTCTTTCAGACGGGTTTACGGAGTGTCCAAACCCACATGGCGAGCTGCTTGAAGAAGAGGGGCTCGAACATTTGTTGCATGACATTTCGGCCATTCGTGGCCCTGACGCTTTAGAAAGCCTTGTACTCGGACTTCAGAATTTTGCAGGTGATGTCGAATTTCCGGACGATGTTTCTGCGATCATGGTCGAATTCAACAAAACGGATTAACAAAACATTGAGTTCACAAAATAGCGGTCACCGTCGTTTCCGAGGATAACCGCGGCCTCCTCTGGTGAGACCCATTGAACTGAATGAAATTCTTCCAGCGGGTCATGGAGCGCATACACTGGGGTTGCCGAGAATATGTGGCAAAGCTTTTCCGCCCACATATCGTATTCCGGCATGAACACAAATCTGCGAAATGTCCCAAGGTGACGGGGATTTGATATCTTCCAGCCTGTCTCTTCCTTTACCTCGCGATGAAGTGCGGCAATCGCGTTTTCGCCGGGATCAATGCCTCCACCCGGCAATTGAAATTCGACGTAAGGTTTGGATTGTAACGTCACAAGAAGCCTGTTTTCACGGGCAAGTATGGCGTAAGCACCGGGGCGCAAGCGGTATGTTTGCCCCTTTAAGGGCGGCTCGCCAAATCGTCTAATCATCTTCGCACCCCTTGGACTGTGACTTGCTCCTCTTATATAGTCGCGGTAAGCCAACGCAACGCGCGTAAGGAATCTTCATGACACTTGCTAATAAACTCGCTTGGGACGACACGGTCCTGCCATTTCAACTTGATCGTGCTGACGTTCGTGGGCGCGTTGCCCGACTAGACGGCGTGTTGGACTCTGTACTTGAGCAACACGACTATCCGCCAGTCATTGAGGCGCTGATTGCAGAGATCACATTGCTCACGGCGCTTATCGGCCAAACGATCGATCTTCGCTGGAAGCTCTCCTTGCAAGTTCGCGGAAATGGAGCGGCGCGCATTCTGGCGACCGATTATTATGGACCGACAAAAGAAGGCGAACCCGCCCGCATTCGGGCATACGCAAGCTTTGACAAAGAGCGCCTCGATGAGAACGCACCTGGATTTGAGCAGATCGGCAAGGGCTACTTTGCAATTCTGATTGATCAAGGCGATGGGATGAAACCCTATCAGGGGATCACGCCAATCGCGGGCGGATCGCTTGCGGCTTGTGCGCAAACATATTTCGCCCAGTCAGAACAGCTACCAACTCGGTTTGAGCTTACCTTTGGGCGTTCGACTGAAAAGGATGGCGATGAAAGCTGGCGTGCTGGCGGGATGATGCTACAGCACATGCCAAAAGCCTCGCCGTTTGCAAAATCCGAAGATGGTGGAGATGAGCAGGGCTTGCTGACCGCTTCGGACCTTCTATCGGACGACGAAGAAGACAATTGGAATCGCGCGAATATCCTGCTTGATACAGTTGAAGCGCTCGAAATGATCGGCCCTTCGGTCGCGCCAACGGAGTTGCTCGTTCGCTTGTTCCACGAGGAATCACCGCGTGTTTTTGATGCACAGCCAGTTACATTTGGCTGCACGTGCTCGGAAGAGCGTGTTCGGAACAGCTTGTCGATCTACTCGGCGAAAGATTTGGAGCACATGACAACGGAGAAGGGTGAAATTACCGCCGACTGTCAATTCTGCGGCAAACATTATGTGCTCGACCCTGCGACCGTTGGAAAAGACGCGGTTGCTGGCGGCGGTGATGACAACTAAAGCGACGCTTCATAAGCTTTGTTCGGTGGCTTCCGATGCGGAGTCATCGGACTTTGATTTGCATCCGGAATTTAAACTTCCCGAAAACCGGAAATTGCGCGAAGCAGCAGTCCTTGTGCCGATTATCGACACTGAAAGCGGCCCATCGCTTATCCTGACCAAACGAGCGTCCCATCTTAAACACCACCCTGGACAGATCGCGTTTCCCGGCGGAAAGCGGGACCAGGGAGACAAAGATCTGACGGCGACAGCGCTCCGAGAGGCGCGCGAGGAAATCGGATTGGCGCCGGAAAACGTTGATGTCGTCGGTGTGGTTTCTGCGCATGAGACGGTCACCGGTTTCACTGTTTCGCCGATTTTGGGCTATGTTAGAGACGAATTTGTTCCACAGGCCGAACAGGGAGAGGTGGCGGAAATATTTCGTGTTCCGCTTGCGCATGTCCTGAACCCAGATCGTTTCACAATTGAGTCGCGGTTCTGGCGTGGCGTTGAGCGGAAGTATTATGTCGTGCCATACGGGCCCTATTATATCTGGGGCGCAACCGCTCGTATCTTGCGGCGGCTTGCCGAGGCAGCGCAGTCATGAGACTTGAGGGAGACTGGATCGACGCGCCCGAAGTCCAGCGCTGCTGCACCGCGATAGAAGATGCAGGTTTTCGCGCGTTTCTGGTTGGGGGGTGCGTTCGCAACGCCATCCTCAACGCGCCGATTAACGATATTGATATCGCAACCGATGCAACTCCGGATCAGATCCTGAGTCTGGCCAAGCGCGCTAACATTCGCGCAGTGGCGACAGGATACGATCACGGGACAATCACGCTGGTTGTGGGCGGTGCGCCTGTCGAGGTGACGACCTTCCGGCGCGATGTTGAAACCGACGGACGGCGCGCAGTCGTCGCCTATTCCAAAGATATCCACGACGATGCCCGCCGCCGCGATTTTACGATGAATGCAATCTATGCAACCCGCAGCGGCGAAATTGTTGATCCATTGAACGGATTGCCAGACCTTCTTGCGCGGAGGGTTCGGTTCATCGAAGACCCAGACCAGCGCATTCAAGAGGACTATCTGCGGATACTTCGGTTTTTCCGGTTCTTCGCCTGGTATGGCGAGCAATCGGAGGGCTTGGATTCAGAGGGTTTGGCGGCCTGCGCAGAAAATTTAGCCGGAATAGAGACGCTTGCAAAAGAACGGGTTGGCGCAGAGATGCTGAAGCTTCTTGCCGCACCTAACCCATCTCAGGCCATTGCGAGCATGGAACAAAGTGGTGTTCTTGCGCAGATACTTATCGGCGCCACGGGCCGTTTCTTGCCTTTGCTGATCCACAATGAGCAAAGCGTCGAAGTAAGTGCAGACCCAATGAGGCGGCTCGCAATTCTTGGTGGCGAGGACGTAAAGAATGCACTTCGGCTGAGTAATGCCCATTCAAAGACGTATGACATTCTTCGCTTTGAACTTGAGCACACGACAACCCCTATCGCGCTGGGCTATCGCTACGGGGCGGATGTCGGGAAAAGCGTACTATTGCTTCGTGCAGCACAGTTCGAAGCGCCAGTTTGCGCGACAGACATTCAAGACGTGGAACGCGGGGCGCATGCGGAGTTTCCCGTGAAGGCAGCGGATTTAATGCCGGCGCTACAGGGTGCAGAGCTTGGCAATGCACTGAAAAACCTCGAGCAAAAATGGCTCGAGTCAGGGCTCAAACTGACGCGCGATCAACTTTTAGACGGTCACAGCTAATAATCCACCAAGCTGGGTTTCGCTCCGTAATCGACTGCCCTATCGTGAGCGGGACTCATCGCCATATTTATTTCGCGCCGCTCGACCGCGTTATGCTTGCTGTCTGTACTGGCGCTCGCCGTGATTTCCAAGAAGGCCCTATTGTGTTGTTAAAGAATTTGATCGACCCCTTTGCGCCCGTATCCGTTGCGCCTCCGCAAACGCTTGCCCGGTTTATGAGGTGGTGCCTTGCTGGAAGTCAGAAAGTTTTGCTTTCGGCGGGTTTTGTCTCTGCGCTTTCCGGAATAATCGAGGTCACAACGGCGGTTTTCCTCGGGATGGTGATCGACGCCGCTCTTGCCAGTTCGCCGGAGGCCTTTTTCTCTGGGAATATGGTGTTGTTGCTTGCAGGGCTGGTGTTTCTCATTGTTTTGCGGCCAATGTTCTTTGGCATTTCGGCCTATCTGCAATCTGTGATCATGGCGCCTGATATCTTCACGCAGACCCTATCCCGCCTTAATCGTTGGACTTTGGGGCAAACGGTCTCGTTTTTTGACAACGATTATGCAGGGCGTATCTCACAAAAACAGATGCAGGCCGCCGGATCTTTGACCGAGATTGTTGTCGAGACTCTCAACACTTTGGTGTTCGCGCTCGCGTCGATAATTGGCGCGCTTTACGTTATGTCGACCGTGGATTTCCGCGTCTCACTGATTTTCTGTGTGTGGCTCGCCGCGTATTTTCTTTTCTTGCGATATTTCCTTCCGCGCATTCGCGTTAAGGCGCGTTCAAGAGCAGGGGCACGGACTGGCGTGACCGGCCAGATTGTCGATACGATCACCAACATTAAAACGGTGAAGCTCTTTGCGCACGCTGATCACGAGGAGCGCGCGGCGACAGACGCCATGCAAGAGTTCCGCCAGCGGGCACGGCAGTTTGGCGTTCTTGCTTCGGCTTTTCGCTATGGCCTGATGGTTATCGCGGGTGTTTTGCCTGTCTTGATTGTCGGGGCTTCGCTCTATTTCTGGACGAAAGGCTCCGCTTCCGCAGGAGATATCGCCACAACCGGTTCGCTCGCGATCCGCTTTGCGCAGATGACAGGTTGGGTTTCGTTTACGCTGATGGGAATTTTCTCTCATATTGGCGAGGTCGAGGATGGAATGGGAACGCTTACAGTGCGTCCCGCCCTCGTGGACAGCTCTGATGCCGACACGCTTACCGTCAGCAAGGGCGAGATTCACTATGATCAAGTGAGTTTTGCCTATGGCGGCGAAACCGGCGGCATAACAGAGACAGATTTGCTCATTAACTCGGGAGAGAAGCTTGGAATCGTAGGCGCTTCTGGAGCAGGGAAATCTACGCTGGTTTCCCTATTGTTGCGGCTCTATGACCCCGAACGTGGCCGCGTGTTGATTGATGGCCAAGACGTTTCAAAAGTGACGCAAAAAAGTTTGCGGCGTCAGATCGGAATGGTCACGCAGGAAACCGCGATGTTCAACCGCTCTGCGCTTGATAACATTCTTTACGGTCGACCGGACGCCTCGCATGAGGAGGTAATAAGCGCCGCCAAACGCGCAGAGGCGCATGATTTCATCAAGGAGCTTGAGGATTTCAAAGGTCGCCGCGGGTATGAGGCATTTCTTGGGGAACGGGGCGTTAAGTTGTCCGGTGGGCAAAGGCAACGTATTGCTCTGGCTCGCGCTATTTTGAAAGATGCGCCGATACTCGTGCTTGATGAGGCGACATCCGCGCTCGATTCCGAGGTTGAGGCCGCGATCCAAACCGCGCTTGAAAATGTGATGGGTGGCAAAACCGTGCTGGCAATTGCGCACCGACTTTCAACGATTGCGCAGATGGATCGAATAATTGTGCTTGAAAACGGAAGGATCGTCGAGCAAGGAACCCATGCCGAACTTCTTGAACGCAATGGGCGCTATGCGACATTCTGGGAGCGACAGTCCGGCGGGTTCATCGGCATCGAGGAGGCAGCAGAGTGAAGGTAACAATCGAGCGGCTTGGCCATCTTGGAGACGGCATTGCCGAGGGCCCTGTGTTCGTTCCGATGGCTTTGCCTGGCGAAGTTGTCGAGGGAGATGTCGAAGGCGGTAAAATGGCCGCGCCGCGTATTCTGGAGCCGTCGTCGGATCGGGTAAAACCGCCGTGCAGCCATTACAAGTCGTGCGGTGGGTGTAGCCTGATGCATGCCTCGGATGCATTTGTGGCGAATTGGAAGCAAGATGTGGTGCGTCGCGCCTTGGAAACTCATGGCCTAACGGCGGAGTTCCGGCCCATTCAAACATCCCCGCCGCAATCTCGCCGCCGCGCTGGCTTGGCCGGAAAGCGGACCAAGAATGGTGCGATGATTGGGTTCCACACACGGGCATCAGGAATAATCATTGAGATCCCAAACTGTAAGCTGCTCGAGCCGGCGGTGAAGGAATCAATTCCCGCGCTTGAGGCGCTAACTATTGCCGGAACCTCGCGCAAGGCAGAGATCAGCTTTACCGTAACACAAACGCTCGGCGGGGTTGATGTTTTGGCGCAAGGCGGCAAACCGCTGGACGGGCCGCTTCGGATTGAGCTTGCTGGTATCGCGAACCAATTTGGTTTGGCGCGGTTGACGTGGGAAGACGAGCTGGTTTGCGAAATATACGCTCCGGTCCAAGAGTTCGCGGGCCACAGGGTGACTCCCCCCGCGGGGACCTTTCTTCAGGCCACCAAAGATGGCGAAAACGCGCTGGTTTCAGCTGTGTTAGAGACTGTTTCCGGTGCAGAGAAGGTATTGGATTTGTTCTCTGGATGCGGCACGTTTTCATTGCCAATTGCGGAACAGGCGGAAGTCCGTGCGGTTGAGGGCGAGGCCTCTATGCTAACCGCACTTGATCAAGCATGGCGATTTGGCAAAGGGCTGAAACACCTAACAACAGAGGCGCGCGATCTCTTTCGGAGACCGCTATTGCCCGATGAGATCAAAGGCTTTGACGCGATTGTCATCGACCCGCCGCGCGCGGGAGCAGAGGCTCAAATCGCAGAGATAGCGGCATCGAATGCGAGGCTGGTGTCCATGGTGTCTTGCAATCCGGTCACCTTCGCACGAGACGCGCAAACACTGGTCGGTGCAGGGTTTGAGATTGGCTTTGTTCAGGTTGTCGATCAATTCCGCTGGTCACCACATGTCGAGATCGCCGCGTCATTTTTGCGTAGGTAACGAATCCCTGATTTTCTAATGGCGCAATTTGCGCTATAGTCAGGCTAATAAAAATCAATGAGCAGTACAGTAACGGGCAGTAAAATGCGGGCAATCCTAATTGTCGCCATCACGGCGATTTCATTCGTTCTTTCCGGTTGTGGCGGAATGAAGCCTTATAACGGGCCAGAAGTCACACGGATTCTTGTCTATAAAGAAGATCGCAAGATGTTCTTGATGCACCATGACAAGGTGCTGAAGTCTTATGATATTCACCTTGGCTTTGAGCCGGTCGGACATAAGCAATACGAAGGTGATGGGAAGACTCCTGAGGGCAGCTATCTTATCAACCGTCGAAATCCGAACAGTGATTTCTATCTTTCAATCGGTATGTCTTATCCGAACACCGTTGATGTTCAGCGTGCGCGTGCCGTCGGCAAAAGCGCTGGTGGGGATATCTTTATTCACGGCGAAAGCCCTGACCCACGCTATAAAAACAAGAAAGACTGGACGTGGGGGTGCATCGCCGTCACCGATAAGGAGATGGAAGAGATTTACCCAATGGTGAATCTAGGCACCGTAATCTCGGTTTACCCTTAGATCAGGCGACTTAGAGATAATTCAGGAGTTACCGGCAATTCCGCGCGGCTTGCCGGTGACTAGCGTCCACCAGATTTTGCCGTTGTCTTCCTGATACCAAGCAAAGCCCATTTCATTTGCAGCCGGATCCATAATCACGGCGCGCGTATCTGGCTGCTCCATCCAAGCGGCTAGAGTTTGAAGTTCGGTTTCATATGTTTCCGAAATTACTTCGCCAGCCAGCGTACCGTTGTATCCTGTGCGCGCAACGCGATCGAGCGGGGAGGAACCATCAGAGCCAAAGTGCCATGGGCGGTTTTGTACAGACATATCGCGAGAATGGGTCGCTGCGGCGGCGGTGAGTTTGGAATCAAGCTCAAGGGGCTGCGCGCCGGCGGCCTCACGTAACACATTCACCGAATCCAGAACGGCGAACTGAACCTTGCCACTACTTGCGCTCGGGACTCGGTAAACTTTTGGGAGTGGCCGACCATAAGAATCGACGGTTGGCGCAGTGGATGTTGGCTCGCAAGCGGCCAATGCAATCATCGCGGAAACGGACAGAGCAATAAATTTGTTCATTTTAATATCCCAAAAGTGCTACATTATCCTCTTTAACGACAGAAACGTTGCGGTTCAAACCCACACAAGCGGGTTTCGGCCAAATGACGATTCTTTGAATTGCGACTGCGTCTTTCGCGCCATAATGTGCTGTCTGACTCGCTGTCGCGATAGATGAAGGAATTCCAGATGTCTGCATCAAAATCATTTAAATATAGCCGCCGCCGCTTTCTCGGAACTTCTGTTGCACTTGCAAGTGGGCTTGCAATGCCCGCAATCGCTCGTGATTCTTCCGGAGATATTGTTTTTGAACAAGCCCAGCCGCGCAATGACGTACGCCATAATATTTCGAGCTTCCGTTCGCTTGATTGGCGCCCTTATTTCAGCAACACCCGAAATGGTGCGATCCTTGTGGATGTGTCGTCCCGTGCGCTGCATTTCTGGTCTGACGATCAGTCGATCTACAAGCTGTATCCGACCTCTGTTCCGATCTCCGAAGATCTTACACGCCGCGGGCGTACTAAGGTGATCCGTAAAGTTGAGGGTCCAAGCTGGGCTCCGACACCAGCGATGAAGAAGCGTAATCCAGAGTGGCCGGACTTCATTCCGCCTGGCCCGACCAACCCTCTTGGAACACACGCGCTCTATTTGACTTGGACCTATTACCGTATCCACGGCACGCAAGACACGCGCAAGATCGGCCGTAAGTCGTCAAACGGCTGTATTGGCCTGTACAACGAAAACATTGCAGAGCTCTATGCGCTGACCAAGAACGGCACGCAGGTTCTGATTATCTAATCGGAATGCTTTATTATTAGGTTTTGAATGCGGGCAGGTCTTTCCTGACCGTTTCTATGTCCAGCCTTGGAGGTTCTCTTTGATGATCGCGGTAAGCGCTTTGATATGCGCGGGCTGCTCATTCAGGCAGGGAATGTACGTAAAGCTTTCACCGCCGGCCTCTTCGAACGCTTCTTTGATCTCTTCGTTGATTTCCTCGAGTGTCTCGATGCAGTCGGCAGAGAACGCAGGTGCAATCACCGCGATGTTCTTTTTGCCGGATTCAGCAAGGCGCGCGACCTCTTCAACGGTATAGGGCTTGAGCCATTCTTCGGGGCCAAACCGAGATTGAAAAGTGGTTACAATCTTGTCCTTGTCCCAGCCCAGCGCCTCGCGAACCAGTCGAGTGGTTTTCTGGCATTGGCAATGATAGGGATCGCCTTGTGTCAGGTAGCGTTCTGGCATGCCGTGATACGACGCAACGAGCAAATCAGGCTCTGTTTCGAGGTTTTCGTAAGCGTCGCGGATGGACCCAGCGAGAGCGTCGATATATTGCGGATGGTCAAAATAGGCGGGAACTGTTCGCACCGATGGTTGCCAAGGTTTATCGGCAAGCGCGGCGAAAAACGCATCATTTGCTGTTGCGGTCGTTGCGCCCGCATATTGCGGATACAGCGGGAAGAAAAGGATCTTGTCACAGCCTTGTTCGATCAAAGCGGCGACCTTGGATTTTGTTGATGGGTTCCCGTACCGCATGCAGAAATCGACAACTACGTCGCCACCAAACTCAGTCTCTAACGCAGCGGAAATTGCGTTTGTTTGGGCCTTTGTGATTGTCATCAACGGGCTTTCGCCGAGATCATGATTCCAGATGCTTTTGTAAGCCGCGCCGGATGAAAACGGGCGTTTGCTCAAAATGATGCCCTGTAGAATGGGCTGCCACTTCCATGCAGGGTAATCGATGACACGCTGGTCAGAGAGAAACTCCGACAGGTATCGGCGCATCGACCAATAATCGTAGTTGTCGGGCGTGCCGAGGTTTGCGATCAAAACACCGATTTTCGGCGTTGGAAGGCTGGGGTGATTGGCTGGTTTCATACTGGCGATCCTGTTGCGCTCGGGCTTAGGGTTGTGTCTTGGCGGAGCTATTCGGAATGGTCAACTCCGACGTGCCAAGGGCATCTGCTAGTCTTGTGGTTGCTGAACCGGGGCGCAGTGGTTTCTGCTGGCTTTCATCTGGTGCCCATCCGGTTAGATAGACAATTTCAAATGTGGCTCTAATGCGCCCTGATTCACTCGGAAAATGGGTCGCATAGGTTTCAACGATCTTCTCGATTTGCGAGCGGGTAAGTGGTTTTTTGTGGCGCTGGGCCAATGCGTTGCCTTCGCCCATATGTCGCAGGTCATGCATAAGTCGCACCGCGTCGGAATAGGTCACAGTTTTGACGGCGGAGTCCGCGACAGGGAGTGCGAAGCCAGCGCGCTGGAGTAGGCCGCCGAGGTCACGAATTTCGGCCATCGGAGCAACGCGAGGAGAAATGCCCCCAGTCGTTGCGCTTTCGACCTCTGCCAAAACGCTGCGGAGTTCCGCGAGGGTTTGTCCGCCAAACATCGCGCCGATGAACAATCCATCAGGCTTGAGAGCACGGCGAGACTGAACAAGCTGGCCCACGGGATCATTCGCCCAGTGAAGACAAAGCGCGTGGATCACGAGGTCATGGGCTTCTTGTTCAAGTGAAAGAACGTCTGTGTCGCTGATAATCTTGGCGTTCGGGAAACACTCGCGCCAAATTTCGGGGAAAGCGGTCACGATGGCCGGGTTTGTAAACCTTCTGTTAACCTCAGTAAGTCTTTCCTGAATTTCATCAGCCGTATCGAGCTGAAGAAACAGCGCGTCGTGCTGCGCGCGGGCGCGGTGCAATTCGAGCGCTTTTCTTTCGGTAAGCTCTGGTGGCTGGTTATTCATTCTGTGTCCTTTGTTCGGCGCAATTTAGAAAGGTTTTAAAGGAATGCAAAGGCTTCTCCGAGCGGTCTTTCCGCCGCAGTGTATTGGCTGTGGTGACATGGTGGAGTCTGAAGGGGCACTCTGTGGCCCGTGTTGGCGCGATACACGCTTTATTACTGGGGTCGTTTGCGATTGTTGCGGGTCTCCGTTGATGGGCGAGGTTGTCGAGGGAGAAACACTATATTGTGATGAGTGTCTGGAGGGCCGACGCGTCTGGGACAGGGGGCGCGCGGCGTTTCTCTATAAGGATACAGGTCGCAAGCTTGTTCTGGCACTGAAGCACGGGGATCGACTTGATGTTGTGAAGCCAGCCGCGGAATGGATGTCGCGCGCAGCAGAAGAGATTGTGGATGATGACACGATTGTTGCGCCCATTCCTTTGCATTGGACACGGTTTATGAAGCGCCGCTTTAACCAATCCGCTCTTCTTTCCAAAGAAATTGCAAACAACCTGCACCTTGAGCATGTGCCCGAGTTGCTTCGACGCGTGAAGCGCACCCAGAGCCTTGAAGGACAAACCGCTGGCAAACGGCGCAAGACACTGAGCAACGCGATCATGCCGCATCCCAAATATTGGCAGCGCATGGAGGGGCGGTCGGTGCTTTTGGTTGACGATGTTTTGACGACGGGAGCGACGATCAACGCCGCAGCACGCGCCTGCATTGCATCATTGGCGAGCGAAGTGAACGTTATCGCACTAGCGCGCGTTGAAAGAGACGGCTAAATCTCCATATATGCACCGACCAAGTAACAGGATCTGAGATGCAAACTGTAGAGATATACACCACACAAACATGCGGCTTCTGCCACGCGGCAAAGCGGCTTTTGAACAGCAAGTCGGTAAGCTTTGTTGAATTTGACGTTTCACGCGACCCCGCGTTGCGCCAAAAAATGACACAACGCGCCAACGGCGGGCGGACTGTTCCACAGATATTTGTGGGCGATACGCATGTTGGCGGATGCGATGACCTTTATGCATTGGAGCAGCGCGGCAAGCTTGACGCATTGCTGGCTGGGTAATCATGCGGGTCGGGCTTTGCCAGCTGAACTCCACGGATTCACCCAAAGAGAATCTGCCCGTTATTCTCGGTATGATCCGCGAGGCGGCCGAGAAGGGCGCGGAGTTCGTGCTGACGCCCGAAGTGTCCAACTGCGTCTCTAATTCGCGCAAGCATCAGCAGGCAGTGCTAAGTTTTCAAAGCGAAGACGAAACGCTTGCGGCGATCCGGAACGAGGCAGCGACGCTCGGCATTTGGATACTCATCGGCTCGCTCGGGATTAAGTTGGAAGACGAGGGCCGCTTTGCCAATCGGTCTTTCCTGATCTCTCCAACAGGCGAGATCACGGCGAGCTATGACAAAATCCACATGTTCGATGTCGAGCTTTCGGAGGCGGAAACTTACAAAGAAAGCGCGGGATACCGTCCTGGCGAAGATGCGGTCGTTGCAGAAACACCTTTCGGCAACGTTGGAATGACGGTTTGTTATGACGTGCGCTTTCCACAGCTTCACAGAGCCTTGGCCGAAGCTGGCGCGCAGATCATCACGCAGCCCGCGGCCTTTACAACTGTTTCGGGTGAGGCGCATTGGCATGTTTTGCTTCGTGCTCGGGCGATTGAAACGGGATGTTTCGTATTGGCGCCAGCGCAATGTGGCAGCCATAGCCAGCAAGACGGGTCAGAGCGCAGAACTTATGGACATTCGCTCGTGGTATCGCCATGGGGGGAGGTGCTTGCGGATGCAGGCGAAGACCCTGGCGTGATGATTGTTGACATCGACCTTGCGGAGGTTGAAACAGCTCGACGAAAAATTCCCTCGCTAAAAAATGCTCGGGCGTTTAAAAAACCGTCATGACCGATCAACACAATTCCCTTGCGATTTCGCTGTTTAGCGAGATTTTCATGGCTGATCAGCTTGCGCGCAACAGGCTGGGAAAAGCTTTGCCTAAGGGAATGGAGCTATCGCATTTTTCGGTTTTGAACCACCTGATGCACGTAAGTAGCGAACGCACGCCCGCGCAGTTGGCAAAAGCCTTTTCGGTAACGCGTGGGGCGATGACCAACACGCTCTCAAAACTAGAGGCGGCAGGGCATGTTCATATCCGCCCCGATTGGGACGATGCACGGCGCAAGTTCGTAGCAATTAGCCCATCCGGTCGGCGCGCCTGTGAGGCGGCATTGACTGCTATTGCACCGGCGGTTGCCAGCGTGGTTGGTGATATCGGGTCGGATAAGGTGCGTTCGATATTACCTGTGCTGCGCGAACTGCGCGTGCGCTTGGCGGAAAACTAGGCTGGTTTAACGCTTGCGGTGACGTAATTCACCGAGAGATCACGATCAGAAATCGACCAACTCCATGTAATCGGATTAAAGACAAACCCCTTGCGGTCTACGGGTCTTAGGCTTGCCCCTTCAATGAGTTGATAGAGTTCGTCGGGCGTAATGAATTTATTCCATTCATGTGTACCCTTTGGCAGCCAGCGCATGATGTGTTCTGCTCCGATGATCGCCATCGCGAAGCTTTTCGGGTTGCGGTTAATTGTGCTGCACAACATCAGGCCACCCGGGTTGAGAAGCGTTTGGCAGGCGGTCAGAAAACCTTGTGGATCAGCCACATGCTCCACGACTTCCATATTGAGCACGACATCAAACCGTTCTCCCTCATCCGCGATCGCTTCTGCTGTTGTGTTGCGATAGTCGATCTCAAGCCCTTGCGATTGTGCATGAACCTGCGCAACGGGAATATTGCCCGCGGCCGCATCCGCGCCCACAACCGTTGCCCCAAGCCGCGCCATAGGTTCGGACAAAAGCCCGCCACCGCAACCAATATCGATGATCCGCAGCCCTTCAAACGGTTTGTTGGTCGTTAGATCGCGGTCAAACTCTGCTGCGATTTGCTGTGTGATGTAATCAAGCCGACAGGGATTGAGCATATGAAGCGGCTTGAACTTCCCGTTCGGATCCCACCACTCTGCCGCCATGGCTTCGAACTTCGCGACTTCTTGCGGGTCGATTGTGTTGGTTTCTGTTGTCATCTGATCCTCACAGGTTGGTGGCGATTTGTCATGGGCAAGCCAGCTACTCCCCCTATATAGTAATTGCATGGACAGAATCTCACGCCAAAACAGCGCATCCGACTATCTTTTTTCGGCAATTGAACCGTTTCATCGGCAAATGCTTGATGTTGGTGACGGTCATGAAATCTATGTTGAGCAATGCGGCAACCCGCTGGGGATGCCTATTGTGGTGTTGCACGGCGGTCCTGGCGGCGGTTGTTCGCCCATGATGCGCCGGTTTTTCGATCCGGCAATCTATCGAGTGATCCTGTTTGATCAACGGGGGTGTGGGCGCTCGCGTCCCAATGCATCGGTCGAGGCCAACACGACGTGGCATCTTGTTGAAGATATTGAGAAAATCAGAGAGCACCTTGGCATAAGCCGCTGGATCGTTTTTGGCGGAAGCTGGGGCGCAACGCTTGCGCTTGTTTATGCCGAAACCCATCCTGCCGCGGTGGCGCATTTGGTATTGCGCGGAGTTTTCCTTGCTACGCAGAGGGAGCTTGATTGGTTCTATGGTGGCGGTGCCGCGCGGTTTTATCCCGAGGTTTGGCATTCGTTCGAAGAGCTGATTCCCGAAGATGAGCGCGGTGATATGATCGCGGCATATAACAAACGTTTGTTCTCTGGTGATCGCGCGGTAGAGACGCGATACGCGCAATCATGGGCTGCGTGGGAAAATGCGCTTGCCTCGGTTACCTCGAATGGCCGCTCCATGACACCGCCAGCGGATTACGCAAGAGCGTTTTCGCGGCTTGAGAACCATTACTTCCTCAATAAAGCGTTTCTATCTGAGGATGGGTATATTCTTCAAAATGTTGAAAAGATTAAGCATATTGGTGTTTCAATCGTGCAAGGCCGTCAAGATATGGTTTGCCCTCCCGAGGCAGCACAGGCGCTTGCCGCGCGTCATCCAAAGTGTGACCTGACGATGGTTCCGGTTGCGGGGCATGCAATGTCAGAGCCGGAAATCACCCGCGCGTTGATCCAAATTACAGACCGCCTCACCTTTCAGAAAGCTGAACTCCATCTGTAGCACGGCTTGATTTGCTGCTCTGTGTCTCGCAAGCTTTCAAAAGCCAACATCGGGAGGAAGCTATGAGTGACTCAAACGACGATGCCGCCAAAACTCCAGAGATCGAACCTGTTGAGAACGGCCCGCTTCGCGTGAAGGGGGAATTGAACCTCGTCGGAGCGGACGCCGAAGGAAAGAGCGTGATGTTTCTTTGTCGGTGTGGGAACAGCAAGAACAAGCCATTTTGCGACGGCAGCCACAAGAAAACGGGGTTTTCTTCAGAGCGCGGTAAACCTGCGGGCCGAGATCGGTTGGTCCCGTTTGAGGGCGAAGAGATCGTAGTTTACTTTAACCCGATGCTTTGTGCCCATGCTGCGGAATGTAATCGTATCGCTGCCCATGTGTTTGACGCCAAGAAGCGGCCATGGATTGAGCCGGATAAAGGAACCCGTGAAGAGATCGAAGCGGTGATTGCCGGATGTCCGTCCGGCGCGCTGACTATGGCAGCGAAAGGCGAAGATCCAACGCACCTAGTGCCCGATGGGCCGCGTGTGACTGTCGAGAAAAATGGCCCGTATTGGGTTGCGGATGTGGAGCTGAAATCCCCCAAACAGGGCGAGGGCATGTCAGAGCGGAAATATGTTCTTTGTCGCTGCGGTCGGTCCGGAAACAAGCCATTCTGTGACGGTACGCATCGTGATATCGGTTGGGTTGCTGAATAGAGACAGTCGCTGGCAATGTTTGCGCACCCATTGATTTGATCGGTGTTGAGGTCGATTCAGTTTCCATTGATTTAGAAATTTTTGGGAGTGGCCGTAATGGGGCAGTCGGTTTGGTTCTGGAATGCTATTGCGAAAAATTACGCAAAGTCGCCTATTACAAATGAAGCTGCGTACCAACATAAGCTCAAAACGACCCAAAGCTATCTCACACCAGAGATGGACGTTTTGGAAATTGGCTGTGGTACGGGGTCAACGGCGATTGTTCATGCGCCGTTGGTGCGCTCGTATCTCGCCACCGATTTTTCTGACAAGATGTTGGCAATTGCCAAGAAAAAGGTGCGTGCAGCAGGGCTGTCCAATCTTACGGTCGACAAGCTTGATATTGATGCCATGGGATATGAACCCAACAGCTTTGATGCGGTTCTGGCGATGTCGATTCTTCATTTGCTGCCCGATTACAAGCAGGTCGTGAAGCAGCTCTATGAGGTGGTGAAGCCAGGCGGCTTTCTTATCTCGAGCACAGTTTGTATGTCGGAGATCAATGGCTTGCCGGGTATCTTTGGCAACACGATTGTACCCGCATTGAGCAAAATCAATCTGATGCCGCCAGTTCAGCGGTTTGATAAACCCGAGTTGGAAGCGAGCTTTACCGAGGTTGGATTTGCGCTTGATCACGTCTGGCAGCCAAAGCGTGGCGAGGCAGTGTTTATCGTCGCGCAGAAGCCCGTAAAATAGCTGAGTCTATTTGGGCCTTGTAGACTCAGGCGTTTGCACGTATATCCCTTTTCAACAGCGGCGCGTTGGGGTCCACTCCCAATGCCCACCGAAATTCTCAACGGGCCGCGCAGCCCGTTTTTTTGTGCTTGGAGATACCTTGTCTGATCTTGTTGCTACAGCTGCTATTGATCGCCGTCTGGCCGGTATAGTTCAGCCCGTTATCGAGGATATGGGGTTTGAATTGGTCCGTGTGCGGCTCATGGGTGGCGAAGAGAAAACGCTGCAGTTGATGGTTCAGAAACCTGACGGCAGCATGGAAATTGAAGATTGCGCCAAGGTTTCGACCGAGGTTGGCGCGACGCTTGATGTCGAAGACCCGATTGAAGGGCTCTATTCGCTTGAGGTGTCGAGCCCTGGTATCGACCGCCCACTCACGCGGATGAAGGATTTTGAGCTTTGGCACGGTTATGAGGCTAAGCTTGAAACAGCTGAGCTTATTGATGGCCGTCGTCGTTTCAAAGGCAAGCTCGCGGGAACCGAAGATGACGAGGTTCTGATCACGATTTCCGAAGGGACAATCGGCCTCAAGTTCGACTGGCTGGTAGATGCCAAGCTGGTCCTGACAGACGAATTAATCGCGGAAATGCTCAAGCAACGTAAAGCGGCGGGCATCGTGAACGAAGACGATTTCGACGAGATTAAAACAGAAACTGACGCTTCTAAGGAGCAGTGACAATGGCAATTACTTCAGCCAACCAGCTTGAGCTTTTGCAAACCGCCGAAGCGGTCGCACGTGAAAAGATGATCGATCCCGATCTGGTTGTTCAAGCGATGGAAGAATCCCTCGCACGGGCCGCCAAATCGCGTTACGGCGCCGAAATGGATATCCGCGTCAGCATTGACCGCAAAACCGGCCGCGCCACATTCACACGGGTTCGCACCGTGGTTGAAGACGATATGGTCGAGAACCACCTCGCCGAGCTGACTGTTGCGCAGGCCCGCGATTATCTTGAAAACCCAGAAGTGGGCGCAGAGATCATTGACGAGGTTCCGCCAGTAGAGATGGGCCGTATCGCGGCGCAATCTGCAAAGCAGGTGATCCTTCAGAAGGTGCGCGAAGCCGAGCGTGATCGCCAGTACGAAGAATTCAAAGACCGCGCAGGCACCATCATCAATGGTGTTGTTAAGCGCGAAGAGTACGGCAATGTTATCGTTGATGTGGGCCGTGGCGAAGGTATCCTGCGCCGCAACGAGAAGATCGGCCGCGAGAGCTATCGCCCGAATGATCGTATCCGCTGCTATATCAAAGATGTGCGTCGCGAAGTGCGTGGCCCTCAGATTTTCCTGAGCCGGACAGACCCGCAATTCATGGCTGAACTGTTCAAGATGGAAGTTCCGGAGATTTACGACGGTATCATCGACATCAAGGCTGTTGCCCGTGACCCAGGTTCGCGCGCCAAGATCGCCGTGATCTCTTATGACGGTTCGATTGACCCTGTAGGTGCTTGCGTTGGTATGCGCGGTAGCCGTGTTCAGGCCGTTGTGAACGAGCTTCAGGGCGAGAAAATCGACATCATTCCTTGGAATGACGATGCGCCGACCTTCCTTGTGAACGCGCTTCAGCCCGCTGAAGTGTCCAAGGTTGTGCTTGACGAAGAAGCCGAGCGTATCGAGGTTGTTGTGCCTGATGAGCAGCTTTCGCTTGCCATTGGTCGCCGTGGTCAGAACGTTCGCCTTGCGAGCCAGTTGACTGGTCTTGATATCGACATTCTGACAGAGGCCGAAGAATCCGAGCGTCGTCAGAAAGAGTTCGCTGCACGCACAAGCCTGTTCATGGAAGCGCTCGACCTCGACGAGTTCTTTGCACAGCTTCTCGTGTCCGAAGGCTTCACTAACCTCGAAGAAGTGGCTTACGTTGAAGTTGACGAGCTACTGGTGATTGACGGTGTTGACGAAGACACAGCCGGAGAGCTTCAAGCTCGTGCGCGTGACTACCTCGAAGCCGCTAATAAAAAGGCGCTGGAAGAGGCACGTGAACTCGGCGTCGAAGACAGCCTGGTTGCATTTGATGGTCTGACACCCCAAATGGTACTTGCGCTTGCAAAAGACGGAGTGAAAACCCTCGAAGACTTCGCAACATGCGCGGATTGGGAGCTTGCCGGTGGTTGGACCACTGAAAACGGCGAGCGTAAAAAGGACGATGGCGTTCTTGAACCCTTCGATGTTTCGCTCGAAGAAGCGCAGAATCTGGTTATGACCGCCCGCATTATGCTTGGGTGGGTCGATCCGACAGAACTGGAAGCCGAAGCAGAAGAAGAAGCTGCGGAAGAAAGTTCCGAAGACGCAACAGAGGAGTCCGAAGCGTAAAGCTTCGGGTAACCTGAATGGCGCGCGGCGGTCGAAAAAACGAACGGGAAAACCCCGAACGACGGTGCATTGCCACCGGCGAGACACGGGATAAATCCGAGATGATCCGGTTTGTGATCGGACCGGAGAACACCGTTTTTGCGGATGTTGCCGGAAAGCTTCCGGGGCGCGGCATCTGGGTGACGGCTGATCGCGCGGCTTTAGAGAAGGCTGCCAATAAGGGGCTGTTCTCCAAGGCGGCCAAACAAGCGGTCAAGGTGCCGGACACCTTGGTTGATGATACCGAAGCTGCGCTTGCGCGGCGGGTCGTAGACTATATCTCTTTGGCGCGGAAAGCGGGCCGGGCGATCACGGGCTACGAAAAAGTTAAGGGTTGGCTTGAGACTGAGCAGGCGAAAGTCTTGTTTCAGGCCAGCGATGGGTCGGAGCGTGGAAAATCCAAGCTTCGCCCCCCTCGAGACAGAGACCTATATATCGATATGCTTACGGCATCGGAATTGGGTTTGGCTTTCGGGCGGGAAAATGTGATACATGGCGCGCTTGCATCTGGCGGACTCACCGATAGTGCGGTAGAGGATGCCAAACGTCTTAGAGGCGTGCGCGCAAATGGCGGTGGAACATCCACCGAGAAGGGTACGAAGACCACATGAGCGATAGTGACGGCAAAAAAACACTGGGAATTCGCGGCGGCGCAGGACGTCCGGGCAATGTAAAGCAGAGCTTTAGCCACGGACGGACAAAGAACGTTGTTGTTGAGACAAAACGCAAGCGCGTTGTTGTTCCCAAGCCTGGTGCGGCAAAAGCAAACGTGAGCTCGGCTTCGGTTGGTGATCCTTCGCGTCGTCCGGCAGGCATTTCGGATGCCGAGATGGAGCGCCGTTTGGCGGCTCTGAAGCTTGCAAAAGCGCGCGAGGCCGAAGAAGCAGCGAAGCGCGAAGCTGAAGAAAAGCAGCGCGCCGAAGATCGTGCCCGCCGCCGTGCGGAGATCGAGGCTAAAGAAGCCGAAGAAAAAGAACGTGCCGAGCGTGCGAAGGCCAAGGCCGAAGAAGAAGAGCGCGCCCGCAAGGAAGCAGAGATCGCCAAGGAGCGCGCAGAGGCCGAGAAAGCCGCTAAATCTGCGGCGCCCAAGAAAGCTGCACGCCCTGCCGATCCGGCAGAGGTTGAAGCAGCGGCGAGCCGTCCAGCGGGACGTCCGTCTTCTGCTCCACGCAAGAGCAACGACCGCAATGATCGCAATGATCGCCCATCCAAAAACGCTGGCGAAGATAAGCGTCGTTCCGGCAAGCTGACGCTGAACCAAGCGCTGCGCGGTGGTGACGGTGGCCGTCAGCGGTCCATGGCATCGATGAAGCGTAAGCAAGAGCGTGCGCGTCAAAAGGCTATGGGTGGTCAGGTCGAGCGCGAAAAGGTTGTTCGTGATGTTCAGGTGCCGGAAGCGATTGTTGTTTCCGAGCTTGCAAACCGTATGGCCGAACGTGTTGGTGACGTTGTTAAAGCGCTCATGAACATGGGCATGATGGTTACGCAGAACCAAACAATTGATGCTGATACAGCCGAGCTTATTGTCGAAGAATTCGGCCACAAGATTTCGCGTGTTTCTGCGTCTGACGTTGAGGACGTAATCGCTGACGTTCAAGATGATGAGGAAAAATTGGTTTCCCGTCCTCCTGTCATCACGGTTATGGGCCACGTTGACCACGGTAAAACTTCGCTTCTGGATGCGATCCGTAAGGCGAAAGTTGTTGCTGGCGAGGCTGGCGGTATTACCCAGCACATCGGCGCTTATCAGGTGAAAACCGACGAAGGCAAGCTTCTGACGTTCCTCGATACTCCGGGCCACGCGGCGTTTACGTCGATGCGGGCACGTGGTGCGCAGGTAACGGATATTGTTGTGCTTGTGGTTGCTGCCGATGACGCGGTGATGCCACAGACAATCGAAGCCATCCACCACGCCAAAGCTGCTGGTGTGCCGATGATTGTCGCGATCAACAAAATTGACCGTCCGGAAGCTAACCCAGACAAAGTTCGCACCGATCTCCTTCAGCACGAAGTGATCGTAGAGAAAATGTCCGGTGAAGTTCAGGACGTTGAAGTATCGGCTATCAACGGTACGGGTCTGGATGATCTGCTTGAGGCTATTTCGCTTCAGGCTGAACTGCTTGATCTCAAAGCTAACCCTGATCGCGCCGCAAACGGTGCTGTGATCGAGGCGCAACTTGACGTTGGTCGTGGTCCTGTGGCGACGGTTCTTGTTCAGAACGGTACGCTACACAAGGGCGATATCTTTGTTGTTGGTGAACAGTGGGGCCGCGTGCGTGCGCTCTTGAGCGACAAAGGCGACCGTATCAATGACGCTGGCCCTTCGGTTCCGGTAGAGGTCCTTGGCCTCAATGGTACACCAGAAGCGGGTGACGTTCTGAACGTGGTTGAGACAGAGGCACAGGCCCGCGAGATTGCGGATTACCGTGCTCACGCCGCCAAAGAGAAGCGCGCTGCGATTGGTGCTGCAACAACTCTCGAACAGCTTATGGCGAAAGCCAAAGACGACGAGAACGTTGCCGAGCTTCCGATCCTTGTGAAAGCAGACGTGCAGGGTTCTGCCGAAGCGATCGTTCAGGCGATGGAGAAAATCGGCAACGACGAAGTGCGCGTTCGTGTTCTTCACTCTGGCGTTGGTGCGATCACGGAATCGGATATCGGTCTTGCCGAAGCGTCCGAAGCGCCAGTGTTTGGCTTTAACGTGCGGGCCAATGCCTCTGCGCGGAACTCGGCCAACCAGAAGGGCGTTGAGATCCGCTATTACTCGGTGATCTATGACCTTGTGGATGATGTGAAAGCGGCGGCTTCCGGCCTTCTCTCCGCAGAAATCCGCGAAAACTTCATCGGCTACGCGTCGATCAAGGAAGTGTTCAAGGTTACCGGTGTTGGCCGCGTTGCTGGTTGTATCGTGACCGAAGGCGTTGCTCGCCGCAGCGCCGGTGTACGCCTGCTGCGCGACGATGTTGTGATCCACGAAGGTACGCTGAAAACGCTGAAACGCTTCAAAGACGAAGTGAAGGAAGTTCAGTCCGGTCAGGAATGCGGTATGGCCTTCGAGAACTACGACGACATCCGCCCTGGCGATGTGATCGAAATCTTCGAGCGCGAGTCAGTCGAGCGGACACTGAAGTAAGTTCGCAAAAAGACATAAGAAAAGGGGCCGTGTTCGCGGCCCCTTTTTTGTTGCGTGAGTGAAATTGCTAAAAGAGCAGAGGGTCTTATACCTCTAGCGGTTTGTCGCTGCGCTCCCACTTAAGCGGGTGGAACACTTCATCGACCGGAGTCACGGCGAGGTGGTTCACGTAGTTTGACATAGTCTTCTGAGCCAAGCCCAAAATCACGTCCAGTACCGCACGGTGGCCATAACCGGCATCAAAGAATGCCTGCATTTGAGCTTCGCTTAGATTGCCGCGCTCACGCACCATTTGAACTGTAAATGTACGGAGAGCTTCGAGCTTCTCGGAGGGAAGCGGCGTCTCGTTGCGCAGCGCTTCTGTGATTTCGTCAGAAACCTTCATCATCTTTGCGATGCCTGTGTGGGCCGGAACGCAATAGTGGCACTCATGCTCAACGTTGATCGACTGCCAAACAACTGTCAGCTCGTCAGCGTCAAAGTCAGTTTCGGTAAAGAGCTTGTGGAGGAGTTGGTAAGCTTCATAAGCTTGTGGGCTCTCTGCCAGCACCTTGTGCAAGCCAGGAAGGCGGCCGAATGCTTTCTGGGAGTTTTCGAGCAGCGGTTTGGAAGCCTCTGGAGCGGAGTCCATATCGTGGGATGGGAAAGTCAATTTAAAGTCCTTTCGAATTGGTGATGATTGTTATTTAGGCTTTCTTGAGTGATCACTCAAGTATATAATTGAGCAAACACTCAAATATTGGTGATGTCATGCCTCGGAAGCCAAATTATGATAGAAATGAACTGATCGGACGCGCCCGAGACTTGTTCTGGCGACAGGGCTGGGCGGGTACATCGCTCAAGGACCTTGAGGCGACGTTGCAGATGAAGCCGGGAAGTTTTTATGCGGCCTTCGGGTCAAAAGATGCTTTGTTTAAGCTCGCTCTAGAGCGATATGCGTCTGAGGGGCGGGCGCGCTTAAGGAAGCTTGCCGACGAAGAAGGGCCGCTGAAGGCGCTTCAACGTTTTCCTGCGATGGTGGTTGAAAATAGCGACGCACCAGCCAAGGCCTGCATGCTTTCAAAAACACTGCTGGAACTGCAAGCGCACAACAGCCCGTTGTCCGAGGACGCAAACCAGCATTTGCTGAAGATGGAGAGCCAATTCGCCAATCTTTTTCAGGAAGCGCAAAGCGACGGATCGATTGCCGCTACCCATGATCCGAAGGTGCTCGCTCGCAGATATCAGTCCGACCTATTGGGCCTAAGAGTATCTGCGGAGCGGGACGGGATCGATGCCGAAGCAATTGCACAGGAAATCGCGGATGGTTTGGCGCAACTTTGAGTTGGTTGTTGAAGCTTAACCCCTAGAGCCAGTCGCGCAGAATTGGAATAAGCGGGATATCGGCAGGTGGCATTGGGTAGTTTCGAAGCTCGTTCGGCCGTGCCCATTTCAGAGTCTGCCCTTCTTTGGGATGGGGCGTTCCGTTCCATTTGCGACAGGCAAATAGTGGCATCAATAGGTGAAAGTCATCATAGCTGTGGCTCGCAAATGTGAGCGGCGCAAGGCAACTTTGCCATGTATCAATTCCAAGCTCTTCGTGAAGTTCGCGGATTAAGGCGACCTCTGGAGTTTCGCCGGCTTCAACCTTGCCGCCCGGAAACTCCCAGAGACCCGCCATAGACTTCCCCTCTGGACGCTGCGCAAGCAGAACGCGGCCATCACGGTCAATCAAGGCAACCGCCGAAACAAGCACAGTTTTCATGAACGGTAATCCGCGTTGATCTCGATGTATCCATGGGTGAGATCGCAGGTCCAGACGGTTGCCGTACCTTTACCGATGCCCAAATCAACACTCAAAACGAGGTCTTCCTGTTTCATATAGGAAGCGCCTGCTTCTTCGGTATAGCTCTCGGCTACCCAGCCTTTCTCCGCAACAAGGATGTCGCCGAAGGAGATAGAAAGGCGGTCTCGGTCTGCTTTAGCACCGGATTTGCCAACAGCCATGACCACGCGGCCCCAATTCGGGTCTTCGCCAGCGATCGCTGTTTTCACCAGCGGAGAATTCGCAATCGCCATGGCGACGCGGTGGGCGTCAGCGTCTGAATCCGCGCCTGTTACGTTCACTTCAACGAATTTGGTCGCACCCTCTCCATCGCGGACAACTTGATGCGCGAGGTTCTGCATAACACCGTGCAACGCGTTCTCAAAAGCAGCCTCGTCCTTCACCTCGGGGCCCTTGCCCGTTGCTGCGAGAAGCAGGCTATCTGAAGTAGAGGTGTCGCTATCCACAGTTATGCAGTTGAAGGTTTTGTTGTTCAGTTTGGACAAGATGGCTTGAAGGCGGTCTTGTGCAATTTTCGCGTCGGTAAAGATGTAGACAAGCATCGTCGCCATATCCGGCGCGATCATGCCAGAGCCTTTTGCGAAACCGGCGATTGTAATGCCGTTGACTTCGGCCTTTGCCCCCTTGGGGAAGGTATCCGTTGTCATGATTGCTTTGGCGGCACGTTCGAACGCGTTTGGCGCAAGGTTTTGGGAAAGTTCAGCCAACTTATCAGTGATGCGCTCTGCAGGGAGAGGCTCGCCAATCACGCCTGTTGAAGCTGTGAATACCCGCGAGACAGGAACATTGAGTGCCTCTGCCGCGGCTTGGGTTACGGCCTCAACAGCTTTGACGCCGTGCCCTCCGGTAAAGGCATTGGCATTACCGGAGTTCACCACAATCGCCGCTGGCCCGCTCGCATCACCGCCGATCTTGGCTTGGCAATCCAATACGGGAGCGGCGCGCGTTGCGGAGCGTGTGAAAACGCCCGCAATCGCCGTGCCCTCACAAAGACGGGCGACCATAACGTCATCCCGCCCTTTGTATCGAACACCAGCCGCAGTGGCCGCAAATTCAACCCCGTCAACAACAGGAAGCGACGGAAACCCCTCTTTAGGGGCCAGCGGTGATACTTTCATGGATTACTCCAAAAGTTCGGATTTCTTGATAAGCGCAGGATCGATAGTGCCTTCTTCTGCTTGCGAAATATCCGCCGCATTGGTCAGGTCTTCGATCAGCTTTGTCAGTACCTCGCGCTGCACAGGCTCAACCAGTTGATCGCGCACTTCGTCGATCGCTGGTGGCTGCACTTCACGGGACTCTTTGCGCAGGATCACATGCCAGCCGAATTGCGTTTCGACGGGTGCGGAAACTGCACCGTCTTCAAGCGCCATAACGGCCTCTTCAAACGGTGGAACCATCATTCCCTTTGAGAACCAGCCAAGATCGCCACCATTCGGGCCGGAAGGACCGGTGGATTTTTCGCGGGCGAGTTCGGCGAAATCTGCGCCGCCTTCTAGCTCCGCAACAAGCGCTTTGGCTTCGTCTTCTGTCTCTACGAGAATGTGCGCCGCGGAGTACTCGGAGCCCAGCTCAGCGTCTTTGTAGGCTTCGTCATAGAGCTCCTGAACGACGTCGTCTGTGATGGCGTCGCGAATGGCAGCAGTGATCGCTGCACCAGCAAGGAACGCACGACGGTCATTTTCCATCGCCAGCTTGTCATGCTCGGAATACTCACCGTTCAGAGATTGATCGAGCAGGGTTTGCTGGATCAGGTTCTCGAGAATGCCGTCAAAGAGCTGTTTGTCATCAATGTTCTGGTAGTTCTGAGGCAGAGTTTCGCGCGCGACGATCATATGCCCGAGGGTGATCTCTGTACCGTTCACAGTCGCTACGACAGTCGAGGGGCCTGCTTCTTCGGCAAAGACAGGTGCTGTTCCAGCGAGGAGCAGTGCGGTAATGCCGATTTTAGTGCGTTTTAACATCTATTTTCCCTTAGTAGTGCCCGTTCGGGCGCGTTCCATTGACAGTACTTGGTTGGCCCCTTACATCGCAAAAGGTCTTTATGTATGGGGCATCCGCTTAACAGCCTTGATAGGCTTACCAATAAGGGGGGGCAAGCCATGCTTTTCAAGATCACAAAAACATTAGCAGCAGTGCAAGCGGAGTGAATATGCTGGGTATCGGAACCATCGCCAAAAAAGTTTTTGGCACGCCGAATGATCGCAAGGTTAAGAAAACCCGTCCGCTTGTTGCGAAGATCAACGCGCTTGAGCCAGAGTTCGAAGCGCTTTCCGACGAAGGCATCATCGAGAAAACCAAAGAATTCCGCGAACGGGCTGTTGGTGGTGAATCTCTTGATAATCTCCTGCCCGAAGCCTTTGCCAACGTTCGAGAAGGGGCCCGCCGCGCGCTGGGCCTTCGTGCGTTTGATACTCAGTTGATGGGCGGTATTTTCCTTCACCAAGGCAACATCGCAGAGATGAAAACCGGTGAAGGCAAAACGCTGATGTCGACTTTTGCGGCCTATCTCAACGCGCTTCCAGGTGAGGGCGTGCACGTTGTGACCGTGAACGATTACCTTGCGCATCGTGATGCGGAATGGATGGGCAAAGTTTTTGCCGCGCTCGGCATGACAACTGGTGTGATCTATCCGCGTCAGGAAGAAGAAGAGAAAAAGGCCGCCTATCTTTGCGATATCACCTACGCAACCAATAACGAATTGGCTTTTGATTATCTTCGCGACAACATGCGCTCGAACCTGAGCCAGCTTGTTCAGCGCAAGCATAACTTTGCGATCGTTGACGAGGTGGACTCGATCTTGATCGACGAAGCGCGGACGCCGCTGATCATCTCTGGCCCGTCCGAGGACAAGAGCGATCTTTACGTTGCGATTGACAAGCTGATCCCTGAACTTAAGCCCGAGCATTACCTTAAGGACGAGAAGATCAAGAACGTCACGTTTACCGAAGAGGGTAACGAATTTCTTGAGCAGCGTCTGCCGGAGCTTGGCATTCTGGAAGAGGGCCAATCGCTTTACGATCCAGAAAGCAGCACGGTTGTTCACCACGTCAACCAAGCGCTGAAAGCACATCAACTCTTTACGCGTGACACAGACTATATCGTGCGTGACGGCGAAGTGATGCTGATTGACGAGTTTACAGGCCGCATGATGCAAGGTCGCCGCCTCTCAGACGGGCTGCATCAGGCGATTGAGGCCAAGGAAGGGCTTGAGATCAAGCCAGAGAACGTGACCCACGCGTCGGTTACTTTCCAGAACTACTTCCGCCTTTACGATAAACTTGCCGGTATGACTGGTACCGCGCTGACAGAGGCCGAAGAATTCGCTGAGATTTACGGCCTTGGTGTTGTTGAAGTTCCAACAAACCGTCCGATTGCGCGTAAAGACGAGCACGATCAGATCTATCGTACAGCACGCGAGAAGTTTGCGGGCGTGGTTGAATCGATCAAAGAAGCACACGAGCGCGGACAACCAATTCTTGTCGGTACGACGTCGATTGAGAAATCTGAATTCCTCTCTAACCTGCTCAACGCCGAGGGCATTGAACACAACGTTCTAAACGCGCGCCTTCACGAGCAGGAAGCACAGATTATCGCGGATGCCGGTAAATTCGGCGCCGTCACAATCGCGACCAACATGGCCGGACGCGGCACCGACATTCAGCTTGGCGGCAACGTCGAGATGCATGTGCTGCAAGAGCTGGCCAAGAATCCAGATGCCGACCCAGACCAGCTTCGTGAGAAATTCACGTCGCAGGTTGCTGCAGAAAAAGAGAAAGTTATCGAGGCTGGTGGTCTCTATGTTCTGGCGACAGAGCGTCATGAAAGCCGCCGTATCGATAACCAGCTTCGTGGACGGGCTGGTCGTCAGGGTGACCCAGGACGTTCAGAGTTTTATCTTTCGCTCGAAGACGATCTCATGCGGATTTTCGGGTCCGACCGGTTGGATAAAGTTCTCGGTTCGCTCGGCATGAAAGAAGGCGAGGCAATTATCCACCCTTGGGTGAACAAATCGCTTGAAAAGGCACAGGCTAAAATCGAGGGCCGCAACTTCGACGCGCGGAAATCCTTGCTCAAGTTTGACGACGTGATGAACGATCAGCGTAAAGTGATCTTTAGTCAGCGCCGTGAAATCATGGAAGCCGAAGACCTTTCAGAAATCGTTCAGGACATGCGCCATCAGGTGATCGACGATCTTGTCGATATTCACATGCCGGCCAAAACCTATGCTGAACAATGGAGCACCGAGGAGCTTAAAGAGGAAGTTCAGAAAATCCTCAGCCTCGACGTGCCAGTTGTCGAATGGGCCGCTGAAGAAGGCGTTGATGATGCCGACATTCGCGAGCGCCTCTATGATGCGGCGGACAAGGCGATGGCGTCGAAGGCGGCTGAGTTTGGGCCGGAGACACTTCGTGGCATCGAAAAGCAGGTCTTGTTGCAGACCATTGACGGTAAATGGCGCGAGCATCTTTTGACTTTGGAACACCTTCGTTCTGTCATCGGCTTCCGCAGCCTCGCTCAGCGTGACCCGCTGAACGAATATAAAAACGAGAGCTTCCAGCTTTTCGAAGGTCTGCTTGAGTCGCTGCGTGTTGAAGTGACTGAAAAGCTCTCTAAAATCCGTCCGCTCTCACAAGAAGAGCAAGAGAAGATGATGGCGCAGATGCTTGCCCAGCAGCGTATGCAGCAACAAGCCGCAGCAGCACAGGCGCAATCTGCTTTCACGCCAAAGGCAGGCGAAGCGCGTGAAGGGTTTGACGAGAACGATCCTGAGACATGGGGAAATCCGGGCCGGAATGACCTGTGCCCCTGCGGTTCAGGAGAGAAGTTCAAGCATTGTCACGGTAAGATTTAAGGGCGGACTCCCCACACCTTATTGGGGAACCGTCTTTGAAAATTCGCGTGAGGGTATACAATTGTTCGCGTAGCGAGTGAGTCGATTTTGACGATTCGAAGAACACATTCATCGATTCGGATGTGTGTTTAGGGCAATACTGTAAGAAAATCCTTAGGGATTCACGCCACACAACGCTTCGAAATCCCTTGTTTTTAAGGCTGTTAACTAAAAACACCGGATTCAAGTCACATTTCGGCCCACTTTAGAAAGTCATCTTTCGGGTGATCTGACAGGTGGATGAGGGTGAAATGAAGAAATCGGGGAACTACATCTACGCAACCGCCAGCTTTGCTGTGGCGTTGACGATCGGATTTCTTGTGCAAAAGTCAGATGCAGAGAACCGACTCTTTGCAAAAGGCCTTGCGCTTGGCGGCACGACAACTGTTGTTGATCCGGCGAGCGTTCAGCTTACTTCCGCGAAACCTAAAGATAAGAATGCAACGCCCGTCGTTCCAGAGATCGGCGTCGACGAGATGCCGACGTTCGCTGTCCCTTGGGCTACGGATCAAATTGGCGGCGACGCGCTCGAGCCAACGCCGAAAACTGATGATACAACGTTCAATGCATATGGCGTTCCCTGCGAGACGAATGTGACTGCGGTGCCAGGCCCCGCGGCAATGGTAACACTCGGGATCGATGCGAGTTGTTTGCCGAACGCATACTTCACAGTTCTTCATGAAGGGCTACGGGTTTCGGGTATGACTTCCCCGCTTGGAATTGCGGAGCTTACATTGCCCGTGTTTTCTGAGGATGCGAAATTTGAAGTCCTGTTTGAAGGCGGCGAGCGTTTGACGACAGGAACCGAGGTTCAGGATTTTGATGCATATGATCGTGTTGCGCTACAGTGGCAGGGCGCAGCGGAGTTGCAAATTCATGCGTTGGAATTTGGGGCTAGCTATGGCCAGAAGGGCCACGTTTGGCAGGCCGCGCCACGAAATTCAGAATTCGCGCTGGGCGCGCAAGGCGGCTTTCTAACGACACTTGCGCTGCGTGATGACGAGCAGGCTTGGCAGGCTGAAGTTTACAGTTTTCCAAGTGGTTCGATCAACCAAGAGGGCACCGTCCGTCTCTCGATCGAAGCGGAGATAAAGCCATCTAATTGTGGGCGCGAAGTATTTGCGCAAACTCTCCAGTCGGATGCAGAAACAGGCGCGGAAGTGGTTGATTTAGCCGTCGCAATGCCGGATTGTGGCGCCATTGGCGAGGTTCTGGTGTTAAACAACCTGCTCCGGGATATTAGAATCGCCAGCAACTAGAGCGGCATTCGGACAGGCTTATGAGCATCCTTCGTGCGGCGGTTTTCGCCGCACTTTTCGTACTTACCCCGATTTGCGCCCGCGCGCAGGACATCACCCTGACATCGCAGGATGGTGCGATGTCTCTTTCGGGCGTTCTGGTTGGATATGACGGCGAGTTTTACCGCGTTGAAACGGAGTTTGGCGTTCTGACGTTGGACGGTTCTGGCGTTATTTGTTCTGGTCCGGCTTGTCCAAATCTTGACGGCTATGTTGCCGAGATATCTGTTTCCGGTGCACGCACGGTTGGTGACGTCTTGCTGCCGTCCCTGTTCGAGCGATTTGCTACACGACACGGATATACAGTAACGCGTGAAGTCGAGAGCAATCGGGATTTTACACTCGTACTGAAACAATCTGGCCAAGATACGGAAGTTGCTCGGATCGACTTCGCTCTTGGGAATTCGGATCAAGGCTTAGCCCGATTTGTGAGCGGTGAAACTGATTTCGCGCTCTCTCTTCGCGAGGCTAACGAGGACGAAATTAAGATCGCGCGGGAGGCAGGTCTTGGCGATTTACGCTCCTCGCGTGTTGCACGGATTATCGGGCTTGATGGCGTTGTTCCCATTGTTTCAAAGCGCAACACGGTAACAAGCATTTCGTTAGAGCAGACTTCAAAAGTCTTGGCCGGCGAGATTAAGAATTGGCAAGAACTTGGTGGAATTGATGCTCCTATCGTCCTGCATCTGAGGGAAGATGGATCTGGTGCGTTGGAGCGGGCCGTATCACAAATCCTGACGGACGAGGACTCTGAGCTTGCGCAGAGCCGTCGTCATACATCCAATGCGAGCCTTAGTGCAGCGGTCACGCGCGATCCATTTGCGCTCGGTATCGTGAGCCATTCAGAGATTGGAAACAGCCGTTCTCTGGCGCTTCTCGGCGGGTGTGGATTTCCGTTTATGGCAAGTCATAGCACCATCAAATCAGAGGATTACCCCCTTACATCGCCGCTTTTCCTTTACACCCCTGCAAGGCGATTGCCCAAAATCATTCGCGAGTTCATGGCCTTCATGAGCACGCCCTCGGCGGAACAAATTGTTGAGGCAAGCGGGTTTGTGAATCAGGCGTCGATTGAAATTCCGATGGCCGATCAAGGCGAGCGGCTTGCGAATGCTGTCCTTCAGGCGGGTGACGAGGTCTCTCTTTCGGATGTTCAGGAGATGGTTGGCGCGTTGCGGTCGGCACGGCGGCTTTCAACAACATTCCGTTTCGAAGCGGGTTCATCGCTTCTTGATGCGCAATCGCGGGCGAACGTTTCGAAACTCGCAGAGGAACTGGAAGCCGGTCTGTTTGAAGATCGCAAACTGCTGTTTGTCGGGTTTAGCGATGGTGATGGTGGTGCGGCGGCCAATCGCAGAATAGCAATGCGTCGCGCACAGGCGGTTCGTGCGGCGGTGTTAAAAGAAGCCAGCTTGTTTGATCCTGAACGGATGGAAATCGGAGAACTGGCGTTTGGTGAGGCAATGCCCATGGCGTGTGACGATACCGAGTGGGGTCGGCAGGTAAACCGTAGGGTTGAGGTTTGGCTCGCGCCGGTTAAAGATACCCTTCCGCGCGAAAACTAAGTTCGCGGGATTTCCCGACAATCAGGTGGTCGTGGAGCGTAAGCCCGAGTGTATTCGCGGCTTCGTTGATTTGGGCAGTGACGGTGATATCGCTTTGTGAGGGCGAAGGGTCACCGGACGGATGATTATGCACAAGAATGAGGGCGGAGGCGTTGAGTTCAAGTGCCCGTTTGACGACCTCGCGTGGATAGACTGGTACGTGGTCAACTGTTCCCCGTGCTTGCTCCTCATCGGCAATTAGGACGTTCTTGCGGTCGAGATACAAAACGCGAAACTGCTCAGTTTCGCGGTGCGCCATGGTTGTATGACAGTAATCAACAATCGCGTCCCATCCAGAGATCACATGTTTCTGCATTACTTTACTTCTGGCGAGGCGTTGGGCGGCGGCCTCGACAATCTTCAGTTCGCAAACAACGGCCTCTCCCACACCTCTGATTGGCAAAAGACGCTCGCGTGGTGCAGAAATCACCCGATTAAAATCGCCAAAGGTTTCGAGTAGTAATCTGGCAAGAGGTTTGACGTCTTTGCGGGGAATAGCCCTGAACAACACAAGCTCCAGCATTTCGTAATCGGGCAGGGCAGTTGCGCCACCATTCAAAAACCGTTCGCGAAGGCGCTTACGGTGATCGCGGATATAGCTCGGTTGTTTTTGCGAGTCTTGGGGGTGGCGGCCATATGAGTTTGTCCGCCGTTTTTTGGGAAGCTGCACTTCGTCAACATCCATGTCGAACATGGGGAGCGGCTTCTCGGAAAAAAATCGTTTCAGTTTCATAAGTCGAAGCTGAAACGATTCTCTAAATTTTTAGTTAACTTGTGTTAACTTTTCATGCTGTCCCAGAAGGTTTTCACCTTATTAAAGAAGCTGTCGTTCTGTGGGTTGTTATCGACGGCAATGTCGTCGAACTCCCGCAGAAGCTCTTTCTGGCGGCTGGTGAGGTTTACCGGAGTCTCGACAGCGAGCTCGATGAACATATCACCCGATTGGTTCCCGCGAAGAGAAGGCATACCTTTACCACGCAAGCGCATCTGACGGCCGGATTGGCTGCCGGATGGTATCTTCACGCGGCTACGGCCACCGTCGATTGTCGGAACCTCGATATCACCACCGAGCGACGCGGAAACCATGCTGACCGGCACGCGGCAGTAAAGGTTGACGCCGTCACGTTCGAAGAGCGCGTGCTCCTGAACGTCGATGAAGATATAAAGATCGCCGGATGGTCCGCCGCGTAGACCGGCTTCGCCTTCACCAGAGAGGCGGATGCGTGTACCGGTTTCAACACCCGCAGGGATGTTGACCGACAACGAACGTTCTTTCTCAAGACGTCCTGCACCGCCACAGTCTGCACACGGGTTCTTAACCATTTGGCCAACACCAGAACATGTTGGACAGGTACGTTCGACAGTGAAGAAACCTTGCTGTGCGCGAACCTTACCCATGCCCGAACATGTTGGACATGTGACAGGCTCCGCGCCGCCTTCTGCGCCTGTACCATTACAGGTGCCGCAACCAACGGATGTTGGGACGGTGATTGTCTTTTGGAGGCCAGAGAAGGCTTCTTCGAGGGAGACGCGGAGGTTGTAGCGAAGATCAGAGCCACGTTGTGCTCTGCTTCGTGCCTGACCGCCCGCACGGCCGCCCATGAAATCGCCGAAGAGATCATCGAACACATCCGAGAACGCGCTGGCGAAATCGCCATTGCCCTGACCAGGATGGTGTCCGCGCCCGGCGCCGCCCATACCGTTTTCGAAAGCGGCGTGACCATAGCGGTCATACGCGGCTTTCTTTTCCGGGTCTTTCAGAACGTCGTAGGCTTCATTTGCTTCTTTGAACTGCGCTTCTGCGTTGGGATTGTCGGAGTTGCGATCAGGGTGCAACTCTTTGGCTTTTTTGCGATAGCCTTTCTTGATCTCATCCGCGGACGCGCCCTTCGAGACACCGAGAGTTTCGTAATAATCACGCTTTGACATGTGTTACCCCTTAGGAACGCAAAGACCGGCCCGACAACTTGCGGGCCGGTCGCTGAAAGCTATGCAGCTTTCATTTAGTTGCGTTTGCTATCGTCCAGATCTTCGAAGTCTGCATCGACGATATCGTCATCAGCGGCGTTTGCAGTTGGTTCGTCAACTTCGGCGGGCTCTTCACCAGCTTCCTCTTGGGAGGCTTTGTAAATTGCTTCGCCAAGTTTCATCGACGCCTCTGTCACGTTCTGGATGCCAGCTTTGATTTTGCTTGCGTCCTCGGACTCGAGGTTTTCCTGAAGCGCGGAGATTGCGAGTTCGATGGCCTCAACAGTTGTTGGGTCAACTTTCTCTTTGTGCTCCTCAAGGGCTTTCTCGGTGCTGTGAATCAGGCTCTCGGCTTGGTTCTTGGCTTCGATAAGCTCTTTACGCTCTTTGTCTGCATCGGCGTTTTCTTCAGCGTCTTTCACCATTGCTTCGATGTCGTCATCCGACAGGCCACCGGAAGCTTGGATGGTGATTTTCTGCTCTTTGCCTGTGCCTTTGTCTTTGGCGCCAACTTCAACGATACCGTTTGCGTCAATATCGAAGGTCACTTCGATCTGCGGCATGCCGCGTGGTGCGGGCGGGATATCTTCGAGGTTGAACTGGCCGAGGATCTTGTTGTCGGCAGCCATCTCGCGCTCACCTTGGAAAACCCGCAGAGTCACAGCGTTCTGGTTGTCTTCGGCAGTCGAGAAGATCTGCGATTTCTTGGTTGGGATTGTTGTGTTGCGGTCGATAAGACGTGTGAACACACCACCAAGAGTTTCGATACCAAGAGACAGCGGCGTAACGTCGAGAAGAACAACGTCCTTCACGTCACCCTGAAGAACACCGGCCTGAATTGCAGCACCCATGGCCACAACTTCGTCTGGGTTCACGCCTTTGTTTGGTTCTTTACCGAAGAACTTGCTGACCTCTTCGATCACCTTCGGCATACGGGTCATACCACCAACAAGAACGATCTCGTCGATGTCACCTGTGGAAAGGCCGGCGTCTTTGAGAGCTTCCTTACAAGGCTTCAGCGAAGACTTGATAAGATCGCCAACAAGGCTTTCGAGCTTCGCACGTGTCAGTTTGAGCACGAGGTGAAGCGGCTGGCCGCCTTTCGGGTCCATCGAGATGAACGGCTGGTTGATCTCTGTTTGTGTCGAAGACGACAGTTCGATCTTGGCTTTCTCGGCAGCTTCTTTCAGACGCTGGAGAGCCATTTTGTCTTTGGTCAGATCAACGCCGTTCTCTTTTTTGAACTCGCCAGCAAGATAGTCAACGATGCGCATGTCGAAGTCTTCACCACCGAGGAATGTGTCACCGTTGGTGGATTTAACTTCAAAGAGGCCGTCGTCGATTTCGAGGATGGTTACGTCGAATGTACCACCACCGAGGTCATAAACAGCGATTGTCTGTGTGTCTTTCTTGTCGAGACCATAGGCCAGCGCGGCGGCTGTCGGCTCGTTGATGATCCGCAGCACTTCGAGGCCAGCGATTTTACCGGCATCTTTAGTGGCCTGACGCTGAGCGTCGTTGAAGTATGCAGGTACCGTGATAACGGCCTGAGTTACTTCTTCACCAAGATAGGACTCGGCGGTCTCTTTCATCTTTTGCAGGATGAATGCGGAAATCTGGCTTGGCGAATATTTCTCGCCGTGGACTTTTACCCAAGCGTCGCCGTTGCCGCCATCGATCACGTCGAAGGGCAGGTTCGCTTTGTCTTTTGCCAGATGGGAGTCGTCTGCGCGACGACCGATAAGGCGTTTTACGCCAAAGATTGTGTTTTCCGGGTTGGTAACGGCCTGACGTTTAGCAGGCTGGCCAACGAGGCGTTCATCGTCTGCGAATGCGACGATCGAAGGCGTTGTGCGTGCGCCTTCAGCGTTTTCGATAACGCGTGGCTGCGACCCATCCATAATGGCGACGCAAGAGTTTGTAGTTCCAAGGTCAATGCCAATGACTTTTGCCATATTCAGTACCCCTTTATTAGGCGATGTTTAGGAGCGCGGACCCATGCAAGGCATCTCGGCTCCGGACTGTTAATGGATACGGGGAGATCCCGTTCCAGCTTCAAGCGGTATATAGGGGGCGCAATTCACACCTGCAAGCGGTTCGGGGGCGGGTTTTTGGCAATATGATGCAAAAAAACTGAGTCAAATCTTACGAATAGGCGACAATACCGGCTAACGGCGTGGAATCCTTTGTTTTTGAGTCATTTCGGGCGGGATAAGGCAATTGTCGCTTGAGTTCAGAAACGCGGTTATCGGCCCGCACTCCAACTGAGGGACGCATGTTTCCGTGTATAGAACTCGCCCATCAATCCAATCATCATCATTACGAGCGTGACCGTCACTGGATAGGAGATAGACGTGACCGTTGCGGTGTAATTGATAAAGGTGAACCCGCGGGATTGGTCGATACAATGAAAGAGCGGGTTCCAATCGAAAAACGGCAGCATCCAGCTTGGTAGCGTTTTCGCGACGAACATTTTGCCCGAGGCGATCATGTTTGCGCGTTGATAAACGGTTGTCGCGATTCCGACGAAATTTGGAAACCGAGGTTTGAGTGCCAGAAATACCATTCCAACGGCTATGCCATATGCCCAGGAGAGCAAAAGCATCGCGAAAGCGCCAGCGGGGTTATAGATCGTGAAGGGTGTAAAGGCGGCGTAGTAGACAAACAGAACAACCAGAACCGAAAGCACCTGAATATAGAGTGCGGCGAGCGCTGAGGATGCAATCACAATGATGGTGTTCATAGGTCCGTGTTTCATCATCGCAGAGGTCGGACCATCAGAGCCAACAACAGCGCCTACGGTTTTGACGTGCGTTATAAACAGAAAGATGCCGGACATCAGATAGAGCAGGAAGTCCCCACGAATTGAGGCGCCGCGCAACCCAAGCAACGAGAACATAACAAAGAAAACCCCGACCAGAACGAGGGTCTGTGCAAGATTCAGCAGCAGCCCGATGATGGCGTTGCCGTGACTTTTGCGAACTTGTCTGACAGTTGTATGGTAGATCAGCTCCAGAATGCCGAAAGCGACCTGAAATCCGTTCTTCTTTTTTCTTGGTGCCTGAAACATTGTGACCTGAAACGTATAGTTCCTGAAGTTTTACAAGGAATTCTTGCTGTTCCCTTATCAAATGAGCATAAGGGGGCGACTTTTTATAAACAAGTGACCACTCGGTTTTCCTAATCAGGAGCATTGCCTTGAACTTTGACCAACTCACACATGTGTTTCGCCGCCTAGCGCTTGAGGCGGGTGACAAGATCATGGAAATCTACAATTCAGATGATTTCGACGTGAAAACCAAATCCGATGACAGCCCCGTAACCGCTGCTGACGAGGCCGCGGATGCGATCATTTCGGCTGGCATTCGGGAAGCTTTTCCGGATGTGACCCTCATCACAGAGGAGCAATCAGCCTCGCATAGCGAGAAGTCGGACACTTTCATTATTGTTGATCCGCTGGATGGCACTAAAGAGTTCATTCATCGTCGCGGTGATTTCACCGTGAACATAGCTTATGTTGTCGATGGGGTTCCTATTCGTGGTGTGGTCTATGCGCCCGCCAAAAACCGTTTGTTCTATACCCAAGCAGATGGACAAACCGTTGAGGAGACCGGTGCCTTTGACAAGGAAGCAATCGGGCCAGTCTCTCCTATTTCGGTGTCCACACCGGATAACGCGGCGCTGATGATCGTGGCCTCCAAATCGCATCGCGATCAAGCTACAGAAGATTACATCAACAAGTACGCGATCAAAGATAGCCGGAGTGCGGGTTCCTCGCTCAAGTTCTGTCTTGTGGCGACTGGTGAGGCCGACATCTATCCACGAGTCGGGCGTACAATGGAGTGGGACACCGCTGCTGGTCATGCTGTTTTGACTGGCGCGGGCGGCCAGGTTGTGCGGTTCGATGACCATACGCCATTGACTTACGGAAAGCCGGAGTATGCGAACCCTTTCTTTATTGCCTATGCACCGGGCGTTAAGCTGCAGAAAGCCTAAGTTCCAACTCTTTCTGGAGACAACCTCGCGCAGTCAGCTATTTTCTCTGTAAATCGTATCTTTTTTAAATCCCACCTTGTAGTCTGGTCTATGCAATACGGCCCAAGACCTAAACTAATTTGGAAGTATATATTATGAAGCGTAAAGTCACCAAAGCCGTGTTCCCAGTTGCTGGACTTGGAACGCGTTTTTTGCCTGCGACGAAATCTGTTCCGAAAGAGATTATGACATTGGTTGACCGGCCTCTCATTCAATATGCTATTGATGAGGCGCGCGCTGCTGGGATCAAGGAATTCATTTTTGTCACGTCGCGGGGCAAAGGTGCACTTGAGGATTATTTCGACCATGCGCCGCAGCTCGAGAACGAGCTACGCAAGAAAGACAAGAAAGCGCTCCTTGATGTTCTGAAGTCGACCAATATGGAATCCGGTGCGATTGCGTATATTCGTCAACATAAGGCAATGGGGCTTGGCCACGCGGTTTGGTGCGCGCGTCGTTTGATTGCGAACGAACCCTTCGCGGTGATCTTGCCGGATGACGTGATTGCAGGTGAAAAACCTTGCCTTCAGCAGATGACCGAGGCCTATGAAGAAACAGGCGGCTGTATGGTTGCTGCAATGGATGTGCCGCAGAAACGAGCCTCGTCCTATGGTATTCTTGATATTGAAAAGGATGGCGGCGATGTCGTTTCTGTTAAGGGTATGGTCGAGAAACCGCCGCTTGGCGAAGAGCCTTCCACAACGGCTGTGATTGGCCGATATATCCTTACGCCTGATGTTCTTCGGACGCTCAACAAGACCAAGCAAGGTGCAGGTGGCGAAGTGCAGCTAACCGATGCCATTGCCGAAGAGATCAAGCATGGCCGCCCCGTAAATGGACTTCGGTTCGAGGGCGAGCGGTATGATTGTGGCTCTAAGGCGGGCTTCCTTCAGGCAACAGTAGCTTTCGCGCTTGCGCGTGATGAGCTTCGTGGTGAGTTTGAAAGCTACCTGAATGATGTTGTCGCCCAGCGGAATGCGGCTGAATAAGGGTTAAGCACATGCAGAACGTGTTGGTAACCGGCGGTGCGGGCTATATCGGCTCCCATGCCTGTAAAGCGCTGCGGCAAGCCGGCTTTAATCCGGTAACATATGACAGCTTGATCACGGGCTGGGCCGATGCAGTAAAATTCGGTCCGCTGGTACAAGGCGACCTTACGGATCGTGAAAAGCTGGATGCCGTATTTGCGGAGTATAAGCCAGTTGCCGTAATGCATTTTGCGGCGCTTTCGCAGGTTGGCGAGAGCATGTCGGATCCCGGCAAATACTGGCACAACAACGTCACTGGGAGCTTGTCGTTGATCGAAGCCGCAGTTGCGGCGGGATGCATGAACTTCGTGTTTTCATCGACCTGTGCGACCTATGGCGATCACGACAATGTCACGCTTGATGAGATGTGTCCGCAAACGCCAATCAATGCTTATGGTGCAAGCAAGCGCGCGATTGAGGATATTCTTGAAAACTTCCGCGAAAGCCACGGACTGAACCACGTTATCTTTCGCTATTTCAATGTTGCGGGTGCGGACCCCGATGGTGAGGTTGGTGAGTTTCATCAGCCAGAGACCCATCTGATCCCGCTCATGCTTGATGCAATTGATGGTAAGCGCGCCGCCCTAACTGTATTCGGTACGGACTACGATACGCCGGACGGAACCTGCATCCGAGACTATGTGCATGTTTGCGATCTGGTTGATGCGCATGTGTTGGGGCTAAAATGGCTTCAGGACGGCAAACCGAGCCGTGTGTTCAACCTTGGGACCGGGAAGGGGTTTTCCGTCCGCGAAGTGATTTCGCATTCTCGTTCTGTAACCAATCGCGAAGTTCCCTATAACGAAGGTCCGCGACGTGCTGGCGATTGTACAAAGCTCGTGTCTGGAAGTGTTCGCGCAGAAAAAGAACTGGGCTGGAAACCAACGCGTTCCACATTGGAAACCATGATCGCGGACGCGTGGCGCTGGCATCAGAACGGTTCCTACGAGAAATAGGTGGGGTGGTGTGTCCAAGGGCTTGATTAACACCCTACGCACCGCGCTTCGTCTGCGCCTCAAGCGCCAAAAATTTATTGTTCGCGCCTTATGGAAGCGACGCGAACTTCAGGCCGTGGTCGATCGAACTGCCCAGATAAAGCGCGATGAAATCCTCGTCTTTGGTACGATCCGAAACGAGATAGGTCGATTGCCGCATTTCCTTTCGTACTATCGCGCGCTGGGCATACGGCATTTCCTATTTGTTGATAATGGGAGTGACGACGGAAGCCGCGTGTATCTTGCCGATCAGCCAGACGTGTCGCTGTGGACGACTAGTGCGAGCTACAAGAGATCGCGTTTCGGCGTGGATTGGGTAATGCGGCTTTTGTGGAAATACGGTCATGGCCATTGGACCCTGACGCTTGATGCCGATGAACTTTTGGTGTTCCCGCATAACGAAAGCCGAAGTCTTAGAGACCTTACCAACCATTTGGAATCCACAGCTCGCCGGTCTTTTGGAGCGGTGATGATTGATCTTTACCCCAAAGGGCCGGTGAGCGATCAAACCTTTCAAAGCGGAGACGATCCGTTGAGTATTCTAAAGTGGTATGACGGAGACAACATCCGATACCAAAAACAAATGCCGATGGAGAATTATTGGATTCAGGGCGGCGTACGAGAGCGAGTGTTCTTTGCTGATGAGCCGCGCCGCTCGCCGACTTTGAACAAAATCCCGCTGGTAAAGTGGAGCCGGAGATTTGCCTTTGTCAATTCAACCCATTCGATGTTGCCAAAACGTTTGAACCGGGTCTACGACCATAACGGAAATACGCCCCCAAGCGGCGCGCTGCTCCACACGAAATTTCTGCCTGAAATTACTCGTAAATCGGTTGAGGAGAAGCATCGCAAAGAGCACTTTGCCAACAGCATGCTTTACGAACGGTACTATGATGCCCTCGCCGAGAATCCAGACCTTTGGTGCGAGACCTCGGTTAAGTATGAGGGTTGGGAGCAACTAGAGAACCGCGGGCTTCTCTCACGCGGAGATTGGGACTAACGCACCGTAACTTCCTCTGTTTACCAATATCTTTGAGCGGACTACTGTAAGAAACGCGGGCAATTCAATTGGCGCGCAGAATGATGGGTTGAGCCTAATTCCATGTTAAGACATGACGTTTAGGTGTCGAGGAAACCAAGACGCAAAGGGCATGAATTGGGGATTGCCGGATCATATGTGATGGGTGCCAAGCGCCGCCGTCTTAGGGCTCGGGCGCTTCGAAAAAGCTTTGAGTTAAAGTCTGTTGCTAATCGTACAGAGGCGCTGAAGGCGACTGATATTCTATGCTTTGCAACCTTGCGGAACGAGAAAGTACGGCTTGAATATTTCCTCCAGTACTATCGGAAGCTGGGCGTAAATCATTTTCTGATTGTTGATAATGACAGCAATGATGGAAGCCGTGAGTACCTTGCCGAACAACCGGATGTATCGCTTTGGAGCACGCCCAAAAGCTATAAGCGGGCGCAATATGGGGCGGATTGGCTGAATTATCTGCTGTTTCGATATGGTCGTAACCATTGGTGCGTGACTGTCGATGTTGACGAGTTTCTGGTTTATCCCTTCTGCGATACGCGCGGGCTCGGTGCGTTGACAGATTGGCTTGATACGTCGTCGATCAGGAGCTTCTCGGCGATGCAGCTTGATATGTATCCGAAAGGGCCTCTTGATGCTGTGCCGTATCGTTCTGGGCAAGATCCATTCGAAATCGCAAACTGGTTTGACAGTGGCAACTATACTTACAAGATGAACCAAAGGTTCGGAAACCTTTGGATTCAGGGCGGGCCACGTGCACGCTACTTTTTCCCTGATGAGCCAGAGAATGCGCCCGCGCTGAACAAGATTCCTCTGGTGAAATGGAAGCGCGGTTACGTTTATTGCTCAAGCACGCACATGCTTTTGCCGCGTGGTCTTAACTTGGTTTACGAAAGTTGGGGCGGTGAAAAGACAAGCGGATGTCTGATGCATGCGAAGTTCCTTGATAACTTTGAGCAGAAGGCCAAAGAGGAGCTGGTTCGCAAAGAGCATTTTTCAAACAGTGTCGAATACCGGTCTTATGCAGAGGGCTCCATTCAAACGCCCGACCTTTGGACCGATTGGAGTGAGAAATACATAAACTGGCGGCAGCTCGAAATTCTCGGCCTCATGTCGAAGGGAAACTGGGCATGAGCAGTCTTGGAGTCGTCATGATGGTCCACACCGACCTTCACCGCGCTGCACAGCTTGCGCGGCACTGGTCGGAAGGGGGATGCCCCGTTGTATTGCATGTGGATCAGAAGGTTCCCAACAAGAGGTTTGATGAGTTCAAACGCGAGCTCGATGACTTGCCAGATATCCGGTTCTGTAAGCGTCGGCACTGTGAGTGGGGAAAATGGTCGCTTGTGGCCGCATCTCAAGATGCTTCTGAGTTGATGCTTGAGACGTTTCCGAGTGTGCAGCATGTCTATCTCGCGTCAGGGGCTTGCCTTCCGCTTCGGCCGGTCCGTGAACTGGTTGAGTATCTCGAAAAGCGGCCAAAAACAGATTTCATCGAAAGCGCTACGATCCGCGATGTACCTTGGACTGTAGGTGGGCTCGACATGGAACGTTTTACGCTGAGGTTCCCGTTCTCTTGGAAAACGCAGCGGCGCCTATTTGATAGATATGTTCGGCTGCAACGCAGACTGAAATTTAGACGCAAGATTCCAGATGGAATCACGCCGCACATGGGGTCTCAGTGGTGGTGTCTGACGCGGCAAACTCTGTCTGCAATATTGGAGGGTCCTGAGCGCGAGAAATATGATGCGTATTTCAAGCGGGTCTGGATTCCGGATGAAAGCTATTATCAAACGCTCGCGCGCTGCTTTTCTGTGAATATCGAAAGCCGATCGCTGACGCTTTCAAAGTTCGACCTTATGGGCAAACCGCACATCTTTTATGATGATCACCTACCTTTGCTAAAGCGTTCTGATTGTTTTGTTGCACGCAAAGTTTGGGTCAATGCGGACAAACTCTATGACAAATTCCTTTCCAAAGAACGCATTGAAGAGTGCAGAAGCGAGCCAGACCCAGCCAAGATAGACAGGATATTCTCTCAGGCCGTTATGCGAAGAAAAGTTGGGCGCCCGGGTCTGGTTAATCAATGCCGTTTCCCGCGTGAGGGGTCGGAGCATGGTCTCTCTGCAGCGCCATATACTGTCCTTGAAGGCTTTTCCGATCTGTTTGTCGACTTTGAAGACTGGCTAGAGAAATCCACAACTGCGCGCATCCACGGGCACATTTTTGATAAAGAGCGCGCGCAGTTTGCAGGTCGAGGAAAGGTATTCGCTGGCTGCTTGTCGGATGATCCTGTGCTGCGTGACTACGCGCCAATCGATTTTCTGCGAAACCTGATTTGGAACACGCGCGGCGAGAAACAGGTGTTTCAGTTCGGTCCGCGCGATACCCAAGACACAAGCTGGTTCATGGCCAAAGACGTAAATGCGAGCATCATCGTTGTTACCGGCGCATGGGCCGTTCCATTGTTTCATTCAAACCGCAGCTTCTCCGAAATCAGAGAGATTGCTGCCGAGCAGCAGCGCATTGAGAGCGACCATGTTGATATCTTGCGCTCCTACTATGCAAAGGCTCGGGTTCAAATTTACACACTTGCGGAATTTGTACAGTCTCCGACAGAACCAATGCAGCGTGTCATTGACGAAATTGGCCCACGTACAATGCGCCGCATAACCGAAGCACCGCGTATGGTAGATCTTACGGGGTTTGGTAAATTTCTTCAGAATTTAAAGAACCAAGGTATGCACCCTTATTTAGTGGGTGACTTTCCGATCGAAGGCATTGAGCGGCCAGGGCCAAAGCGGCCACGCAAACCCTATTTGGTGAACTAGGTATTTATGAAACGAAAGTTCGATTATTTTGTTGTTCTCGCAGAGATGCGTACAGGCTCGAATTTTCTTGAGTCCAATATCAATTCCCTTCCGGATTTAGCCTGTATTGGCGAGGCGTTTAATCCCCACTTTATCGGCTATCCGAATAGGTCGGAGCTTTTGGGCGTTACACTTCAGCAGCGAGAGCGCGACCCAGAGCGCTTGTTGGAAGAGATAAAATCCCAAGAGAAGCTCACAGGATTTCGGTTCTTTCACGATCATGATCCGCGCATCATTGAGGAGATTTTGCAGGATCAGCACTGTGCCAAAATCATTCTGACCCGCAACCCTATCGAAAGCTATGTGAGTTGGAAGATCGCCGTCGCGACAGGGCAGTGGAAACTAACGAACGTCACGCGGCGCAAAGCAGAGAAGATTACATTCGAGCCGGAGGACTTTGCGCGCTACCTGCAAAGCCGTGAGGATTTTCGGGCACGCGTTTCCAAAGCACTCAAACGGACGGGCCAAACACCGTTTCATCTGGATTATGAAGACCTTCACGATATTGATGTGCTGAATGGGCTGTCTCTTTTCCTTGGCAGCGCCCACAAACTTGAGTCTTTGAACAAGAACCTCAAGAAGCAAAACCCGAAGCAAATTTCAGAGAAGCTTACGAATCCAGAAGAGTTAAGCGCGACGCTGGCCTCTCTTGATCGCTTTGGCCTTGAGCGGTTGCCTGACCTAGAGCCGGCACGACAAGCACGGGTGAGTGGCTATGTGGCGTGTGAAAATGCTCCGCTTCTGTACCTCCCGATTCCTAGCGGGCCGAATGACCGCGTTAAGGCATGGCTGAAGGCTGTTTCGGAAGGCGAAGTTCAATCGGGGTTTAACCAAAAAGAACTTCGGCGCTGGAAGCGAAAGAACGAAGGTCACCGGAGCTTTACAGTTGTTCGTCATCCGGCAGCGCGGGCGCATACCGCATTCTGCACCCATATCCTCAATTCAGGACGTCGTTCCTACGGTCAAATTCGCAAAACTTTGCAGCGCGTTCACAAACTTGAATTGCCCGATGATCCACAAGACGCCGCTTATGATCGCGTTGCTCATCGCGCGGCGTTTGCGGTTTTCCTAGAGTTTTTGAAAGCTAATCTTTCGGGCCAAACCTCGATCCGAGTTGATGGCGCTTGGGCAAGCCAATCAGCGATCATTCAGGGCATGGCCAACTTTGCAATGCCTGATCTCGTGTTGCGTGAGGAAACGCTTGAAACTGATTTGGAGTACTTGGCGTTCCGCACTGGGGCAGAAAATGCCCCGCTTATGGAGCAACGTGAAGATTCGCCTTATTCGCTGAATGACATTTACGACGACGACATAGAACGAGCCGTACGCGCAGCGTATCAGCGCGATTATATGGCATTCGGATTTGGACCTTGGAAAGCCAGCAACTAGGCTGCGCGGGCAGGAATCTGTTCGGTGAGAATCGCGTGAAGTGTCGCCGGGTCAGAGTTCGCGCGAAGTTTCTCGCAAACTTCTGCATTTCGCATCGTCCGTGAGACAAGCGCCAGCGCTTTCAAATGCTCCACACCCGAATCAACAGGCGCGAAGAGAGCAAAGACCAGATCGACGGGTTGGCGATCAACAGATTCAAAATCGAGCGGGCGCTCAATCTTGAGAAACGCACCAACAACAGTGTCGATTCCATCAAGGCGTGCATGCGGAAGCGCAACCCCGTGCCCAACGCCAGTCGGGCCGAGGCTTTCGCGTTCTTGGAGCGCATCAACCGCGTCATTTGCAGATAGACCATAGCCAGCGCAGGCAACCTCTCCCAGATCCTGGAAGAGGCGTTTTTTGCTCGTCACATTGGCAATAACCTTTACGGCTTCGGGCTTTAGAATGCTCGACAGATCCATTTAGTGTCACTTCTGCTCGTTGTGCGCGGGGTGGTCCCTATGTTGTTGCGGCCGGATCGATCCAGCCAATATTTCCGTCTTCTCGACGGTATACCACGTTTACGCCACTGTTTCCTTCATTGCGAAAGACCAGTACAGGATTTCCCGAAAGCTCCATTTGCATTACGGCTTCACCAACTGACAGAGATGCGATTTTTGTTTCCATCTCTGCAATGATGATTGGTTGCAGGCTATCTGGTTCCGAATCCTCTGATCCTTCTGATCCGGCGAGGATATACGAGGAAGCACCCGAAAGTTCAACAGGCTGTGTTCTTTCGCGATGGTGATCCTTCAAACGGCGTTTATAACGGCGTAATTGTTTCTCCAATTTGTCGCCACAACCATCCAGAGCAGCATAAATTTCTGTTGCGTGGGCTTTGGCTGTAACTGTCAATCCTGTTGAAAGATGTACCGTTGCTTCGCACACATATTCATGTGCATTTCGTGAAAAAACGACTTGGGCATCTGTTGGCCGTTCGGCGTATTTATCGACAATTGAACCAAGCTCGGTTTTTACCTGCGACTGTAGTGCTTCGCCGATATCGATCTGTTTGCCGCTGATTTGGTACTGCATTCAACCTCCTAGGTTCGAAAATGATCGCGCACTAAAATATCTAGGTACTGCGCGTTCGGATTAAAGGTGGTGTTGTGATGCACGGCGCGCCTTTGTCATCGCTGGCGGCGCCTAAAGTTCGGCGATCAAAATGTGCCGACCCCAAGACGATATGGGAATCTTTGTGCATCCATAGTATTGGGCGCTTTATTGAGGCAACTGTCAATAGGGCCCATGTGAAGAAGCTGTGTTATGGCCGCTTGAACGAGGGGTTAGAAGACGCGAAAATCATCGCCAAGATAAACGCGCCGCACGTTTTCATCCTGTACCACTTCATCGGCCGTTCCGCTCATCAGCACTTTGCCATCGTGAAGGATATAGGCTCGATCCACGATCTCTAGAGTTTCACGAACGTTGTGGTCGGTAATAAGCACGCCGATATTTCGGGTCTTTAACTGAGCAACGAGTGAGCGGATATCGCCAACAGCGATTGGATCGACGCCAGCAAATGGTTCGTCCAACAGGAGAAACTCCGGAGAGGACGCGAGGCAACGTGCGATTTCGGCCCGTCGCCGCTCGCCACCGGAAAGAGACAAAGCCGATGCACGGCGAAGGTGGCCAATCGAAAACTCGTTCAACAGCTCTTCAAGCCGCTCGCGCCGTTTGTGCGAGTTTCGCTCTGAAATCTCCAGAATCGACATGATGTTTTCTTCGACGGTTAGCCCGCGAAAGATCGAGTTTTCTTGAGGGAGATATCCGATACCAAGTTTGGCGCGCCGATACATAGGTAAGAGCGTGACGTCTCGCCCATCTACCAAAACTTCGCCACCTTCAGCAGCAACCAAGCCAGCGATGGAGTAGAAGCATGTCGTTTTTCCGGAGCCATTTGGCCCAAGCAGCGCAACAACTTCACCGCGATCGAGCTCCATCGAAACATCACGGATCACTGTTTTGCGCCGATAGCTCTTGCGCAAATTCCGCACGGATAGCCCAGTTGAGCCTGCTGCGGGTTTGGCCTTGAAGTTGAGGTTTGGGTCGCTGTTCATCAATCAGTTATCCGGCTGAAGGATCGTCTTCACACGCCCGGACATCTGTGCGCGACCAGTATTGAGGTCAACGACCATTCGGTTGCCAGAGGTTGCGTTCTCACCTTGAGTGACGATGACGTTTCCGATCATGATAACCTCGGCGCTATCGATGGTGTACTCTGCAAAATCGGCTTCTGCGGCTTCGGGTCCATTGACGAGAAGAACGTTCTCAGACGCGATCAGCCGGTTGATTTTACCGCTGGAGTCACTTGCTTGCTGCTCTTCTTCGGTTTTGTACTCAACAATCACTTTTTCCGCGGAAAGTCGCATCTCGCCCTGACCAACAACAACATTTCCGGTGAACGTTGCATCGCCGGTTGTTTGATCGACCTCAAGCAGATCGGCAACGACTTCGACAGGGAGCGAGGCATCGTGTTCAGAGCTTCCGAAAAGAACAGATGTACCTTGGGCAAATGCCGGGCCAATACCCGAAAAGAAAAGCAAAATCGCGAAAATTGCGCGCATTCATGTCACCTAAGCATTAACCTTTAGGGTCGTATATCACCTTCACATCATTTTGGAAAACCAGAAGATACTTTTCCTTAACAAAAGAGAGCTTCATTTTCCCTGCACTCAGATTCCCAAGTGGCCCGTCGGCGGTTACTGGGGTTTGTGTTTCGACGGTGGCATCCGTTAAGGAGGCGTCCATCATCTGAGATCGAACGGTGTATCCCTGTGAGTTTCGTAGAATGACGCCGCCAGTTAGATTTGCTTTCTCTTTGACGCTGTTCAAAACGCCAATGGGGCTTTCAATGTTAACTTGATCGCCGTCTTTCAGGTCAATGGTGGCGTAAAGTTGTTCTGTGTGAACAAGTTTGTTGCCTCTTGCTTGATCCGGTTTCGCGGTATCTGCGGTAACAATGATCGCCGCACCATCACGCGTGATGCCCGCGTATTCCGGTGATGTCATGCCTTTTTCGCGGGCGAGTTCTTCTACATCCACTTCGGCATAAGGAATGGCTTTGCTTGGGTCGATAGGTTTGGCAACGAGGAAGACAGTCGAAAGCACACCGAGCGCAAACAATGGCAGGGCAACTTTCGCAACCGCAACGAAGCGGGAGTATGTGTTGTCGTTTAGAGCCATTGATGTTTGTCCATACTACGCACGCGCCCAGACTTGCCGTCCGCTTACCTCAATAGATAGCTACATCCCGCACTTATACTAGTGCGAAAAAATATCTACGTCTGGCCAACCCTCAAGATCGAGCAAAGCTCGCTGAGGTAGGAAGTCAAAGCAGGACTGAGCAAGCTCCATCCGACCTTCGCGCTCAAGATTTGCGTTCAGCTTCTCGCGTAGTTTGTGGAGATACAGCACGTCTGATGCCGCATATTCAACTTGAGCCTTGGTCAAATTCTCCGCGCCCCAGTCACTTGATTGCTGCTGCTTAGAGATATCAACCGACAGCATTTCTTGAAGCAGGTTCTTAAGGCCGTGTCGGTCTGTATATGTGCGCACGAGTTTGCTTGCGATCTTGGTGCAATAGACAGGCGCCGTAAGCGCACCGAATGCATTGTACATCGCTGCGATATCGAAGCGGCCAAAGTGGAAAAGTTTTAGGACCTCTGGATCCGTCAGGAGTTTGCAAAGGTTTGGTGCTTCGGTTTGTCCTTTTGCGATCTGAACCAAATGCGCGTTGCCGTCACCGGAAGACAACTGAACAACGCATAGCCGATCCCGTTGCGGGAGGAGCCCCATTGTTTCACAGTCGATTGCGACAACCGGGCCTAGGTCGAGCCCATCGGGCAAGTCGTTCTGATATACGTTGTTCGGCATAATTCTCTTCCACTCGTTCGTTATCAGCCACATAGGCTTTATTGCCTGTAAACTCAACATAGCAGTTCGGCGCACTATGACTTGTATATGTCTTTCGCGTTCGCCTAATGTTTTGATTAAAGCATTTAGCCGAAACGGATCGACCCGTTGCCGTGCATCATTGAGGTGGAGCCAGTAAAGAACATGACCTGCTACGACGTACCAACACTTTCGACAACTGGTTCTTGATGTCAGATAGCTTTGTTCCAGATGACGACTCCGATCTGAAGCTTCGCGCAGCCTTCGGGCAATTCGCAACAGGCATCACTGTTGTGACCGCGCGTTCCGATACTGGACCAATAGGAATCACAGTTAATAGCTTCAGTTCCGTTTCGCTCGACCCACCTCTCGCTCTTTGGTCGCTTGCAAAGGATTCATTTCGGGCGAATTCTTTCCTCGCGGCAAAGTCGTTTGCGATACATGTCTTGTCGTCAGACCAGGGGCATCTCGCGAGACGGTTTGCACAGTCAGCGGAATCGTTTGATGGTTTGGCTTTCGACACAAACGAAAATGGTGTCCCGCTCCTTCGTGACTGCCTATCCAGGTTCGAATGCACTTTGCATGAGTCCTATGCGGGCGGAGACCATACGATAATCGTTGGACGTATAAAGAGAGTTTCGCGCGCAGCGGGAAAGCCGCTTTTGTTCTATGGCGGCGCCTATGGTGAATTCCGTCGCTTAGGCGAATGAAGAGTACTCTCTATATATAGCCCCCATACAGCGATCACATTCAGGGTACCGGATTCGAGGTGATTCACGCGCAGATTCTGAGTCTCGCGGCGATTCACGGGGATGAATCGCACTGACTCGCAAATTCCCGCAACTTTTATAGGTTTGGGGATGGCTTTAAGGCCGAGGCGAAAGAAAACGGAAAGAAAGTTGATTGGTTAAGTTATTGTTTTTGCTTTGTTTTCAATAAAAATGCAAAAAACTTCGCCGAATTTAGAAAAAGGGGTTGCGGCTCCCAGCCAGTAA
>NZ_JAPEIE010000034.1:0-251 GCF_028823805.1 Halocynthiibacter sp. C4 | reverse complement strand
GCCGGCGCCGGCGTGCCCGTCGCCAAGCACGGCAACCGCGCGCTGTCGTCACGCTCGGGCGCCGCCGACGTGCTGGCCTCGCTCGGGGTCAAGCTCGACCTGACGCCGGCCCAGGTCGGACGCTGCGTCGCGGAAGCCGGCATCGGCTTCATGTTCGCGCCCTCGCATCATCCGGCGATGAAGAATGTCGGCCCGACCCGGGTCGAGCTCGCCACCCGCACCATCTTCAACCTGCTCGGGCCGCTGTCGAA
>NZ_JAPEIE010000033.1:0-254 GCF_028823805.1 Halocynthiibacter sp. C4 | reverse complement strand
GAGCTCATTGCGGTTATCGGCCCCAACGGCGCCGGCAAAACCTCGCTGATGAACTGTATGAGCGGCTTCTATCGACCGCAGCAGGGCCGCATCGTGTTCGATGGTGAGCAGATGGTCGGCCGAAGCGTCCATCAAATCGCGCGATCCGGATTGGCGCGGACGTTTCAGGGAACGCACATCTTTCCCGGCATGACCGTGATCGAGAACATCCTGATCGGGCGGCACATGCATATGCGCAGTTCGATTTTGCAGGC
>NZ_JAPEIE010000032.1:0-257 GCF_028823805.1 Halocynthiibacter sp. C4 | reverse complement strand
GTTGCCGGACACGTCGGTGCTGGTCCGCGTCCCCATGGCGCGGGAAGAGGCCCGCAATCACTCCGCAGCGCCTGCCCGGGCCCGGCCCGGCGATACCCGCAAGGTCGCCTGCGAGCCGGTGGTCAGCGTCCTGACCGAAGTGGCCAAGCTGCTGCAGCCCGGCCGCTGCGTGACCTGACGGGCGAACGCCAACTCAGCAGGCAACACTGTCATCGCCCGGCTTGACCGGGCGATCCAGTATTCCAGAGACAGTTGTA
>NZ_JAPEIE010000031.1:0-259 GCF_028823805.1 Halocynthiibacter sp. C4 | reverse complement strand
CGTCGAGAGAGTAAATCTAGATATCATGCCGATGTGTGCGCTTGGCGCCATTTTGCATGACCGCGTTTCGGGAGCTTAGTGAATGGCCACCAAGGCAAAGACGCTGCAGGTTAAGGACAAGGAAAAAGACGACAAGGCAGCGGATGCCCCTGAGAAGGATTCCGCTGACGCGCCGTCGCCGTTGCTCGACCTGTCGGATGCCGCGGTGAAGAAGATGATCAAGCAGGCCAAGAAGCGCGGCTTCGTGACCTTCGATCAG
>NZ_JAPEIE010000030.1:0-261 GCF_028823805.1 Halocynthiibacter sp. C4 | reverse complement strand
CGCATCGGTGATCCGGCCGCGGAAGCGCGCCGAGGTGAAGATAACGGACGCATCGACGCCGCTGTTGCGATAGACGAACTTCATCTCGGCATTGCCGAACGTGTGCCTGGTGCCGTCGCGACTGACGCCGGTCGCCTCCACCAACACATCCTTGGTCTCGCCGCCATTGGCGCCGGCATTCATGCGCAGTGCACCGCCGATCGTACCGGGGATGCCGAAGAAGAATTCCATGCCGCCGATATTTGCCGCAGCCGCCGTCTC
>NZ_JAPEIE010000029.1:0-262 GCF_028823805.1 Halocynthiibacter sp. C4 | reverse complement strand
TCCCCTTCAACAAGCTGAAGCCGGAGACCGCCCGCACCGCCATCCAGTTCTACCGGTTGCGGGAACGCGCAGCGAAATAGGCCGCCGCGGATGGTGCCAAGATGATGCCTATCCGGCCGGCTGCCGATGATGTGACAATGCCTCCGCTTCTTGCTGTCTGAAAGCCTGGACCTTTCGCTTCAGGCCTGGCGGCGATCGGCCGGCGCGGACAAAGCGATTGAACGCCTCCCGCAAGGCTGCTAAGTAAGTTTTCAAATTGACA